>JADZCU010000081.1 GCA_020851415.1 Candidatus Peregrinibacteria bacterium | reverse complement strand
TTTCAGGATTTACACCGCCGCGGAAGGGGAGTGATCCGGTTCCGATAATTGGGTAGATAGGTGTTTTGTATTTTTTGGCGATGCGATAGAATTCGCGCAGTGCCATGCGGGTTGCGAGTACCGCCGGAACAAATCCGGCATTGAGTGCCGGGTCGGAGCGAGCAATGAAGGTGCGTTGGTTAACCGGAAGTTTTTTAAAGAGTTTTTGGTGCATGGAGAGATACTCCTCCAAAAGTTTTCCACAGTCGGCGAGGTCGTCGACGCTCTCAAAGAGGGGAATGATGTGGATGTATCCTTCCTCTTTATTTTTTGATTTAGATTTTTTCGCCGGTGTGGAATCTGAATCACCAAAAATTTCTTGTTTGAGTTTGGCAGTTTTTTGGAAGGTGTCTTGAATGTGGATCAGTTGGTCTGCGCGTTTGGTCATTGGCAGAATAAACTCGAAAACAGGAGGGGAGTTGAGGCCTAGGGTATGCGTTAAATCAGCTCCTGAGAGTACGCTCATGTAGGCACGGGCGAGTTTGAAAGATTTTTCTTCCCAGACGTTTGGAACGCGAACAGTGATGAAAATATCTTTTCCGACTTGTTGTTTTTTGAAGAAATCTAAATATTGTCCCATGAGTTTTTCTACCATTGCTTCGTCGGCGAATTTGCCTTCCCAGTCCCACATGTATTCATCGCAACCGACGTGTTTGAAATTTTCGTACATTTCCTGAGTCTCGTGTTGATCGCCAATGAATGGATCGTTGTGCCAAAATGGTGTTCCGGCGTTGTCAGGATGCTGTGTGGCCATTACGGTTGGAATGGCACGGTGTTTTTGTGGGCTGAACATAGGGCCT
This sequence comes from Candidatus Peregrinibacteria bacterium, assembly GCA_020851415.1. Classification (GTDB taxonomy): domain Bacteria; phylum Patescibacteriota; class Gracilibacteria; order UBA1369; family UBA1369; genus JADZCU01. The sequence continues at coordinate 6,026 of JADZCU010000081.1, read as the reverse complement.
TTAATTCAGAGATATGGGCTTATTTTACTTGGACTCCTGTCTCTTATAAAGCTCATCTTGGGTTAATGCCGATGTATTTCTTTTCTTTTCCGACGAAAGTCAGTTGTTTTAAAAATTTTCAAATTTCTTTTTCCGTTTTGGATGGCGTGCAGAGGAGAATTAAAGGGGTAATTGCCCCGACCGAAAACTCTCTATTCTGTCTCATCAGAAAGTTCTTCAAATTTAGCGGTCATTGTGGGATTTCCTCGTGTTAATTTTTTGATGGTTAAGTCTTCTGCTTTGTTATTAGCAAGACGAAGATTGTTTTCTGACGATAATAGAGCATCTTTCGTTTTTTGAAGGTGATCAATAGTTTTGTCTATTTCATCAATCGCAGTTTTAAATTTGCGGCTAGCGAGATCATAATTTTTTGCGAATCCTTCTTTGAATTTGTTTATATTGTCCTCAAAAGTAGTAATATCGATATTTTGATTTCTAACTAAAGCTAGCTCGGCTTTGTATTTGAGTGAGCTCATCGCGGCATTACGTAAGAGCGTTATAATAGGGATGAAAAATTGAGGGCGGATAACATACATTTTGGGATATTTGTGAGAAACATCAACAATACCGGTATTGTAAAGTTCGTTTTCAACCTCCAAAAGTGAAACGAGAACAGCATATTCACATTTCTTTTCAGTACGATCTTTATCCAGTTCGCGTAAAAAATCTTCATTTCGTTTTTTCGTGGCAGTTTCATCACCTTCATTTTTCATTTCGAACATGATTGAAATGATTTCATTACCTGCTTCGTCAGTTTCTCGATAGATATAATCACCCTTGCTTCCGGTCTTGGAATCATTGTCTTTTTCGAAATAAGCATTCTGGAAAGCGGTAGCCCTTAGCTTGTTAAATTCAACTTCACAATGTTGCTCTAAAGTCTCACCAACCATTTTAGTGCTGAGCTTTAACTTCATATCCTTGTAACGTTCAATAATCTCATCTTTTGATTTCAATTCTGTCTCATACTTGTCTTTCAAGGAAACTTCGCGAAGCTGCATTTCATGTGCTTTGCTTTTCAGATCCCCGGCCAGTTCATCACGTTCTTTTTCAATTTTTTTGACCGCTTCTGTGACAGTGAGTTTTTGTTCTACTTCTGCTTTATCAAGTTTTGATCTCATTGTAGCAAGTTCTGCCTCCTTTTTTGCTAATTGCTCCGCAAGATTACGATCTTTTTCGGCTTTTAACTCTGCCAATTCTTTATCCTTCTTTGCTAATTCCCCTTGTAATGTGTTTTTAAGGTTTGATTCGGTAAGTTTAACGGCATTGGTTTTTTCTCTTTCTGCTATTTCTAAGCGCTCATGCAATTCTTTATCAAACTGTTTATCCCTAACTTGTTTAAGGATGTCAGCAAATCCAGCTTCATCGACTTTGAAAGCTTTTTTACAATGTGGGCATATAATTTCGTTCATATAATTATTGGCTAAGATTATTATTCTATTGTTTCCACATATCTTTTCAGTTTTTGCATTTCACTTTCTTTGTCCTGAAACCAATTTGTTGACCAGATACGATAAACAATGAAGCCCATGTTTTCTAGTTCCTTTTGTCTGTACATATCATAAGCATAGGCTTCTTCTGACGAATGGTAAGCCTTGCCGTCGCATTCTAATACAATATCCTTAGATTTGGTTTTGATAATGAAATCTAGTCGAAAACCGCCAATCTTGTGTTGTTGGATTATATTTTCTTTTCCAAATTCATCTGTTAAAAGATCATAGACTTCTTCCTCAAAAGGTGATTCTGATATGCCATCTGAACTTGAAATTACACGCGGTTTTTCAAAACTTTGCTCCTTTAACGTCTTTAATATACTTTCCGCTGAATTAGAATCGTTATTTGAAACGGCTTCCGCATAAGCTAGATAAGCATACAATATTCCTTTTTTGTTATTCCCTTCATTTCTAATTATTTCTTGATAAGCGAGATATTTTTCTCGGGGTATTGAAGTACATACGTAAAGTTTATCTTTTGCTCTAGTAATGAGTACATTCAATAATTTGTATCCTTCGATTCTGTTTAGTCGAGCGAAATTTTGTGAAAACTTTCCATCAGGTTTTATACCGTATGTTGTTGAAATAATAATGATGTCTTTTTCATCACCTTGGATATTTTCAAGGTTTTTTACAAATAAACCTCTTTCTCTTAATTCCTGCAATTTATTTGCAAAAGTCGCGCTATTTTCTGCCGCCGCATTTAAGGATTCTGTAATTAGATTTCGTTGATTGATATTGAAAGTAGCTATTCCTATGGAAGGATATTTGCCGTTGTGATCAGGATGTATTTCATTTTCAATTATTTTTAATATTTCAGCAACTTCTTCAGGATTTGTTCTTGTTTCATATCGTCCATTTATGGCTCGAAATTCAATTGGCTTATAAACTTCTTGTGCTGGAAAAGGTACTAGATTGCCTCCATAGAAAGCATTATTTGAAAAATCAATTAGAGCGGGATGTTTTGATCGATAATGAAAGTCCAAATATGATTTGTTTATGTTTTGTAAATCAGAGGCGTATTGGAGCAACGATTCGCTCTCCGCAAGTACCGCCTGCTCGTCTGCCTGATTAGATACATCTTCATCTTCTTCCTCATCTGTCTCTAGTAATTCTGCATTACTTTGGAAATAGTTTGACGGGGGCATTTGATGTTCATCTCCAGCAATTATTTTGTATTGTCCTCTGATTAGACTTGTAAATGTATCTGATATTCTAAGCTGGCTAGCTTCATCAAAGACAACAATATTAAAAAGACCTTGTTCAAGAGGCAAAATAGCATTTGCTGATATAGGGTTAGTTAAAATGACTGGGAACAGAGAAGTAAATAATTCAAAGTCCTTTTCTATAATTTTTCTTAAAGAATTTTTTGGACCGGCATTGTTTTTTCGTAAATTATATAGCGTATTAAAATTGAAATTGATTCTTGATAATTGATAATTTCTATTATTGCCCCAAACAGACTTTATTTGTTGAATTTGTTGCTTTTCTAGTTCGCTATACACAGTGCTTAATTGTTGTAATTTTGAATCTGATTTATGAAAACCATTTTCTGTGTTTGCTTCAAAATTTAATAATGCGCCACGATAGTACCAAGCGATAAAAATACTCTTCCAATTTTCGGTTGGGAAAATTTTAAGTGTGGAAAAGATTTCCAATTCAAATTTAGCCTTATTACTGCAAAAAAATTGCCAATTGTGAAAGCTCTCGTAAGAATCCAAATTGTCCTCTAATTTTCCTATTTTTGTTTTTAGAATAGAATACAGTTCCGTTACTTTCTCGAAGTTTTCTAGCTCAACAAAATTTTTCAGTTGAAAATCGTATAGTCCATTTTTTTCTATATTGGATAACTTTTTTTCAAAAGATTCAATTTGCTTTGAAGTATTTTTCAGTCTTTTGATGGATTTTTTGATCTGTTCAGCGTTTTCTAAACTACTATTACAGTCATTTTTGAGTTCAGATAATGTTTGATATTCTTCAAATTTTTTAATCTTTAGACCCTCGAAATTGAATTTATTAATTTCCTGAATATCTTTTACTAAACTAGCTGTAAGTTCAGGTATTTTTCTTCTTGTGCTGTTAATGTCCTTATTTTTAGCACTAAAAATCGATAAAAAACTATATTTCAAATTTTGTAAAAAAGTAATTTCGTCATATTGATCTCCAGCTAACTTTGAGCCCTTTTCGTACAATAACAAAAGCTCTTTCAAAATTTCTATGATTTTATCAATTAGTTTTGCAGATTGATCTACTGATTCGGGAGAAAAAATAGAGACATCCTTTATTGCATAATCCACTTCACTTGCTTCAGCATGAAAGGCGTTTAACACTTCCAGAATTTCTACAAATTCAGCTGTCTCTTTTTTTATATCACCATGAGTTGCCCATTTGTACTCCTTAGTAAATATATCCTTATTTAGTGCTCCAAATATTTCTTCTGAATCTTTTGCGAGATCACCATACAAAAAGGCAGATTCTTCTACACTGGAACAAAATTTTGCATATTCTTCATGATTGAACTTCAGATTTTTGTAACTGAGTTTTTGCTCTAGCTGTGCGATATCCCCTGACTTTGAATGTCTAAGGTACAGCCCTATTAGTTGTTTCCATGAGAAGTCTCCAAAAACCCTTTTTAAGGATTCTGCATGCCTCACATTAATTTCTTTCTTTAATTGGCAGAATTTATTATATTTTTCGTCAAAATTTAGCTTAGAAAATTGTGTATCGGGAGAAGAATCTTTGATGTTTCTTGCCTTCTCAATCAATTTTTTTCTATCTTTGTTTACGTCATCAATAACAACAGCAAAATTTGATAAACCTATCTTTTCTAAATTTACCTGAATGACATCTAGGGCAGTTTTTTTCTCGCAAACAATCAGGCATTTTGCATTATTCGCTAAAGCGTTTGAGACAATAGCTGTGATACTTTGACTTTTTCCCGTTCCAGGAGGGCCTTGTATAAGCTTGATCTCATTTTTTGTTAAAGTATTTACGATTTCTTCTTTACTTGGATCAGTATCGACTGCCGAAATACTGGATGTTTGAAATTGCTCTAAAATGAGATTTTCACTTTCAAATTCATCAAATCTCTCTAGTAATTCTTCGGTGGCGTGAATTATTGTTTCGTTTTGCGATCTATACATGCCAAAAATTCCACTCCATTGAATCCATGGTTTTGAATTAGCTATCGCCTCAATTTGTTTCGCATCTGGGCATTTTTCAACTTTTAATTCCAGATTTTCTGTTTCATTATTTAGCTGGCTTAAGATATGCTGGGTCAATTTTAAAAGTTCGTCTTTATCTAAAATTCCATCTTCCAGTATCTCCTTCGATAATTTTTCTATCTTAACGGACTCATCTTTGGCTAAATGCGATACTAATAGCTCATTTATTTTGATTGGTGAATCTTCATCTTTTTTAATAGCCCAGGTATTTTTATTTTGATAGGATCGTTCAATATCAAGATGCCAAATAAATAATGGGGCTTTTATTATTTTTTCAGGGTCATTTCGATCTCTCTTTATTAAAATTGGATAACCAAAGCCGAAGTTTTTTAAACCAAATTCCAAGAAATTATCTGTATTTTCAATTACAAGCGTATTGAGCTTTTTGGATATCAATGCCAGTTTCTTTTTTTCTTCTTCATCAATATCGCCAAGATCAATTTTGTCGTAAGATATTACAAAAGAGAATGATTCATCGCCTAGAATAGTTTGTATAAAATCATGTGGCATTCTTTGCTCAACATGTGAAAGCTGAAGTAAGTCCAGTCTAGTTGCTGAACGGCCAGGGATTGCGTTCAAGTGGATAGAGCGGGCATTGCCAATTTTCAACTTTTCAAGAAGTCGTTTGATAAAATTTTTATCAAATTTTATTTGTGAGACTTTTTGTTCCTTCTCTGTTGTTGATGGCTCAGATTTATTCGTGGTTGTTGATGGTTCTTGGTCCATAGTTTTTTTGCATTGGTAACAAATTGTTCCGTTTTTTACCTTATGATTTTTGCAGATAGTACACAAAGGTTTTGTTGCCCAATATGCCTTTGCATCAAATTTTCCATAATATCTAGCCATAATCCATAATTTAACGGTTTTTATGTGATGTGTTTTTGTGTTGTGTCCAGAATGAAGTGTACTATGCGAGAGGTATTTTGAGTGTAATCCTTATGTTTATTTATGCAAGATTGGCTTGAACAAGTGGAAATCTATTTAAATACGACAAAGACTGCTCAAAAAGTGCTTGAAACCGTGTTCCGGAAAGCAAATATTTTAAAACTGGCAAAACTTTTCACTCGTTTTGTCACAGTTTTGCCACGTATTTACTGAAAAATATCAGGAGCCCTATGTGCTGATGGTGATTTTTAAAGGCTCTTTGCCACCATGCGTGCCATGTCGATGACGCGGCAGGAATAACCCCATTCGTTGTCGTACCAGGCGACTACTTTGACCATGTTGCCTTCCATGACCATGGTGGAGAGGCCGTCAACGATTGAGGAGTGTG
>JADZCU010000080.1 GCA_020851415.1 Candidatus Peregrinibacteria bacterium | reverse complement strand
TTTATGGATCCGCCGAATCATGACACTTTTGAACAGGCGTTGAGTACTTTGCGTACATTGGGGGCACTTGATAGGAATGAAAGGCTGACGGAGCTTGGAGTGAAGATGGCTCATTTGCCTTTGGATCCTAAGATCTCACGTATGCTGCTTACCGCTGAAGAGTATGGCTGTGTGGCTGAAGTTGCTGTTATTTCTTCGTTTTTATCTTCTAAAGATGCCTTTATAAGGCCTTTTGGCGAAGAGGAAAGTTCAGATAAAATGCGGAGATATTTTCAGAAACTGGGGATGCCAGGACCGGGGATGCAATCGAAGAAGCCAATTTTTACTGGGAAGAAACTGATTCATAGAAAAAGTTATGAGAACTATAGAAGTGCAGACTCTTTTTATTCTGATCTTTTAACGTATTTATTTGTTTGGAAAAAAGTTTTTGCGATTCAGGATCCTGTTGACCGTGAAGCGTATTGTAAGAGCCATTATTTGGATTTTCAAACTTTGGAAAAAGCGAAGGAAGTGTATCAACAGTTGATTGAAACTTTGGATAAATTTTATGGGGAGATTTTTAATCCTCATTTGGCGCAATTGAATGCGATGCTTGATCCCGAGTTTTTGCAGCAGGATTCTGAGATTAATAATTTGGGTATTTTGAAATCTATTGCGGGTGGCTTTGTCCAGAATTTGTGTGAAAGAAATCGTTTTGGGAACTATACTTCCAAGAATGTTGATCGGATTAGTATTCATCCGAGTTCACTTTTTTATAGCAGGTATCCACAATGGATTGTGGCTACGGAAATTGTGGAAACGACCAAACGATTTGCGAGAAATGTTACAGAAGTTGATCCTCGATGGTTTCAGAATAATTTCTCGAACGGGAAGAATAAAAAGGGCGGAAGACGTGACAAGGGGCGCAGAAATGGTTATTCAAAAAAGCGAGGGAAGCGAGGAAGGAAGTTTTCACGATAGTGTATTTAGCTGCTTGTAGGCTTTAATATTGGCTTTTTCGCCGTGGGCAGTATTGCAATGTCATATTCGGATCTTAGCGCCGGAGTGGAAAGTTTGTACGCTGAAAACTTGTACAAAAAATGTGCTATTGATGGCTATTCCAAAACAGTATTCGGTAAATACTTGCCTGTAACAAAGGCTGAACTTTCCAAGATAGTTCTGGTTATGTTTGACCTTGGTACTGCCAAGTATTCTAAACTGTATGATGATGTATCTGCAAAAGACCCAAATGCGCCTTATCTTCTGAGAGCCGCCAAACTTGGACTTATTAAAGGACAATCGATAAATTCAAAAAAATTATCCCTTCTTAAACCTAATGATCACATTGTAAAAGCTGAGGCTCTTCAGATGATCCTTAGTGCCAAGGGTGTGGATCTTGAAGGTTATAACAAAGGTGTAAAATTCGTGGATGTTGCTTCTTATGATTGGTTTTATAAAGCTGTTGCTTTTGCCAAAAATGAAAGTCTGGTCAACACTTATGAATTTATTTTCCCTCTCAAGGGTCAGGTTGGTACGTTGTTTGAATTCCCCCGATTACTCAGCTTTAAGGACACAGGCAAGGATGTTGAGAATCTGAAATCTATTATGATGCAGTTGGATTACTATGTTGGAAGAATTAATAGTACCTATGATCAGGAACTTGCTGATGCTGTAAAAGTTTATCAGAAAGCTAAGGGGATTACTTTGTCAGGAAATCTGGATAAAGACACTCGTTCTAAATTATTGAAAGAGTATTTGCATCCAAAAACTGTCTATAGTTTTAGACCTTTTGATTTGATTACTCGAGAGGAAGTTGCTCGAATCGTATACCTGGTTGATCGTTTACCGGCAAGCGTGCTTAAGGATAATGTAGGTCAGGTATTGGGCGCACAATACTCACCTAATGCACACCTTATCAATGTGGTTACAGAACTGTTCATTTCAACAATGATCTGGCTCCAATAATAGTTACGGAGTAAGACAACCTTTACCATGAAAAAATAGAGAGTAGTATGTGGCTGCTCTCTATTTTTTATTTTCACACATATGAGAAAGGTTGTTTTGGGATTAGGTGTTCTAACGATTATGTTGGTATCCGGATGTGGGGCTGCGGCTACTATTGCCAATGTGAGTGTTCCCGGGTCGGCGCGAAATGTAGAAAACAAGGAAATGGGGAAAAATAAGGCTTTGGTTTATATTACGAACGAAACTGTTGATCAGGCTTGTGCGACTCAGGCGAAACTTTTTACTGATGCCAAATGGACTGCAAAGGATGAGCTTCGAAGAGAGGATACTTATGCCACCACTACCTACTCCGATGGAACATCGAGCATGGTGCTTATGTGCAGCGAAACTGAGTTGAGTGCCACTGAAAAAGCAACGAAGGTGACGCTGACTTTGTTGGCCGGCTAGTACAATAATCGTAGTTATGTCTGAGCAATTGTTTATTTCTGAAATTTTCAAGAGTGTGCAGGGGGAGGGTTCTAAAATTGGGACTCCCTCTGTTTTCTTGAGACTGGGGATCTGTAATTTGCAATGTGTATGGTGCGATACGCCTTATACTTGGAAAAAAGGTTTGACCGACTATAAAGCCAGAGGTTTTGACTGGGTTTTGAGAAAGATTGCCTCACTTACCCGCGGCAGCGGTGTTGGCAATATTGTAGTGACGGGAGGTGAACCGCTTTTGCAGCAGGCTCAATTGGCGGAGTTGCTTTCTTTCAAGTTGTTTGACGACATGGAAATTGAGTTTGAGACAAACGGCAGTATGCCGCTTTTACCTGCTATGAAATCTTTTATTAAAGGGAGGCGCGTTACTTTTACTATTTCTCCAAAGCTTGCAGACAGCGGTAATAAGCCGTATAAAGTTCACCTGTACCCAAACTCGGTTTTGAAGTTTGTGTATGTGAGTAAGAAGAGCGAAAAGTTGATTGATGATTTTATCAAGAACTCCGGTGTGGACACCCTTCGGACGAAAGTTTATATAATGCCCGAGGGGACAAGTGTTGAAGCGATGTCACAAAAGTATAAAGATTTGCTTAAGTACTGTGAAAAAAGAGGGTATCATTTTACTCCAAGATTACAGATTTATTTATTTGGAAATACCAGGGCAACATGAAAATTTTGTTTATTTTATCGGGTGGATTGGATTCTGCGACTGCGCTTTATGATTTACGAAGGGAGCATGAAGTGGTTGAGGCGGTGACTTTTGATTATGCTCAACGACATAGGAAAGAGATCGCTTGTGCGGTGAAAATCTGTGAAACTTTGAATTTACCGCACCGTGTGATTGATATTAGTAACTTAAATGAGCTTCTGCAGGGTAGTTCTTTGACCAGTAACTCTATTGATACTCCCCATGGACATTATGAGGAGGAAAATATGAAACAGACGATTGTGCCGAATCGTAATGCGATTTTTATCAATGTTGCAGCGGGATACGCCATTTCTAAAGGTGTTCATGGGTTGGGGTTGGGTGTTCACGCCGGGGATCATTTTATTTATCCGGATTGCAGACCGGATTTTATTGAGGCACAACAAAAAACTTTAAGTCTGGCCAATGATGTTGATTTCCGTTTGCATACCCCTTTTTTGAATGTGAGTAAAACCGGGATAGTGGCCAGGGGTAACGAACTGAAAGTGCCTTTCGAGCAAACTTGGACCTGTTATGAAGGGGGCGCGCGGCCATGTACCAAATGCGGAAGCTGTAATGAACGAATCGAGGCTTTTATGAAGAATGGGCTCATTGATCCTTTGTATTCTCGGGAAGAATGGGAAAAATTATCCGCAATTGTTTAATAAATTTTGACGAATTTTTATGAAATCTGCAAAAAAACTTCAGGTATTGGGCAAGAAATCTCACTATGTTTTTGATAAACCGGCTCCGGAAATTCTGGAGAGTTTTGTGAATCAACATCCGGATAATTTGTATGTAATTAACCTTCACTGTAACGAGTTTACTTCACTTTGTCCTGTCACCGGGCAACCGGATTGGGGAAAGTTTATTATTCGGTATGTTCCGGATAAATTGTGCGTGGAGAGTAAGAGTTTGAAAATGTATTTGTTTAGTTTTCGTAATCATGGTGAGTTTCATGAAGATGTCACGAATCGTATTACGAAAGATTTGTTTCAGCTGATGAAACCACGTTATATCCAGGTGTATGGCGAGTTTCATTCACGAGGCGGGATTGCGATTCATCCTTTTGTGGCGCTTTGGGGTAAGGTGAAGCCACAAACAAGATTGGAGATTGAAAAACTCCTGAAGGCAGAATAGAATGCCGGCGAAATTTTCTTATGAGACTTTTATGAAAAAATATTTAGCTGCGGCTGCATTGATTATTGTGTTAAGCGGATGCCAAAATACCACGCCAACTGTTACTTCCGGCGGACATACTGGGGCAACCATCAAGATAACCAGGACTCAAGAGGAGATGGCTGGAATTACGGAAGTTGAAGATGAGGATTCTGCTGTTGGGGATGGCAATGACTAAACTCAATACGTATAAGTGCATCTTCATTAATTAATGAAGATGCCGAGCAGGAGAAGAAAAAAACCCGTTACGATGAGAATGCCGGATACTTCCCAGAGGCCTTTACTTACCATTTGTGCTTTGGTTGGGTCGTTTGTTTTGTAATAAATTTTTACCGAATCGTGGAGATTTGGCATGTATTTCATCCCGTAGCTGATGCCTGTTTTTAGCTCTTTTTTCTCTCCTTTAAAGGTCATGAATTCGATGATTGGATTTATTGAAGTGAGCCCCTGTTCTTCATCAAAGCCTTTTTCTATGCGGATGACTTTGCCCTGGGCTTGCTTACACCCAATTCGAAAAAGCATTTTATAAACGATTACTCCGAGGGTTGGAATAATAAATAATATCCCCATTATAGCCAACATAATTCCGGTTGGGCTTAGAGAAATCATAGTGGGTTATCAGGCTGATGGAGGGTGTGGCGGCGCTGCTATGCTGGCAGCTTTTTTGTTGCCGAGAATTGTGTAGGTGATTCCCCCAATTATCAGCACTGCAAATATGAGTGCAATGACGTTATGGAAAATCATTGAAATGAGAATTGTGACTGTACTCAAAACCAGTGACACAACAAAAGTTATCATGCCGACCACTGATTTGCTGATGCTGCCAAGTAAAGGGAGTACGTCCACCAAGACGCTGAGTGGTCCAAGAATCATGCCTAAACCAATCCACATCATGAGGAAACCAAGCACGCGTACGATCCATTTGCTGGCTACATATGACTGGTGGAGTGAAACAATTGCATCCTCTTTTGTTCCTTCGAAGGCCTGGTAGAATCTTGAGGAGTTTTTATCCAGATACGGGCCAAAAGTTTTGTCGGTGAGTTTTCCGAAGAGGGTGACGTTTGTGTTGTTTGGCAACATTGAGTAGCTGATTCTGATGTCACCTACCTGGGGTTGATCGTAGGTGGTGTTTTGGTTTTTGCTGATGAATATAAAATTGTCTCCGGATATTTGGGCGGTGGTTGCGGTTTGCGTTACCTGTTGAGTCCCCTGCTGTGTTTGAGTGGTTGAAGTTCCGTTTGTTGTCATTAATTTGGCTCCTTGGGGTAGTTCTGTATTTTCTGAATTCAGGGTTAATTTTTTGAGTGCTGGCAGTGTCAATCCACGCATGTCTACGGTGAATACGCCAATGCTCCCACTTTGTGCCTGGGTTTCTGTGCTTTCAAATGTTAAGGCGTCGTTGGTGTGGCCTTCGGGGATTCTGAATCTTGAAGAGTCTTCAGGGTTTTGGGTCCAGTCTTTTTTATATGTGTAGGTGGTGGTGGTTTTTTCAGATCCTCCAACTTCGGATTCTGTGTTTGATTTTGCTTCCTCCACCCAGGCATACATTTCTACCGTAGTACTGAGCGCCAGGTAGTTTGCGGGTTTTAAATACTGTGCTGTGAGTTTTTCCGTTGTTGTGAGAGCGCCGTTTGTTACCAACAGCTTATCTTTGAGAGCGGGGTCCGTGACTTCTTTGGTCGAACTTACCTCTGTGGCTGTTTTGGCTATTTCTGAATAATCTATGCTGCCTTCGTTATTCCAAAGTACTACGAATGAGCCAACAAAGAGTATTAAGCCGATAATGATTCCGCCAAGAGATTTTGAGAGGCGTTGTACGTAGCCGGTTCGTGTTACTTCAGTGAAAAGGTCAGGCATATTTTTTGTGTTAGTAAAAACAGAGCGATTCTAGCATAGTCGCAGGGTTTGTTGAATTATTAACGTTAATGTAATAGGATGCGACCATTATGCCACCTACTGATTTCTGGAAAGCTTATAAGTGCCCTCATTGTGATTCCGATTTTGAGTTGATTAACTCCTCGTTCATTTGCCGAAAGAAGCATTGTTTTGATATTTCCAAGGAGGGTTATGTGAATCTTGTTCCTGTAAATGAAAAGAACAGTCTACATCCTGGTGATAGTAAGGAGATGGTTCTGGCCAGGAATGAACTGCTTAGTACGGGCATTTATGATTTTCTGGTTGAATGGATTGTTGAGTATTTGAACGGTTGCGGCCAGCGCATTGAGAATTTTTTGGAGATTGGTTGTGGAACGGCTTTTTATTTGGATGCTATTTCTCGAGGCGTAGGCTCTGTAATGAACTATGGGTCCGATGTTTCCAAGGAGGCTATAAGGTTTTGCGCGAAAAAGTATAAGCAGAGTTTTTTTTCCATTAACAACTCTTTTGGTCTGAGTATGAAGGATGGATTTTTTGATCTGATTCTTTCAATTTTTTCACCGTTTGATCAAAAAGAGATTGAAAGGGTTCTTTCAAAAGATGGAATGTTTGTCATGGTTAGAGCTCACAAAGATCATTTGCGTGAGCTTTATGAAATTATCGGGCTGAAATCAAAAGATAAAACCGATGTTACTTTTGATCATCTTGTTTTGGTAAAAGAAGAAATTTTGACGATAGCTTTGCATCCTGATTCACACCTGATTTCCTTATTGATACAGATGACTCCTCTTTTTTGGAGTATTGACCGGAAACAGACAGATATTGAGAGCATTCACTGTAATGAGCTTACAGCTAAGCTTAAAGTGAGCTGCTATAGAAGAAAATAATTGGAGAGACGGATTTCTTCACGCTATCTTCACTCATGTTTTGATCTATCTTCAGAACATGAGTTTATTATGGATACGCAAAAACAGATTGGCCAATCGTTTCTGCGCAATTACAACAACGCGCCTACTATAATTTAACCAAATAGATACATGCAAGCTAAAGTAAAAAAGACCATGAATTCTGTATTGGGATTTGTGGCTGGAGTTTCCACTGTTGCTATGCTTGGCACGGCTATGGCACAGACTCCCGCTGCGACTACCAATCCGGAAGATCTGGCACAGACTCGCGGCAGCTCGACCGAAAGTTCTGAACACCGATCACGTCCCGATATGTTCAAGAAGGTAGATCGAACCGTAGAGAAGATTGAAAATGGCATCGTAGTAAAAATGACATCAACCGATCCTGATATTGTAAAGAAAATTCAGGAACGAGGTGAACGTAAAGATGAAAAGCATCCTGAGGAGGCAAAGGTGCAGTTTGAAAGTGTTAATATTGAGAATGGCGTTCAATTGACTATCACTTCAACTGACGCCGATACCGTCAAAAAGATTCAGGATAGTGACGGAAGGCCGCCACGTCCATTTATGCACGGCATGAAGCATAAAATGGAGAAGTTTGACTTAAAAGTCGATCGCAAGATTGAAAAGACCGATAAGGGAGTGGTGATCACCATGACCTCAACTGATGCTGATACAGTAGAGAAACTTCAGAATCGTCCGGAACGCAGGGAAGACAAAATTCCTGAAGACAGCAAAATTCAGATGACTCATGAAAATCTTGAAAATGGTGTCAAAATAACTCTTAGTTCAGATGATGCTGAAACTGTGAAAAAGATCCAGTCACATGAAGAAAAACCTCTGTTCTTCATGCATAAAGGTGGAAAGGGTTTTGGGGCAAAGGATGCTACTGCTGTTGGGTTACAGCGATAGGAGCATCGGGAGCGGCTCCGGACAGTCCTTGTCCGGAGCCCTATTTTACTTTACATTCGACTATAGCATATATCATTACGCACTATGCAGACCTTCAAAAGAATACTTCTCATTGACGATGAACCAGCTATTGCGGAAACAATTTCAGCATATGCTTTAAAAGACGGAATGGAGCTGGTACACACAGAGGATGGTGAATCCGGCATGGACCAGTTTTCGAAACAACATTTCGATCTGATTTTACTGGATTGGATGCTCCCGGGGATTTCCGGTCCTGAATTTGTGAAATCCATACGTGAAAAGAGCGATGTGCCTGTCCTTATGGTGAGTGCGCGGAATGATGAATCGGATATTGTTCTGGGTATTGAAATGGGGGCAGACGATTATATTACCAAGCCGTTTGGCCCACGCGAACTTATGGCGAGAATCCATTCGCTGATTCGACGTTCGGAAAAAACATTGGTAAAAAGTTCACACACTCAGATTGGCGATGTGACCATTTCGTTTGAACAGAAAAGCGCCCTTAAAAAGGGGAAACCAATGAAATTAACCCCGAACGAGTACCGTATTTTGGAAAAACTTTATCAAAACAAAGATTTTGTCGTATCCCGCGATGAACTGATGAGAACTTTGGGGTATCATGACTTCATTAACGACCGAACGCTGGATACTCATATCAAGAATTTACGAAGGAAAGTTGAAAAAGATCCAAAAAATCCCGTATTTATACAAACGGTTCGCGAGTCTGGTTTTAAACTTTGTCTGCAATAGGTTATGAAGCTTCAGGCCAAATTAACTCTCAGTTTTTTCCTTCTGATTCTGGTGGTGGTGGTCACCAGTTTTCTGCTTTTGCACTGGAATTTTGAGTTACATTTCAATCGTTTTATTGACGAAAAAAATCAGGAGTGGGAACAAATGCAAAATGGTGGGAAACCCGGAAATGAGGGGCGTGGGGTCAAAAATTTTTTCCGGACAATTCGTTCAAATGACGCCAAAATATTTATTTTGGAAAATGAGATTGAAACGCCTGAACAGAAATTTTTGCGAACTTCAATTGATTCCCTGATTATGGCGGGCATGATAAGCATGCTTATTGCTGCTGTTTTGGGTTTCCTGCTCAACAAGTTTCTTTTGCGCAGGATTCACGGCCTTCAGACTTCGATGCATGATTATCGCGATCATAACATTGTGACTTCTGTTTCACACGGGAATGAAGATGAAATTGATGACCTGGCAAATATTTATAATCTTCTTATTCAAAAAATTGAGAAACAGGAAAATATACGACGTGATTTTTTTATTGATATATCACACGAACTTCGTACGCCGCTAACATCCATAAAAGGTTATCTGGAAGGGTTGGATGACAAAGTTTTTGCTCCGGAAAAAGAGAAAGAGATTCATCAAAAAATTAAACGGGAGAATGAACGTATGATTTATCTGGTAAAGGAGATGACCTCACTGGCCAAGCTTGAGGCGGGTCAAATGAGTTTGAATAAAAAGGAAACCGACCTTCATCATTTGAGTGATGAAGTTGTTGAAGACTTTGAAGCATACCTGCAAGAGCGGAAACTTACCGTTGAACTTACTGGCATGGCAAAGGCACATGTTGATGCCAATAAATTCAAACAGGTTATTATCAATCTCTTGGATAATGCTATTACTTATAGTATTGAAGGCAGCACGATTTTTATAGAAATGGGGAAAAAAGATGGACAGATTTTCTGGTTTATAAAAAACTCTCCGTCAAAAAAACTTACCGATGAACATGAACTTTTCTTTGAACGATTTTATAGAGCTGATAAAGGCAGACAATATAATAAAGGGAAGCCCCATCTTGGTATTGGCTTGAATATTGTGAAAAAAATTATCGATCAGCATAAGGGTAATATTTCTGTCCGCCGCGATGGAGAACAGATAGTTTTTGAGGTTACTCTTGCTGCCGATTGATTTTCCGCGAAGATCAAAAAAGGTCCGCTTTGAAATTGTGCTGAAACAGCGACCTGTCGTTACCTGCCAACATAAATTTGCAATCATTTATTTTATCCCCAACTTTTTCCAGATCTTGAGGGCTTGTGCAAAAAAGTGCGGTGGCCAGGTAATCTGCGACCATACCTGAATCAGCTACAATATAGCTGCCGGCCCAATAATCTGCGGGTTTTTGATTTTTCACATCGATGAGGTGATGCAGCTTTTTATCTTTTCCCCAGCTGCGCTTTAAGGTATTTGATGCGGTTAAAAATTCACCATCTAGTACTACAGTTCCAATAGCTTCGTCCAGACTGAACGGACTTTCCAATGCTATTTTCCATGATTCACCCGATGGATTTTTGCCTTTTGCAAAAAGGTCTCCGCCGAAATCCAGACAAACATTTTTCACGTAAGGCATAAGTGTTTCAGCAGCAAGATCAAGTGCATAACCTTTGCCGAATCCACCAAATTCTATGGTACTATTTATGAATAGTTGATCCGGTTCTTTTAACAGGATTTTTGCCTCGTTTCGATTGGGATTTATATTTTCCTTGGGCTGGAAACTGTAGTTTTGGTCGTAACCTATGTTTTCCAGCGTTTTCTTTACTGCCAAACTAAAGTTGAGGGAATATTTTTCACTCAACTTTAGGACTTTTTTGATTAAATCGAATGTTTCCTTGTCTATCGGCTGCCACTCATCAAGGTGGCTGTTGATAGCAGAAAGGGTGTTATCACTGATAAAACGTGAGTATTTCTTATGAAAATACTCGATTTTTTGCCAGCAACTTTGAAACAGGAGATCTGCCTGTTCTTGGTCTTCCAGTTCAAAAGTTATTCTTAGCGATGAGCCAAGAAGTTCACGATTTTGGTCAAACCACATTAGGCTTTTTGTTTAAGCTCGGTCATTGCCTGGTTGAAACCTTTTGGAGTGAGTGATGAGCCGTTTACGCGGTCAAAGGTTCCGATTTCTGAAAGTTTCTTGCCGATGATCTCTTTTTTGATGCCTTCCATGAACAAACCCTGGAATTTCTGACTGTTTGGTATGGTGGAGCCTTTTGTCAGTTCCACTGATTCAACTGTATTTGCCTTGATGGTGAAGCTAAATTCTACGTCTTCAGATTGAGCCGGGCTGCGGTAGTTACCTTTTGTTGTGTATGTGCCGTCCGCAATAACAATTGGGGTTGATGACTCACTGGGGGTTGATTCTGTGGTGGCCTGGGTGGTTGTTTGAGTTTCAGTGGCAGATTCAGTGGTTGAGGTAGGCGTAGTAGCAGGAGGAGGGGTTTGTGTGGTTGCTGATGGCGGTGTGGCTGGAGTTGGAGTTGTTTCAGGACCTGAGCATGCACTAATTACTACCAATAACATCATTGCTAAAAAACTTGCTGACAACTTGTTCATTTTTGCTTTTGGATTAAAAATAAATCTTTGTGTACTTTACTGGATTTTGGCTCAATGATCAACTGACTTACGGTGAAAAGTATTATGTACTCTACGATATTTTTCATATTTCCTTCCAACAGAATTAACCTTATAAAAGAATCTTCTGAAAGCAGGGTGTTTTGGTGAGTTGATTTTATGAAGTTTGATGTGCGTAACGGCGCTTTTTGCATCAATTAGACAATTCCTGATTTATACCCTTGACTTTTTTCAATTTTCTTCTATATTTATACAGATTTAATTTTTCTTATGTATAAGGCAAAATCTCAAACTAGTGGTGGGTTTAAAGGCAATGGTAAGCCGTTCAGATCCTTCCGTAAAAAATTTCAGGGTAAAAATCCAAGTGCTCATCGTGCCAGGTTTTCCGGCAGTAATCTGAATATTAACCAGCTTATCAGCAAGGCTAAGTCAGAATCTGAATCTCCGGTAGCTGAACATGTTATTAAGCACCAATTCCGTGATTTTGCGCTTGATCAGCGTGTTATCCACAATATCGAGAAAAAGGGTTATAAAACCCCTACTCCAATTCAGGATCAAACAATTCCAACGCTTCTTCAGGGAAGAGATGTTATTGGGCTCGCTAACACCGGTACAGGTAAAACAGCGGCTTTTCTTCTTCCATTGATCAATAAACTGTTGGCTGACAGAAACCAGAAGGTTTTGATTTTAGCTCCAACTCGTGAACTTGCTGTTCAGATTCATGATGAACTTCGTGAGTTTGCCCAGGGTCTTAATCTTTGGGGACTTCTTTGTATCGGCGGTATGGATATTCGCCAACAGGCTCGCCGTATCAAAACTCCATTTAACTTTTTGATTGGTACTCCGGGACGCATTATCGATTTGAACGAGCGTAAACTTCTTCATTTGGATCGTTTTCAGAATGTTGTTCTGGATGAGGCTGATCGTATGGTAGACATGGGTTTTATCCATGATATCCGTCACATTTTCAGCAGACTTCCAAAGCAACGCCAGAACATATGTTTTTCGGCTACCATGAAGAAAGATGTTGAAGCTTTAATTCATGACTTCCTCACAAATCCGGTGACTGTTTCTGTTGTACAACGCCAAACAGCCGCAAACGTAGAACAGGAAGTTATTCGAGTACCAAGTGCCGGTCAGAAAATGGAAGTTCTGGTTGGATTACTGAAAAAACCTGAATTCAAACGTGTTCTCGTATTCGGCCGCACTAAACATGGTGTGGAAAAGATCTCAAAAACTCTTCATGCTGTGGGGTTCCCTGTGGATTCAATTCATGGTGATAAATCTCAAAGTTACCGTTTACGAGCACTACGATCTTTCAAAGATGGTAAGGTAAAAATCCTGGTGGCGACAGATGTTGCAGCCCGCGGTCTGGATATTGATAATGTAAGTCACGTTATCAATTACGACCTGCCTGCAAACTACGAAGATTATGTTCATCGTATTGGCCGAACCGGACGTGCTGCACAGAAGGGTAATGCTATCAGTCTGGTGAGTTAAATTTTGGCTTCAAATTTTACAAAGTACCGTTTCACGGTGTATAAAGAGTTGTCGATAAATTTTGATAACTCTTTATTTGAATATGGAAAAACTACAAAAAATCGCTTTTATACTCTCAATCGCTCTTGGAGTTGGTGGTGCTGCATTTGCAATATTTGCTTCTACGAGTCCATCGACCTTAATGAATAATCCGGCAATTACTGCGTTGTTACCGATAGTTTTTATCGCTTTTATGGTGGTGATTATGCTTGCCGCTTTTTCTCCGCTTATTAAAAATGCGATTGATAATGCGGGTAAAAAGAAACGCCTGATGCAGATTGGCGTTAAGGCAGTTGCTACAATTGTTGGCGTTCAAGATACGGGAATAACCGTGAATAATAATCCTTTTATTAAGATGGAAGTTGAGATAAAACCTGGTGTTCATGCTCTTATCTCAGCAACTGTTTCACGCGTCGGTATTCCCCGCCCCGGAGACCAGGTTGGTATTCTTTATGATCCGGCAAAACCGTCTGACGCAATTCTTGCATCTTAATTTTCTTCAATGCCCTTCGATCCGAATAAGTCTGATCCTATAGTTTTTTCTGATGCGCAACGGCAATCGGTAAGTCTTGGTGGGCCGCTTAATCCGGTTGCAAACACCATTAACTCAAACATTACCAAGAGTTCAAACATAGGTCTTTTCATCGCTTTGTTTTTCAGTTTGGCTCCGGTTTTTGTGATCGGATTCTTTGTTTACGATGGCTTCTTTGCTGCTGATCTAAATCCAAAAGCCATACATGGAAATTTTGCCGACGGGACAATAATCCCTGCCGGAGAAAATGCAGGGAAACTTTATTTTATAATGGATGATTCGTTTTATTTTACTTCAGAGGTTTCTACTCCAGGGCGACACAGTATCAGCACCGAGTCGCTTTTTAATAAGACATACAGTTATGTTTACGATGCGCCAAAGGGTGAAGTTTTAGAGCGTACAAAAAATATGTATGGAAGCAAAGCACCTTCTTTTCATGTTTTTGCCTTGGGTGATTCAATCTGGTCTGTTGGCGATGTGATGTCTAACGAGTCACCTGATTTGCGTGTACTTGATACAACTACCAGCAAGGAGGTTTTGAATTTACAAGGATTTGTTGATAAGTTTCCTGAGTTAAAAAGTGGCGTATATAGAATGCAGTTTTTTGACGATAAACTGTTTTATAAGCACATAAGTATTAAAACACTTGATGGCAGTAGTTTTGAATATTATCCCGAATTTGATCGTCTGGCGGCTTCGACGTATGAGTTGAAAAATTGGCTTTATGTAAACAAATATGATGATATGTCCAAGGAAACCACCGGATGGGTTCTGAGGGGGGCGGACCGTAAGGAGCTGCACCTTGTTAAGGGAATAAAAGCTCTGGTCATGTCGGCTGTTGAGGGACAAAACAAAGATCAATATGTGGATTCCGTATATTCTGACGAGTTTGAAAAACGCAATGGAGCAAATGCTGAGCGTCCTGTTATTACAGCTACACAAGTTGCAACTGACGTGGCTTTTCTAAACGGAGAAATTCTTTATCAGGATAGTGATGTCGTGCTCATACTCCATCAGGTTGATGCCCGTGATTTGTCACCGAAAATGGTCACTCTTGTTCATAAAGATAAAGGTGTGGCCTGGACTGTGAACGAGGATAAACTTTTACCTAAGATGCGTACTAACCCCAATGACACCTTTACCAGTATGTTTTTTATCAAAGATGAATTTAGCGCTGAGCGTGTTAAAGACTCACTTATGCTGAAATTTAAACAGGGCGGCGTGGTGGCTTTTGATATCAGTACTGGCAATATTCTCTGGACGTTTAATCCGAATAGAGGGTGGTTTGAGTGATTTTGTTTTCCAAAATCGCAAACACAAAAAAGGCCAGACTATATCCGGCCTTTTTATTTTTTCATCATAGCATTGCCACTTATTTTTGTTAGCCGTTGATTATGGTCCCAGTATCAACTACTTCAAAGGCGGAGCCTGGAACCTCTTTTAATTGATTCAAATCATCATCGTTCCAACCTAAATCTGAAGCTCCGGTAACAAACCAGTTACTGCCGTTATCTGCAACCATTAATCCGTATTTTTTCATGGTTTCCAGAATAACTTTGGACTGTCCTGTATAGGAAGATGTGTCGAAGTCAGCTTTGAGGCGTAGACGTAATCCCATCGGAGGTGCATAAGCGTCGGTGTTGTCTGAGGCATGGTGAACCGCCGGATGAATGTAGCCCATTTGCGTATCGCTGAAGGTTACGCGTAGGGCGTGATTCATTGTTCCGGCATTTACTTCGTCATAACGTACTAGTCCTGCGAAAATTGGTAGTCCTGCTGCGTCGGCAGATGTCCAGCCTTCCGGACGTAGCGCGTTTGATGTGAGATCAAAAATTGCGGCTGAGGCTGCATTCCAACCGTTTGATTCCAAGGAAGCCTGGTATAGTTCGTAAAGTTTGCAGGCGTCTTTGTCTACGACAATTACGTGTGC
>JADZCU010000079.1 GCA_020851415.1 Candidatus Peregrinibacteria bacterium | reverse complement strand
TCAGCGGATGCCGCTGTAACCTTCTTCTTAATCTTTACATGAAAATCATCGGCAATAATCTGTGCGGTATCGTAGTCAATCTGCTGGTTAATGTTCGCCAGCACACCATTTTTCATAAGTTCACCGATAACTTTCGCCGCTCCAAGACCGGTTTTCTCAGCAAACTCTTTCACGGAAATAACTTCCGGAATCTCAATCACACGATCCAAAATCGGACCGGTTTTTTGTTGTGGAACATATTTTCTCGCATCTCTCTTTGTATCCTTACCAGCCATCTGTTTACGCTGGCTGCGGATAATTTCACGCTCAGTTTCACGGGCAATCAATTCATCATAAACCTCGGCCTGACCTTGTGGCTCCTGAGGTTCTTCCAAAGAGCCAAAAAGTTCGTCTTCCTTTGCCTGTTCATCTTTTGGAGACGTCGCTGCCACGTTTGCTTTCTGCTGAGGCGCAGTCGTAGGCTTTTGCTGCGCAACCGGAGCAGTTTTTTGTTCAACTTTAGTAGGCTCAATTTTTTTCTCTAACTCCTTCTTTGGTATCTCTTTTTCAGCCACTTTTTTCGCTGCCGTCGCTTTCGCCTTAGGAGTTGTTGTTTTTGCGGAAGCCTTGGTTTTAGCAGAAGATGGCGCCTTTTTTACAGTCGTCTTTGCAGTTGTTGTTTTCTTGGAAGTTGGAGTTTTTTTAGAAACAGGTTTTGTGGGCACAGGGAAAAGAGAATTAAGAGCCTAAAGCGTCCGCAGTTTAGGCAAAATCATCAAAAAAGTCAAACCAGCGTAAAACCGTGAAAAAGCAAAAATAAGCCAAAAAGGAGTGCCCGAACCTAGTCCAAAAGTGGACGATCCACCAAATCCAGCGCTGTCTTTCCACCTTCAACTCCATCTGTCAGTTTATAAACATCCTTATCGATCTTCTTAAATTCCGCAGTAGCATGGTTATAAGTGTTCACGGTCGTGGAGATATTATTGCCCAATTTTTTCATAAACTCCTCGTAACTATTCAAGTGGCGGCTCAACTGTCCCACTCTCACGATAATCTCTTTTACGGACTCCTCCATTTTTAACGCCTTGAGCCCTTGTAAAACTGTTTCAAGATAAGCAAAGAAGGAAGTCGGAGAAACAATGATCACATGCTTTTTAAACGCATACTCAATCAAATCCTGAGTGTTCACTTCAACCGTACCAACATTATAAATCAGCAGATTATAGTAGATACCCTCAGCCGGCATAAACATAAAAGCAAAGTCGGTAGTATCTTCCGCCGGACGAATATACTTGGAAGTCTCATCAATACGATTCTTCAAATCAACTTTAAACTCTTTCTCCAACTGTTCACGTTTGGATTTATCATTTTCCTGCATGATCATGTTGTACTTCTCCAGAGAAAATTTTGCATCCACCGGAATAATTTTGTCCTTGAAGTAAATTGCCGCGTCCACGATCTCACCATTTTTAAAAGCATACTGCATTTTATACTGTCCCGGAGCCAAAACATTACCAAGCAGCGTCTCCAAAAAATACTCACCTAAAATACCTCGTTGCTTTGGATTCTTCAGGATATTTTCCAGACTTTTCATCTGCTCGGCAAAACTCACCACCTGTTTATTGGTCTCATCCAGTTTTGTTAATTTTTTCGTCACATCTTCTATGATCTGCGCGCTCTGCCCAAACTGTTTTTGCAAAGTATCCAAAGAACCTTTCTGATGATCCGCCAACTGCTTGGTCATTTTATCCAACTGATCTTGCAGCGCGATACGTGTTTTATTGTCACCATCCTGAACGGACAAACGCAATTTTTCCATCACGTCCAACATCAATTTCTGCGAAGAATCGTCCGTAGGTTTTTGAAGTTTTTGCATCTGTACAGCCAAATATCCCACAGCAGCAAGAACCACCAAAACCAATAAATACAAAACAGCGTTATCCATAAAAAAGAAGAAAGTTAGGCTGATGCAAAGTATAGGTGAGTACCTACTCACCGTCAAGCAAAGTGATCTTCCTCCGGATACTCGCAGCAATATCGGGAACTTTTAGTTATGAGCAATAAATGTTACTCTGAAAAAAGCAAAGAATTATTATTTAACATAAACACATATGAAAAAAACGTTCGTGGGCGTCACGGTCGGAATCATTCTTGGCGCGCTATTGATCAGTCAGTTGGCCTACGCAATGGAACCTATGGAATACAAACCTTTTACAGATGTTCCTTCTACCAGTGAATACTACGACGCTATCAGCTATCTGAAAACGGAGGGCATTGTCAGTGGTTACCAGGACGGGTCTTTCAAGCCATACCAAACCATTAACCGTGTTGAATTTACAAAAATTATTGTTGGAGCAGGTGGCTACAACCCTTCTTCAGATCCATCAGGTTACGACATCTACTCGCTTTCCGGACTCACATTTAAAGATATCGAAGACGGCGCTTGGTACAACCCCTACCTGCGCAAAGCGGTGGAACTGGGTATCATCGACGGATATCCCGACGGTACTTTTAAACCGGAAACAGAAATCAACTTTGCTGAAGCTTCAAAAATTATTGTCATCGCAACCGGTGGAGATTTTGCCGGAGCGGGGTATCCACCGGAAGAGTGGTATCACAAATACGTAAATGTGCTGGATTCCGCCAACGCAATTCCAACAACCATCAACTCTTTCGACCAAAAAATCACCCGCGGTGAAATGTCAGAAATGCTCTATCGTCTAAAGAAAAACGAAACGGGAAAACCATCGGTAACGTACGATGAACTTGCTCAACCGCGCGGCTACATAACAGGGAATGTAGGTTTCCCATCAGAGGGAATTCCTGAGAACATGAAGATTTGTGCAGACCGCGAAGATAAAGTAGAAACATACTGCACATACACAAAAACAGGAATTTCTTATAAACTTCCGGTACCGGGTGCAAGTTACAAAGTATACGCAACAGTAGACACAATGACCGCCTACTATTCAGAGTTCGTTACCTGTGGATTAAACGTCAACTGTCCTTCACACGAACCGATCATTGTCGAAGTCTCCAATGGCCTCACGACACCAAACATCGACCCAACAGATTGGTATAACAACTAAAATGTTTACTCAAAAAAGCCTCGTACTGTACGGGGCTTTTTTCTATTCCGCCGCATGACACAAAACCTTAAATTCACAAAATCCACAATGAAATCCTGGAGTCGGTAGAAATTGTGAACTCAAAATCTCGTTACCGTTTTTGATGATTTCATCTTGAAGTTCAATCAAATTTTCAGGAGTTCTAGTGGTTGAAACACGCAGTCCGTCTTCTAAAAAGTACAAGCTCAATTTGCTCACTGGAATGCGGAAAACATCACGGCACGCTAACGCGTACAAAGATAACTGAAGATCTTTTTTTATATTCGAAGTATCACGTTTATAAGTACCGGTTTTATAATCGATCACCTCATACGTGCCATCGGCAAGTTTATCAATACGATCGATTCGACCAACCATAGTGAACTCTCCGATTTTTAATCTGAAAAGTTTTTCACGATAAGCAGGTGGAACAAATCCATTCGCTTCTTCCGCCTGATAAAACTTCTCCATAACTTCTAGCCCCTTATTCTTGCGTGCTAACATATGTGTCTTGCTGTCATATCCGGAACTGATCCAGCACTCCTCATAAATTTTCTGCAATAATTCCTTGCTTGGCCTTTCACCTTTTTCCACTTTTTCATAAAACTGGTTCACCGTTTCGTGAACACTCGAACCAAAATTTGCCGCATGCGCACTGGGAGATGGAATCTCAAATAAATATCGGAACTTATATTTGAGCGGGCAGGTTTCAAACGTATCGATCTTGCTGTAACTAAAGTTTTTTTGCGTATGTTCCGGAACATACAAAAGTTTATTGGCGTCACTGAGTTTATCTTCCGAAGAAGTAATGCTCACCGGCTCAGCCACAATCGAAGTGTCATCGTATTTACTCACATTTTCCTCCGAATCAATTTCAGCCAAAAACACTGAAGGTTTCCATGCTTTTTTCCCCTCATATAAATCACTGTAACTTAAGAACAGTTTTTTTCTGGCGCGGGTGCAGGCAACGTAAAAAAGTCTTCGTTCTTCCGCCAGATGTTGGTCATCCATCGGTAGTTTTTCTTGTAAGAGCTGTGCAGGGACTTCAAAAGGCTCACTGCGTTTGGTACTTGGAAACCTTTGCTGCACAAGACATGGTAAAAAAACGTAATCAAATTCCAAACCTTTTGAACTATGAACGGTAAGAATACTCACCGCATTTTCCTGTAATTCGCCAATAGCGGAAATAGAGCCCTGCGCCTGTTCCAAAAGTTCCAGATACTCAAGAAAAGCAAACACGGACTGTTCATTCTCCTCGGCTTCAAAGTTTTTCGTCAGCTCGGAAAACTGTTTAATATGCTGAATTTTTTCGGCGTTTGCAAGATTATCCACCTCGGTCAGTTTGAGATAATATCCACTCTCATTCAAAAACTCACTCACCGTTTGCCCTACACTATGCGATCTTGAATAATCGATCATGCGGTTCAAGAGGTCGTAAGGCTTAAACCAGTTCGGCTCCTCGTTCAATCCGGGCAAACTTTGCGTCACATCATTCTCCAGCAGCTTACGCAAATAATAAAAAAGCGCCTCGTAATTATCCTTCTTGGCCTTGTTCAGCAAATTCAGTGCTTCGGCCATTGGTACATCAAACAGCGGTAACGTTAACAATCTAAAGAAAGCAATGTCGTCATGCGGATGGGCAATAAAACGAAGCAGAGCAAGAATATCTTTCATCTCCTCAAACCGCATCAACCCATGCGGATCACGTACCGTAAATGGAATATCACTATATTTGAGCGCATCCACAAAAAGCGCTGCGTGCTGATTCGCCCTCACCAAAATCGCCATATTTTTATAAGCGGCCCCCTCTTTCTTGGCTTCATGTATTTGTTGAATGACAAAATCCACTTCAGCCGCATACATGGCAAAATGATGAATTTGCACAGGGTCTTTGGCAGCCACATTACTCAACAGTTTTTTTGAAACCTGCTCCTGTGCCTCCAAACGTAACGGATTATTTTTTTGAATTAACTGGTAACTGGCATCCAGAATCGGCTGCGTAGAACGATAATTTTGCACCAAAACAACCGTCTGCGCCTGGGGATAATGTTCGCGGAACGTAAGAATATTTGAAAGCGAAGCTCCCCGCCATTTATAAATCGATTGATCGTCATCACCGACAACCGTCAGATTATTGCTTCCACCGGAAAGTAAAAAAATCAGCTTATTTTGCGCGTAGTTGGTATCCTGATATTCATCCACCAAAATGTACTGAAAACGATCCTGATATTTTTTCAAAACACTCGGTCTGTTTTCCAAAAGCCTCAGTGCATAATACTGCAAATCGCCAAAATCCATATACCCCTGTTTCTGCATCAATTCATGATGTTTGGCGTACGCCTTGGCAATTTCCAAAGACTTGAAAGCGTTCTCTTTATCAACCGCCTCCACAGCTTTATCCATCAATTCCTGGGCGTATTTTACATAAACTTCCGGTTGGATATCTTCATCTTTCAGACGGCTAAAATGGTTCAACAACGAATAAAAAAACTTACTGGGATTACCAAGCGGACGATAATAATCCAGCTCAAAAGAGAACAGATTTTTTTTCATAAACAACCATTGCTGCGTTGAATCCAAAAGCTGGTATCCAGGATCGATCCCGATCTCCAATCCGCTTTCACGTAAAATGGAATCACAAAAACCGTGGAAAGTTTTAATCGTCGTCTCTTCGTAGGAAAGTGGCATGGCTTCATCCACACGGGTCACCATTTCGTCGGCAGCCTTTTCTGTAAAAGTGAGCGCAGCAATATTCGCAGACGGAACCTTTTTCTCCAAAAGAAGATACAAAATTTTTGAAGAAATAACTTTTGTTTTGCCGGTACCGGCACCTGCCAAAATAAGCAGCGGTCCTTCGGTCGTCGTGACAGCTTTCCGTTGCTCCTCATTTAATTGTGCGAGAAATTCCAGACTCATATTTGCGTAAGTTTGTCTTGCAGTATGGTAACAGTTTCCGGATCAACTGGAACTTGTTTAAAACCCTTTTTATTTTTACCTGAACCTATAACCAGTTGCGCTAAACAGGAATCTATTTTACAAACATAAATCCCTCTTCCCTCAATCATCTGCTCAATATCAGCATCATAAGTGCCATTATCAAGCTTATACAAGCGAAAAAGTGACTCTTTTGGCGCCTTTTTTCTGCAAACTACGCAAGTACGCTCCGGAATATGCTTTAAAAGAGCCATTCAGCCTTAATTATAAACAAAAAATGTGCTATAATAATATGATTTATTGAACACATAAACAAGGCATGCTTTTGCATCACCTACAATTCGATAAATTCAGTTTTATGTCCGGGGAAAAACGCCGTTGTTTTGCAAAAGGTGAAAAACCTGCCGTTGAAGCCGGAAAAGAAGGCAAAGAGTCCAAAGAAAAGCTGGATGAGAACGGTGTCCCGATAGATACGGACCCAGGCAAAAAAAAGGACAGCAAAGAAAAGCCGGCAGTAGACCCTGCGGAGACCGCACGTTTGGCAAAAATTGCCTCAGAAGCAAAGGCAGCCAGAGAAAAGGCTGAAGTAGAGCGAATCGCCAAAGAAAAAGCCGAAGCAGAAGCCCGCAAAAAAGCTGAGCTCAATGCCTCCGAAAAAAGAGTAAAAGAACTGCACGGTGGAGAGTTTTTCAAACTCAGCGATTTACCGGGTGTTAACAACCCTGAAATAAAAAGTGACTTTCACATCAGCTACCCTGAAGACATGAGCAAGTTCAAAAAACCTCCTCGTGTTATTGTGTATTGTCATGGCAATGGTGGACAAAGCCTTGATGGTGAAGCCCAAAAAATATTCAACGAGGTCAAAAAAATGCGTGAAGCCGGTGAGCCTGTGGTGCTCATCATGCCTTCGGACAAATTCAACAAAGGCGAACCTCACTGGAAAGATCTTCAAGACCCAAAAATATTCGGAGCCATGATCAAGCAGGCCGAACAACTTACCGGTCAAAGATTGCGCGACAACATCAGTCTCACATCTTTCAGCGGAGGTTATAAAGCCATCAATCAAGTGCTCACCGGACTGCAGAACTCCTCCGACCCTGAACTCAAAGAAATGTACGAAGGTCTTCGCCAAATCGGCTTCCTTGAATCCTACTACGGTGGCGCGGAAGACGCTCTGGCAAAATGGGCAATGGAAGACCCAACCCGTGAACTGCAAAGCTACACTGGCTCTCCACAAACAAGAGAAGCAAATGAAAGATTATTAAGCCGTGTAAAAGTTCTCATGGAAAAAATGGGCAAAAAAATGGAGGATCACAAAATAAACATTGAAACACAAATAACACCGGGTGGTCATGGTGTTCATCCGAACATCTTCGCAGCGTACATGAGAACACCGGCGGCCAAAGAAGCAAAAGTCACTGAAGAAAAACTTGCTGAATCAACTGGCACCGTAGAAACACTCAATTTCCCAAAGCGGTCACCAGACGCCATGACCGGTTCACAGTTCACAGCCGCTTTGGCTCTTTGCAAAACGCCAAAAGAAAAACAACAACTCATTTTGGAGCAAGCCGCAAAAGGAGCTTTCTCTCCGGATGCCATGCAACCAAAATTCTACGAAACAACCATTAACGGCAAACAGGTAAAAATACCGCTCTACACCAACCTAAGCTTTGGTACCGGCGATGATAAAATAACCCTCACCCCGGACGGCCCAACCATGCAGGCCATTGCAGAAATGGTTGGAGGAAATATGCCGCCCCATGTTTTATATGAACGCCTATACGCAGACGAAGCCGTAAAAAAAATGCCATTCTTCACCGGTGAGCAGTTGGAAGGTTTAGTAAACAAAAGACGTCGCGAAAAAGGTCTTCCTCCATTGCCAATTAACGTTACAGATGGCAACGGGAAACTCGTCCGCAACGGTGCAGCTATGAAATCCGTCGACTACCTCCAAGCCGAACACGACATGCAAATGGAGTGGCTGGAAAGACACGGTATCAAACCTACAGAACTTGCTGTTGGTGCCAGAAAAACAGTGTTCGCCCCCCGCAGTGACGTCACCAGAAAAATCACATTTGGCGGAGGTTGCTACGCTGTTCCTTCAGTCGACGAAAATGGTAAGCCGGATTTCAAACTCAGAGGAAACATCGCGCAGGGAATCGGTGATCGCGCCCACGAGCCAACCTATTCAGACTACGCTCAAGGCGGAGATTTACTCGGCAGCTATGTGGAAGTGGGCGGTCAAAAAGTAGCCATGAATGACATCTGTACAAAGCCCGAATACAAAGAGATCAGGACTGTAATTTTTGGGCCGGAAGATGATGCACCGAATAGAAAATACCAACTTGATGCCGACGCACAGCAAGCCGTTGCCGCATTCCACGAAAAATATCCGGCAGGCGCACCAAAAATGATTGCAGTTGCAAAACCATCAGAAACAAAAAAACAACCACCGGAAGAAAAACCGGTCGCCTCAAAAGCTCCCGAAAAATCAGAAGTACCAAGTGAGGCAATTGTGTCTCCGGGCAAGGGCGGAGGCATTCCAATCAGCGTGGATGCGCCACCTAAATACGCTAAGTCGTCATCGGCAAACAAACCATCCTATGCGTCCTCTCCATCATATGGCGGAGGTGCACCATCCTACGGCGGCGGAGCTCCATCATACAGTGGCTCACCTTCATACACCCCAAAGCAACCATCACCATCGGCAGAATATCAACCAGCCGCATACGCTGCTCCAAGCGCTCAACCAAATCCATCTCCGGAACAAACACCTGAAAAAGTTGAAAAATTACAATCACGAAAAGTGTTCGTAATAGGGGATTCACTCTCAGACGGATTTGTTCCAAAAATGGGCTACAAAGATGCCCAACACTTGCACTACGGCAACAACGAAAAATCCATGGGACAAACTTCACGCCAGATTCTCGATGTACTAAAAAATAAAATTCTCAATCAGGAATGCCGTGGGGCTACCCTCGTAATTCTTGGCGGAAGCAACGACATTTTCCTTCCGGGATCAACCGAACAAATTAAAACAAACCTCAAAGAGATTTATCGCCTGGCAAAAGAAGCCGGCATGAAAGTTATTGGTGGAACACTTCCTCCTTTAGCAGATTCAAAATATTCAAAACAGTGGGCGGGAAAAAATAAAGATAAATTCCCCACGGAAGAAGCCTACGAAGAAGATTTAGTCAAACGCTGGAAAGACATCAACGACTGGATTCGCGGCTACAAAGGGTCAATTGACGACACCACAAAAAAACAGGTAGGACCTGACGAAGTCATAGATTTTGCCGCTGCCTTTGAAGACCCAAACAAACCCGGAAAACTCAAACCCGAACTCCGTGGTACCAACGGTGACGGCGTACATTTCGCAGATTATTCCCAAATGGGAAAACTCATCGGTGACAAAGTAAGAGAGATACAGGCAGCACAAACTCCCGATCAACAGCCGTCTGGCGAAAAACCTGTGGAACCAGATCCAAACGCTCCATTCGATCCCGTTGCTTACCGCAACGACCCCAGCCGCCTTCCACCCGGAAAAACCATGGCCGATATCCAAAAAGACAATGCGGCAGCACGTGCCAAAGTGCCTGGTGGGTACACCACCATGTACAGTAACGCTCAGGAAGCTACAGCTCAAGCTTGGGCAATTCTCGCTTCAGTACCATTCGGCTCAGCAACACCGTTTACCATTGGTGATGCTCAGTACATTGGCGTCAAGGAATGGCACGCGCCGCACACTCCAAAACAACCGCCTCCACATGAATGGCACGCCGGAGTATCGGTCTTCCAAAAGAAAAAAGCAGAAGAGCCGGCACCGGACGCCCCGGAAAAAACTGACGATCAAAAACCGGACAATGGCAAAATCGCCCAGGCCAACCCCGAGGAAGACGGCGGTGACAAAAAAAAATCCTGACCCGAACCCGAGTCCAGAGCTCAGAGTCGACGAAGTATATTCAGAACCAAATCCCGATTTACTTCAAGACAACGCACTTGAAGGTTTTGAAAAAAGCCCTCACTTCAACGAACAAACCTGCAACTACCGGTACCCCGAAGGCGCTCCGGACTCACTCCGCATTCACGTCAACGCCCCCGGAAATTTTGACCGTAAAAAACCGACCAAGGTAATCTATTTCACACTTCCTGCCGGCAATACCATCGAACAAACCATTGGAACAAAAAAACAGGAAGGATTGGACTGGCACTACAACATTCAACAAATCGGTGCACAAACCAGGGCGCTCCGTGATTCCAGCCCCGACGAAAACGTCGTCATCGCTTACATTGAAGCCCCAAAACTCAACGCCAACGCCTGGCGAAAAAACGATCCCAATCGCGGCCAAACCATCGCCGCCCTTTTCGAAGATGTAAAAACCAAACTGGGAACACCCAACGCCACCATAGACATTTCCGGACACAGCGCCGGGCGAGCCCTGAAATTTGCCTACATCGACTCAATGGAAAAAATCCCTGACAACGTCAAACGTTTCAGTTTCCTGGACAGCGACCACTCATACAACGCTACCCGCGGCAAAAAACTCGCCAACTGGCTTGAAGCCACAAACGACCACTACCTAACAGTCATCGCTTACGACGACCAAAACATCACCTACCATGGCAAACCGGTTGCCGGTGCAGTTGGATACCTTCGAACTCTGGAGATGATCAGTGATTTCAAAAAGTGGGGGATTCAACTCACCGAAGAAAAGAAAAACG
>JADZCU010000078.1 GCA_020851415.1 Candidatus Peregrinibacteria bacterium | reverse complement strand
TGAGTCCAGATAATCTGTTTGGCACGTGAGTATTCGGCATAATTGGCATACCAAACAGTTTTTGAAACATCCGGATAAGGATCGCTCAAAACACTGGCAGGCAGATCCATTGCAAAAGAAAGCAAAATAATTTTTAAACTTTCAGCCACGTTGATATTATTCGCCGGTTTAAAATTACCGTCGTCATAACCTTTCACAATATCTCTTTCGACACCGCGTTGTACATATCCGTAAAACCAATCTTTAGGATGAACGTCAGGAAAATCGATCACTGTAGTTGATTCGCCGGACAGTCCGCTCGCAAGTAAAATAATTTTAAGTGCCTCCGCCCTGTTAATAGTTTTATCAGGTTGGAAAGTCCCATCAGAATATCCGCCAACAACACCTTTCGCCTTTAAATATTCAATGGCATTATAATGAACGGTGTTCTCCGGAACATCCTGAAAAGAGGCTGCCTGAGCCATAATTGGCAAAGCCAAAACAAGTACTGTACTGACAGACCAAAAAAAAGCAGAAAAGTTTTTTATTTTCATTCTAAAATCAAATTTAAGAATACCTACATTTTACGGATTTTCTTTGCAATCGGCAAATGAAGCGAGTTCAGCTTTACTCTGAGTGCCAAGAAGAACTTTATTTCCAAGTGACCATATTGGATAGGAAGTTATTCCTCGTTTTTTGCAAAACTCAAACTCAAACTCACAATTGATATACTGAATATTTTCAAAATCTTTCCCAAAAATCTTTTTCTGATCCTGACAGTGGCTGCAGGTATCAGCACCATACATAACGGCTCCTTTGGATGTTAAACATTGAGCCAGTGTTTGTTGCGTAAATTGGGCAGGTGGAAAAAATACATAAGCAATAAACACTAAAACCATTGCCGTTAAAGACAACAGTAAAACCTTCAAGTGGTTTGGTCTTAACTCCAAAAGTTTTTTTTGTTTCATGGATTCACAAAAGAATGTGAGCCTGGTATCTTTTTAGTAGATCACTTCACCCGGTGTGTAGCGATCCAGATTTTCTTCGCCAATAACTTTAATAACCTCCTCAACAGTATTTTCAAAAGGAACGGTTCTTTGAGTACCGACTTTCATGTCGCGGATAATGGCAGTTCCTTCACGAACCTCTGTAATACCCAAAATCACGCAGTAAGGTACTTTAAATTTATCAGCCAGACGTAGTTGAACTTTAATTGAACCCTTACCAAGAGCACCCATAGTGCGGATACCCTGTTCACGGAGTTCTTTAATCAAAGGCAAACATTTTTTCTTGGCAATACCCCCAAGTTGAGCCACAAAAACATGCAAATCATCTTTGCGAGGTACACGAATTTTTTCACGTTTCATATTGGCAATAACACGTTCCATACCGGCGGCAAATCCGCATGCCGGAGTTGGGTCGCCTCCCATAAGCTCAAACAGTCCGTCATAGCGCCCGCCACCACCGATAGCATTCTGTGCACCGTCTGTTTTATCCCAGAATTCAAATACTGTTTTACTGTAATAATCCAAACCGCGCACCAGGCCGGCGTTATCTACCCATGGAATCTTGAGCTCGGTAAGGTACTCTTTCAGTTCCTCATGATAAGCTTTGGTTTCATCTCCAAAATAATCCATCATTTTTGGAGCCGACTGGTTCAAGATAATAGTATCTTCATGTTTTGAATCCAAAATACGGAGCGGATTTTTCTCCAGACGCATTTTATCGTCCGGGCTCAAATATCGTTCCTTTCCAAAATAGTAATCTTTTAAGGCTTGCATATAAGCCACTCGTTCTTCATTTGTACCAATAGTATTCAATTGAAGAGTGAAAAGTTGAGCAATACCAAGATCGTCCAGAATCTGATAAGCCAATTGAATAACCTGTGCATCAAGCGCCGGATCACTTTCACCAATCACTTCAAAACCAAACTGCCAAAACTGGCGATATCGCCCCTTTTGCGGACGGTCATAACGGAAGTGTGGCTCAATATAAAAAAGCTCAACCGGTTGTGCCAGCTCTTTCATATTATTTTGAATATAAGCACGGACAACACCTGCGGTACTTTCAGGTTTCAGTGTAAGGCTGCGACCTTTTCTATCCTGGAATGTATACATCTCCTTGCTTACAATGTCCGTTGCATCACCAAGACCGCGTCTGAAAACATCGGTAAACTCAAACATAGGTGTGGTAATACGTCGGAAACCGGCCTGACGACAACGGTGACGAACAACCTTTTTGATAAAAGTATGATATTCGTGGTCAGCAGGCATAATGTCATGAACGCCTTTCGGAGTCTGGAACGGTGGAACCTGTCCACGTTCTGTGTCTTCATTGTCTTCAGTACGATCGTAAGAGTTTTGCATACAGAAAAAAGTAACTAAGGATCACAAGGAGTGTAGCACCAATTGTCTGAGACAAAAAGGGTTTTTGTTACCTTTTACCCGGGAATTCTATGCGTACATGCGCATATTAGGATCAGCCAAAATTGGAAAAGGCTTGATATAATGATGCGGAGCCTTCTTGTAGTGAAAAAATGCCGTCGAAGCAATCATGGCCGCGTTATCCGTACAAAAAGTTATATTTTCAGCAAATCGTAACTTAGGGGCATGAGTAATCGCCACTTTTTTCTCTGAAGCATCAAAAAAATACTTCCCTTCAATTTTCTCCTGAACCACTGCCCGGAGCCTCCTGTTAGCAGAAACACCACCGGCCAGATGAACCTCTTTCACTTTATATTGTTGAGCGGCTTTTAATAATTTATTCGAAAGAACCTGACACGCCGTCTCCTCAAAAGAAGCGGCACAATCTGCAACAAACTCTTCACTTAAAACACCTTCATGGGCATGTTCTTCTTTCACAACGTTCAGTACGGCAGTCTTAAGACCTGAAAAACTAAAATCATAACTATCCTTACCCATAAAGGCCTGCGGGAAGGGGAATCTCTTCCTGTTCCCGTTCACGGCAACACGGGAAATAATCGGTCCTCCCGGATACCCAAGACCTAAAATTCGAGCCACTTTATCAAAAGCCTCTCCGGCAGCGTCATCCAAAGTTTCACCAATCAATTGAAAAGAAACATGCGACTTCATATAAACCAACTCATTATGTCCTCCCGAAACAGTCAAAACCATCGCCGGGAATTGAATCGGATCCTCCGGTTTCTCACCCAACCAGTTCGCATAAATATGACCGGCAATATGATTCACGGGAATCAAAGGTTTTCCGGTAGCCATACTCAAAGCTGAAGCCCCAGTTACCCCTATAACTAAAGAGCTCAATAATCCCGGGCCTTGCGTAACGGCAATTGCATCAATATCATTCAGAGTCATGCCAGCAATCTGCAAAGCTTCCTCAATAACCGGAGTAATTTTTAAAACATGCTCACGAGCCGCAACTTCCGGCACCACGCCGCCTGTTTTATGATGCAGGTCAATCTGCGAAGCAATCACATTCGAATGAACAATCGTCCCGTTTTCCACAACGGCGGCGGCTGTTTCATCACAAGAAGTTTCAATACCAAGAATTTTCATAATTTAAACAAAGGGCGACAGCATTATAGCGCTGACGAAATAATATCACCACGGGATAGGTTGCACACCCAAATGACCATATCCAATAAGTCCAGCAGCTTGAGAATTTTTCATAAAAAAATAATCAATTATTCTGGCACAATCCAAGTCCCAATTTTTTCTCCCCTCATAATTTTACCCAAAACACCCGGAACCTTACCATCCGCAATGACCGCAATCACTCCGGTTTCTGCTGCACTTTTAGCAGCTCGCGCCTTAGATCCCGGACCACCCGTACCATTCTCATTGCCATTCGCCCCGATTCGCGCAAAAAACTCCTCATCCATGTCACTCGCTTTCAAACGTTCAAAAAGTTTGGCATCTGAATATTTCGAAGGATCTTTATCACAAATTCCTTTCACATCCGTTAAAAGTGCAAGAATCTTTGCGCCGGTCGTCTGTGCCAGTTGAGAGGCCAGTTGATCATTGTCACCAAACTTAGACTTCCTGCCATTTTCTTTTTTCTCACCTCCATTCACAACATCCTCCGTTCGGATTTCATCAACAGAAACAACATCATTTTCATTACCGATTGGCACCGCACGTTGATCCAATAGAACCCGAAGTGCATTAAAAAGATGTTCGCGCTCACGATCACTCGCCAGATTATTATGAGTAAGAAGAATTTGAGCAACAAGACGAGATGGTTGAGCACCTTCAAATGCATCAGCCCATTTTGCCATCAAACGGGATTGACCAATCGCAGCCAAGGCCTGTTTCACATGCTCATCAGGAACCCCCTCAAGATTACGCCTCCAGTTCGTTAACTCATTCCCGGCACCAATAGCTCCGGAGCTCACAAGCATAACACCCAGGCCGGTTGTTTCCATAACACTACTCACGTCATCAGCCAGATTTTGAATAACATTATTATCAAGACGTGGATAAGGTCTGCCAGGAACTTTGTACGTAAGGACGTTCGTACCGGCTTTCGCAATCACTATTTCATGAGAATCAAGTTTAGACATAAAAATAAAATTAAATAAAAACGACCCCTCCATCTGGGGCCTACTCTGTAGAAAACAGTTCAAAAATAAGCATTAACCCAGAACGGGACAAAGTCGAGGAAGTAGCGGAGCCGGCGGAGTAATGCGATTTTGAACCATAGCCATAAAAAGAAATCTGAACGCGCCAATTATAAGAGGCCATAAACCAAAGTCAATATAAACAAAAATTATAACTTCTTCGGGGCACCAACCAGTTTCGATAAAAATCCATAAATAGCAGAGATCCTCTCAACACGTTTCGCAGAAATGTCATGACCTTCTTTTTTAGCTTGAGCAAAAACTTCTCTAATCTGCTGCTGAGTTTCTGCAAGGATCGATTTTGGGTCACCGCCTTTCTTCCAACTATCAATACACTGAGGAATAAAACGTTCCTCATCAAAAGAAGGCATTACAAGTCCTGCTCCTCTCAACTCATCCTCTAGAAGCATATGCACCTCACCAGGATCCATCTGAAGTCCAGCTTGAGAAGCACCCGGCCTACCCATTTCAAAATATTTCCAGATACGTGAAATAAGAGCAACAGCAGCAGCGATATTTGTAGTAGTACCTGCAATTTCGGAAATAACTTTATTGAGCTCAGTCTTATCAGCAACCTTCATCAATTTCATCATTGCTACAACTTTTCGCATTTTTTCAAAAGTCAGTACACCTTCAGTATCTAAAAATCCGTGGGCTTCCTGGGGAATAATGAGATTCTTGCTTGCCAATAACTTTCCACTATCTATAAGTTCAATCAATTTCACTGCATAATTCACAACCAAAGCATGATCAACTTCAGGTGGAAGATCCAAGTCATC
This sequence comes from Candidatus Peregrinibacteria bacterium, assembly GCA_020851415.1. Classification (GTDB taxonomy): domain Bacteria; phylum Patescibacteriota; class Gracilibacteria; order UBA1369; family UBA1369; genus JADZCU01. The sequence goes on along the minus strand of JADZCU010000078.1, from coordinate 117 downwards.
CGGCATAACACTACTTTTCTCAGAACCGTCCATGAGAGAAGTTCAAAAAGTAAAAAGGGGAGAAATATAGCATTTCCTAACCAAAAAGCAACAATACCCGCTCTGTGATACAATACC
>JADZCU010000077.1 GCA_020851415.1 Candidatus Peregrinibacteria bacterium | reverse complement strand
TCGTCCATGCCGGAAAATATTTAAACATGGATAATCTGGAACGTCTGGCAACGCAGCACAGCTTCGCCAAAGACATCCTTGCAGACGTAACATACACCTCGGAAATCCTCGACATCCCCGTCGGCCCGCAAAAAGAACACCACTTCATCCACAAAAACCTCACCTCCATCATCATGCTCAAACGCAGTCTAAAACAAGATTTCACCCGTGAGTTAGTAGAAGCTGGCGTCATGAGAAAAAGCCTTGGCTAAGGGGAAAGCGCACAAATCAAAAACAATACCTGCCTTCCATCATTAAACAAAGCAAAAATCAGTGATGCAGCCTTATGCCAAATCACTGATTTTTATAATCATAAATTTTACTCTTCTTCCCACTTAATCTCCGGTCGGAATGGTGCGTTCACTCGCTGCATGGCAATGTCTTCAATGTGAATACGCCCCGGATATTTCTTATTCAATTCATGTAAAATCACAGCGGCTTTTTTACTTCTAATTTTGGCACTCCACAAACTTTGAGTATGAGTAGCTTGAGTAAGAGCCCTAGCCATTTCCACCGTAACAAGCTTAACTCCAATCATCGTTTGCCCTTTATTCTTTATTAACTCACGGAAAACCTCAATCGGAACATCACTGAAACCACCCAAATCGAGCGTACCAGTATGCTTCCCAAGTTCACGAGCCGCCTCAACTGACAGTGATTTAACATTGGGTAAATAAAGTCCCCCAGGAAACTGAGCAAAGTAACGGGCAAGTTCAGGAGTGATAGTTGAAAAACCCGGTAAATAAATCTCCCTTGCTTTTGACTGAATCAAATAAGAAGCAGCCTCACCAGACATATGAGAAATATGCTCAAGTCTTAAGGTGTGGCTACGTTGATCACCGCCAAACTGTGCAAACTTTTTTGCAGCCTCAACTGAAAGTGTTGCCCGTGGGTTAACAGCAACTCGCAATGACCCGTTAATAGAAGCCAATTCACCAAGAGCTTCATCACTCATAGTCATGGAACCGTTAAGAGACAAATTTCCCTTTCGACTTCCCCAAACTTTAGCCGCATCAACAGAAAGAGACGTCGGAACTGGTTTTCCTGAAAAGAAACTAACGATCACTTCACCCTTGTGCAAAACTAACCCCTTAGCAGCTTTTAATAAATCATCATCATGAACATTCTTAAAATGAAGAATAATGTTTCCGGTATGTTCATTAAATCCTTCTAACGATTCAAAGGTAGGATCATCTATCTGGATAGCCGAATCCCCAATCTTAGCCAATTTTTCCGCAGCAGCTCTAGATAAACCCACACGTGTAAAACTCAAGTTACCCCTATATCTTGATAAAACTTCTGCTGCATCTGTTGATAACCCAATAGTATCTTCCAAACGAAAACCTCCAACATATCGACGAGGCGCACTTTCATTTCCGCTGTCTTTTGACACATCAAAATTACTATCCGCATCTTCGGGCAACAAAGTATCAATATCAAAAAATTCCGTCATTTTCACACCGGGTTTTTTGCCAACAAAAGCCTCCAAAGCTTCTTTTGAGGCAATTTTTGCTTTAAAAGTAAGTTCGTGACCGAAACCAGAAAAAGCCTTCATTACATGAACCGGCAACGATTGAAATCCACCAAAATAAATTTGTCCGCTAAATTTTGCCAACTCAATTGCCGCTGCTTCATCCAAATCAGTGAGAGCTTCAAATCGAAGCATGAAAATATTGTTCCCATCTGTATTCTGACGAATAAGCATTTTGACAGCCTCAGCGTCAATCTTCTTTAAGTGGGGAAAAGAGATTTTTCTCAGACGCTCCTGATGGGCATCCCGATTTAATTTAAATGCATCTTGTTCGTTGAGAGAATCAAAATCATAAACTTTTGTATCGTTTGGACGTTGTTCATTGATTTTTGACACATTCTGCTCCATCTCTTCTGCAGTACCAAGCAGATTTTCAATTTTCTTGGCAGTGTCCTTAGGTTCTTGCCCTTCAACAGACATACCACCATCCATATCTTCATTATTTTGTCCGTTAGTTCCTTCAGTTCCACCCATAACTCCATTCGAAGAATTAAACCATCCTTCTGCAGTACCAACGTTATCCAAATCCTTATCCCAGAAATCTTCTGCAACAAGTTGATCGGTAACACGAGGATAATCAGCAGGTTTTTGACGATCTTTTGACTGCGGTCCATGTCTTTCAATACGATCTTCAAACTCAGAACGTTTATGACCAGAGTACAAAGCTAACCAAACTTCAACCGGCATAACCTCATTTTTCTTAGCAGAAGTTTCACCATCAGGAAACCGAGGAACATTACCTTCCAAAATATGACGAACACCACCTACCTCAACCAATGCACGTTCATGATCACCAAATTTTTGAATGAAGAGTGATTTCTGTAAATGAGGATATTTTTGCGCAACAGCCATAATGATGAGCCTTGTACGAGCAACGCAGTTTTGGCTTTCAGGTCCCAACTTCTCACAAAGACTTAGTGTTGCAGAAGATTTCGTACGTTCATAAGAGCCAGTTGGCATAACAGCAGAAACCAGCTTTTGAAAGTCCGCTTGATCAGGATCCTTATCAGCAGTATGTGTTTTATCAACAACCATCTCTAAAAAAACACCAGCTGCCTCTTTTTCATTATCTGCAGTACCTTGGCTATAATACTCAACCGGGAAATAAATATCTCTATAAGGAATCGATTCATAATCAGTATAAAGCTTAGCCTTAAAAGCCTTCGCTTCAACCTCACGAGCTTTAATACGTTCAAGTGGAGTTTTATTACGATCCTCAACTTTCTTTTTGTCAGCATCCAAAGCATCCTTGGCTTTCTTTGACATTTCTTCTTCGGCTTCAGCTAAAGCCCTTTCTGCCTGCCACTTCTTATAAGGATTTACAACCAAATTTTCAAAACCTGTTTTCAATGGCTGATGATAAGTTGGCTCATGCAAAGCTGTAGCCACACCAACCACGAGAAGCCAACGTTTAAAACCAAAATTTGCACTATTTCGAGCATTGGTAAGCTGCGGATCTTCTTTTACCACAGGCCTTTGTGAGGATGGCCTTGAAGCAAGTTTTGGGTCTCTTTCTGACATAAAATAAAATTAAAAAACTTATGAAGGATGTAAGATACAAGAACCTAAAATATATATATTCGTTACAGGGGCGAGATTATACAACAAAATCGCGGAAAGGTCAATGCTTACGGTTATTCCTAAGAAGCATAAAAAAGCTCTAAAAAGAGGCAAAAATCAAAAGGAGCACCAATGCAAATAAATCCAAGATACATAGTTTGTCAGATTTGCCGAAAAATGGTATAATTTAAAGATAAAAATAAAAACCAAAAAATGCCTTCAATCGCTCTGGAACCCACATTCTCGGAACTTGAACAAAAAATAAAAAATGAACTGGTGCGCGGATTAAAACTCCAGCTGGTTTCCATGGAAGAAATT
>JADZCU010000076.1 GCA_020851415.1 Candidatus Peregrinibacteria bacterium | reverse complement strand
CGTAGAGCTCAGCGTTGATGAAGTTTCCAATTTTGGCAAAAAATAGTCCGACCGGAGCTATGCTGCAGATGATGTCTCCGATTTGCAGATACGTTTTTTTATATTTTTTTCGAAATAGCCAAACGGCAATAGCGACTCCAATGAGCCCTCCGTGAAAAGACATTCCGCCTTCCCACACGGCCAGAAGTTTTTCGGGGTTTGTGATGTAGTAAGCTAAATTGTATATGAGTATGTAACCGATTCGGCCACCCAGAACAACGCCGAGGATAACGTATAAAACCAGAGAATCTCTTTCAGCTGCATTCAACTGTTTTCCTCTTTTGGAAAATAGTAAGTACAGGTATCCAATGGCAAAACCAAGCGCGTACATAAATCCGTACCAGTGTGCCTGGAACGGACCTATTTGAAACATTACCGGCGAGAAACTCCAATCATTCATGCGTTTATGGTAGCATAACTTTGAAAAAACTTAACACATTCATATGACTTTGCTTGAATCACTGAAATTGAAATTGGGTCTACCAGCTCCAGATTTTAAGCTTAAGGGTATTGATAATGAGATGTATTCGCTTGCCAGCTTTGCGGATAAGAAAGTTCTGGTTGTTGTTTTTATGTGTAATCATTGTCCTTATGTTCAGGCTGTTTGGTCACGTTTAAACGTTTTGCAGGAAAAATATACAGATCAGGCGGTTCAGTTTGTGGGGATTAACCCAAATGTGAATAATCCGGATTACGCAGAAGAAACTTTTGATCTTATGAAAGTGTATGCTGAGAAATATGGGATGAAATTCCCTTATTTGGAAGATCCGGGTCAGGAGGTGGCAAAACTTTATGAAGCGCAGTGTACCCCGGATATTTATGTATACGATACGGATCGTCTCCTGGTTTACCATGGCAGGATCGATGATAACTGGAAAGATGAAACTCAGGTTACAAGCAGGGAGTTGGATGCAGCGTTGGGGCTTTTAGTTGCCGGGAAGAAACCATCGGACGTGCAAAGGCCTTCGATGGGGTGTTCGATTAAATGGAGATAGTAGGTTTTTGCATGTGAAGTTTTGAGTCTGTGTCTTTCGATAATTTGATATTTAGGCTATAATGTTTTCGATATCTTAACTTTTTTTATGATTGAGAAAAAAGATCTTGGACTGGTTCTGGCAATTGTTTTTGCTTCTGCGGCTGTTTCCGGCTCGCTTGTGTTTTTTGGTATGCGCCTGAATGGTGGAGGTGGTGACGTTTCAGTTGATAAAATTGAGCAGGCTTTTAATAGTTTTGCAAAAAAACAGCAGCAACAACAGCAAGATTTAGCGCAACAGCAGGAAGCTCAGGGTGATCAGCTTGCTGAAGAGATGGCAAAAAATGTTAAGCCTGTAGATAAAACCAGAGATCATGTGCGTGGCAATCCGGATGCGGAAATCACCATGATTACCTATTCCGATTATGAATGTCCTTTCTGTAAAAAATTCCATCCGACCGGGAACAAAGTAATGGCCGCCTATGGTGATAAAATTAACTGGGTATACCGTCATTATCCGTTAAGTTTCCATGACCCTATGGCTACAACCGAGGCTATGGCGGCTGAATGCGTTGCTGAGTTTGGCGGAAGTGATAAGTTCTGGTCTTATACAGACATGATTTATGAGAAGACCTCTTCTAATGGAGATGGTTTAACTATGGATCAATTATATGCATTTGCTAAAGACCTTGGCCTGAACGAGGCTTCATTCAAAGAGTGCCTTACAAGCCAAAAATATTTGAGCAAAGTTCAGAACGATATCGCGGAAGGAGAAAAAGCGGGTGTAGATGGAACTCCAGGAAACATCATCATGAACAACAAAACTGGTAAAGTTAAGGTTGTTTCAGGAGCTCAACCGCTTTCGAAGTTTCAAACCGCTATCGATGCGTTGTTGAACTCATAAATTTTTCGTTATGAAGTTGCATCTTGTTGATCAGCTCAAAAAGCCGACGTATTTACTGACTGCTCTTGGAATAGCTTTTGTTCTGTTTGATATTGATTATTATTTCATGGCTTCATTTCCGGGTAGCCGCGACGAAATGTGCGTGATGAACATTAATTTAACGCCTGGTAACATTATTTTTAGTATCTTGGTGAGTTTGCTTACGGGGATTGTGATAGCAGGCCTTATGGCATTGTTGGTTATGCGAAGTACGCAACGAAAAACATCTATGGCGGCTGTTTCGGGGCTCGGAGTAGGATTGGGAACACTGACTGTTTTTTGTCCCGTATGTGCTTTGCCGGTTTTTGCTATAGGGGGCACTTCCGTTGTTTTAGAGCTTTTTAACCAGTACGGTGTTATATTTAAAATTCTCAGCCTGTCACTTTTGTTGGGGACTTTGTGGTATCTCAACAAAAAACTTGATCCAGAATGTTTGGAGTGCAAGCGGTACGTTCCGAAGAAGCAACGTAGTAAATAGGTGCTTATTTATTTTTGGGTATTTTGGTGCTTCTGCTGAAATTTGCGCCAAGCCCCATGGCGGTGGTGATAATCACCAGGTTTTTGATGATATATTGGCCTTCCAATGTTGGAGTCATAAATCCCTGCCAAGTGATTTGCGGGAGCAGTATGAGTGGCATAACCGTGGTGAACATGTGTG
>JADZCU010000075.1 GCA_020851415.1 Candidatus Peregrinibacteria bacterium | reverse complement strand
CACCTTTCTCGTAAAATAGAAATTTTGAGCAATCCTAAACGGCTTTTTTCTATCACAAGGTGGAAAAATTTCATTTATTTTGTTAGTCTTTTTGCATGGCTGAAACAACACATGCAGGGGTAAAGTCTTCTAAGAGGATAGAGCTTTTGGATATTATGAGGGCGCTGGCGATTTTGAATGTGGTTGTTTATCATTTTTACTCCAAATGGTTTAATGCCAGTTTTTTGATTGTTCCTGATGGGATTGCGGCAAATTTGAGCCGTCTGGAGATTTTTAAGGGTGGGAGTTTTTTTGATTTGGTGAAAAATATTGTTAGTTTTGTTTTTGTGTATGGGTTTATGGCGGTGAACGTTTTTTTGATGTTGAGCGGGTTTGTTTTGATGCTCAGTGTCTTGAAAAAACCTGAAAAGGCCGATAAAGAAGGGTTTTGGGAGTTTGTATGGAAACGATGTAAACGTATTGTCTGGCCGCTGTATGTTTCTATTTTGGTTGGAATTGGCATTATTGTTTTGCGTAATGTGCTTTTCCCAAATTTTGCCGGGGATTTTTTGTTTGGCTGGCTGGATATTTTTAAACTTATTGCGGTTCCGTTTTTGTTTTTTGACGTTGAAACATTACAGAAATTCGCAGGAGTTTATTGGTTTATTCCGCTTATTTTGCAGTTATATTTGCTGTTTCCGTTTTTGAATAGATGGTTACGTAGGGTGGGGCCATGGAAATTTTTGATACCCATTTTTTTTATCACGATAGCTTATAGGGCTTACGCAACGTATTTTTTGGATACTGTTCCAATGGGCGTGGTGTATCCGACGCAAAATAGTTATAGTTTTTTTACGTTTTTTCTTCCGCGTTTGTTTGAATTTGCGTTGGGTATGGCATTGGCATGGTGGTATCACAAATCACCTAAACTTTTAGATCGATTGAAAGGTTTTTGGCCAGTGATGCTGGGGATCGGATTTACTTTTTCCGGATTCTTTTTGAATATGTATAAACCAGGGTGGATTTTTTCTGACCTGGCTGTTACGCCGGGACTTTTTATTGTTTTGTTTACTTTGGCGCGGGGTATTGAAAAATCGCCTTTGCTGCAGAAGTTCTTCCTGCGCGTGGGCGATGTTTCGTATGAATTATATCTGATACATGACTACGTGCTTGGATACGTTGTTATACCGCTTATTTTTACGTATCCGGTGCACTCGGAGATGTGGTTTTGGATCTTACTGCCGCTCTACGTTATATCGTCGGTAGCGGCAGCGCGTCTGTCACAGGGTCTAGCAACTCTGTTGGAGAAGTTTCCTTCTTCTTTTTTGAGTTCGAAGAGGTAGTAGTTGTCGTTGTTGTGTCGGTTGTGGTGGTGCCTGAATCTGCGGTTGAGGTTGTAACATCTGTGTTTGCGGATTCTGATCCGGTTACCACTTCAATACTTGCATCTGTGGAATACCCGAAGTTGTCGATGGCGCGAGCTGTTATGGTGTGATGAGTGCCGTTTTTTTCTCCCTTCGGCAAGCGTATTTTTCCGCTGTAAGGGATGGCATCGCTGAAGTACTGATATTGATTATCCAGATAGTATTCAACTTTTTTGATGCCGTTTTCGGCTGATACTTTTACACTTACGTCGAAGTTGGAGCTGGAAGCGACTGAACTGTTATTATCCGGATCGGTGATAGATATTTCCGGTTTGCTGTTGAAAACGTTTTCATTACAAAGATCGGACTCTGTTTCAGGAGGGACACCGTAAATTATGTTGCCCAGGCCACCTTGTTCCTGCATTTTGGCTGCCATGTTTGCCTGAATCCATTCGAGTGCTCCTTTTTCCCATTCAGGATATGGGGCTACGTCGTGAATGTTTACAAAAGTCACTTTCTTTACGAAATCCGGAGGGCAGTATTGGTTTGAAAGCAGATTGTTGCGCGTATCGATTTCCGCTTCAACTTCACTGTTATCAACTTCCGTCGGGATGGAGAAACTGGCAAACACTTCAAGTCTTTGTTGATCCGGCGGAGTGGAAGGTCCAGGCAGTTTTCCTGTAGCTTTGGAAATAGTTACCTGTTTGATTCCTTCCGGAACAGGGAAGTTTTCTGAAGGTTTGTCTTTCAGAGCTTCGGTCATGAATTTTTTCCAGATAGGTGCGGAAATATTGTAACCGTCGGCATATACTGAAATTTCACCTTCTGCGTCTGTGTTGTTGCCTGCCCATACTCCTGTTACTAAACTTGGAGTGTAGCCAATACAGAGGAGGTCATGCGGCAGGTATTTCCCGGATTTGGTTTTGCGGTTTGACGTACCGGTTTTTGCGCCGTTGTTATGGCCAGGAATGGTGAGATTTTCACCGAGACGTACTTCTTTATCGGAAAGGATGCTGTTAATCAGGTAAGCAACCTGGGGATCCAGCACTTCTTCGCCGCTGCTTTCTTTCCATTCTTCAAGGATTTCACCGTCGGAGTTTTCTACTTTCAGGATTGAGTTTACGGGATGTTTAACTCCGGTGTTGGCGAATACACCGAATGCACCGACCATACTGGTAAGTTTTACGTCGGCGCCACCAAGAGCCAAAGGCCATTGATAATCTTGATTTGGATCCAGAAATTCCACACCCATTCTTTGGGCAAGATCGATGATGGGTTTTTGTTCTCCGGCAAGGTAGTAGGCTTTAATTGCCGTGATGTTTCTTGATTGCCCCAAACCTTCACGAATTGATATTGGGCCGCGGAATTTTCCATCGAAGTCTTTTGGGAACGAGTTGGCACCAAAGCGTGTTTCAGTATCAAAAACTACAGTTCCCGGAGCGTAGCGGTTGTAGAAGGCCTGTGCGTAGACGATTGGTTTGAATGATGATCCGGGTTGGCGATATTGTTCAGCGACGTTTACCGCTCCGTCGATCTCTTTATCGAAGTAGTCGCGGGAACCTACCATTGCCAGGATTTGTCCGGTTTTTGGGTCTATGGAAACCAGACTGGCGTTGCGGACATTGTATTTTTCTTCATTGGTTTTTGCAGCTTCTGCGATGATGGTTTCTGCGCTGTCCTGCAAGCTGGGATCAAGGGTTGTATAGACCTTGAGGCCGCCCTGTTCCACCAGTTCTTTGCCGTATTTCTCTTCTAGCTGGTCGAGAATATAGAAAACGAAATGCGGATGTTTTATCTTTTCGTGATACTCGTTAAATTTAATGCTTTGGAGGTCGGCGAGAGTTTTCTTTTTTTCATCTTCGTCAATGTAGCCGTTTTTCTGCATGGCTTTTAAAACGAGGTCTGTGCGCCCCTGGACATAGACTTTATGATCTTTATCGAGTTCAATTGTTTTCCCGATGAGTCCACGGTTAAATTCGTTTGGATTGAGGTCAGCTTCGGTTTGTATGTTTCTCCAGGTAAGTTCTTCCGGTGAGAACTCTTTCGTCATTTGTGAGTAGAGGTGCGCTCCGTATGGATTGTAATAGCTCGGACCTTTTGGAAGGGAAGCCAGAATGGAGCTTTCCGCTAAATTGAGATCTTTGGCTTTTTTGTTGAAGTAAATGTTTGCCGCTTTTTCTACGCCATAGGCGTTGTTACCGTATGGAATTTTGTTGAGATAGAGTTCCATGATTTTTTTCTTGTCGTAGGCCTGCTCCAGTTGCACCGCCAAGATGAGCTCTTTTAGCTTACGGGTGTAAGATTTTTCCGAGCTTAAGAAGGCGTTTTTTATATATTGTTGCGTGATGGTTGATCCACCCTGCTGGGGACCAAAATGTACGAAATCGTTTACTACGGCACGGGCAATACCAACCGGGTCGAATCCGGAATGTACCCAAAATTGATCATCTTCGATAGCGACTGTGGCGTTGACGATGTTTTGCGAGATGAGATCGTATCCGACGTAGTCTCTGTTTTCACCACCATGTTTTACATAGAGGATGTTTCCCTCACGATCGTATATTGTTGTGGATTGAGAAACGTAGAGTTTGTCCAGATCATGAACATCCGGCAGGCCGATACTGACAATGACAATGAGTACGATCATTGCAAATACACCGGTTACAAAGAGTCCACCCAGGATAAGTCCCGTAAGGATGAGATACTCTTTAACTCCCATTTTTTTGCCGGCAAACCATTGTTCTTTTTTGCGGCGTATGAATTGTTTGAGTTTACGCATAACAGAGACGTGACTGGTTTCCATGCTAGCAAATTTAAGGGTTTAAGGGAAGCCTGTAAACCGGGGCCTTTTATTGATAACTCTGGAGGGGTTTTTGGTATTACAATCATTATATTGCAATATGACATGGAATCTTTGGTGAGCTGCAAGTTTCTCTGATAGAATGGTTCTCGATATTCGTTAACATTCCTTATATGTTCACCTTAAAGCAGTTCTACGATGTTTCTCTGGATTTGGCAAAGAAAAGGGGACCAAGACCTTTAAAAGATATTGAAGAGGGTTTGAAGCAGTTGAAAAAAGATTATGAAAAACTGGATGAGAAGAAAAAAGCGTATTTTGATATGGAAAGTCTTCATAATCCATTTTTGGACAGTCGTATTGAATCCGGTGATTCCAAAGTAAACTTGAAGAGGATATTGGTAGGTATTGATATTTCCGTTGGTGAAGTTTTGGTAGCAAATGAATTGAATAAGAGAGGTAAGAAAATCGATGCTGTGATTGCGCATCATCCTGAAGGTCGTTCTTTGATCGATCTGACGCAGGTTATGGATATTCAGGAAGATATTGCTGTTGCTGAAGGTGTGCCAATCAATGTGGTTGAGAAGTTAATGAGATCACGTATTGGTGATTTGAACCGCGGTTTGCATGCGGTAAACCATTTTCAGGTTCCGGAGGCTGCAAAATTATTGGATATTCCATTTGCTTGTTTTCATACGTTTGCCGATAACCAGGTGTATTGGTTTATTATGAACTATATCAATAAGCGTAAGCCTAAATATGTGAGCGATATCATGGATGCCCTGATGGAGCTTCCTGAGTATCAGGCTGCCAAGAAGCGTGGAAACGGTCCGATGATGTTTGTGGGTGATGAAAAGGCACGTGCGGGTAAGGTTTCTTTCTCAGGATTTACCGGCGGTACATCCGGTTCAAAAGAAATTTATGAGAAAATGGCTGCTGCGGGAGTTGGTACAATTCTTGCCATGCATATTCCTGAAGAGCACCGAAAACTTGCAGAGAAGTATCATATGAATGTTCTTATTTGTGGTCATATGGCAAGCGACAGCATTGGTATGAATCTGCTTTTGGATGAGGCTGAAAAGAAGGGTGTTGAGATTCTTGAATGTGGTGGATTTACCCGCGTAAGCCGTGCGAAAAAAAAGATGCCATTCTAAAGATTTTGAAAAGCCCGTCCTTTTGTGGGGCGGGCTTTTTTTTGGTGTTTTTTAGGCGCGGATTTCGCCGCCGAGATTTTTGAGAGAGGCAAATATTTTTTCGTGCACCGGTTTCATTTCCGCTTCGGTGAGGGTGCGATCGTCGGCACGGATGACTACTTTGAAGGCGAGGGATTTTTTCCCTTCGGGGATATTTGATCCTTGATATATATCGAAAAGTTCAACGGTTTTTATGAGTTGTTTGTCGGTTGTGGCAATGGCTTTTTGCAGCGTTCCTACTTCGGTTTTTGTGTCTACCAGAACAGATATATCGAAGGTTGTGCCGGGGAATTTTGGCAGTGGTTTGTATTTCATGTCACTGCGGTCAGCTGATTGCATGAGGCGAGTGAAGTTGATTTCAAAACAACCGATGCTGACTTTTTCCAGGTCGAAGTTTTTGAGAACCAATGGATGGACTTCGAATACTTTTGCCAGTTCTTCGCCGTTTTTCTTGAGGAAGTAGCCGGAGTATTTGTTTGGGTGGGCGTATGTGCACAGGGATTCTCCTTTGCGCATTTCGTAGCCCGCGATGCGAAGACTACCGAGAATTGCTTCTACGGCTCCTTTGGCATCGTAGAAAACGTTTGTTCCTTCTTTTTTAGGTTTGACGATCATGCCGCAGATTTTTTTCTCTTCGATGGGAAAGTATTCTTGCAGATCCTGATAGGTGTGACCGATTTCGTAAATTTTGAAGTGGTCGAAATTTTTGAGATTATGCGCAACATTTTTGAGCATGTTTGTTACCAGGGTGACACGCAGGTGTGTTTGATCTTCGGAAAGGAAGTTTTCAATTTTTTCATGGAGCTCTTCCGGCAGCAGAGTTTTTTGGATGTCTTTGAGGCTGTAGAAAGAGTAATTGTAGACTTCGCTGAAACCCAGGCCGAGTGACATTAAACGGCGTAATACGTGTTTTTGTACGCGCTCGCGGTTTTCCAGAGGGAGTTTGATTGGAAGCTCGGGGAGTTTTGGTTCGATGTTGTCGTAGCCGTGGAGGCGCGCTACTTCTTCCACTATGTCATCTTCTATTTCGATGTCTTTGAGAGGACGGAATGTAGGTACTGTGACTTTAATTTTTTTACCTTTTATTTCTGCTCCAAACTGAATGGTGTGCAGGAGTCTTGCGATCTCTTCTGGAGCGATTTCTTTGCCGATTTTTGAGCAGAGTTTTTTGATGTCCAGAGTGATGGTGTTTACTTTGGTTTTGAAGTTTCTAACATCTGTTACGGGGCCTGCGATGGTGGCTCCGGGGGATACCTGGAGGATTATTTCGCAGACGCGGTGGAGTGCCTGTTCCGCTAAATGTGGATCGAGGCTTTTTTCGAAACGTTGAACAGCTTCTGTTCGCAGGCCGATTTTTACCGATGTTTTGCGAATTGATGATGGTTGAAAATTTGCCGCTTCGATGAGGATACTGGTTGTTTGGTCGTCGACTTCTGAGTTTGCGCCACCCATGATTCCGGCTATGGCCAGAGGTTTTTCGTGGTCGGCGATTACCAGTGTGTCTTTGTTGAGAGTTCGCTCTACGCCGTCGAGGGTTGTGATTTTCTCATCTTTTTTGGCTGTGCGAACAATAACGCCGGTGTTTACTTTTTTTGAGTCGAAGGCGTGGAGGGGTTGTCCGAATTCCGCCATGACGTAGTTTGTAGCGTCTACAATGTTGTTAATGCTACGGTATCCAGCCGAATGTAAGCGTTTCTTTACCCAATCCGGGGATGGCTGGATCCTAATATTTTCAATGAGAACGCCCATGTATCGTGGACAGAGTTTTTTTTCTTTGACCTGAACATCCGGAGTTGTTCCGGTTGTTGGAAATGTCACTTCGCTTTTGTGCGCTTTGAAATGTTTGTTGGTTATAGCCGCTACCTCACGCGCAATGCCATAGTGTCCCCAGAGATCCGGACGGTGTGTGAGGGATTTATTGTCTACCGTGAGGATGGTATCGTCCTTGCCGAGTATTTGTGCCAACGGAGTTCCGGGTGTCGGTTTAAGAGCCGATAGATCGAGAATTGGGTTTGGTCCTTCTATTGCAGGATCGCCGGTTGGTTGGTCTACGCCGATTTCTTCACCTGCGCAGATCATGCCGAAGCTTTCAACGCCGCGGATTTTGGTTTCTTGAAGCGTGATGAGGTCGCCCTGACCGTGCCAACGTACTTGCGAACCTGGTAAGGCAACTGCTACGTACATGCCTTCACTGAGATTTGATCCTCCGCAAACGATTTGTACGGTTTCTTTGCCGATACTGGTTTTGGTTACGCGAAGTTTATCGGCGTCGGGATGCGGGTGAATTTCCTGAATCTGGCCGACAACTATTTTGTTCATGGCTTCACCTTGTGATTCAACGCCTTCTACTTCTGCGGTGTGAATGGTGAAGAGTTTTGCGAGTTGTTGTGGATCTGTGTCTGCAGGAATTTCTACGAAGTCACGGAGCCAGTTGAGAGAGATTTTCATTTGTGTAAGGGCTATGCCAGTATAGAGTGTAGAGTGTGGGACGGATTATTTTTCTTCGTTGAGTACTAGTTCTTCTTCTTTTTTTTCTTTGGTAGTTTTTTTCTTCACATTGATGCGTCCGTATTTGAAAGTGAGGAACAGAATTGCGAGGTTGCCGATGGTCATGATGGTGAACAGCGATGCAACGATTGCGTCATTTTGGTGTATGGCGTAGACCAGTAATAGGAAGTCGCCGATGAGGTAATTGATCCACATGAGCAAACTTAAATCTTCGGCATGTTTGTGTTTTATGATTTTACTTATTTGCGGTAAATACGCAGTAACAAGCAAAATGTTGCCGATGACTCCCAAAATGCTAAAGATCTGTTCGGTCATTAAAACTGTTGTAAGAAACGAAGGTCACCGGATTGAAGTAAACGAATGTCGTCAATTCCGTAACGCATCATAACCAGGCGGGTGAGCCCGAACCCGAACGCCCATCCCTGGTATTCTTTTGGATCTATTCCTCCAGATTTGAGGACGTTTGGATGTACCATCCCGGCGCCCATGAACTCTACCCAGCCGGTGCGTTTGCAAACGCTGCATCCTTTTTCATTGCAAATAAGGCAGGAGAAATCGAGTTCGATTCCAGGTTCAACAAAAGGGAAGTATCCCGGGCGAAAACGTACTTTTACTTCTTTGCCAAAGAGTCGGCTGAGGAACTCCGCCATTACACCTTTGAGGTGGGCGAGAGAGATATTTTTATCGATGAGGAGACCTTCTACCTGGTAGAAAGTTGTGTCGTGCGAGGCGTCGGTGGCTTCGTAACGGAAGACGCGTCCAGGGACGATGACGCGAAGTGGAGCGCCGTATTTTTCCATGGTGCGTACCTGTACCGGTGATGTGTGTGTTCGTAAAACAAGGCGTCCATGACGGTCACTCATTTTGTCTTTGACGAAGAACGTGTCTTGCATGTCGCGAGCAGGGTGGTCTCCAGGAATGTTTAAGCCTTCGAAGTTGTAGTATTCGGATTCTACTTCAGGGCCGTCCATAACTGCGAAACCCATGTCGCTGAAGATTTTTTCCACTTCGTATTGGATTTGTGACAGGGGATGGATGTGACCAAGATCATACTTGGTTCCGGGAGCTGTTATGTCGAATAGTTCGCTGTTCAGTTGTTTTTCAATTTCTTGTGCTTCGAGCGCACCTCGTGTGGTTTCGATTTTTTTTATAATGTAAGTTTTGACCTCATTGGAAAGAGGACCGATCACTTTCTTTTCCTCAGGAGAGAGATCTTTGAGTTTGTGCATGAGCTCGGTGAGCTCACTTTTACGTCCGAGATATTTTACTTCGATATCTTGAAGCGATTTGAGATCTTTACACTGATCGATTTCCTGAAGTGCCTGATTTTGAATCTTTTTTAAGTTTTCCTGCATAGCAAAAACGCGAATGTGAACCTATTTTAGAGCCTTTGTAGGTCTTTGGCAACGTACGAATATGAGTTCTGTGTGGCGTGGAGGCTGAGAGTGCTATGTTGTTATTTTTTTCGGCTGGTTTTTTCGATGATCTGCTCCAGGAATTTTTGGAGATCGTTGATATTGAAAGAAAACGATATTTTGGATTTTTGGGTCAGTGGATTGAAAATAGCGGAAGTTTTTTTTACGTTTATTTCCATATTCTTACCTATTTCAAGAAGCTTCTTGAGAAGGTCTTTTCGATCTTTCGTTACTATGGTTATGTTGAATTTTGCCGACTGTGAATCCAGAATTAGTTTGCTTTTGGTCATGTGGGGGAATTTTATATATCGACTGTATTATAACAAAAGCCCCCGGGTTGGTGGGGGCTTTTGAACAATTTATAAGAATTGTTTGTTTGTACGTAACTGGAGATTACGCGTCTTAGCCTTGCGGCTGAGAACTAACGAACAGCATCCTTGAGAGATTTACCAGCTTTGAAAGCAGGAAGCTTCATTGCAGGGATCTTGATTTTTTCACCTGGGTTGCGTGGGTTAACACCTGTACGAGCAGCGCGCTTAGAAACACGGAATGTACCAAAACCTGTGATTGTTACATTTTCGCCTTTCTTAAGGCATTTTGTAATGCTCTCGATCATAGCGTCGAGAACCTCAGCTGCAGCTTTTTTTGTAACGCCAGCTTTCATAGCTGCTGCATTGACGAGATCTTGTTTCGTCATAGTGAATTAAGGTTAGAAATATAAGGCTTAAAGCCAAGGGCATTATAAGTGTCCTAAAACCAAATGCAAGATTATTTGATCTGCAAGGGAATAATTGACGATTGATGGTAAATTTTTGACTACGCCTAGTCTTTGTTTTCTCTTTAATAAGCCAATTTTTACCCCCTTGTCATTATGTAAAAATATGCTGAAGTTTGATTTTTGGCTTGTATATAACGAATCTTAACACTTTGTGTGTCAATATTTTTTTCAAGGAGCCTTTCACCGTAGGTGAAAGCCATAATTTTTTCATTATATATAAGGTATAGATCTGGAGTTTTTTTTCGTTTTGTGGTTTATTAAAGTTTAGTTGTTTTTTTTCTATACACCCTATGGCAGAAAATTTAGTAATTGTAGAGTCCCCGGCGAAGGCTAAGACGATTTCGAAAATACTTGGAAAGCATTATGTGGTCAGGGCTTCTATGGGTCATGTTCGTGACCTTCCGAAGTCAAAGGTGGGCATTGATGTGAAACATGATTTTGAGCCAAGTTACATGGTTCCAATGGAAAAAAAGAAAGTGATCAAGGAGTTAAAGGGATTGCTGAAAAAAGATACTCACCTTTATATCGCAACTGATGAGGACCGCGAAGGAGAAGCTATCGGCTGGCATTTAGTTCAGGCGTTGGAGGTTGATAAAAAGCAAAAAATTGATCGAATTGTGTTTCATGAAATTACCGAACCTGCGATCAAGGCGGCTATTGATCATCCGCGTCAGATTGATCAGGATTTGGTTGATGCGCAACAGGCCCGCCGTGTGTTGGACCGATTGGTTGGTTATGAGCTGTCACCGCTTCTTTGGAAGAAGATCCGTTATGGGCTTTCTGCGGGCCGCGTTCAGAGTGTGGCGGTGCGTTTGATTGTCGAACGTGAACGTGAAATTCGAGCGTTTAATCCCGAGGAATATTGGTCAATTAATGGTTTGTTCGCCAAAAATAAAGAGACTTTTGAGGGTCTTTTGACGAAATATAAAGGCAAGGAATTGAAGATTGGAAATGAAAAAGAGGCGAAGAAGGTTTTGAGTGATCTGGAAGGATCCGCGTATTCGGTTACGAAAGTTGAAGAGAAAGATGTGAAACGTTCACCGGCACCTCCGTTTATTACTTCCACTTTGCAACAGGAAGCTTCTCGTAAGCTCGGTTTTTCTGTGAAGAAAACCATGATGCTTGCTCAGCAATTGTATGAAGGTGTGGAGCATGGAAAAGGTGTGACGGGTCTTATTACCTACATGCGTACCGATTCCGTGAATTTGTCTGAGATTGCTACGAAACAGGCTCGTGAAGTTATTACCAAGGAGTTTGGTAAAGAGTTTGCGTTGCCAACACCACGCTTGTACAAGGGGAGAAAAGGTGCCCAGGAAGCGCATGAGGCGATTCGTCCGGTGGATCTTTCTTTGAAACCGGAAGATGTGAAAAGTTATTTGGAAACTGATCAGTTTAGACTGTATGAAATGATCTGGAAACGCACACTTGCTTGTCAGATGAAGGAGGCTCTTTTGAAAGCATTGGGCGTTGATATTACTCCTGATAAAGCTACGGATTATACTTTCCGTGCTACCGGACAAACGATTGAGTTTCCGGGTTTTATGAGAGCTTATGTTGAAGGTTCCGATCATCCGGAAGAGGATTTGGCAAATCAGGAAAAACTGCTTCCGCTGCTTAAAGAAGGTGACGCGTTGAAGATGATGGAGATTATTCCGAACCAACATTTTACGAAACCACCTGCGAGATATACCGAAGCGAGTTTGGTGAAAAAATTGGAATCAGAAGGTATTGGAAGACCGTCCACATACGCGCCTACAATTACCACCATCATGACGCGGGGTTACATAGAAAAAGAGAACAAGCAGCTGAAGCCTACAGATCTGGCTGAGGTCGTGATTGATATGCTGGTAAAACATTTTGCGGACATTGTTGATTATAAATTTACCGCTGAAATGGAAGAAAAACTGGATGATGTGGCTGAAGGTAAAAAGAAATGGGTTCCGATTATTCGGGAGTTTTATGAACCATTCCATAAACAAATTGAGATGAAGAATGAAACATTGAAAAAGGAGGACATTGTTAATCTGGAAAAAACTGATGAGAAGTGTGATAAATGTGGGAGTCCGATGATTGTGAAATTAGGAAGATTCGGGAAATTTTTATCTTGTTCAAATTATCCTACTTGTAAAAATGCCAAGCCGATGGTGGGAGCAGTGCCAGTTGAGAAAACTGAAGAACAAAAGGAGCTTGAGCGTAAATTGGCTGGGAAAAAATGTGATAAATGTGGTGAACCGATGGAGGTGAAACATGGTCGTTATGGTGATTTCCTTGGTTGTAGCGGTTATCCGAAATGTAAAAATATTCAGGCGATTGTGAAACCAACCGGGGTGAAATGTCCAAAATGCGGTGATGGCCAGATGATTGAACGTCGTGCACGCAAGACGGGAAAGGTGTTTTATGGCTGTAACAAGTATCCAAAATGCCAGAATGCGGTTTGGGATAAGCCAACAGGCGATCTTTGTGAAAAGTGTGGAAGTTTGATGGTGACGAAAAAGGATGAGGTTATTTGTTCACAGTGTGATGTGGCGCCTTCGAAGGGTAGAGCTAAAACTACTGAAACTGCTGTATCTAAAACTAAGGCGAAGGCATCGGTAAAAGCAAAGACGAAGCCTAAGAAGAAAGAGTAGATTTATCCTTTATCATTAAGGTTTTTAGGAGGGCTGCAGAGTTTTGATACTCAGGCAGCCCTTTTGTTGATTTTGGAGCCAAAAAGTGGTAAAATAAAAAGAAATTATAAATAAAAACCCAAAGCATGTTTGAAAAAGATTTTTTACGCAGGGGGAAGGCACGCACTTCAGCGTATGTTTTAACAAGTAGAATTGTTCAGTTGATGAGCTGGTTTGCCATTGTTGCAGCGGCTCTTTTGGTTGTTATGTTTTTTACTTTTAGGACGGCGCACGCTTCTTCTGCCACTTGTTATGACATCACAGGTGAGAGTTCCGAAGTTTTGGTCGGTTCCATACCAAACTCGGGCGTATTGCATTTCGATAATCCGACTTATGTGCCAGCATTGCAGTATCAGGCATGTGTGGAAGATACGAGTTTGCCGCTTGGGGACGGCCCTTTTCAGTTGAAAGGTTGGGCCTGGGATACGAATCTTGGATGGATCAGTTTTTATTGTGATGATGAAAATGGCGATGGTGCACCTTATGAAAATTTGGGTGTTTCGTGTGGTAACCAGATTTATGGTGTGACTATGGAAGGTGTTGTTCCAACCGGCGGTACTACTTCCGGACAGCTTCGTGGTTATGCTTGGGGGGATAATTCCGGATGGATTAATTTTTCATGTGCCGGCGGGTCTGATGCACTGGGTAATGCCTGTGGAGGTTTTGATTATGGCGTTACTGCTGAAACTGTAGATACGGCTTGTTACGGTGAAGTGTATGGTTCACCATCACCTAGTGGTTCTTGTAGTGATAATCTTCCTGAAGATACTTTTATTTTTGCTTGGAGCGACAGCGTTGGCTGGTTCGATTTTACAGGCGTACAGTTTCCATGGATTGATTTGATTGATGCGGGCGTTGTGGTTAGTGCTTATCTTGATCCGGATCCGTCTGTGCCTGGTTATACTCCTCCTGTGGCTGACGGTACTGACGCATATAAACTTCGTTTGGTTGTTACCAAGACGAGCGGTGCGGCTATTACTCCTGAGGATTATGATTTTGATATTTCTTTGGCTTGGCCACAAAACTGTATCGATTTGAATCAAACAAATACGGTTTCTGATTGTAATGCTGTTTCAGTGCCTTTAACCGAGTCTGATTTTAATCTGACTTCTGCGGGTGTTGGCGGCTATGGACAGGATGGTGTGGCAAACGCCTTCACCGTTTATATCCCATCTTTTGCACCTACTTCGGATCAGAACGGTTATACGTTTACAGCCGGTGGGTTTTTCCCTTATGAGACTTTTGTTGAAGGGGATCCGAACAGCGGTGTTCCAATTCCTGCTAATGAACTTCAAATTGGTCAGCTTTCTGTAGCTGTGATGCGTGCAGCAGATGGTGTGTGCGCTTTTGGTGATGACTATGCTACTTGTACTCAATATCCGGTTACAAATTTCGGCGCACCGTTTTTGGGTTATCAGCCTGCGGTTGATGTTCCAATGTTGGATAACCAAACTACTGAAACCGACACAATTCAGGCGGCTTATAAGATTGGTCAGACTATAAATTATTTGACGGCATGCCGTGGTACGTTTGCCGGCTCTTGTGGCGGAGCCAATGTGGCATTTGCAATGGGTGTTGATACACCTGAATTTCAATTTGTTGCGGACTTTGCGAGTGGTACTCCAGATACTGATGCTACTTGTGCTGATCCTACAACTTTTGCGATACCAACAAACTTGGCATGGAATACTGGCAGTCCGGCTGCGTTTATTGTCACTCCGGTTTTCCAGGCCGATGGTACTGATCCGAGCGGTTGTAAGCAAACGGGTCCTACTACCGGTGAAGGTGCTTATTTGTATTCAACAATTACTTATACCAATGGTGGAAATGCTATTTCTTACTTTTCTAATAAGCTTCCAAGAGTGACGGGTACTTTGGTGGTAAACCCGGTTGCGGATGTGAAAGGTAGTGTTTATTCAACCGGTGTTACAAATCCACAGGAAGGCACTTCCGTGCGTTCTATTGGTGATGTAAGTACCAATATTTTACGTGATGCGGTTTTCAGAAATGTTTCTAATATTATCGCGGGTGCTGAAGATAAATCTGCCAACGATTTTTCTGAGATTTATCCATCCGGTACGGGATTTGGTATGGCATCTACCGCATGCGTTGACTTGTTAAAGACGGATGCGTTTGTTACATCTGCGCATGCCTTTTATTGTAAAGGTGATGTTCATATTCACGGCACTCCAGCTGGAACAAATGTTACCTGGACAGGTCAAAGGACGATTATCAGTGTAGGCGGCGATATTTATATTGATGATAATCTTTATAATGGCGCTGCGGTTTCCAGCAAGCCACGACTTGGTATTATTGCTTTGAAAGATTTTGATACCGGAAAGGGCGGTAATGTGTACATTCATCCGGATGTAACCGATATCCAGGCAAATATTTTTACCGACGGAAGCGTTTATAGCTATGATGGTAATAGTTCCAATATTAACTCAGCCGGTGAACCTTGCTGGGCTAGTGAAAAGACACGCCATGATACATTGATCAATCAATTGTATATTGAAGGTTCAATTGCTTCACAGAACACTATTGGTGGCGCGGCTGATGTAACTCCAACTCTTGGTAATGGTAAGAAAGCTTCCGCAGCTGAAGGTACTTACGGTGGAAGTAGTTCTACATGCTCACCAAGCGGTCGTTCACAGGCGCGCTTGTATGATTTGAACTTCTTACGTTATTACGGTTTGGTGTTTGAACGTTTGGATGCCGCCAGCGCATGTCCTGGTCAGGCTAAGGATCAACAATTCCCGCTCACATGTCCGGGCGAACCTGGTTATTCTATCCAGGCGACACAGGTTTCTGCCGGTGGAGATTTGGTTTTGCCTTCTGATCTGGGTACTGCCGTGGTATCACAATATCTTGCAACGCAAGCGGGGGATCACTTGAATGCTGTTTATGTTTACTTTGATCCACCTCCATCAACTCTTCCGGGTTTTGGTGTGACGGGTGGAGTAGATATGACAGTACGTCCTCGGTAAGACTCTTGAAAATTGGTTTTTACTTCGTCAGCTTCGAAAAAAATCCTCTCAACGTATCTTTAATATGTATCGAGGATTTTTTTCTTTGCTTCCTCGTAAAAACGCAATTTTGAAGAGGCTTGAATTACGCATTAATTTTTTCTCGCTTTTTCTGTAACCTTGTATTCCAGATATTTGCCGAACATTAAGCGGGTTTGGGCGTCTAGGGCGGGGATTGAACTTAAGCAGATGCTGACGATTGGAACCAGGAGCCATTGAAGGCAGAGGCCTAAACGAGCCAGCCAGTTTTTACTTTTTTCCGGTGGTACGATGATGAGACTGATGATTGCACACATGATGATACCGCTGGATGCGAGCGTGAGGATATCACTCATGATGCGTGGGAGATTGTAGGCCAGGACGGTGTCGCGGAAGTGTGGATTGATGAAGCCGGGTACAAATCCGCTAAAGGTGATGAGGATTGGGCCGGTTGCCCAGAAGAAACTGTTTTTTAAGAACTCGTAGATGCGGTAAATTTTTTCTTTGAATTTTATGTTTGGGTGGTACCAGAGATTCAGGGCAACGAAAGGGAAGTCACATACGCCCCATGCCCAGCGTCTGAGCTGACTGTATTGGCTTTTAAAGGTTTTGCTGTAGGTTTCTGAAAGTACTGCGTCCATGTAGAGGGGGCTGTATATAGGGACAAGACGATGTCTGCCGTCGTATACGGCGTAGGCGGTCCAGAATTGGCGGGAGTCTTCGGGGATTACTGATGGGTCCCAATAGTTTACGTCTACAGTTGTCTGGAAGCTGAGGGAGCGGCTGGAAAAGCTTTTATATTTATCTTTTTCCATACTTTCGGCCATGCGCCAGTAGGTACAGGCAAGCGCCACCATGCGAACCATCATGGGAACGTCCCAGATGTTGTTGTGGAACATTGGTGTTGGCTGGTAGCCTTTTTCTATGCGGGTATCCGTGGTGAGATATTTGAAAGTTAATTCGCTGAAATAGAATTTGTGAGTTACGGTGTCTGCGTCGAAATTGGAGACCATGACGTTGTCGTAGGCGATTTGGTGTTTGTCGAGATACTTTTGTAGTTCTTTGGCTGCCCAGGTGGCGTTGGCGCTTTTCCCTTTGATTTCGCCCGGAATGTTTTTTGGGTGAATGGTGTTCATGAAATACATGAATTTGTCACCGAACTCTTTTTGGATTTTTGCTGAAATTTTGAGGAAATTTTCTTTGTCACTTTCTTCACCGGCAAAGACCATGATCATTTTTTTGCTTGGGTATGAGCTTGAAATGTAAGATTTTATGGACTCACGAATAAGTTCGTAGGACTCTTTATATGTGACAAAAATGATGGCGTGAACTATGTCTTTGGATTTTTTCCACTGGTTGGTTGTTTGTAAGTGCTGAACCTGTTTTCGCAGATAGAGGAGTTCGAAATATTTTTTTGGTTCTTCTTCCTGGTCTATTTTTTTGAGTTCGTAATCGATTTTTTCCGGACAGTCGTTAAAGGCGATCATGCGGTTCCAGTCTGTTTTGAGGGCTTTTTGCGTGAGTTTAAAACAGCTGTAAAGATTTATTGAGAGCTTTACTGAGCGGAACAACCAGACCAGCGTATAAACGATCACAAAGCTGGCGACGAGTTCCGGCGCTATCATTGAGAAAGCAATGATTACCAGGAAAGATGACCACGAAAGGGTTCCCGGAATAATTTCCAATATTCTCCACAAACGGTGTTTGCGAATGAGATGCTCAGGTTTTGTTACGAAACCAGGAGCCTGTGTTACGGCGGATTTTTGAGAGAGGGAGGTCATGAATAACTTTAGAGTTTTGCTCTTTGGGTTTGCACATTATGACAGTTGAGTACTTGTTCCACCCGTTTATTCTTGATACCAAGCCAAACTTACTTCCGGGTATTTTTTGAGTTCTGAAACCATAATTTTCTGGATCTCTTTGAGGCGCTGCTCGTTGAGTGCTTCGAAACGGAGAGTGAGATTTGGGCTGGTGTTTGAGCTTCTAATTGCGCCCCATGAGTCTTTGTCGAAGTTTACGCGTACTCCGTCTATGGTTATGCACTGATGTGTTCGGGTGAAGGCATCGGTGACTTTTTTTACGACAGCGAATTTTTTGTCGTCAGGGCAGTATGCTTTGAATTCGGGCGTTGTGCGCATTTGACGAAGGGTTGCAAACTGATTGGAAAAAGTTTCGGAGCCCTGCGAAAGTAATTGCAAAATTTTACATGCTGCAAAGAAGGCATCGTCAAATCCGTAGTAATCGTAGTGGTCTTTCCCAAAGAACATGTGTCCGCTGATTTCACCACCGAGCGGAGCGGAGAGCTCGTGCATTTTGCTTTCGATGAATGAGTGGCCTGTTTTGCTCATAACCGGGACACCGCCCAGAGATGTGATTTCGTCTATGAGTACTTGTGAAACTTTTACGTCGAAAACGATTTGTGCACCGGCTTTATGTTTGAGCAAATCGCGGGACAGAAGGATGAGCAGGTAATCTGCAGAGTAGTGTTTGCCGTTTTCATCCACTACACCTACGCGGTCGCCGTCGCCGTCGAATCCGAGGCCGAGGTCGGCTTTGTGTTCACGAACCAGCTTGCCCAGGTCGAGCATGTTTTTTTCTTCTTCCGGGTTGGCTTCGTGGTTTGGATAGTTGCCGTCTAAATCACAGTAGAGTTCGATCACTTCTGCGCCGATGGCACGGAGGAGTTGAGGGGCGAAAGCACCGGCGGTGCCGTTGCCCGCATCGACCACAACTTTTAATGGTCGTGCTAATTGCATGCGGCCTTTGATGTCTTTTACGTAGTCATCGAAGCAGTCATTTTTTTCTGAGAGTTTGCCTTCACCTGATTCGAAGTCGTTTTCTTGAATGAGTTTTACGATTTTTTGGAGCTCATCGCCGCACACTGAATGGGCGTTTTTACCAACGATTTTTACACCGTTGTACTCTTTTGGATTGTGGCTGGCTGTGATGTTTACACCGCTATCTGTCTGATATTTGCAGACTGCGTAGTAAAGGAGAGGTGATGTTGCCAGACCTACGTTTGTAACATCAACGCCTGTGGAAAGAACGCCCTTGATGAAGGCGGCCTGGAGATCCGGGCTGTGGAGACGGTTGTCGCGTCCTACGAGCATATTTTGCGTGTTGTAGGTGCGTTTCATGTAGGTTCCTGTGGCTTTACCGATGAGTTCGATGGTTTCAGGGGTGAGGTCGGCAACCGGATAGCTTTCGGATGGTGTAGCTATGCCGCGGATGTCGTAGGCGCGGAAGATGAGGGGATTGATGTTCATAATTGTGTATAACTTTGAAATGTGAGAATGCTTTACAGATTATTTGGTAAAGCGGCGTTATTCTAGCGGTTTTGGACTGTTTGAGCTAGGGGAGTTTTTGGCTAAAATTAGCCAACTCGGTCCCGATAAGATGGTTATTGTACATTTATATGTGAATTTGTCAATTACGGAATGGAGTGGGGGAGGTGAAGTTTATGGGTGGGTAGACCTTAGAAGGCGGTAATGTGAATAGAGGCGCGGTGCCGGTTGTCCTTACTCGTTCCTGCTTTGATGAAATGGACATCGTGCAGCAATTTTTGCAGCTGGCGTCTTTTCCAGTGCTTATGTCAGCAAAGATAATTGTTATTTTTGAGGATTTTGCTTTATTATCTTGGCATTAGCATTTTGTTTTTTTTGGCTTATGTCTCCAAATAGCAATGACGACCTGAATAATTTGATTGGGAAAATGAATAAGGGACCTGGAGTCCCTCCAAATACTCCGCCGCCACCGGTTGTGGGAATTGGGACTGGTGCAGTTTTTGGAAATGTTCAACCTGGTACTCAACAAAATAATGGTTTACGAAATTTTTGTTGTTGTATTGGAATTATAGTTATTGTGACTACCGCTCTTCCGTTTGTATTTATGAGTTGGATGTTTTCTGATACGAGTAATATTACCAAGTTTGCGATGAGTATTTCGACGCAAATGATGGAGAGTATACCTGAATCTAAAAATAGTATTGCTGTGGTTGGAGATGCGACAAAGTTTGATCCGATTGTTGGTTTTGTTCAGGCTGCGGCTTTTGCTGGCGGAGATGTGAAGCTTGTTTCTCTGGAGGCTCAATATGTGAAATCGGATGGGACTATGGATTTAACCGCAGATTATAAGGCTCGCGTTGATTATGAGTTTGTCCGAGAACTTTCTGAACCGCCTGTGGATGCTCCGCCGGTTGGCGCGGGTGGAAGTTTGGATGATAAGTGGTATGAGCCGATTCGAGTTTCTGTGTATGATCCGGGTCGTGTGATGCATGTTACCAGCATGGGTGGGAATTTTAGTTATAGTGGTAATTATGTTCATAAGGGTATGGAGCGCGATATTAGTAAACCAACCAGTAAGTTGAACGATCCATTGCTTGATCCGCCTACGTGTTCTTTTGATGATCTTTGGGTGATTGCCGTTGAAAAGGGCGCGCCTGAAAATGC
This sequence comes from Candidatus Peregrinibacteria bacterium, assembly GCA_020851415.1. GTDB lineage: Bacteria > Patescibacteriota > Gracilibacteria > UBA1369 > UBA1369 > JADZCU01. The sequence goes on along the minus strand of JADZCU010000075.1, from coordinate 5,775 downwards.
GGTTGCAACGATTACTTACGACGATAAGGGTTATGAGTTTAGTATTCGTGATACCAAGATTGATTTATTCTTTGATCAACGCTGTCAGTTGAATGATGAAAAGTCGGCATTTCCCGTACCTATGATTCCAGTTGAACCAGTAAATCCTGATGATTTTTAGATTCGCTGAATAAACGTTTTGTTTGAAAAACGGAGGTTTCTTGCTTCCGTTTTTTCTTTATTCAGCTATGGTTTTTAGACGTTTTGGTATTTGCCATTCATTGAGGAGTTTTGCTGTGGCCTGCGCTACATGTTTTTCCCAGGGTTTGTTTTTGAGCATGGCGGTGCGGATTTCCGTTGAGCAGATTTTGTAAGTTTTTTGGACAGGAATAATTTCGTAAGGTTTTTTGAGAGTTTTGTTGTAGTCGTGGAAAAGTTCGGCAACGATGCTGGAACCGGTGTAGAGTTTTTGAAATGGAGGAATGTAGAGTTCTACATGACGTGGCCACAGGGCAAAATTTTCGATGTTGGGGACGGGAATGATGCTGTATTTCTCGCGCGGGATTTTTGCTTCTTTGAGAGCTGCTTCGATGAGTTGAATGCGCTCTGAAGTTGTGAGCGGATTGTACGGTTCGTAGTTGTATTGGGTGCTGCCGATGCCGATGTAGAGATGCGTATTTTCTTTTACCGCCTGTTCAACGACCGAAAGGTGGCCTTTGTGAAATGGTTGGAATCTTCCTATAAAAAGGGCTTTCATAAGCTTAAATCGGTGAGCGAAGTCTGACGGTTATCAACAATTGTTTCTGGGGGTGACACGAGTTCTGCGGGGGTAGAAGAGTATTCCGGGTCGAGGACCGTTTTAATCGTTTTGTCTGTTTTCTTTTTTGAAGCGGATTTTTTTTGATCTGCAGTCTGTGATTTTTGTCCGGTCTTTTTTTCTGATGTTGTTGGGCTTGGGGTTGAAGTGGATTTTTTAATTTTGATGATGGGTGGCATTTCACTCTTGTGCTTGTTGGTTTCTACGCGCTTGAAAACGCTGTGGACGAGAGCTGGTGGAAGTCCACGTTCGACGAGGGCGTTGATGCCTTGATCTATACGTTTTAAGACAGGGTCCATTTCGTTGTAGCTGGCGCCAAGTTCACCTTCGTCGGTTTGGCCGGCGAAGAGTTCTGCGGACGGAGTTTTGTGGGCGATTTCTGGAGGGAGGCCTACGTAGTCAGCGAGTTCGATAACTTCAGTTTTGTAGAGGTCGCCGATTACTTCAAGGTCGGCTGCCAGGTCGCCGTATTTTGTGCCGTAGCCCAGGAGTATTTCACTGCGGTTGGATGTGCCAAGCACCAGAGCGTTTTGAGAGTTTGCGTAGTGGTAGAGGAGTATTGCGCGGATGCGAGCTTTGGCATTTTGAGCTGCCAAGGAGTTGCCACTCCATGGCACTGATGCAAAGTTCAGGAGGAATTGATTGATGGATTGGAGGTAAAAACTTGTTCCGAGTGCTTCGGAAAGTTTTTTGGCGTGCATGACGTTTTCGGCTGACGTTATGCCGTTTTCCGGCATGGCAATGGCTGTGACTTTCTCTCCACCCAGTGCATCTACGGCCAATTTTAATGTGAGTGCTGAATCCACCCCACCGCTTACACCAACAACAACCCTGTTGAGGCGAGTTTCGGAGAAGTATTTTTGAATACCTTTCACTATTTGTTCGTGAATGCTTTGAAGCTGCTGGTCGGTCATAGGAGGGAAAGGAGGAGTTACTTTGCGATGGCGGTTTTGTAAGGTGCGCAGTGTGAAATTGGGAAACTCAATTTTGCCAACAGAGTGCATTTTACTTACTTGCCGAACTTTTTTAAAGCACGATTAATTTCCAATGACTGAGAGCGCTTTTTGAGGTCTTCGCGGCGGTCGTATTTTTTCTTGCCCCTGCAAATTGCGATAGTGATTTTTATTTTGTTATGACTTAGGTGCATATCCAGCGGCACTGCCGTAATGCCTTTGGTATCTATTTGTTCTTGCACGTATTCGATTTGAGATTTGTTGAGAAGGAGTTTTCGGCGTTGCGTAGGAAGATAATCTACCTGATGAGCCGGTTTGTATGGTGATATGTGCATGTGTTTTACAAAAGCCTCCAGTTTTGGAGTGATCTCCACAAAAGTTCCTTTGAGGTTTACTTGACCGGCACGTGCGGATTTTACTTCACCACCCGTGAGAACTACGCCCGCTTCGATTTTTTCCAGAACTTCGTAGTCTGCAAGGGCTTTGCGATTGAAAGCGAGTGATGATGTCTGTGGTAATTTTTTGGCCATTTGGGGATTTGAATATTCTTAGGGTTTTCACTACGGCGTCAGCCTGTAAATCGTTCGTGGGAAGGGGATGGATTCGCGGACGTGTTCGAGGCCGCAGATCCAGGTGACGATGCGCTCTAGGCCGTAACCGAAGCCGCTGTGAGGCACGGAGCCGAAGCGGCGGAGGTCCAGGTACCATTGGAAGGCATCAAGCGGGAGGTTGTGGTCTTTGATTCTTTGGAGCAGCGTGTCGTAGTCGTCTTCGCGTTGGCTGCCGCCGATGATTTCGCCGTAGCCTTCTGGGGCCAGGAGATCGGAGCAGAGCACGCGGCGTGGATCTTTTGGATCACGTTTCATGTAGAAAGCTTTTACCGGGGATGGGTATTTTTCTACGAAGATTGGTTTGTCGAATTTTTTGGTGTAATTGGTTTCGTCGTCGCCGCCGAGGTCGTCCATTTCGCCAATGTCTGAGCCCATTTCTCTGAGTTCTTTGACCACTTCCTCATGAGTTTTGCGAATGAATGGGGCTTTTACTTTTGTTAACGGTTCGGTGTTTCGTTCGAGAATTTTGAGTTCGGCCATGTTTTTTTCGAGGACTTTTTCTACGATGTGACAAATGAGACCTTCCTGAGTTTTCATATTGTCTTCATGGTCGGCGAAAGCTGCTTCTGCGTCCATCATCCAGAACTCTGTTAAGTGGCGGCGCGTTTTGGATTTTTCGGCGCGGAATACCGGGCCAAAGTCGAAACATTTTCCTACAGAGAAGATTGCGGCCTCAATGTAGAGCTGGCCCGATTGTGTGAGGTAGGCTTTGTTTTCTTCGAAGTAGTCGATTTCAAAAAGTTCGGTGGTTCCTTCGCAGGCGTTTGGTGTGAGAATTGGCGCGTCGATTTTGATGAAGCCTTCCTGGTTGAGGTATTCAAAAGTTGCGTTGATGATGGTGTTGCGAACTCTTTGGATAGCCCATTGGCGGCTGGAACGAAGCCAGAGATGGCGGTGGTCAAGCAAGAAGTCTATACCATGATCTTTTTTTGCAATTGGATATTCTTCAGTGCAGAGTTGAACGATTTCAATTTTGGTAACTTGAAGTTCGTACACGCCTTCCTGTTTTGGGTGCTTGTTGACGGTACCTGTTACTTTTACTGAAGATTCGGCTGTGAGTTTTTCGGCATTTTCAGCTGTTTCTTTGTCTACTTCGGCTGCTACGACAACACCCTGGGTTGTGCCACTGCCGTCGCGGAGTTGGAGGAAGTAGAGTTTGCCGTTGCCGCGTTTGTTATACATCCAGCCCTGGATTGTGGCTTCTTTGCCTACGTGGTCAGCAAGTTTTGCAATCGTGGTTGTCATAAACTTTACAAAAAAATACTGCCGTTACGATACTGAAAGGCCATTCTGAATGCAAGATATAGGAAAGGCAAGTGTTGAAAAAGCGGCTCTTACTTCGTCAGATTGAACACTTGTTAAGGGCTTTAACTTGGCAATTTTACTCCAAGTTTTTCCAGCATTTCTCGGAGTTGAAAAATGGGGAGGCCGATGACATTGTTGTAGTCGCCTTCGATTTTTTCGACGAATTTGCCGCCTTCGCCTTCAATTGAGAAGGCTCCGGAGATTTGGAGAGCGTTTTCTTGTTCGGCCAGGAATTTTATGTCTTTTTCGGTGAGGTTCATGATTTTGAGATGCGTGGTGGCGTGACCAAGAAGGCCTCCTTTGATTGCGCCTTTGTTATCTGTTTGTACTGTGACAATGCCGCTTATGACCTGGATGATATTGTCGCTCATTAAGCGAATGATACGTTTGGCGTCTTCTGTTGATTCCGGTTTGCCGATTTTTTCGCCATTGGCCACGATGAATGTGTCTGCACCTATGATGATGGAATCGGGAAATTTTTCGGCGATATATTCTGCTTTTCCTAATGCTAAATGGATTGCTAGTTCGTGAGCGGGTTTTTTGAGAGTCATGTCTTCCGGATAGTCACTGGCGTGACATTCAAACGGTACGCCTAACTCTTTCATGAGGGCGCGGCGCGCTGGAGATCTGGAGGCCAGAATTATTTTTGGATGCGACATGGGAATATTTTTTTAGGACTGCTGTTTTTTGGGATCTGTTTCCACAAACTTTCCGTAAGAGCCGAATCCAGCGTTGTTTACTAAAACGTCGACAGTCATGTTTTCATGCTTGAGCTGTTGATAAATTTTGCCCGCTGCAGTGGTTGAAGAGAGGTCTTTAATAATTATTGTACTTTCGGTTTCGTAGCCGATTCCTCCGGATGCGCCGGTGATTAAAGCAAGCGGTTTCACTGGGGTTATAGGTAAAGGATTTTTTATTAGTTACTGTTCTAGACGAATAGTTGTTCGTCATCATCTACCCATTCGTGCATGATGGAGTAGGCTTGGTACAGGAGGGGTTCTGCTTTAACGAGCAATTCCCTGATATTTGGATACGCTCCGCCTGCGATATATGGTTGTGTTATAGCTTGTGTTACTTGGTGTTCTAATTCGGGGTGTTCTGCTTGAAATCGTTTATGTAATGCCTTGTTCCTGGCTACATGATTAGCCTTTGTGTCTAAAAACATTGTGTAGAAATTGTTGTATGTGGGGAACATTGTAGATGCTCTTGGGCTGAGTGTTGACCACTCTGTGAACTCTGCATATGTTAGTTTTGGGTTGTTCCCAACTTCCAGTGAATTGTGTCCCATTACGATTTTGGTTAGAATTTACGGAATGGATGATTGATTATTTGCTACACGGTAAGTTCTCTGAGTTTATCAATTGAGGTCACTTTTCTCGCAAAATCTTATTTATCGCTTTTCCTTTTGCAAGTTCATCAACAAGTTTGTCCAAATATCTCACTTTTTGAGTTAGTGGATTTTTGATTTCTTCTACGCGATATCCGCAGATTACGCCTGTAATCAGACAAGCATTGGGGTTTAGTTTTGCTTTCAGGAAGAATGTTTCAAAAGTTACTTTTTCATCGATAAGTTTTTGTATCTTTTTCTCATCAAAACCAGTTAGCCACTCAATTACTTGATGCAATTCTTTTTTGTTTCTACCTTTCTTCACCACCTTTGTCACATAGTGAGGATATACTTCTGCAAAGGTTAGCATTGCAATGCGTGCATCGTGTTCTGGTGTTGTCTGCATACTTATTTGCTAGTTTTTTACCTGGAAGAATATACTTGTTTGTAAATCTTCGGGTTTGGTTTCTTGTGGATTGTTCCAGTATTGCTCATATGGTTTTCCAGCGCCTTTGTATTTTTTGGCTCGCATGTACATCATGCCCATAGACCAGGCATTACCCAAAAAATCGTAAGAGCCATTGTGTTTGATTTCAAGAGCTTTACCATAGAAATATTACCCCACCTTCGTACCCACCTCCATAAAAAAACCATTTTTGGCGGTGTTTTTTGAACGAAGTTCGAACATTTTTTGAGGAAAACCCCCAATAAGGAAGCCAGCCCCGCCGTCGCTCGGAAACCTCGCCACCCCGCAAAAAAGTTTTCTTCACAATTTTTGATTTG
>JADZCU010000074.1 GCA_020851415.1 Candidatus Peregrinibacteria bacterium | reverse complement strand
CGAAAATTTAGTGTGCGAGCTTGCGACTTTAGCGAATGAGAAAGCGGAGATTCGGTATAAGGATTTTATTGTTGATGTGAAGCCGCCGTGGATTCGGATGACGGTGGTGGAGGCTTTTGAAAAGTTTGCGGGGATTGATCAGAAGACTTTTGAAGACGAAACGGCGTTTAAAAAAGTTGCCGGGGAGAAAGGATACGCTGTTACTGATGAGACGAGTTTTGACGATGCGTTCTTTTTGATTTTTATGAACGAGATTGAACCAAAATTGGGAATAGAGAAACCGGTGTTGCTTCATGAATATCCGGTTTCAATGGCGGCACTTTCTAAGAAATGCGATCGTGATCCGAAGTATGTGGAACGTGTGGAAACTTATATTGCTGGACTGGAGCTTTCGAACGGATTTACGGAGTTGAATGACCCGGCTGAGCAGCAGGCAAGGCTTGAATATGAGCATGAAGAGCGTTTGCGTATGGGCAAGCAGGATTATCCCGTTGACCAAAGCTTTATCCGTGCCCTACAATTGGGCATGCCTCCTTCCGGGGGTATTGCACTGGGGGTTGATCGTCTGATGATGTTATTGACCAATACGCCTGATATCAATCAGATGATTCTTTTTCCACATCAAGAACTTTAATTTATATTTTTATGCAGACATCAGATTTCAAGAAGGGGATTGCTATCCGTTATAACGGAGATACTTATATTATTATTGGTTATGAGTTTGTGAACCCGGGAAAGGGAGCTGCTTTTACACGTGCCAAGATTAAGAATGTGAAGAGTTTGAAGGTGAATGAAGTGACTTTTAAGTCCGGTGAAAATATTGAAGAGGGAAATATGGAATATAAGAAATGTCAGTACTTATATAACGACGGATCAAACTATAACTTTATGGATAACGTTTCTTATGAACAGTTTGAAATGCCGTTGGATGCTATTGGTGAACAGGGTAAGTATTTGATGGATGGTGGTGAAGTTACTGCTGTTTTTGTTGATAATGCTCCGGTGAGCATTCAGCTTCCCCCAAAAATGGAGTTTGATGTTACAGAAGCTCCTCCGGGTGAAAAAGGCGACACGGCTACCGGTGGTACGAAGCAGGTTACTATCCAGACAGGGGCTAAAGTTGCTGCTCCACTTTTTATTAAAGAAGGAGACCGTATTCGTGTGAATACTGAAACAGGGGAATATGTTGAGCGTGTGGCGAGATAGTTTTGAGAGTAAGATTTTCAAAAGACCCCGCAGTTCGCGGGGTCTTTTTTGTTCTTGGTTCTGAGCTCAAATAGGTGAAATGTTTATACTTCACCTACTATGCGGTGGTTTTCTCTGATGTAGAATGTTGTGTCCCAGCGTTTGTCTGCCGGGGCGATTACCTGGTACTCTTTTGCTTCACCGGGGGCGGCGTGGCTGTTGAAGTCCAGGAACCATTTTACGCGGCCATTGAGGTTTGTTCTGAGGGTAAAGTTTACCCAGATTTCATCCGCGCCGACGGCTTTTTGTTCACCCATTGCTTTGTCGAGGTAGGGGAGGACGATAGGATCTGCTTTTAATAATGGGAGCATGTTGCGGAGGATCAGATTGGCTCCTGAGAAATTGTATTTCCATTCTGGTTTGCGACCGATGAGGCCTCCTGTTAGTTGGCCGTCGAGGGTTCGGAGGACGTGGTAGGCTTCGTCTTTGTTTGGTTCGCTGATGAAAATGAAGGCGTATGTGGATTCGCCTTGTCCGAACCAAATGTTGAATTGGTAAAGGTCGGCGTCTGGTTCCCATTCTTTTCGTACCATTTCGCGGGCGGCTTTCATGTCTGTGTTTATTTGGTCGAGGGATGGAGTGTAGAATTTTTCGAATTCTGTTACCGCCATGGAGGGGGTAAGTGGAGCCGGTGCGGCTGATGCGATATTTATTGTCGCGAGTAGACTTAGGCTGGTGATTGCGAGCACAAGAGAAAGAAACTTTTTCATAATGAAGGGGTTAATTTTTGTTCATGGTGATTATAGGGAAAAATTGGCGGGTTGGCTATGGGGTGGGAAGCTGAGGGGATTTCTATTGTTTGGTGTGATGTTTTACAGTCGATTGTTTTTTGGATGTGGTTGTGGCATAGTATGTGCCTTGTTGAGGGGATGTAAGGCTTTCGACAAAAGAGTTCTTTTACAAATTGCCATCTGGGGATTGCACAGTCTTCCCATAGATCCGTTCTGTGCGCTCGAAGTGCTAAAACTTCTAAGCTTCTCGCTGCTTTTGATCGCGAGGAAGCATCTGCTTTTGCACCTGCAATGGCTTTTGCTGCTTAGTCTTTTCTGATTTTTTTCGGGAAAGCCGTTCACCCTCAAATGTCTGTTATGGGGAGTGGGCGTCATAAACAGGCTAAGCCCTTATTCACCTCGCTTAAGGGACGAAAATTTTAGAGGCCAAGCTTGATGTACTTTGTGTTCGGCTTTTACGCATCAGGTCCAAAATCTTAAGCTGAAATATGATGGTAGACGTTTGTAGTTGTCTTTTTTGGACCCGGGTTCAATTCCCGGCATCTCCACCAAGATTTTTCTGGTTGGCTCTTGTTAGAGTCTGTTCAGAGGTGTATTTGCGATAGATTGGTGACAAAATGTGGGGAATTTTGATTAAAAAGGGCAATAAATTTGACAAACGTCCTTTATTAGCGGATGGTGTAATTGTGAAATAATTATGTTTAAGAAATTAGTCGATTTTTATACACATAGTTAAATTACAAATTTTATTTAACTTATTTTTTCGTTATG
>JADZCU010000073.1 GCA_020851415.1 Candidatus Peregrinibacteria bacterium | reverse complement strand
CCGAATTCATCAATGGCCACAAAACTTGGGGCAAGTTCGTAAAACTTAAACCCGCCACCACCTTTCCATTCCACTACTTTACTAATGCCACCTGGATCTATGCCATTTATCACCTTATCCAAGCGCACCTTGCAATGTGTATAAGCATGTTCACCCATTTCAATACCAATATACTTTCGTCCCATCTTGTGAGCGACTGCGGCAGTTGTGCCAGAGCCGAGAAAAGAATCGAGGACGAGGTCATTGGGCTTAGTTCCTAAATTTAAAATTCTTTCTATAAGTCTTTCAGGTTTAGGTGTAGCAAAAGGATTTTCCGAATTAAAACCTTTTACCTCTTCGCGAGCTTCATGGTTGTTTCCAGCATCGGTATGTAACCAAACCGTAGGACTTGGAGTACCTTCACCTGTGAGTTCGGTAAGAAACGTTTTTCGAGATGGCGTAGCAGTTCCATCTTTTCCAAACCAAATCTCATCGCCAGCATCTAATCTGTGTAAAGTTTCTTCTGAAAATCTCGGATAAGTTCCAACAGGAGGGCTCCAAACCACTCCGTTTTTAAACTTAAAAGAAAAATCTCTGTTATTTTTCGAGCCGCTTTTTGCATGCAATGGAGTCGATTTCCAAACACCCTTAAAGTGCTTGTCAGGATTCTTATAACGAGCGTTCATTTCTTCCGTTCGTGGCATTTTATTTGGATGCCAAATATCTTTGTTTCTTGCGTAGATCAATACATGGTCATGATTATCTGATAGCCATTTTGCATCATTTGCAATTGTGTATTTCTTCTGCCAAACCACATTTGCCACAAAATTATTCCTTCCAAAAACTTCATCACACAACACTTTTAAATAATGCGATTCGTTATCATCAATGGAAATCCAAATACTTCCTTTATCTGGATCTAAAAGCATCCGCAAAAGTTCCAGCCTTGGTTTCATCAATGAAAGCCAAGTCGAATGTTCCACACTATCATCATAGTGTTCAAAAGCACTCCCCGTATTGTAAGGCGGATCAATATAAATACATTTCACTTTGCCCTCGTATTCAGGCAAAAGCGCCTTAAGTGCAAGCAAATTATCACCATGAATTATCATATTTTCAGTATTCGGATCGCCATAAGATAAATCTGTCCGCTCCTCTAAAATACGCGGCTCAATATTGGCAATATCGTACTCTGAATTATTTTTCCCAATCCAAGTAAGTTCTAGTTTTTGTTTATTGTTAGACATAAAATTAGTTAGAATCTCTTTTTAGAATGCCATTCTTGTTTTCCTCAGGAATCAATTCCTCATAAATAGAATTTACCTCATTAGGCTCTGTTATCATTTCCTTTGCAATAATATTTACTAAACGAAAAAGTTTTCCAGCAATATCTTGATTATCTTTTAAGTCAATTTGACCAGGATGGACAGCATTATTACCAACTACCCTAACAACATCTAGAGCTTTTTGAATTTTTGGGTTAAGAGCTTTCTCGGAAACAAGATATCCGATTTTTGCATTCAAATCTTTACCTTGTGCATCCAGAAAATTTACAAGTTTTTCAATAGAAAGACGAAGCAATGCAGATGATCCACGCGGTGATTTACTCATGATATTTGCTGCCTCTAAATAATCTTCTTTAATATCTTCTGGTAAATCTTTATTTGGTAATTCAACAGAAATTTCTTCTGGATAAACAATTAAACCATCTATCCATAGTGAATAGTCATCACAACATACACACTTGGCACTTTTTAATCCTCTAATCATCATTTTACCTAGATATCCTTGATATGCATCATCCCAGTCCATATTTGCAAACGCATTACAATGAGGACAATTAAATGAGGTTTTATTAAACTGTGGCGGAGTAAATGGTAATTCCATAAAAATTTAAATTATCTTAAATCGGATTGTGAATAAGGGTTTAAGAACAGCTCTTTGATTTAATTGCTCCCCTACTTCTGTAAGTAAACCATCTTTTTTCTCATCAACTTGATCTTGCGCTTCATAGAGGCTTCGTCGCATTTCGTTACGTTTTTTTTCGGAATTTTTAATTTCACGCTGAGCTTTAAGCTTCTCTTCCAGATTAACAATTTTTTTGGCGTTTGTCTTGGCAGTTTTGATGTCGATATCCAACTTTCTTAGCTCAATTTCCAGGGCTTTTTTTACATCTTCGGCCCAATTATCGAGCTTGTTCATCTCATCATCAAAAAACTTTCCATTCCTTTCGATAATTTGAGAAAAAATATTTGAAGTAATGCGATGTTCAATTTCTTCCAACTTTTTATGTTGTTCTGCCGTTATCGTTTTAGGATTATTAGTGACCGCCGAAAGCAAAAATATCTTTTTTATAATATCAGATTCAATTGGATCATCAGCTTCATCGATAGCTGTCACAATTACAGAATCTTCTGCCTCAAAAGCCTCTACGGTATAGCTTGAAACTTTTAAAACTCCACTTTTACCAACCAGTGGCTCAAGCACGGAAATTATTGAGCCGTTGTTAGAATAATCAAATACAACTTCTGCTTCCGTTGCTTGTTTTTTCTTCACCTCATTCATAATCCTTTGCGCCAGAGAATGGCCAGGACGATACACGTGAGCATCTTCGACGTTTTTACCAATTTTATAAGGCCCCGGATCAATATCCTCATTAGGGAATGGATTGTTCTTGAGAGAAAAAGAGTACTCGTGTTGAGCAAAATCAGCGTTTTCACCAAGATAATATTGAGTGATATCCCAAAGCCAGCGGTTGTAAGTATCAAGATAAGCTTCGCCTTCTCTTTTATTTATCTTTAATTTTTCATGAACCTCAGCATCAAAGTTTTCAAGAAGAGTTTGGCGAGTATTGAGCAAACTTTTTTCAATAGGCTCTTTCATTTCTTCCTGAAGTTTATCAAAGGCAGAATTGATTTCTTCCGTCGTTCTACAGGTTTGGTAAATTCCAGCAATACGTTTCTCAAAATCCACACCAGATTCAATACTGCCAAGTACTTCGTCACTCGCACCAAAGACACCTTTAAACAAATTAAATTTTTGATCCAGTAGATCATACACACGGCTATCAGCTGCGTTTTTTCTATTAACAAAGTTAATTACAACTACATCATGCTTTTGACCATAACGATGACAACGACCAATGCGCTGTTCAATTCGTTGGGGATTCCAAGGCAAATCGTAATTGATAATCAGTGAGCAAAATTGTAAATTCACACCTTCTGCCCCTGCCTCAGTGGCAATCATAATCTCCGCTTTATCGCGGAAATAATCTATAAGTGCGGCTCGAGTATCAGCCGTTTTTGAACCGGTTACTTTATCCGTATCTTTATTTTGTTCCAGCCAGTTTTTATATATTTCCTTGGATTTTTCATCATTATTCGAACCATTAAACAAAACAATCTTATCTTTGTAGCCATTTTCGCCAAGTAAATTTTCAACGAGATATTTTTGAGTAATAGTGGATTCGGTAAAAATAATGGCTTTCTTTTTTGCACCAAGTTCAGCCGTCATTTCAAAACCCTTTTTTAGAGCAGTCAGCAGGGCTTCTCCCTTTGAATTAGTGTATATTTTTTGCGCTAAATTACGAAACTTTTCCAAATCAGTTTTTTCTTCCTGCATGAGAGGAATATCTTCAGGCGTAAATACTTTTTTTGCTTTTTTATCATCGTCATCCTGATCTTCCTCATCGTCAATCCATTCATCAGACATTTCCTCAAAAGCTTCGAAATTTTGTTCGATTCCAGCAGTATCAGTATCATTAAGCGGCATCTTGGCTTTCGTTTCCAAAATCAATTGATCAAGCTTATAGACCAACTTATCCAATGTGCTTGCTATGGCAAATGAGGAAGATGCCAAAAGCTTGCGGAGAATAAGTGTCATGAGTTGGCGCTGACTTGATGGCAAGGCATAAAGTTTTTTCCGTTGTAGATATTCAGACATTCCATCATAGAGCTCGACTTCCTTTGCCGTCGGAACATAATCCTGTGTTAACGGTTTACGCTCTGTGTAATTGATATATTCTAAGACCTGACGTCTTAGAGTACGAATACAAACTGGTTTTAAACGATTTCTTAAATCAACAAACATTTCTTGCTTCGGCTCTAAAGTGCCAAGCTCATTTTCATAAATATCCTGTTCTCTAGAAACATGAGCATAGTTTGCTTTAAAGCTTTTCAGATCACCGAATACATGATCATCAATAATACTCACAAGACCATAAAGTTCAAGCAAAGAGTTTTGTAATGGCGTTGCAGTAAGCAAAATCTTTGGGACTTCAGCTAATGAATTTTTGATCTCCCGGGCAATTTTATTGCCTGTTTTATAGACATTACGAAGACGATGAGCTTCATCAATCACTGCTAAATCCCACTTGGTTTGTTTTATATAAGCTGATTTTGCCTTTGCAAAGTGGTAAGAACAAATAATGATTTGATCCTCTTGATTGAAAGGATTTAAATTACCGTCTTTAATATATTGATTAAAAGATTTTGCTTCCAGAATAATTGAAGGTAGAAAAAACTTTTCCTGCAATTCTGAATTCCACTGTTTTCGTAGGCTAGATGGTACAATAAGCAACATTTTCCTTTTACGTTCAGCCCATTTTTGCGAAAGCACTAATCCGGCCTCAATCGTTTTTCCAAGACCTACTTCATCTGCCAAAATGGCACCCTTTGAAAGTGGAGAGCGAAACGCAAAAAGGGCGGCTTCAATTTGGTGAGGGTTTAAATCGACCTGTGCGTTGGACAGGGTTGAAGAGAGCTTTTCTAAACTATCCGAGGGACAACGTTTAGTCAGTTCATACGCAAAATATTTGGCGTGGTAATCAGTAATTTTCATATTTAAGGAGGTTCCTAATGCTTTAATAGACTTTTCTGCATATTAATACGGTTCATGCATTAGTACAGCCATCGCAATTGTAAAAGAAAAATGCCTGAAAGAGTAGGAATATTTCGATTTATCCCTTAGTTTCAAAATTTGGCTGTCAAATAATTTCAACAAACCAATTAGTGTCCTTTATACATAGGTTCACGGGTCTAGTACCCTCTCAAAACCAGATGAAGGCCACAAGAGCTTTTCAATAACAAAATAACCTAAGTCAATAGGCCGTCCCTTCACCATAGGGAGGAGAGAATTTTCTGATTTTGGTGTACCTATTGGCTGGGGAGGAGGGATTCGAACCCCCGCATGGTGCCTCCAGAGGGCACTGCCTTACCGCTTGGCCACTCCCCAACGCTCGCCGATTGTACCCAAACTGGATTAAATCTTCAAGCCGGCTTTTTT
>JADZCU010000072.1 GCA_020851415.1 Candidatus Peregrinibacteria bacterium | reverse complement strand
CTTACTGTAAAGCTATCGAGCTCATGAAGCTCAAGGGAATCTTCTCAGGTTACCCAGATGGCACATTCCGTATCGGCAGCGCTATCAACCGTGCTGAAACAGTAAAAGTTGTAGTACTCGCTATCGGGCTTTCACTCGCTAACAACAACGCAGTACACTTCTGGGATGTCCCAAACAACGCTTGGTATCTCACATACCTCGCAAGTGCAGTACGTTACGGTGTGATCAATGGTTATCCAGATGGTGCATTCCGTGGCGACCGTGTAGTAAACCGCGTAGAACTTCTCAAGATCTTCTTGGAAGGTACAGGAATCACAATGCCTTATTGTACAAAAGCTCCATTCAACGACACTCCAGCAAACGCTGAAACTCGTTGGTACATCGACTACGTATGTTTCGCTGCTAATAACGGCCTCATGTTCGGCGACGGTGCTGGCAACTACAATCCAGCCGCTCCAATGACACGTGGTGACGTAGCAATGCTTTTCTACAACTTCTACGTACGTGGCATGGACAGCCAGATCAACCTTGGCTACTACACAGGAAGCAACACGTACAACCCATACACATACGTTCCAACAACAACTAGCTATTACTACTACTAAGAAATAGCCGGTCAGGAACTCACAAAAAATTCAAAAAAGCCCCTCCGAATACGAGGGGCTTTTCGTTTACCTAAAAGCTCAGCAAAAATCATCGCGTCTTTTTTTCTGGGTACGTCCCCATGAGCTAGTGAACCAAATGACACCAACCCAAGCTCAAACGCCTCCCATTTGCTCACATAGTTTGCAAACCAACTTTCTGCTAAACTAACCGCAGATTCTTACGCAGTTCCTATGGCACGCCCAAAAGCCGGACTCACATACACATGCATCGTAGGTGGCGTACTGCTCATAGCCGTCGCTCCCGGCCGCATAAAACTCTTCCGCAAACACCTGGCCACCGACCTGAAACAGGGAACATTTGGCGTACGTTCAATCCTCCGCGCCGCACGAAACGCCAAAAGAGGAGTCGTCGACGTCGAAACAATCACCCCGGCACTCCCTGGCGCTTAGCCCCGCAGGCTTTTCATCATATCCACGCGTTTCTGGATCAACTCCGCCGTCCCCACGTCTTTACGATAAAACACCGGCCCTTTCACGCTGTCACAGGCGCTAGCCGCCAATTTTTCAGCTTCAGCCAAAGTGTCGCCAATACCCACGAAAGCAATAGCCCTGGAAGAGCTTAAAACAAGCCCCTCAGGCGTTTTATCCACGGAAGAGTAATATGTGCGAACCCCCGCCGGAACCCCCTCCAACTCAATCTTTTGGCCTTTTACAGGGTTCTCAGGATACCCATTCGGCACAACATACTTACAAACCGTAGCCTTTGCGGCAAATTCAACTTTCAAGCTCGCCAAATCACCATGAATAACCGCTTCGCAAACATCCACAAAATTCGTCTGTAAAATCGGCAAAACATTCATAACCTCCGGATCGCCAAATCGCGCATTATACTCAATCAAACGCACTCCATCAGCCGTGGCAATAAACCCGCCATACATAATTCCTTTAAACAAAACACCGGTTTCCTCAAATAAAGCTTTTGCCACGCGATGAGTAATTTCCCGCGCTTCTTCAATATCGCCCAGGCTCAAAAACGGAAGCAGGTGATTGGCGTCACTGTAAGACCCCATACCGCCTGTGTTTGACCCCAAATCGCCATCAAAAGCTCGTTTATGGTCTTGAATCGCCGGCATCTCCACGGTGTGCACACCGTCACAAAAACTCATAAGGCTGAACTCCTGACCAATAAACTTTTCTTCAATCACCACACGCCCCGCAGCCGTTAGGCACTCACGAGCGTAGGCAACACCCTCTGCAATATCTTTCAAATGATCACCAGAAACTTTCACCCCTTTTCCGCCCATCAAACCATCCGCCTTCACCACATAATTCCCACCCAACTCTTTCAGAAAATCTTCAACACCATTGTCCTCATAAAACACCTTGAATTTCGGATTCCCCGGAATGCCGTATTTAGCCACCAAATCACGAGTAAAAGACTTGGAAGATTCCAATCGCGCCACGGTCTGAAGCGGCGCCACAGAGTGAATTTCAAGTGCCAAAAGCGCATCAACGGCGCCGTCCGCAATTGGATCATCCGGCCCCACAAAAGCAAAGTCAGCTTGCACGGCGCGTGCAAATTTTTGCATATGCGCAAAATCTTTCAAATCTCCAACTTCATACCCTTCACTCAGTTCCAGTAAACCCGGATTTCTCGCTTTCCCATAAGTAAAAACCTGCGCTCCGCTTTTCTTGAGCGTCTCGCCAATCACATGCTCACGGGCGCCATTCCCAACTAGAATTACACGTTTCATACAAAAAAATTACGAACACCGAAAGTATACCACACACGGAGTCAAGGCGACGTGCCATCATCAAGCAGATGGGGCCGGAGCCTCAGCGAAGTGTGTTTTACAAAAAAGTTTTGCAGATGCAAAACAACCTGAAGCGAAGCGGAAGCTGCCTCAGCGAAGTGCGCTTCCCAACTATTTTTCAGCCTTCATCACAGCCGCGCGAATTTTACTCATAAGTAATGTCGCAGTGCTTCTATCTTTTGTTGAGGCGTAAGTTTCTGCGGCTGTTCGCATATCATCTTTATGCTGGAACACATGAACATTTTTCTGGTTCCCGTTGCGCACGTCCAGCGCTATGTAAATCGTAGAAAGATAATCCACCAATAACTCAAAAAAATATTGAGGTCTGGTCGCCTCATCCAGACGACCATCGATAAGTTTAAGATCCGCGCCGATCTCCATAAGGGCGCCCCACAAAATTTTAGCTCTCGGTTCCGCCAAAAAAAGCTTATCCAGAACAGTTGCATTTGGGCCAAGCGTTTGTGTGACCGCGTCATGAACAATCCTCAACCGGTATGTACCGGAAGCGGCATTCATTCTCACTCCGGACGCAGATCCAGAAAGCATCTCCGGTTCATGTCCGTCTTTTGTGTCTCCTTTGCCATCATTGTTGTCGAATCCAGAGTCTTGAGACATAACAAAATCGTAAAAACAGGAGTATATTAATAATACTTTTACTGCAATAAGTCAAATCTATTTGTCCAAAGTTTGAGGCACCTCAAAGGCAATAATACTCATACTCTGGTCCAGAAGAGGCTTTTTCTCAACTATTTCTCGCTTTTCTTCATCTAAAGTTTCATCCGGATACACCTCTTGGATAACATCCTCAAATTTTTCAGTACCCTTGGTGGTATCTTCACCCTCATTTATAACCTTCTTAAGGGCTCCAACCAGACCTTGGCAAACATTCTGTAAGCTTTGGCCATTCTGAATTAAAGTCGAAAAATATTTAGCAAAATCCTCCGGACCGCCAAACTCCTGAATAGCAGCCTCAGGAACCATAATCACAACTTCACCTGTACCGGCAACCAATCTATCTACTCTAGGTTCCATCAAGAAATTACGCAAAATTTTACCAATCTGTTTTTCATCCAACTTACCTGATTCTAAATTCTCACGCATGTTTTTCAAAATCAGTCGATCAGCTTCAGAAGCAGTTGATTCAACCATAGCATCCAAAACCTCATGCACTGGGCGATCATACAAAGTACTTAAGAATTCGTTATCCTCTCCAGTATCAAAAGGAATATTGCTTTCGAATTTCCCCGTTGTGGTATCAATAACCAAACATCTAAAAAAACCATTATTTGCCACATCTAATGCAAACAAATTCTTGGTATCCATGGGACTCAAACGAACGATTGAAGCATGAGGGAACGTATTACCTAAATCATTTTCAATCGGAGCCAATCTATTATTCATGCGAAAAAACATTTCAGTAAGGGCAGGTTCACGAATTTTTGACAAATCATATGCAGCAGAAGCCGCTTGTAAATTAGAAGCAGCTGCCCCTTCAGGAGTAGAACTATCATTATGAACAATAGCAGCAGTTAAAATTTTATGAAGACTATCATATGCCATTACAAGGCCATCCTGATTTTGGGGATACTGGCCACGTTCATTTTGTGCACCAGGCACAGACATTCCATAAACAGTCGTATTCAAAAGAGGCATCTCCATATCGGTAACTTCTGTATTGCCGCCACTTTCAATCTGGACATTAACACCACTAATCGGCGCTGCATGAAGTTTAGCCAATAATACATTTCCCTTCAGAAAAGTATCCTCAGTTTCAATTTTAAATGGTTTTCCTTCTAACACCTCATCAATCATTCCCTGAATATCGACAACGGTCCCTGCAAGTTCTGCTTCAAGGGCTTCTACCGGCTGGTTAACTTCTGGCAAACCCTTATAAGTAATACGTTCTTCTGCTGACGCACCTTTATCAATTTTTGAAGTTGGAACGCTGCCATGCTTTCGAGCTGCACTCATATCGGAATCTTTTATAAAAGTATCTTGTAATTCTAACATAAATTTTACAAATAATCAAAGTATTGCGCTGTTCGGACAGGTGTAATAACAAAACAACCTCGCCATTACAGCCCAAGTTAGAAATGGAGCACATTGAAATCAAAAATAGCCCTTCTGCAAGGGCTATTTAAAGTTAGATGAAAGTGTAATATTACACACATTTTGTCCAGTTTTTACACCAGGGAAAGTTGGTCATCCTTGGTCTCGTCTTCAGTGTTTCCCATCAGAGTGTCCATTTTATGAACATCACCTCTGGTAGCCTCAGCTTTATCCAACAACGCCTTGGTTACCTCTTTGGTTGGATATTTACCGCTCATACATGCGTAGCAAAATTTGGTAACCTTTGGATTCCCTTCCTGAGCGGAGTCTATTAAATCATCAATATCCTGATAAAAAAGCATGTCAGCTCCGATCTCCTTGGCAATCTCCTCCGTACTCAGACCATTAGCCACAAACTCCTTCTTGGAAGGCATATCAACGCCATAAACACATGGGCTTACCAGTGGAGGCGCACAAGAAGCAAAATAAACTTTCTTCGCTCCGGCATCACGAACCATCTGAATAATTTTTTTGGAAGTATTACCTCGAACAATAGAATCATCAACCAGAAGCACATTACGATTACGAAGCTCCAATTTAATCGGATTCAACTTATAATGAATAGATTTTTTGCGGATCTCCTGGCCGGGCATAATAAAGGTTCGGCCAATATAGCGGTTTTTCACCAGACCTTCACGGTATTTAACCCCAAGCTCCTGTGCCAAAGGTAAAGCGGAACTACGGGCAGAATCCGGAATCGGCACCACCGTATCGATCTTAATTTTCGCTTTCTTGATCTTTTTAGCCAGTTTAATCCCCATACGCAAACGGCTCTTGTACACACTGATATTATCAATAATCGAATCAGGACGAGCTAGATACACAAACTCAAAAATACAGGGTGCCCAATGCTTCGTCGCAACCTGTTTCTTGTGAACATTGCGTTGCATATCAATATACAAAACCTCACCAGGTTGAAGATCACCAATAAAATCGTACCCCAGCGCGTCAATTGCGACGCTTTCTGAAGCCACAACAAACTCCGGCATAAGCGTATGTTCACGCTTCCCAAAAACCAACGGACGAATACCGTACGGATCACGGAAAGCCACCAATCCATAACCAGCAATCATCATAATCACAGAGTAACTGCCTTTCAGACGGTCAAAAACAACCTTCATCGACTCAAATAAAATTTCCGTAGTCATCACATCCGACTTATGCGCCCGCAAAGTATTGCGCAAAGATTGGGCAACAATATTCAACAATAATTCAGAATCGGATTTCGTGTTCAAATGGCGCAAATCTTTCTTCAAAACCTCCTGTTTTAACTCTTCGTAATTCGTCAGATTTCCGTTGTGAATCAAAGAAATACCAAAAGGGGAGTTCACATAAAAAGGTTGTGCTTCAGCCGCGTCAGCACTTCCGGCTGTCGGATAACGTACATGTCCAATGCCCATATTACCCTTCAAACGAAGCATGTTTTTCGTATGGAAAACATCACGCACCAATCCGTTACCCTTTTTCAAATGAAAGTGATCCTCATAAGTCATAATACCCGCCGAATCCTGCCCGCGATGTTGCAGAACGGTCAGACCATCAAACAGTTCCTGTGACACCGGTTGGTTCCCCATAATTCCGAGAATTCCACACATACCGTAAAAATTAAGAAGTCTTTTCCGTAGTAAGTCCCGATAATCTTCGAGCTGCCTTCACCACATTCTCCATCAAACAAGCCACAGTCATAGGACCACACCCGCCCGGTACCGGAGTAATAAATGAGGTTTTTGGGGCAACATTTTCAAAATCCACGTCACCGCAAATTTTCCCGTCTTCACCCCTGTTAATTCCAACATCAATAACCACCGCCCCTTCCTTCACCATATCAGCAGTGATAAATTTCGCCTTACCCACAGCCACAACCAAAATATCTGCTCTGCGGGTTTGTGCAGCCAAATCACGAGTTTTACTATTACAAATCGTCACGGTCGCTTTGCGGTTCAGAAGCATGACCCCCATCGGTTTACCCACAATATTGCTCGCGCCCACAACCACAGCCTCCTTACCTAAAATATCAATATTATAAGATTCTAAGATGCGAATCACTCCAAGTGGTGTACATGGAGCCAATTCTTCAAAGTCAGTACTCAAAAACATTTTCCCCAAATTATAAGCCGTAAAACCATCCACATCCTTTTTTGGATCAATGGCCTTAATAATTTCAGGCTCATAAATATGCTTTGGCAAAGGCAACTGAACCAAAATTCCATGAACCTTTTGGTCGTTATTCAGTTCCTGGATTTTTTCAATCAATTGAGCCGTATCCATCTCTTCCGGCGTATATCGGATCAAATCAAACTCAAGACCAACGCTCTCCGCCAACTTTTTCTTGGAGCGGACATAAGACTCGGACGCAGGATCTTCACCCACCAGAATAATGGTGAGTTTTGGATGTATATTTTGGGCTTTAAAGGTCGCAACTTCCCCTTGGAGTTTTAACGCCAACTCTTGGGAAACTTTTTTTCCATCCAGAATCTGCATGGTGCGAGGAGCTTTAGTGAGCTCAAAAAGTGAAATAAAAAAAGCCAACTTTTCCAACGAAGCGCTTGCATGCTATCACGCGTTTTCCTGCTCTGCAAGCAGAAAATTTGAAACCAAATCCCAAAGCGCGTCCGCCGTTTCCTGAATCCTTTTTTTCATCACAAAAGTTTTCCAGTTATATTTCTTCGCCAACATTTGTAACAGTTCATCCACACTTTTCACCAAATCATCATTCGTTTCATGAATATGGTTCGTCTCACGCGCACCCAAATGTCTTTGGCCGACACATAAAATAGAAAGGTCCTCCCTCAAAAGTTCCTCATTCAGTTTCTCCATAGTTTCCAGTGGCACCCCCTTTGCCGCCCCCCAGGCAATTCCTGTTCCAATATAATCCTCAGCCACAACAATATTTCCGGCATCCAAAAGCGCACGTAGCTGCGGCTCAAAATCTTTCCGGTTCTGCGTAAACAAAGTCTGCAATTCAAGCTCACTCAATTTTTGCTCACCTTCATGTCTCAAAATTTTATTTAACTTCGGCCCCGTCGGCTCCAGATCATAAATCGGAAACTTCAAAAAAACCGCCTTATATCCATGAACTTGAAGGCTCTTCATCAAAAGTTTCGCCTGTGTACTTTTGCCAATATTATTGATCCCGTACAGCGTAATAAAAACTCCTCGCTTCATGTAGTACACATATTAAAAATTTCAGATTTCCAATTTCTCCACCCCCACAGTTTTTTCCATTCCAACCTGCTCATCAATGCTGCTCCCAATGTCACGCTGTTTTCGCTCATCTGTAAGCCTCTT
>JADZCU010000071.1 GCA_020851415.1 Candidatus Peregrinibacteria bacterium | reverse complement strand
TCACGTCGTGGATTTTGTAATGCAGGTTGTCAATGAACGCGATTTCATCCGCAATGTAGGCTTGCTGAGCAAGTTTCTACATTAGAAGAAATCAGCTTGTGAATTATACATAATTTCACGAATTTGTCAATATCTCTATGGGTGTTTTATTTAAAAGAAGGCCATTTGGGAATGACCTTCTTTTGTTTTATTGATGAGATGTTCGGGTCTATTTTTCCGCCTTCTTTACTTCGACTTTGATGTTGTCCGGAAGTCCAGGGAGGGTGGGCGCCCAGGCAGGCCAGCTTTCGATGTGGACTTTGTCGATTTCGGGCAAGTTTTGAATGTAGGCTTCCGCTTCGTCGATTTTTTTGCTGATGATGTGCTCTTTGATTTTGCGGATGAGGCGCTCTCCGTTTTCTTTTTCGGGACTGATTTCGTACTCTTCAATACCTTTAATGGTTGAGGTGATTTTAATTTTTTTGCCGGCTTTATCGTTCTCGGTAATGCGGTAAGTGAATGAGTCTTCGTCTATGTAGGTGAGACGTTTTTCAGGATTTTTCTTGAGTTTGAGCTCGGTTTTCAGTATTTCCAGCAGTTCGTCTTTGCTGTACGCGGTGCCGGTTGCCACTACCTGACCTTTGACCTCAAAACTTTCTAATTTTTGTCCCTGAAGGTTTCCAGGAATTATTATTTGCGGTTCGCTGACCTGAATGGCGTCGTTGCCGGTTAAGAGGACAAGGTTGGTTTTCTGACTTTCATTTCTTTCTTTGACCATGGTCTGTAGTTCCGGTTGAGCGGATGCCTTGAGATCATCGATCATTTTTTTGCGGGCTGCATCTAGATCTTCCTGACTGATTAATTTGATAACGTCAGTTTTTCCACCAGTGAAATCTGCTTTGTTTTCAGCAGTGAGTTTTTTCTGGTTTTCCGGTGAAAGTCCGGGCAAGAAAAATTTCATTGGTTTGATGTTCCCTCGTTCACCAATGACTTGTCCGTAGGCATCTGTTGGATCCGCCACTACGCTTACTTCTGTTGTTCCGGGTTTTCCGTCTTTGGCCGCCGGTACTGTTATGGCTTGCTCGGCACGGAAGATTAAACCTTCACTTGATTGGAAACGTGTTTTTGCCACGAGCGGCCAGGCGTTGTTACTATCATTTATTACCGTAATGACTCCCCTGGAGTTTGATCCTTTGAAATCTTTTCCGGTGCTTTGGTATGTGATGACTTTTTCGATTTTTTTGGTCATCTGATAGCTTGGGATTTCACGGAGTGGGTGTGTGTCGAGTTCCGCGCGGTTGGCTTCTATGTCTGCCAGGGTCACATTCACTGTGGTTGTTAATATATTGGATTTCGGGGTGAGTGCAACCGTAGCGCCCGGCAATGCAATATAGGTAATGGTCAGGAGAATGATCAGACTTACGATCACGAGTGATACGAGTGCCTGCTTGTTTGGAGCGATCAACACCAGCTTTCCTTTTTCATCTTTTTTCTTGTCTTTCATGATCTGTTTTGGACTTGGTTTCCCATTATTTTTCGGCATTATGGAAAAACCTTTTTTGTTTCCACGGTGCATGAGATCGGAAATGGAAAACTTTTTTTCGTTGCGACGAGTTGGCGCTTCTTCTTCAAGCGTGTTCACACTTGCTTTGAGTGGCGTGATGTTTTGCATGTCCTCGGCAAAACGCCCAGAAACGAGTGATGGGTGCTCATGGCCTTCGAGTTTGTCGTAGACGGTGAGGCCGATTTTCCTGGCCAGATGAGTTCCGTTTTGGTCGTTGGTGATGATGTAAATATTTTTTTCCAGATCTTCACCTTTTCGTTTGAGAATTTTTAAATTTACGATGCTTTGAAAAAGTACGGCGCGTTTTGGAACCACCAGATAAATGTTTTTCATCTTGAGTGGTTTGATGCGGTCGTACACTGTCGTTACTTCGTCGTCGATTTCTATGTAGACGACTTTCTTTTCACGACGGGCTTTTTTGTTTTTGACTTCATCATCAACAGCGCTCGCTGAAGCGCTTATTTTGCGTGTGGACACCGGTTTTTTATTGAATGCATTCATATTTACATTTGCATCAAGCGAACCACTTTCTTGAGAAGTTTTGAGAGTATTTGTTCTTCTGTGAGATATTCCAGCGCAATATTTGCAAGTGCCATTGGAGTTATATCCTGGAGATCTTTGAGTTGTTTGGTTTCATCAATAATATTCGTAATCATGCGCGGATTCATGAAAGACACCTGTGGTTTATTTGGGAATGGAAGTTGTTGTGTCCATTCGCGACTGTCCAATACTTCTTTTATTTCCGGCAGGTGCGCACCGCCTCCACAGAGGAGAATTTTTCCCGGGAGCACGTCTACGTTTTCAAATTCACTCAAGGTGAGAGCAACTCCAGAGAGCCAAACTTCGCAGTCGCTTTTCATAGCTTCACGGACGATGCGATGTGACTGTTTTTCGAGTTTTTCATTTGAGTATGCAAGTTTTACCTCTTCAGCTTCTTCGAAAGATATGTTGAGTGCCTGAGCTAAACGCTTGGTGAAAGTTCTGCCTCCGAGCGTGAACATACGTGTTCCTTCCACGCTGCCTGAACGGACTACGGCAATGTCGCTGGTGCCACCACCGATATCGATAAATACTGCGCTGAAGTTTCCACCATCTTCATAGCCCATGCAGCGAGCGACAGCGTATGGTTCTGATGTTATTGCAAGAAGATCCATGTTTAATTCTGCTGCGATGGTTTGCAGTGCCCCGTAGTGTACGAGCGGCGCAAATGCATTGAATATGGAAATGGTGACATCTTTCCCCTGGAAACCCAAAGGATTAGTTACTTTGTAGCCATCGATACGAACGTCTGTGATGGCTGCGTTTACCAGTTTTACATCAATTTCGTTATAGCCGGTTTCATATGCGAGTTCTGAACGAACTTCGTCAAAAGCTTTCCACTGAACTTTGTGGACGATATTTTTCAGTTCGGTGAGGTCTATTTTGGTATCGGGTTCGCGGCGAACGTAGTTAATAGTGGTGGTAGCACCTTTTACCAACTCCCCCGCTATACCCATAATCAGTTGTTCTGGCTGTGTGCCTGCCATTTTTTCGGCATCACGAATTGCATCCTGGCAGTTGTTTATGACTGCAGCGATGTCTGTGACGGCTCCACTTTGCATTTCTCCTAACCGTTGACGTTTTTTCCCTACTCCGAGGACTTTTGCTTTGTTTCCTTCCGGCGCACAAACAAGCGCCTTCACAAATTCTGTACCGATATCAAGTGCCAGGTAGGTATTACCAGGCGCGCGGATAGCCCGTTTAAACAGTGCCATAATTGACGTAAGAAAAGCCAGTGCATTCT
>JADZCU010000070.1 GCA_020851415.1 Candidatus Peregrinibacteria bacterium | reverse complement strand
TCCCAAATCTTTAAATTTCAACAAAAAGCTCAGCAGGATATTAAAGTTGAAAACGGCATTCTCCAGACGGTGTCCGTTAAGCTTGCCCGCTTTATGAAGAACAGCAGCAAAGCCACGGAGCAGGAAATGAGCGAGCTCATACATTCACTCCAGCGTACGGTTCTCACGGTACAGCGTATACGTCACAAAAAACACCAGATCGACCATAAAAGAAAGAAAAAATAGATAGTGTATAATGCGGGGGAAATAAATCCCTCAGCAATGAAAAATTCCACAAAAAAAATCCAACCCAAAAAGCTTTTAGTCACAAAGCTTCAAAAAGTTTTTATAAAAGATGAAATCGTTTTAGGAATCAATACCTCCATCTCCACAACCCAGGTTGCGCTTATTCAGGGTAAGAAAAATCTCGTTTCAAAATCCTGGACTGCCAACTACGATGAAATGGAAAAGGTTATGCCCGTAGTCGATTCAGCGTTAAAAAAAGTAAAGCGGCATGTCGATACAATAGTCATTATAAACGGTCCTGGTCCGTTTACATCTTTGCGTATCGGAGTTGCATTGGCCAACACACTTGCTTACGCCCTCAACGCAAAAATTTTCAGCATCAATACCTGGGAATACTTTCATCTCGCCGTGCCCAAAAAATTACAAAAAAACACTGCGACCATACTTCGCGCAGGCGGAGAATATGTAGCAATAAAATTACCGGAAAAGAAAACATCAACCCGATTGCATCAGGATGAAGTACAAAAATTTTTGCAAAAACATTCATCCATAAAATACATTGCGGGTGATGTGCCACCGGCACAAAAAAAAGCCATGAAATTTGCAAAAAACGTGAACTGGCACAATGCAAAAACACTCAGCTCTCTGGCCGAAATTGTACGCAGCGTCGATTTGAAGAAAATGCGTCGCCCCAAAAAAAATATCGTCACACCCTGTTATTTATTGCCACCAAAAATTACGCAAAGTAAAAAGCCTGTTTTTGTATAAAGTGGTTACAGAAACACACAAACATTAGGATACGCATCTCATTAAAATATTTCCCATGCTCTACATTGTGGCAACCCCCATCGGTAACCTGGGCGACATGACCTTTCGCGCCGTAGAAACTCTGAAAACTGTTGATTACATCGCGGCAGAGGACACCCGTCATTCCAAAATCCTTCTGGATAAATACGAAATCAAAACCCCGACCATCAGTTTCCACGCCTGGAGCGACGAACGAAAACTTGAACAGTTAGTTCAAATGCTTGTTGATGGAAAAAATGTCGCGTTAATTTCCGACGCAGGTACGCCCGGAATTTCCGATCCAGGCTTTTTATTGGTGCGTGAAGCTGCGGCAAAAGGAATAAAAGTAGTCCCAATTCCCGGAGCATCGGCAGTCATATCGGCCCTGTGCGCGTCCGGACTTCCAACCAATCAATTTGTGTATCTTGGATTTCTTCCACTCAAGAAAGGACGCAAAACGATATTAGACAGCCTCAAGGAGGAAGCCAGAACCATAGTGTTTTACGAATCACCACATCGTTTGTTAAAAACTCTCGGCGAACTCGATCAATTCTTTGGGCAACGCCCGATTGCGCTGGCGCGCGAACTCACCAAAATGCACGAAGAGTATTTCCGTGGCACAGCCAAACAAGCCCATGAACATTTCACCAAAAAAGGTGTAAAAGGGGAGTTTGTAATTATGATAAGTGCTTTCAATAAAGGAAAGCATCATCATGATACTGAAGATTTTGTCGCCGGATAAACTCAACCGGCTTATGAAAATAAATATAGGAAAAACCCTTCTCAACGTGCCTGCATCACGTCGAGAAGGGCTCGCCCAAAGCAAAGCTATGGGTTGCAATCTCTTCCCCGATTGCGAGGGGTCTCAGGCGCTCCGCATCGGCCTCCTTTGCCGTCGCAGAGCCATCAAGAGCACGAGGGTCGGAATAGCGATGATGAATCCACTCGAGTTTTGAGCCGGGGTTACCAGCTCCTCTTGAGGGACTTCCATACGCGGATACGACCACCGCGCGGCGATTCCGCAGGCAACTTCGCCCTCCGGTTGGGACAGCACTACCGTGCGTCCCTGTCCCGCCTTCAGTCGAATCTGTTCAGTCAGATAGCTGACCTTCAGGACCGTCTCCCCGCTATGGGAATAACAGGCCACTTGGTCAACGTCCTTGATCTGGACTTCAACGACTTCCTGCGGGTCTACCAGAAGCGAATATTCGCTGCCATCTACCGCGATTTTCAGGGCCCTCTTGTTGCCGAGGTTGTGGGCCATCACTTTGCCCGAGACCAAATGGAGGGTCTCCGAGCCAAGCTCACCGCGAATGATCCCGTCGAGATCAAGCTCGGTTCCTTCCATCCAGGGTGCCGCAGTGATGCAGCTCCCTTTG
This sequence comes from Candidatus Peregrinibacteria bacterium, assembly GCA_020851415.1. Taxonomy (GTDB): domain Bacteria; phylum Patescibacteriota; class Gracilibacteria; order UBA1369; family UBA1369; genus JADZCU01. Next base: position 31,176 of record JADZCU010000070.1, on the reverse strand, counting down.
ATGGTCAGAGTCGGTCCGTCCTGGACAACATCGCACCCGGCACCACTGCCGGACGCGCCCCCTTCTTCGGCATTTGCCTTCAGGGGGCACAGGAGCAACACGACGCCAGGTACCACAGTCCTGAGGATTCGGGCTGGCGTTCCCCGATTCTGGACTTCTACTTTTTCCGAGTTTCTACCTCCATTCTACCGTGGTTGGGGATCAATGGTAGCTGAGCTACCTCTGCCTGCAGGCTGGCACACAGCGTGGCCAGAGGCATCTCACTAACATTAACCCGCACTATTTGAAGCCGACTTGACAAAGAACACTAGTCAGGTATTATACTTATTTTTGCTTGAAAATCAAGACACAACCTGCTATTTTTTGGTTGCAAAGTAAAAAAATTGCTTATGGGTAATCCAAATTTCCCCCCAGCAGATGACGAAAATTTGGCTTCTACGCCGGAGGTTGACGCTGTTCATTCAGTAGATAATGCTATTGATAGTGACAGAACACCGGCTACTCCATCAGTGATTGAAGTGACACCTCAGCCAAGTGCCGTCGATCAAAATGGCGCGGTTTCAAGGTCTTGGGTCAAAACTCTGGGTGCTCAAATTGGTGTTGCTGCCATGCTGGCTATCGGAGGCGTTGTTGCGGCAAGTACACCAACCATGCGTGGTCCGGTAAACGGCGGTACTGAAATCAAACCGGATAGTTCAGCAGAGGCACAAAAAAATTATAAAAATCTTGCAGTTCCAATGTTGAGCAAAGACGGTTTAAGTTACCAGATGACTGGTACATATGAACAAGATTTTGTTGTAGAAGTCGTTTCTCCTGAAAACCCAAAAGCTGTAATCACGGTAAAGGTAAGTCCTGAAGGTAAGTATGATATCAAAGGTAAATTTGAGCATGCGGCTTCTCAGGTTGAATACAAACCAAAAACATTAGACGGGAAAGAGATCGCCTTCACAAGTTATGGCGAAGTGATGAGCTACATCCATCAAAATCCAGAAAGTCCAAAACCGATTGTGGGCACATCAAAGATTCACTCTATGCAGGGAGTAAAGCCAACCAGAACCGAAGTTTTTACAAAAAAGCAGGAGTAGGAATTCATTTAGAATAAAAAAAGAGACCTTCATGAAGGTCTCTTTTTTGTTTTTAAGAGAATTTTAAATAAGTCTGTAATCTTATTTACTTCCCATCTCAAACACTTCGTCCCAGTCAGCGGGTTTCGGAAAATCTCTCAACACTTCACAGCGCTGCAAATACATTTTGCTCGGACCATCCTGAGGAAATTTTTGCAAAAGCTGTTTGAATTTCTCTAATCCTTCCGCATACTTTCGAGCATGATACAGCGACATTCCTTCATTATAACTTTGCAGTAAACTCATCGCCTCTGCAGGTAATTGACCCTTGGTGGAAAGAACTTCGTAAACCCGGATAGGTTTAGTCTTCCCGACCACACGAATAATATCCAGCTCCCTGCATTCAAAACTATTTTTGATAAGTTCATACGTGGCCTCTGAAACCATAATGTTAGTGCTGTATTTTTTGTTGGCACCTTCAAGGCGAGAACCTAAATTCACAATGTCTCCCATGACAGTATATTCAAAACGTTCCTTAGAGCCGACATTCCCCACAATGACGTCACCGGAAGAAAGTCCGCAACGGAAATCTATCGCAGGTTTCTTTTCTCCTCCCGGCAGTGGTGGATCATTTTTCCATTTTTGTAAAAGCTGATTCAATTTAAAACGCATGCCAATAGCAGCATTTGCCGCACGAAGCGCATGATCCGGATAGGCAATCGGTGCACCAAAGAAAGCCATAATCGCATCTCCTTCAAACTTATCCAAAGTCCCACCCTGCGCCATGATAACCTCAGACATTGCATCAAAATATTCGTTCAGCAGTGCGACTAAACTCTCAGGAGTAAGTCCTTCGGAAATAGTCGTAAAGTGAGCAATATCAGTAAAAAGAACAGTCACCGCTCGCTTCTCTCCACCAAGATGAAGATTTTCGGGATGCTCAGTTATCTGTTTCACCAGTTCAGGATTTACATACTTACTAAACGCACCCTTCAAGGCCAGTTTTTCTTTAAATTCAGTAACATAACGATAAATATATACAGCCGCAAAGCTCACTATAACCACCAGATATGGATGCACCAGATCAAAAATCAAATTCAAATTATTAAAAGCCCAGGGCGCCAACAAAGTATAAACAACCGGTACCACAACCAGGTAGAGAACCGACCATCGCACTTTTGTATAAAGAAAAAGAAATGTCGAAAGAACCGCAAGAATCACAATAAGCAAAAGCTTTTCCGCAAAACTCATCTCTCGTAAAAACCTGTTCTCCAAAATCGCCTGAATCGCATTGGCATGAATTTCCACACCGTACATTTTGTAAGTTTTTGAAAGGGGGGTGAAAAAAGAATCTTTGAAACTCCTTGAATAAGCGCCAATTAAAACGATTTTATCCTTAAAATATTGTGGATCAAAAGCAATATAATCGTTGTTGTAAACTTCCAGGAAAGAAACAAAAGGGTAAGACTTATTGGAATCACTGTTATCCTCAGGGTTTGAGAAATAAGGAAACTTAAAGCTATTCTTTGGTAAATTTACCGGCAAATTATTGAGTTTCGTGTAGGCGGAAGCAATACTTACACCCAAACTAAAAAAGTCTTTATTGAGATTTGCGTCATGTGAAATACCTGAGTAATTTCTGAAAATTTCATTATTGTCTGTAGCGACGCCAAAGCCTAATTCAAGTTGAGGAATTTGGAGGATTTCATTAAATGGAAAAACTGCATCTGTGATGCTATCACCATTAGGATCTCTTATTTGTTGTTGGAAAGTAACAATCGGTTTTTGGGTTTTGCTCAGCGACTCAATAAACATTTGGTCTGAGGTAGGATCTTTTGGTGATCGAAAAAGCACATCAAGACCAATTACAGATGGTTTATATTGATTCATGTTGTTGAGGACTTGAGCATAAACATCACGTTGCCATTCTCGATAATCTCCTAATCCATTTATCGGATCCAAAGTAGAGTCATCAACAGTTACCAGGACTATATTCCTGTTAACTGGATGGGTATTAAAGGAATACAAGTGATCAGAAAGGTTTGTTTGCCAGACATTCAAAGCATTCAAAAACAGCAGCAGCCCGAAAATCAAACAGACCCCCAGAGAGATCAATCCTCCAAAAATAATTTTTTGTTTTTTTCTATCCATACAGCCAAAAAGCTATAATCCGTTAATTATAGCACTTTTTTGGCTTATTGAAAAGTTTAGTCCTGCTTTTGGCGACGTCGAATCAGTCCGGCAATTCCAAGGGCTGCAAACGCTGCCAGAATGCCGTTGCTTGTTTCTTCTGGGGTTCTGGTTACAGAACAGCCACCATCAGCCGGAGCCTCAGGCGTTACCACCGGAAGATCATCCAGTTTTGCTTTGGAATAAAGTTTCAAATCCACAGAAACCTCGGTGTTTTGTGGCTGTTGGCCAGGCTCACAAGGCTTGCCATCCAAACATTTTTCCTCCGGGAAAGAAATGGATTGAATAGGTTTTCCTTTATGTTCATAACGAATCTGTCCTTCAGCAAGTTTAATGGTAACAACTTTAGCACCATCCTTATTGTATTCAGGTTTATAAGAAGCAACAGGTTCAGTACCTTCATAAAAAGCATCAAGGCCAGCAATGGTTCCTTTGCTGTAACAGTGGTTAACATTTTTCACATGATGAGCAACACCAGCAGGGAAGCTGAGTGCTCCGTTGTAAGTGATAGAGTCACCTTCCGCGGAAGGTAATTTAGTAGCAATAACATAACAACCATCTTGAGGGCCGACAAACTTAACCTCCTGATTTTCAGCGGTAATTTTCATTGTGATGAAAGATCCGCTCGAATCACAAGTCACTTCACCCGGACCGGACTCAACCTTGATGGCGCAGTCAGCAGGTTTGCCAGCATCAGTGCCGCCCTCGCCCGCATCGGTAGAGGCGTCCATACCAGCGTCAACTTCGCCCGCGTCAGAAGAAGCGTCAGTGCCTGCATCCGTTGAGCCCGCATCAGTACCGCCCTCGCCCGCATCGGTAGAGGCGTCCATACCAGCGTCAACTTCGCCCGCGTCAGAAGAAGCATCAGTGCCTGCATCCATTGAGCCGGCATCAGTACCGCCCTCACCAGCATCAGAAGAAGCATCAGTGCCGGAGTCCATAACATCATCCGCAGCGTCTAGAGCTGCATCCATCCCGGCATCTACATCAGGAGTGCCAGCATCGGCTCCACCCGTTCCACCTTCACCACCACTACCGTCGGTACCAGAGTCAGCTCCTCCTGCTCCTGCCTCGCCACTATCAGCGCCAGCATCAGGAGTGCCAGCAACGGGTTCAAAAGCCTTAATAGTACGGTTACCATCAGTACCGGAAGAGACCCAAAGATAACCTTTGGAATCAACATAAGGGGTATGTTGTTCTTGAGCATCATTCGGAGTAGCGAGAGTACCCGGAATGCTATTCGCATTGGTAGGAACACTCAAAGTTGTACCGGAAAGATCATAACGACAAGCATCAACAGAAGAAGAAACATTTGCACAACCAGAATCATTAGAAGAAATAAGATAAGTGCCATAGACAGAAGGCCCATAATTTTGAGCGCCAACAGCGCCAGTCAAAGCAGTTTTATCCCAAACGCCAATATCGGCTGAATAGATAATGCTATCCCTATTAAAGAAGAGTTTATTCCCTGAAAAATCAACAGTTGGATACATCTCGCCGGTAAAATTTCCATTTACTTTAGTTCCGCCAACCGGAAGCTTAGAAACATTAGTAACGGCAAGAGTGGTAGTGTCAAAATCACCCCAGAAAAGATCATCAGAGCCATCACGATCAGAAGAGAAGATAAGCTTACCAGTGGCGCAAGCCCCACCAACACAAATAACAGCACCACGTTCACTTTCAGTTGAGGCAAGTATGTTTACTTTCACAACAGAACCAGAATCATCAATAAGAGTTTCCGGAGACCAAGGTCCAGTGGGACCAGAAGAAGTGGTAGATATGTAAATATCAGATCCTCCACCTTTATCAGACTCAAAAACAGCAATACCGTCGGTAGGAGTTTTCCAATAAACTTTAGGAGCAAAATTATTGCTAAGAGATTGTCCCCAGGAAGGGGTGAAGGAAGTAGCTTTCCATTGAGCTTGTTGCACACTTCCAACTTTTTCATTGCTTTCATGTGAGTCAGTCTCACTTTCAGCAGGCAGACACCCCTGAGTTCCAAAAGCTCCACCAAGAGCACCGCTAGTTAAGCCAACCCCGGCAGCAAACATAAGTTTTTTACGCAGGCCGTCAAAAATACTTCTATCGGACGATCTGGAAGCTCTCCGTGATAAATTACTTGGTTCCCTGGATGAAACTTCCGGTAACGGTAATAGTGGATCACTTTCAGACATAAAATAAAGAAGTTAATGAAAGAAAATCTTTATACTGCAAAAATAGCAGGAAATCCAGCTTTTCGTCCATTGTTTTCACCAAAATGTTACTCTTTTCTTCTACGTCTAGTGAAGGCAATACCGGCGGCCAATACGGCCAGAACGCCAGAGTGGGTATCACTTTGAGTCCCAGGCACGTCACAGCCGCAGCCTTTAGGATCTTCAGGTTTGACAACCGGAAGTTCACCAGGGTCAATCGATTCGTACAGATCTAAGTCGAGGGAAACTTCTGAATTTTGTGGCTGTTGCCCGGGTTCACAAGGTTTTTCATTTAAACATTTTTTATCAGAAAAGTCGATCGACTGAATAGGTTTTCCATTATGTTCATAACGAATCTGCCCTTCTGGGAGAGCGATAGTCACAACATGAAGTCTTCCGTCCTTATTGTATTCAGGTTTATAAGAAGCAACAGGTTCAGTACCTTCATAAAAAGCATCAAGGCCGGCAATAGTACCCTTGCTGTAGCAGTGGTTAACATTTTTCACATGATGAGCAACACCAGCAGGGAAGCTGAGCGCTCCGTTGTAAGTGATAGAGTCACCTTCCGCGGAAGGTAATTTAGTGGCGATAACGTAACAACCATCTTTAGGACCAACAAATTTGACCTCCTGATTTTCAGCGGTAATTTTCATAGTGATGAAAGAACCGCTCGCATCACAAGTTACTTCACCCGGACCGGATTCAACTTTAATTGCGCAATCAACTGGCATAGCTCCACCAGCGCCACCGGTACCACCGGTTTCGGAACCACCAGTGCCTCCCGTACCACCGGTTTCAGAACCACCAGCACCTCCCATTCCTCCGGTACCACCAGTTTCAGCGCCACCAGCACCTCCCATTCCTCCGGTACCACCAGTTTCAGCGCCACCAGCGCCACCTGTTCCTCCGGTACCACCAGTTTCAGAACCACCAGCTCCTGCATCTGGACTTCCGCCACTTCCACCAGCGCCACCCGTTCCGCCCATTCCAGCAACGGGTTCAAAAGCTTTAATAACACGATTGCCAACAGTACCGGTAGAGACCCAAAGATACCCTTGAGAATCAACATACGGATGGAACTGTTCCTGAGCATCATTCGGAGCAGCGAGAGTGCCCGGAATACTATTCGCATTGGTAGGAACACTCAAAGTTGTACCTGAAAGATCGTAACGACAGGCATCAACAGATGAAGAGACATTTGCACAACCAGAATTATTGCTCGATATTAAATAAGTACCATAAACCGAAGGACCCAAATTTTGAGTACCAACAGCGCCGGTTAAAGCAGTTTTATCCCAAACTCCAATATCAGCGGTATAAAGATTATAATCACGATTAAAAAAGAGTTTGTTACCAGAAAAATCAACGGTTGGATACATTTCACTCGTAGCATTGCTATTCACTTTAGCTAAGCCAACAGGAAGCTTTGAAACATTAGTAACAGCAAGAGTGGTGGTGTCAAAATCACCCCAGAAAAGATCATCAGAGCCATCACGATCAGAAGAGAAGATAAGTTTGCCAGTGGTGCAAGCCCCACCAACACAAATAACAGCACCACGTTCACTGTCAGTTGGAGCAAGCATATTCACTTTCATAACGGAGCCAGAATCATCAACGAGAGATTCAGGAGACCAGGGCCCGGTAGGTCCGGAAGAAGTGGAAGAAATATACAGATCAAGGCCACCACCTTTATCAGAAGCAAAGACAGCAATCCCATCAGTCGGAGTCTTCCAGTAAACTTTTGGAACAGCATTATTGCCAAGAGCCTGTCCCCAAGAAGGAGTGAAGGAAGTAGCTTTCCATTGAGCCTGTTGCACACTCCCAACTTTTTCATTGCTTTCATGTGTTTCCTCTAAACAACCTTGCGCCAAAACACCACTCAAAGCAGCTGCAGCAATAACACTCCGATTGCCGATAACTTTATCAAAAAGACCTGGAGAAACAGGTTGAGCAGGCCGAACAGCTTTTGTTTCTGAATGTGAAACCCCACGTTCAAGAGAAGGTTGTTTTTTCATGACAACAATAATTGTTAGTGAAGTATCTTTTTATATCATGAAAAACCTCAACTTGTCAAATCTAATTTTTATTGCTGTATAACATATTCCAGCAATCCGGTTTCTTGCGGCAATTTTACCTCAAGTACCTGCTTAAAAGGACCTGAAAAGCCCTCAGCCGTAATAGTTTGAGCTAAATCAGGAGGAGCAGAACCACCAACACCAATATTGGAAACAATCTGATACTCAAGATAAGGGACAGCGTCACCAGAGGAAAATTCACTTAAACTGCCAATAACTGACAACTTTAGTACAGGTTTATTAATCTTGTCCATCCCAGATCGAACAAACCACGGATCAACAGTCCCATTCAAAAGAAAATCAAGAACAGTACCTGGGTTTGCGTCATCAAGTGGATCAACGCCAAATCTGCCCCCGTACAAGACACAATAAGGTACACAAGAAAAACCACTAAAAGGACTGCCTGTAGATCTAACCGAGTTAATCAACCACTCGTACGTTTCAGAGTTAGATTTGATTCTTTTTTTAAGAGATGAGTCAAACACATCATATGGCACCAAAGTATACACCTTATCCCCGGTCAAATTACTTCCCACAATTGACCAGGAAACCACCGTATCCCCACAAAGATCTGGCTTAGAAGAAGTACATTTTAGCTCAGTATCTACACCATTATAATCATCCAACCGATACCTTCCGCTGGAAGTACAACTATTTGGCCCGCCGGCAGCACCCTCCAAACACGGCGTCCTCACCTTCACTTTTAAAGTTTGCAAATCTAAATCCTCAGGATTTTTAATGATCGTTTTTGAGGTGTCAGCAGGATCTACCATAGTCGTATAAAGCGGAATCCCCACAGTCTCTCCAACCTTAATCTTGTTCCAGTTACAGGCATGATCTATTCCTTTTGTTGAATCAGAAACATCAACCGGGGGATCCAAAGGATCACAACCCGTCCCTGCAGTTCCCGTCCCCGGGCGTGGCATCACATATTCACCGCCAATCTGAGAGCTGGCAGGCACGGTTCCCTGAATTTTTACCTTACTCAAAAGAACACCTGGCTCACCCGGTTTCCCCGATCCATTATAATAAACATCAGCCAACGTGGCATCATACCCCGCATCCTTATTCTTATTCTCCAGTAACCCCACCTCCATGCCACCCTCCGCAGCATAGTAGGCCTGATTTGCCTGATTTACATTTGCAGATTCACGAATAGAAGATATAACCAAATTACTGACACCAATACCAAAAATCACCAAAATCGAAACAAGAATCAACGAAATAAGAAGCGAAACACCTGGCTTCGTTCCATACAATTTCGACGAACGTACCGCGCCCTCATTGGCCAAACGACAACTTCGATCCGTATTTTTTTTGGTGTACTTCATGACCTGTGAAACAAAGAATAATGAAAAACGAAACTTAAAAAATTAAGGTGTCGGCGTATAACCGTTCGTAGCACATGTTCCTTCTCCGGTATAACTTTTCACCTCATTATAAACACGACTCGAAATCGTGTTTTGCAAAGTGATAGTTGGCGGATCGCTGGCAAAGTTTCCAAGTTCGCTTGCCGCAGGTTGCAACACCATAACAACCGTAATATGTGGTTGCTGCTGAATAGCGTCAGCGGTAGAAGTCTCCGCAAAAGCTTTTCTTGGGTCTTCCAAAGGAGAAACATAAAATCTCAAATCCTTAATAGTGGTTCTCATTGGAGAAATAGGAACAAAACCAACGTATCGTGTAGCTGAAGTAATGCCGTTCAAAGTCGATTCAAGATCAGAAAGCGTGGAGCCCGGACAATCATAATTTGCCGCACAGTTAAACTCTTTAGGAGAGACAGTCAAATCGGTCCACTGATCAACTATGGAGTCCGTATTCGTATCAATTCCCTCAATCTGCAGCATCGCTAAAGAGTACTCATCAACCGGTGTGTCGTTCACACGTTTACGGGTGATAAAAGTTTTTTTCGTACCTTTCGAATTGATCAAATACAGTTGAGACTGATTATGCAAATCAAAGTCACCGCCACAATCGGTGGCGCCTCCAAAGTGCTGGTCACAAAACGCATTGGCATCCTCCGGATTTTTATCAGCCGCAAAAATATTTCCACTATAAGGGTTTTTCCCTGTATTCACGTCCAAAGTTGTTTTATCAATAACACAACCCGGATTACTCTCGGGATCACCCAGAGCAGGATCCGAACAATAAGCTCCAAGATTTCCAGTCCCCGTTCCACCCGTTCCCGGATTATAAAATCTGGAGGCGTAACAGGTATACATTTCGCCAAATTTTCCACCCTCAACCAGTTTATTATAGTACTCTTCATAATCCACAGTATTAGCGCGAATCTCACGCGCAATGCGTTCCATCATAAAACGTCCGTCCTCATAAATCGCGTTTTCAAGGGCAATTTTTCGTTGAATGCGGGTCACGTTAATAAACACCGTCACACCAATCAAACTCACGATTGTAAATATGCTCGATGCAATAATGATTTCCACCAGCGTAAAACCAGGCGCATTTTTGCCCGATCCAAAAATTTTCCGAATAATGTGTGCTGGAGTTTTCATGTAAAAAGAAAAAACTGTGACGATTAAGATTTCTTCACTTTATCGTAGTTGGTCAGAGAAGATTTAAGTTGAACCTTGTCCACGCGATTTCCAACTTTCCACTGAACCGTTGAGGTAATGTCCATACATTTGTTCAGGCTGGGACAAACAGCCGGATACGTAACAACAATCGACCGATAAAATTTACTTTCACCGGTACTCACAAGCGTCAAAGCGTCCACAATATTTTTTGAAACATACAAATCTGGATCATCGGTCAGAACACCATTCCCATCACTATCAGCAGCAGTTGCATCCACATAATTCAGTTGATAATCCGCGTCACTGGTTCCATCAGCCAAATTCAAAGCACCGGTAGTAATTTTCGTCAGCGTCCACTGAAAAGTATTCGGATTCAAATCCACAGTATAGTCACCGGCATCTATAGCGCTTGTAGTGATTGTGAGCGCAGTACACGCCGTCTGTTCAGGATCCAAATTCCAGCAGTTTTCCTTATCAAAGCCAAAACGTAACCAGTTTGAATCACGAACATTACGCATCGCCTCAATACCCTCAACGGCCAGATTCAATGCAATCAAATTATCACGACTAAAACTGTTAGCCTGAATTGCCGTAACAATCAAAGAGGTAGCCGCTGCAGAACCAACAGCAACCACAAAGATTGCCATAATAACTTCAATCAATGTTTCTCCGGGGCGTTTCCCCTTCAGAAGTTTTTGTCTGATTGTAGATAGAAAAAATTTCATTCGTTGGAACTTTCAGAAAATTAACATGACGAATCATCTGTACTGTCAGCCACTTCTGGTACACCTGCCACTATGTGGATTTTATAACAACGCTTGCGGTCAATAGTCCCACCCGTATCCTCAACGCCAAAAATAAAAATTTTTGTACCGGCCAGGGGAGCATCAAAACTTGTATCTGCAAAAATCGGACTAAACATAACAGTATTCGTTCCGGCAGGAGCCAAAATAAAACTCATCGAATCATCCAGGGTAAATTCAGCCAGCTTCACGTCCTTGCCATCTTCAAAATCACCAATCCCGGCAATAGCGCTTGGCGGATCATACACACCCTCATTTTGATCGGAGCTTTCGCCCAAATTCACATCAAAAAACATCACCAGTTTTTGCGGACTTGAAGCGGTATCAAAATGCACGCCATAATGCGCCGGAGTAACAAAATCACCCGGATCTGTGGAGGCAACAACATCCTTGTCCGCATCGGTATAATCAGGTTGAGCTTTCCCGGTAACAGCCAAACTGCGGGATTCGCGAACCATCTGAATAATTCTTTCAGCTGTATTATTAAACAAAAAACTACGTTGCGAATTCACCAGCCCACGCATCGAAAGCGTAAAAAGCAGCAAAAGAATGGCAATAACCACTATAAACTCTGCAAGCGTAAAACCCGATCTAAAATGTGAAAAACAAAAGCCGGGCTGAATTTTATTTTGCGTTTTTCGTTTCAAGACTATGAATTTAAAGTCTTCGGATATTATATACTGAAAACTTCAAAAAGCACACCAATATAAATGTTTTTGGTCATCGAGCGAATCCTCCGAACAAACACTTTTTTCAATGATGGAACAACACAAACACCTCTCATGCACGCGCGTTCCCTAATCACTTGAAATCATGAGTTACTATTAAATCAGCCATTGTCGACTGCTGATTAATCCACTTTTTTTCAGCAGGTTTAATAATATGATCAAACCAAATTCGCAAAGTCGACGGATTTTCATTTCTTTCCAATACATCCCTATTGTATTTCCTCTGCCATCTTACTTCCTCAGGAATATCTAAAAAAACAGAAAGAACTTTAAGCCTCATAGATTCAGCTATTCCTAATATTTCTGGACTCAAAGCGTAAAGTCCTTCAATAATCAAAGGTGTTTTTTGAATCGTGAAATCAACCCAGCCATTTTGCCTTGAGTTTTCATGTGAAAAAACAGGTATTTTTGCTATTTTTTTCCTAAAAATATCCTGCAGATTTTCTATCAGGAGATCCCAGTGGTAACAATCCGGAGCATCCCATTGTCTTAAATTAAGTTGAGGTAAAACAATCTCCATTTCTCCCTCATCCTTAAAATAATTATCAAGGGATAATCGTGAAATTTGCAATTCATTTGATATTCTAAGCGATAAAGTGCTTTTGCCGCTGCCAGTTGGCCCACCTATTAGTAGTAAATCTGGTGATTCATCTAGACATATTTTACTGATACATTCAAAGGCAGAGTATTCAGAAATAAAACTCATTGGGCATTACTTCATAGTTTCGTTGACAACATACGTTAATCTATCCTAGATTGGACGGGCTCTTCAAGTAAATAATTGTTAAATTTCCCATATAAACTTTAAATTATTTTTAAAATGCTAACCTACAAAGAATTAGGATCCGATGCTGACAAAGACGCTGTTCATGAAGCAACTAAAAAATTAGATAAAGGAATTTTCCCTGGAGCTTTCTGCTTCATATCTCCTGATATTGCTGATGATGATAAGTATTGTTATCTAAAACATACTGATGGAGCTGGAAGCAAGGCGAATATAGCATACATGGCCACAAAAGAAGGGTTTCCCACTGATGTGTGGAAAGGCATTGCTCATGATAGCCTTGTTATGAATATCGATGATATGGCAGCCGTAGGTGCAACAGAGAGATTTCAATTAACAAACAGCATTGATAGAAATCCAATGGTTATTTCTGACGAAGCAATTTCAAAAATTATCGATGGTTACAAAGAAGCTATAGAGAAACTTGCTGGTTATGTGAAAATTGATATGTGCGGCGGGGAAACCGCTGACACAGGGAACAATGTTCGTACAATTGTTGTAAATTCTGATGCTTCTGCGAGAATGAAAATAGAGGATATAGTAGATGCAAGTCAAACAGCGGACGGAGACATATTGGTAGGATTTGCATCGTATGGAAAAACGAAATATGAAAATGAATATAACTCTGGGGTAAGCAGTAATGGATTTACCCTGCTAGCCCACGCAATGCTTGATTCCTCGTACAAAGAAAAATATCCTGAAACTTATGATAAAAATATTTCAGACAGTGCATATTCAGGCAAATTTAATTTAAAAACCCAAATTCCCGGTACGGACATGACACTGGGAGCGGCTATGCTCTCCCCAACTCGTTCTTATCTCCCTCTTATAAAAGAGTTATTAGAAAATGATAAAAATGGAATAAAGGGGATTTTTAATTGCACAGGAGGAGGATTAACAAAACCAATAAGATTTGGAAAGGATGTGAAATATATAATGGATGATATGATTGATCCTGGCGCCTTTTTTAGATTTGTTTACGAGAATTCAGATATTGAACCTCATGAATTATACAAAACATTTAATATGGGGTGTAGATTGATAATATCTTGTGTTAAAGAGGCTGTGGAAGATATTCTTAAAATAGCTGCGAGTTTTGATATTGAGGCAAAAGTAATAGGACGTGTTGAGAGGTCTTCGCGGGAAGATACAAATGAAATTGAAATCACAGATCCGATGAGTAAAAAAATCCTCCAATATGAGAAAAAGCATGTCTAAGCTTAAAATAGCTCTCCCAAAAGGAAGATTTCATAATAATAGTCTGTCAATTGTTAAAAACAACGTCAAAGATAATGTCTTTAACATTGAACAAGAAAGAAAATTATTTTTTGAGTCAGAAGACTATATTTTCTTTCTTTTAAAGCCATCAGATATTTGTTCACTTATTCTCAATGAGAAAGTTGATTTAGGTATTGTTCCAGACGAATGGATATTAGAACATGAACTGCAACACAAAGTTAGCTTTGATAAATTGAAAAAATTTAACTGGATAAATACAAGAATGAGTTTAATTACCGATTCCGTGAAGAATATTAGCGAAAATGATACAATTGTCTCATCCTATCCGTTTATTACACAAAACTATTTAGAACAAAAAAGCTCAGCTAACAATAGAAATATTTACAAACTTAGTGGTTCAATTGAAGCAACCATCCCCAGTTTTTTCCCATTTGGCATAGATTGTGTCGAGTCTGGAGAAACAATAGCTCGCAACAACCTGATAGAACTAGATATTATCCACTGCAATTTATCTTTGTCATTAATTAAAAAAAATGACAAAAATCTCAATCTGAAGCGAATGAATAAGCTAGACCTGTAAAATGCAAACTCAACTATTATCAAAGACTAGTCCACTGCTAAGAATAGATCTATTGCAAAACAATGGAGATGAAATGAATCTAAAAGACTTATGTCCTTTATCTAATATAAAAATAGACGATAGCGAATCAAAAAAACTCATACTCACAAAAATTCGCAAGATATTGTTTGCCATGAATATTTTTGATGAACTATTTACAGAAATTACCGGTTTTAAAAGACATATTTATGTATTAGGAGACGGAACAATATTTAATTTTCTTGTGCAAAATATTGTATATCAAGATATCAACAATATTGATAAATCTTACTATTTAGAAATAATTTGTACACTAGGGTTAGCATACCGTTTCAATGTAGCAAAAAAATTTGGTTATAGTGATACAAATGTAATGCAATTAAGATTGAATGGATGGGGTAGAGCTTATTGTCTTAATGCAGAAAATATTAATGATTATCTTCAGTTGAAAGAAAATATATACCAATATTGGTTACAAATAATTTCTAAGTACAAAAGTGAGTATAATAATTTAGTCACATCGTGCGATAGTACCAAAAGGCCTTTAAATATAAAATTAATTCATGAAATTAATAAAATCGTCCCCTTAAAATTAGTCACATGATGAATAACAAGTACATTATTATCACGGGTGCATCTTCAGGCATTGGTAAAGCCATTGCTATTCAAGCGGCTAAAAACGGATTCAATTTAATTCTATCCGGAAGAAATTCCGCTAATTTAGACGCTACAACCAAGATTTGTAAAGAACATAAGGTTAAAGTCATAAATGTGTACGGTGATATCACAGACAGTTCAATTCAGGAAAAAATTATAGATGCTGTAAAGAATAAAAAAGAACTTTTTGCACTCGTTAATTCGGCAGGCATTGGGAGATTTGGTGATCCTGCTAATTTATCTGACGAAATGTTAGACGAAATGTTTAATGTTAACGTGAAGGCTATGTTTAGTTTAAGTAGGGAAGTTATAAAAATTAAAAATGGGAAAAATTTTCTTAATATAATCAATATTAGTTCAGATTGCGATAATGTCGCTTTCCCTGACGCGACAGCCTATTGTGCAACAAAAGGAGGAGTTCTGATGATGTCAAAAGCTTTCGGATTAGCAGTTAGAAAAGACAATGTCAGAGTTACATGTATATCTCCTGGTAGAGTTGATACGTATTTCAATAATAAGAAACCAGGCATGAGAATAGGTGCATTAATGCCAGAAGAAGTAGCAGAAGTTGTTATGTTTGCAATCACTGCACATAAGAATATCGAACTTCAGGAAATTCGTATCGATAGCATGTCGCGAACCTGGTAAATAATAATTATTATGAAGTCCGTTATTTTTGATTTGGATGGTACATTGGTAGATTCACAACCATTGCAGTTTTTGGCTTACAAAAAAGCTTTTAACGAGATAGGGCTAAAATTAAGCTGGGAAGAATGGAAAGAATATTGGGTAAAATCATCAATAGATGCATATGAGTGGGCTACTCTGAAAAAACTTCATTACAACGTAGAGCATGTAAGAAACAGAAAAAAAGAAATTTATGAAAAACTTATTAAAAATAACTTAAAAGCAAAGCCCGGTGCAATTTCTCTGGTCAAAGAACTAAGGAAAAATGGATTTAAATTGGCTGTTGCGTCATCTTCAAGAATAGAATCAATAAAGCTTATCGTCGATATTCTATTTGGTCAGACTTTTGATGTTTTGCAATCCGATACCGAATTGGGAAAAAGAAAACCTCATCCTGAAATCTTTTTAATAACCATGAAAAAAATGAATGCATCTCCGTCGGAAACAGTTATTATTGAAGATTCAGTAGGTGGCTATAAAGCAGCTGTTAGTTCCGGTGCGATATGTGTTATCTGCCCGGATAAAACCGTGGGGTGTAATTATAATTTTCCCCAAGCTAAAAAAATTATCTCATCTTTGAGAGATATAAATTCAGAGGAGATCATGAATCTAATTAATAAATAGATAGACTCATCGAATCATCCAGAGTAAATTCAGCAAGCTTCACATTCTTCCCATCTTCAAAATCACAAGGATCCATGCAGGCAACAACATCCTTGATTATATACTGAAAACTTTAAAAAGCACACAAAAACCTTTATACTGCGAATCACATACCTGCATGGTAATAATACAATTCTAACTTTGATTTTTTTGTTTATGCAAAATCAAAAAAATGAGAATGATTTTTTGAATCTTTTAAAATCCTCAAAAAACATTAATGGGACATTTCATTGTAAGAGAAATGAAACACTAATGGATCTGGATATAAAAGATATTAAATTTATGGATTGTGAGATTTACGGGGGTGATTTTTGCAGCTCAGTTTTTAGTAATTGTATTTTTGAAAGAGTGCTTTTCAGAGAATCTCAGCTTATTGGTATAGTCTTTAGCAAATGTAAGTTTGTTGAATGTAGATTTTCAAATATTGAACCAGATTTTTCCTTAAATAATTGTGAAATTAAATCTTTGACAGTGACCCACGAGACAATAAAAGCTGCTTCGAGACCCTGGAGTGTAAAATGAAATATTTATTATGTTCCTCTTGGGGCTGGGGCGAGCTCAAGCTCGCCCCAAGTTTGTGTTGACCCTTATTCATTGCTCACTATCTCAAGTGGCTAAGAAAGAATAAAGCAGGTCAATACAAGTTTGAATATTGAAGCAAAAGTAAGAGGAGAGTTTCAGTTTTCTAAACTGCAACCACAAAGCTCACCAATTTATTCGGAACATAAATCTCTTTCACCAACTTTTTACCTTCCAAATATTTGGCAACATTCGGCTCAGCTTTCGCAGCGGCAAGGACTGTATCTTTATCAGCACCCACATCAACCGTAACCTGCGCTCGCAACTTACCGTTCACCTGAACACCAAGTTGAACAGAATCTTCAACAATTAAAGCCGGATCAAACACTGGCCATGAATTTTCAAACACAGAACCTTCGCCGCCAACTTTCTCCCAAAGTTCCTCAGCCAGATGGGGGGCAAGCGGCGCGATCAACAAAGTAGCCGCCTTTCGGGTCTCATCATCCATGCCAATTTTCAGAGCATTATTCACAAACTCCATCAGCGCCGCTATTGCAGTATTAAAATGAAACACTTCAATATCCGCCGTAACTTTCTTAATGGTTTTATGCAGCAATCTCTGCAGTGCAGCTTTATCACCAACCAACTCATTCACGTGGATCAACTGATAAAATCTCTCCAAAAATCTCGCGATACCGGTAATACCTTTATCGTTCCAATCACCGCCTTCACTGAAAGGTCCCATAAACATCAAATACAAACGGAACGTATCGCTTCCATATTTCTCCACAAACTGATCAGGCGAAACCACATTTCCTTTAGACTTCGACATCTTCGCGCCGTCCTTGGTAATCATACCCTGGTGAATCAAGCGCTTAAACGGTTCCTCAAAATCAATATGTCCAAGGTCATGCAAAACCATATTGATAAAGCGGGCATACAACAAATGCATACAAGCGTGCTCAGGGCCGCCGATATACATATCCACCGGCAACCAGTTCTTCGTCATCCCGGTATCAAAAGGTCTGTCGCTCATTTTAGCGGAAGGATAACGCAAAAAGTACCAGCTCGAATCCACAAAAGTATCCATCGTATCCACTTCACGTTTCGCAACCCCACCGCATTCCGGGCATTTCGTATGAACAAAAGATTCCACAGTATTCAACGGAGACTTACCATCACCTTTCGGCGTAAAATCAACATCCTTCGGAAGCAGTACCGGCAAATCTTTTTCTGGAACTGCAACCTCTCCGCACTTGTCACAATAAACAATCGGAATCGGCGCCCCCCAATAACGCTGACGGCTCACCAGCCAATCACGAAGTTTATAATTTACCGTAAAATTCGCAGACTTTTTCTCTTCTAACCACTCAGTAATTTTTTTTCGCGCTTCTTCTGAAGTTAAACCAGTAAACTCACCGGAATTTATTAAAATCCCATACTCGGTAAACGGACCATCACTTTGAGATTGAGGATTCTGATCAGCTTTCTCTGCGCCACCACCCGTCGCTTCGTTTTTGGTGACGGCCCCCAAACTTCCTCCCGTCGGCGCTACCACTTCCTGAATCGGCAACCCGTACTTCTTTGCAAAAGCGCTGTCCCGTTCATCATGCGCTGCCACCGCCATAACCGCGCCGGTCCCATAAGTCACCAAAACATAATCGGCAATCCAGACCGGAATAATTTCACCATTGGCGGGATTAATCGCAAACGCCCCGGTCTCTACACCGGTTTTTTCTCTATCCTCGGCACTTCGAGCAATGTCTGTTTCCTTGCGTGTTTTCTCAATATACTCAGCAACATTTTTTTTGTGCTTATCAGTGGTGATTTTTTCAACCAATGCATGTTCAGGCGCCAGAACCATATAGGTCGCACCAAACAAAGTATCAATTCTCGTGGTAAACACTGTCACTTTTTCTCCGGATTTTTCACCTTTTTCATTACAAAGTTCAAACACTACCTGGCTACCGGTACTCTTTCCAATCCAGTTTTGTTGCATCAACTTCGTTCTCTCTGGCCAATCCAAACCTTCAAAATTCAAAAGTCTTTCCGCATAATCGCGGATCTTAAAAAACCACTGTGTTAAATCACGCTTCGTAACTTCATGTTTGCAGCGCTCACAACGTCCGTCAACAACCTGTTCGTTGGCAAGCACCGTCTGGCAAGAAGGACACCAGTTCACCGGAGCATTTTTTCTGTAAGCCAAACCCTTTTTATAGAGCTGCAAAAACACCCATTGCGTCCATTGATAATAGTCAGGCTCGGAAGTTACCACAGACTTGTCCCAGTCATACATCGTCCCCATTTTATGCAACTGTTCTCGCATATATCCTACGTTCTGCGAAATACTCACAGTAGGATGCACACCGGTTTTAATTGCGTAATTCTCAGCCGGTAACCCAAAACTATCAAAACCCTGCGGTTCAAAAACATTAAAACCTTTCATCTTCATATACCTTCCCCAGGAGTCTGCCGGAGCATAGTTGTACCAGTGACCGATATGAAGTTTGTCTCCCGAAGGATAGGGAAACATCACCAAATTATAGTATTTGGGTTTGGAAAAATCTTCCAGATTCGTACGATGTAATTTTGTATCTTCCCAGATTTTTTGCCACTTTTTCTCGTTTTCTACGGCGTTGTATAAAGGCATAACAAAGTCAAAATCGGGCTTTATTGTACTACAGCCCAAAGAAATAACAAGTAACGGGTGTCGATTGAATAATCCTTTGGTCGTGATTCACAACAAAAAAGCTCACTTCAGACAGTCATCAAAGCAAACTATGCTCCCAGAGCCGCTGCATGGTATACCGCAAAAACCAGAAAAATTACATATAAGGCACTGAAAAGAAAAGCTCGTTTCAGCATCGATTTATAATTTGGTTCAAACAAAAGAGAGCGGTTTTTCATTCGCTTTACCTGGAATATCAATATTTCCACCACATATGTAAGTAAAATCAGCAGATTTATACCCAAAACAGTTAACGTTTCTCCAAGACTGTTACCCCAAAACACAATATTCCACTCCAGTGGAAAACCAAGGAACAAGCCGGCGACAAGGCTGATGACAGCCAAGTGTGCCATTTGATCTGCACAGAAATAAGCCAAGAAATGTCGGCCATGTTTTTCCTTTTCAATCTTTATGGAGTCTATGGCAAAGTGCGTAGCGGAAACTGCCACAAAAACAAGCCAAACTCTGATGTCATTCAGGAACGGCAGGAAAACCAGTAAGTTCGCGGCAAAATGGACGGAAGCGTGCGCGGCGGTCCCTTTCCAGCTTTTAAATTTCCAGGCTACAAGTTTATGCGGTTGCAGCACAAAATCGGCCAGGAGATGAGCAAGAAGTAAGTTTAAAAAAATCATAATCGGCACTAACAAAACAAATCAATTCTAAACTAATTTTGCTCTTCCCGCATGTTGGTTTTAAGACGATTCAAAAATTCGGTACTGATACGACTGGCCATATTAGGGTCAGAACTTACCAGTTGAATAAAGTCATCTTTTTTTAGTTTAAAAATCTCGCTTTCTTCCACGGTTTTTACCGTAGCATTTCGCGGTTTGTCTGAAATAAGAGCCATTTCTCCAAAAAAATCACCATCACCGAACATTGCAACCTCTTTTTCTTCAACCTGGTTTGGCGCCTCGTGAAAAACACGAGCCATACCATGCTTGATAATATAGAAGCAGTCGCCGGCATCACCTTCATGGAAAACTACATGATCCTTTGGAAAGTATTCCAAAGTGATATGCTTGATGATTTCTGCGTGATCCTGTTCATTTAAATTCTTAAAAAGCTCTAATTGCTGAAGAATTTTAGTGATTGTTGAAATGTCATCTGGAGAAAATGCCATATATTTTGTTTTTATGAGTTAATCTCTATTTATTATTCTACCATAATTATCTTAAAAAACCAATATCCAATCCACAGGCCATTATCTGTAATAATATTTGACACAAATGCAGAAATAGTTTATTATAGTACGATGCTACGAAAATAAAGGGGTGAAAAACATTACTGAAATGTCTCCGTAGCAATAAAAATAAATATATAAATGTACAAACCTATGTTGCAATTCTTACGTTCAAATAAAAACATACTGGTGGTCGCGCTCGGAATTTTTACGGTAAGCATGACATCACTCATGTTTTTCCTGAACACACAAAACCATTCATCAGAAGTAAGCCACGAAACCAAAGCAAACGTCTTGGATTCAGTTATGGTTCACTCAAACTACAATGAAGAAAAAGCTATCAGAGACGAACTGGGCAATGAAGATGACGCCGTAGTTGTTATCGGAATCGATGGAAAAATCAATTTCGCCAGCTGGGATTATGAAAAAATAACCGGACTCCCTCCGGACGAACTGGAGGAGCAGCTCTTCTTTAGTTATATTCACCCGGAAGATTTAGCGACTATTTTTGCCGCTTTTGGAGACGTAATAGAAAGTGGAGAAGAATCTTCAATGGTCGGTCCTTATAGAGTACTTACAAGCGGCGGCGACTACACTGCCAACATGGCATCTCTCCATCCATTAAAGGAAAACGATAAAGTAACCCGTATTGCCATCACAGCCAAGGAAATCACACAGGAAATGTTGGAGCCATCAGACGAACCGCCAAAAGCTTTGCCGCCAAAAATAAAGCCTTCATCCACCAAAACAACAAGCAAAACGGTAAAACATGAAGAAGAGAATAATGAAACTGAAACACATCACGATGAGGATATCATTCAGGCAAAGCAATCAGACAGTTCAACAGAAACCCAAAGTGAAAATGAGCACGATTCGGTAAAAACTGAGTCGGTACAAATTGAAAACGAGTCTCATGAAAGCACAGTTGAGCATGAAGCAAAAACCGAGACTGAAGACAAAGAAGTTCATGAAACAGAAACCAATACAAAAAAGAAAAAATCTGGACAAAGCGGCCCAACATTAAAAGGTTATAAAGAAAATGAAGATGCCCTGCGCAATCAAGAGGGGACACCGGTATGGTTATTGGGAGATGAAATGGCCTACATCGACAAATTCTAAAACCTTTACTAGATTTTCTCTCTGGCGCTCACCACTGGTTCGCTGGTCAGATGCAAAAAACTAAAAGTCCAGACGGTAGCCGCAAATACATGAATAGTGGCACTCAAATATGAAGCCAAATATAAAAGTCCGGATCCCAGAAGAAAACCAACCAAAAAGCCAATCCATGGGATAGAAGAAGCAAACAGGTAAATTGAACCGATAATGGCAAACGGGATAAGCAGAACAAACAAAAGCTGAATCAAAATTCTCACGCTTATAATCAGCATCAGAATTGAAAGCAAAAGAGTCTCTTCCAGATGCTCAACCACAAGTTTTGAGCTTTTGGCTATGGACTCAAGTACTTTACTATCATCAATAACAATGAAGTACTCAGCGTAAGTAAAAAGAACGGTCATAATAATCCCAACAATCGCAATAATCACAAAAACCGGAAAAGCGATCCAAAATGCAGTCATACCCAGGTTTCTCATAATAAAAGAAGCGTTTCCCAGCAAAGAAACCAAACTAAATGTACGAATAACCCAGGAATACTCAAACAGGGGCAGGAAGCTCATCATTCCATAACGAATACCATGTCGGGTACGTACATCCTGGCCGTTTTTCTTTCGTGCAATCAACTGAATGATGGCGCCGTCACACAAAGATGGGATTATTAAATAAAGTATAATAATGACCACCGCTATAACGAGAAGTGGAATAGTACTGGAAATATTTTGACTCACCACGTCAACAACAGTCCGCAGGGCAACCATAGTAAAACTTTGGCTCCAGTTTTCGAAGAGTGGCGAGCTGCGAAACGCAAAATACTGATACATTAAATAAATCACACCTGCCAAAGTCGTCAAAAGAGAGGGAAAAAACGCATACCAATAGATCATTTTTTTATTGTTCTGCGTAAACTCCCAAGCCTGGGCAATAATTTGTCGGTGATTCATACTCTAAAAAATGGTCTCTGCCCATCATAAATGATAAAGAATGGCTTGCCAAGGGGCAGCAGATTTGATAAACTCCAGTTCGAACTTTTTAAGCCCTAAAGCAATGAAACGCACGCAGAAAAAAACACTTATTGGTAAATACGCAGTACACCCAAAAGACACCGGATCCCCACAGGTTCAGGTTGCGATTCTCACAGAGAGAATCAACCAGCTTTCTAAACATTTAGAAGAGCATCCAAAAGATAATCACTCACGTCGTGGATTATTGATGATGGTAGGTAAGCGCCGCAAATTACTCCAATATTTGCGTTTGAATTCCAAGGAAAGCTACGAAGAGCTCACAGAAAAGCTCCAGCTCCGCAAATAAATTAAAAAAACCTTTATCCAACCAAAGCACAGCGTCACAAGTCACAGGTTTAAATCTATAAATAATGTTATAGGTTTGAACTTGTCACTTGGACCATTGCTTCGAAGGTTAAAGGAAATTATATCTTAACCATTGTTAGAAGCATATGGATAAAACATTCTCAATGGATCTTGCCGGTCGTAAACTTACGATTGAGACAGGTCTGTTAGCCAATCAATCGCACGGTGCGGTTACAGTATCACTGGGTGATACAATTGTATTTTCCAGCGCCCAGATGGGTGGAGTACGTGAAGGTACGGACTTCTTCCCAATGATGGTCGACTACGAAGAAAAATATTACGCTGCCGGAAAAATTAAAGGCAGTCGCTTTGTAAAGCGCGAAGGTCGTCCTTCAGAAAAGGCGGTATTAAACTCCCGTCTGATCGACCGTCCGATCCGCCCATTGTTTCCAAAAGGTGTAGTAAATGACGTGCAGATTATCTGTAGCGTTCTTTCTGCGGATTTGGAAGTTGACCCTGCTACAACAGGTCTTATTGCGGCATCAGCAGCGCTCTGTATCTCCGGTATGCCTTTCCAGGGACCAATCGGTGCGGTTCGCGTTGGCTTAGTGAAAGATGAAAACGGCCAGGAAAAACTGGTTATCAATCCAACTTACCAACAGGAAGAAAGCGGTCGTTTGGATTTAGTGGTGGCGGGTACTGGGGAAGCTATCACCATGGTGGAAGCGGCAGCCAGTGAAGTAACTGAAGAAGTTATGCTTCAGGCACTTGATATGGCTCACGCTGAAATCAAGAAAATCTGTCAGCTCCAAGAAGATTTCAAGGCCGCATACAAAAAGCCTGATCGTGAAATGACAATCGTTGCAGACAACGAAGAAGTGAAAAAGGCGGTTGCCGAAACTTTTACTAAGGCAGATTTGGATACTGTAAAAGGTAAAACGAAAGGTGAAACCAAAGAAACAATTCACGTTCTTGAAGATAAACTTTTAGAGAAATATAAAGAACAGATTGAAGCTGGAACATTTAAGTCAGGCGCACTCAAGGGAGCTTTGCTTCACGCAATTGAGCAGAACATGCGTAACAACATTTTGGAGAAAGAAGAACGTCTGGATGGACGCAAAGTTGATGAAATACGTCCAATCAGCACATCAGTAGGAATTCTTCCACGTCCGCACGGTTCAGCACTTTTCCAGCGTGGTGAAACGCAGGCTCTTTCTATCACTACACTCGGTTCACCCGGATCAGCGCAGATCGTAGACACTATGGATGAAGATGTGATCAAGCGTTACATGCATCACTATAACTTCCCTCCATACTCAGTAGGAGAAGTAAAACCTCTCCGTGGTCCATCACGCCGCGACATTGGTCATGGTGATTTGGCTGAACGTTCACTTATTCCAGTTCTTCCAAGCAAAGAAGAGTTCCCATACACCATCTGGGTAGTATCAGAAATCATGAGTTGTAACGGTTCAAGTTCAATGGCTTCTGTTTGTGGATCAACACTTTCTCTCATGCACGCCGGTGTACCGATTAAAAAGCCGGTTGCTGGTATCGCCATGGGTTTAATCTCCCGCGATAAAGACATCACGAAAGGTTACAAAATCCTTACGGATATCCAGGGAATGGAAGATTTCGCCGGTGATATGGATTTCAAGGTTACCGGTACACATGATGGTATCAACGCTCTTCAGATGGATATCAAGGTAAAAGGTCTCACAGTTGAAGTTATGCGTGAAGCATTGATGCGCGCAAAACAGGCTCGCGTATTCATTCTCGAAGAGATGAAGAAAACAATCGCCGCGCCAAATAAACAGCTCAGCAAATACGCACCAATGATCATGAACTTGGTCATCAACCCTGATCTTATTAAAGTGGTAATCGGTAAAGGTGGTGAAACAATTCAAAAGATTACAGCAGAATGCGATGTTGAGATCGATATCGAACAAGATGGCCTGGTTGTAATTACAGCCAAAGACCAGGAAAGTGGGCAGAAAGCTTTGGATTGGGTTAAACGTCTTACATACATTCCAAAAGCCGGAGAAATCTTTGATGCAAAAGTTGTAAAAATCATGGAATTCGGAGCATTCGTAGAGTTCCTTCCGGGCAAAGAGGGATTGGTTCACATCTCACAGCTCGCAGCAACTCGGGTAAACAAAGTTGAAGACGTGGTGAAAGTGGGAGACACCCTTAAGGTAAAACTTCTCGAGATCGATGATCAGGGTCGTTATAACCTCTCACACAAAGCGACACTTGCACCAACATCTGCTCCAGCTGCACCGACAGATACGAAATAAATATTCAGATGAACTGAAAACAAAAGAGTCCCTGATTAAGGGACTCTTTTTGTTATCTGATGATTTTTACAACTAAACCAATTCCACTTAGGCACATCAGTAAAGGATGGCATTTATGCTGCATTTAAGCCACAACAGCAGGTGTAGAATTTTTTGCAGTGTCTGGAGATTGAATATCACCAAAATATTTATGCATCAGATCTTTAAAATCAAAACCCTTAATCTGTTCACGAATTGCCTGATAGATTTTTTTCTTCGATTCAGAAAAATCTTCAGCTGATGCGTCCAGGTTTTTTCCTTGATTGGCTTTCTTACGAAGGCTATGGCAAAGATGATACAGTTCACCAAACAGATCGTTGTACTCCTGAGTTTCTACAGTCTTTCCGTCAAATTTTTCATCAACGCGTTTGTTTGCCAGCATCAAATGAAATTTATTAATTTCATTGACCATCATCGCAAAGTTCGGTTCCTGATTTCTGGAAAAATTATCATCAAAGAATTTTTGCAGTTCACTGTACACACGTTGAATTTTTGTGACAACATACACTTTCATAAATTCAGATGCCGCAGCTTTTCGGTCAACGGAGTCAATATCTTCAGTCCGAATATGTGCACAAGTAGCATCTATATGCTGCACCATACGTCTTGCGAACGTTAGATACGGCTCAAATTGAACACCCCTGCCAAAATTAAATTCTGGTTTTTCATAAGCTTCCAATTCCTGTTTCAATCGGAGCAAATTAATGCGGATTTTAGCAGCATCCTGCTGGCCTAGCGGTCTGTCCTCGTCAAGAATTTTCAGATCCGGATGGAGTCTTTCAACTGTCTCAAAAAAACGATCAAAAGGCAGTGACTGTGACGCCATGTAATTCTGAATATACGTTTGGTCCTCAGCCAAATATTTGCGAATTCGAGCGATTTCATAAATACGGGAATCAACATGTTTATGAACCGCATTCCATTGCGCCCTCATGGCTCCTGGATTCACAACTTCTTTGGTTTTTGCCGGTTCTTTCATAACACGCTTACCATCAGCTCCCGGGCCAAATTTAGCTTTAACAGTCTGTTGAACCGTAAATCCTGTGCATTTATCAATTAAATCCAGAATTTTTTTCTTGTGACTATTCTGAACAAAATGAAGTTCATTCACCATGCCCACCAGTTCCGCCTTGATCTCATCCAGTTCGGCAGTATCTTTTATCTCATTCCAGCGGGTTGAAACCTGCTTATCAATATAATGAATCTTATCCACTATTGCTTGAAGGCGGGCAATTTCCTCGGCGTACTGATCATCAATGTGATCAATACGGCGATAAGCACCGTGTAGATCCGTTCGAAAAAGAATTTTTTTACCGTTGATAGTTTGTGTACCAAGCAGTTCCCCCTCATGATCTCCGGCACCGATTCTCATCAAGCGGAAATAATGAAGTTTACTGCGGTTCCCTTCACGGGTAAGTTTGAAAGGTTCAAGCGACCGAAGCATATCTTTAATTGCCGGCACAGCCTGCGCATATGCTTGTACCTTTTCATCTCGTGAGCTGCCTTTGGGAGCCTTAAACTGATTAAGTCCCAGATTTTCCAATAAAGTCGGCGTAATCAAGGCTGGATCAACAATCAGATGTTGTAGGTCAACGGCACCCCCTTCTAAATCGTCTCTGTCAAAAGGAATGCGCTCTGTTGGAGCCGTCAAAATTTCCTGCAGTGTTTTTAAAAACGTCCTCGCGGAAGCCGAAAACTCAATGTCGTTTGCCGCTACGGTAACACCCATAAGTGTATCTACCTGCCCCGAAGTCAATTGTTGAAGTTCATCCACCGTGCGTTCAGGAAATTTCACCTTGGCACGATCCAAACGGCTTTTCCAGGAATCGTTATTCTCCAACTGGCCAATAACCGACAGTAACCTGTGGCGAAAAGCTTCTCGTCTACGGTCAGCTTCACTCTCTGTAACAGGTTGTCCTTTCTCTTTATAAATGCCCAGTAGCATTTTCCCCGCACGTTCGCTGCGAGGCAGAGCAAATTCAGGGTTTAGGGCGGCATATTTTTTAAGCTCGGGGATATCGGCACGAAGTTGATCTTCATCGGGGAAACTGGCAAAAGTTCGCGCTCTGGATACTGAGTTAGGTGGCATAAAATTTCACGTTAATAACAGGGAGTGAAATTAACACAGTTGGCTTGCCGAGGTCAATTTATAGAATTTTCAAAATGAAAATGCTGACCCGCCAGCCGTATGCCACCTTTTAACCTTCACTCAGCGCTAAAATAATGTTATAACGCAAACTGAATGAAAGATGTATACCAACAAATAGCTTTTGAGAAACTTCGGGACGCCGGCCTTAAAATCACCAAACCCAGACAGATGATCGTGGATTTTTTGGCAAGCAGCGACACAGCCCTTTCTCCATATGAGGTTCAAAATTTACTCCAAAAAAAGGGGATCAAATCAGATGTGGTAACTATCTATCGCGTATTTGAAGTTCTGGAAAATCTTTCCCTGGTTCACAAAGTTTTAGCTTTTAACGGATATATCAGGTGCCACACAGAAGAGCTGAAGAGTCTCGAAGAAATCTGCCATCACTATCTACTCTGCAAAAGCTGCAAGCGTGTAGAAGAAGTGGAAGGGGAAGATCTGACAAACCTCGAAAAAAAAATTGAAAAAAATTATGGTTTCAAAATCAGATCCCACTATTTAGAATTCATGGGAGTTTGCAAAAATTGCAAAAAGAAAAAGGGCCAAGCGTAAGCTCGGCCCCTTCCCCCCTATAAATAACAGACAGTAATTTGATCTAAGTGCACTCAAGAGCCGTGCGCAGGCTTTGCAAATTTTTCTTCATCACACTGATATAATTTTCTCCAGCAGCGATTTCGTTATCAGCCAAACCTTCAAGCGGATT
This sequence comes from Candidatus Peregrinibacteria bacterium, assembly GCA_020851415.1. Classification (GTDB taxonomy): domain Bacteria; phylum Patescibacteriota; class Gracilibacteria; order UBA1369; family UBA1369; genus JADZCU01. The sequence goes on along the minus strand of JADZCU010000070.1, from coordinate 2,927 downwards.
CAATACCATAACCTGAACTCCGGCCTCTTTTGCTAATGTTTCGCTAACCTTAGGGCTCATCAGGCTTTCAGAAAAAACAATTTTTACTCCTTCTTTCTTTACCAGCTCGGTGAGTTCTCCCAGTCTTTTGGCACTAGGTTCTGAATCAGGAGAAAGTCCGCTAATTGGAAGCATAGTAAGGCCGTAGCGCTTAGCCAGATAACCAAATGCGGCATGATTTGTGACAAATACTCTCAACTTACAGCTGCTCAATCCATCTGTAAATTCCTTATGTAAACCCTCCAATTGCCCCACGAAAGCGTTAGCCTGTTTTGTGAAATCATCCGAATGCACAGGATCAATCTCCGAAAGTGTTGTACTCACAAACTCGACTTGGGTGATATATGAAATTGGATCAAGCCAAAAATGAGGATCAAACTTGAACTGTTCCTTATGATCTTCATCAGTATCACCACTGGCTTCATCCTCAGATTCCTCGACAGATTGTAGCAACTCAGGAAGTACCTTTGAAACATCCAAAACTTTTACATTGTTTCCTTCAAGCGTGGGTAAAATTTTCTCCGCCCATGGTTCAAATCCAACTCCATTCACCATAACCAGATCAGCGGTATTCAAAGACAAAACATCCCTCGGTGATGGTTCAAAATCGTGAGGCTCAGCCCCGGGTGGGGTCAGGTTTTTTACCTCCACATACGTACCACCAACCTGATTTGCTATTTCAGCCAACGGATAAAAACTGGTGACGACCTGAATTTTAGCGTCATGAGAATTGGTTATTTGAGTTTGTTGGCTAGTTTGTGAATCAATTGAGTCAGGCAAATTTGTGCATCCTGACACCAAAAACAATCCGGCAAAAGCAATAGGAAGTAGTTTTTTAAATTTCATGTTGAAAATCAGTTAAATGAAAAAGATCAAACCCAATGTAATGCAATGATATTGCAATAACAAGCAGATACAAATTGATGCACTTGAGTAATTATGATATAGTAACAATACAAACCCCAAATTTATGGATAAAAAACAAATACTTTTAAGCACGCTAAAGACCGCAAGCAGATTCAACTTAATGCTGATTGCGATACTTGGAATATTGGTCGGATTACCAGTGATATATTTCTCTGGTTCCTGGTTTATGCAATATGGATCAAATTTATCGGAAAGAAATCCAGCGGTAGTAATATTTTTTGGATTATTGCTTGTTTTAAGTAGCGCTTTTTTCATAACAGTTCCACTGCTGGTTATAAAAAACACCAAATGGATGAAGGAGTTGATCGACAAATATTTACTGTCTGTAGAGTCACTAAAGCTTGAACTGGATCCGTCACAATTGTGGTATGAACAAACAGCGCCATTTACGGTGACAAAATTTGTATTGCCACTCTCACTTGGACTTTCAAAAATTCAGCAAAATCAAAAAGAACTGAAAATTTTTCATACCTATGACAATGATCGCCAGCACCGCTTAATGAATGGTGGAACGCTATCTACAGATTACGGACGGCCAACAACCTGTTTCGAAATACCGGCTGAAAGTAAAAACAGATTCATGATTTTCCCCAAAAAAGCAAAACAACATTCAAGCTATTCAAGTGGTGATGAAAAACGTATGGCAGAATTCAATGAAAACTACATGATTATTTACTATCTCAAGGATCTTACGGATACATCAGAAGAGATAGACCCAAAAACATTTACGGAATCAGTAAAAAAAGAGCTCGGAGAAAAATTTATGAAAGATTTAAACGAACTCCCGGGGCTCAATTCAATCCTCTTCGCACCGACATATGTAAGATTAAATCATCAAGATTTTGTCATTGATAAAGATGAATTAAAAAAATATATGAACTTCATTTTAACCATAAACTGATATGATCATCATCAACGAAGATCAATGGGATGACATTAAAAGAGATTTTTTAGAATCAGTAGATTATGAATTTTCTAAAGAACCACTTATCTATTTCGATTACAAAAATAATGAACAGCAGGAAATTGGTATTCGTGAAACATACGAATTCACAAAAAATAATATGGATATAATGGTAATTATGGATAAAGAAAATCGCCTTTCAAAAACCACAACCGAAAAAAATGGTCGTCAAAAAGATCACTACAGTCGCAGCACAGATGAGTTCACCTACAAATTAAGCGTGAAATTTCGCGACAAAGACGGTAGCTGGAAAGATAGTGCTGCTTTGGAGAGCAACTTCGAAAAAGAATAATATTTTTGAGCCCCTAAAAGAAATTAATCATTGAGGGGATCAAGGCTGTGAAGAAGTTGTATAAACTGATACGGGTTTAAATTACCCTTCATTTGTCGTAGTCCTTCCAGCATGGATTTATAATTGTCTTCAGGGTCTTCTTCGACTTCAGAAACATCATAAACTGGCTTGAAACCATAATTATGTGATTCCTGCATGAAGTCAAAATCATAGGTTTTCGTTTGATCCAGTGGGGCAAAATCTAAAAACATAGTATATTCAGGATCTGTTTTTCCATAAAGATCTTCAACATCGCTAAAGTTGAGGGTCGACACCGCATGAAATGTATATCTTTTTCGATCTTCAGGTGTAAGTGGAACAGCAATTTTTGTGCTGATTCTATTATGGTGCGCAGGCATAAGTTTCCTGAGTGTTTTTGTCATAATCGAGGCCGCAGTATTGCAAAGTCCAATGCCGGTAACACCTCTTAATCGATCACGGACATCCATAAACCTTTCAACAAAGGGATCAACAGAGGCAAGTGCGTTCAACAAATCCTGATACATTGGCAGATTCTCTGAAAAATCAGCCTGTAGTCTTTGTTCAAGCTGTTTCAGAGTTGCTAGAGTTTGCGGATTAAAAACCGTAACTCTGGGAATCTTGTCAGTTTCCCTCTGCAGTTCAGATTGTTGCCTCTCGGTCTGTTGCATAGTGCATCTTACTTAC
>JADZCU010000069.1 GCA_020851415.1 Candidatus Peregrinibacteria bacterium | reverse complement strand
GTTCAATGAGTTTGTAGAAGTTTTGAGCCTGGGTATCAATGTTGCTTTCGTCTAAAGCGCCAATTACTGTTATGAGTCTGGCGTTTGAATCTGGAATTGGCGATTGGATCGTTTCAATATTTACTATGGTTTCAGTCATGATGTGTAATTAGTTGATTTAAGTATTTTATATATTTTGTTAAAGTTTCTGCTTCAGCACAATAGCATTTTTTTTGCCTATTTCTGCTGTGAGCTCATCCAGTGTAGCATTTTTAATGCCTTCAACAGAACCAAATTTTTGCAGAAGCTTGATGCGTGTTGATTCTCCAATGCCGGGAATGGTATCCAGAACCGATGATGTTGTGGCTTTCAGCCTGAGCTTTTGATGATAAGTTATGGCGAAACGATGCGACTCGTCGCGGATGTGTTGAAGCATGTGCAATATGGGGTCGTTTGCTTCAAGGATTAGTGGATCTGGTCGATCCGGGCGGAAAATTTCTTCTTCGCGTTTGGCCAGTGAGATCATGGGTATATTGAGATCGTATTTTTTCATGGCTTTCTGTGCCGAGCTGAGTTGTCCTTTGCCACCATCTATCACTATGAGATCAGGTGTTTTTTTAAAAGATTTATCAGTTATATGTTTCGTTTTGTCGAAAACGAGATAGGTTTGACCTGTAAGAGATGGGAAAGATTCTGGTATTTTTTGCAGGTGCTGAAAACCCACTTCCTCGAATTTAGTCTGATCTGTTTCATCGCATTTTAGGTAAATTCGGGAAGCTTTGACCTTCTCGATTATTTTTTTCATTACAACTGCTAAATCTACTGATTGCTCTAGTTCGAGTCTGCTAATGAGTAACTTCTTAACATTTTTTTCCTGATCATAGAGGGTAATTTGAATATGGCCTTTAACTTTTTTTTCTTCCTCAACTGTATACCATTCGCCGGATTCAGACTCCTGTTTGCCGTATTTTTCAGTAATTTCCATTACATGTTTTTTTGTGGATTTTTTTACTGATATTGAGGTGAGTGCTTTGTTTGGTTTGAGATATTTTAATCTTCTGGTTAAAGTTTCTTCCATTGAGGCATAGTCGTCGGGTGCGCCAGATGTTTGTTGGTGAAGTTTAAAGTGCCTGTAGTCCTCTTTTTTAGGGAATCCATTTTCAAAAACTACCATTGAGCTGACAGTTTCCGTGCCGCCGAAATGTGAGTTGTCATAACATTCCAAACGATGAGGAGCTTTTTGTAAGCCAAGTATTTCCTGTAGTTCTTCAAGCGCTTCCTGCCTGCTGGTTTTTTCATGCCCTTGCCACTTGATTTGACTTTGTCTGGCGTAACTCTGAGCGTTGGATTGTGAAAGTTCTAATAGGTGATTTTTTTTGCCCCGTTCCGGAATAATTAGGTGAACTTTTTGTCCTTTTAGATCAGTAAGCCAGTTTTCAATAGTTTCCTGTTCATCTACTTCATGGGGAATGAGCACTTCTTTTGGGATATCCGTAGCGCGCTCGTAATATTGTTCCAGGAATGAGTTTAGGGCATCACGATCTTCCGTCTCCTGGTCACCGGTTGATTTGAAAACAAAGTTTTCCTGGTCTATGAGTTTTCCTTCGCGCAGCTGGAACAGATTGAAATAAATCTTATCATCCATGACCACGTAACTGATGATATCAAGATCTTTTTGGTGCGGATCGCTGATGCGTTGAGCTTCCATTATGTCTTCAAGCGCTTTTAGTTTGTCCCTGATTGCAGCTGCGATTTCGAATTTTTTTTCTGAGGCCGCTTTCATCATGTCCTGTTTTACCTGTTCAACGATGTCTTCGTATTTTCCTTCAAGAAAATCAATAACTTGAAGGACCGTTTTTTTGTATTCTTCGGGTGTGACGGAAGTTATACATGGGCCAAGGCAATGTCTTCGATGGTATTCAAGTTGGGATGCTGACATGGTTTTTGCCTTGAATTCGTTTCTTACATTGTAATCTATGGCTAGAGGACAGTTTTTGAACGGGAAGATTCTTTTGAGTAATTTGAGCGTTTTGATTACTTTGTGAGCTGCCGTTTTTGGCCCAAAATATCTGGATTTGTCTTTTATCACTTTTCTGACCAGGTAGATTTGCGGATAGTTGTCCTGAAGGGTTATTTTGATGTAAACATAGCTTTTATCGTCCTTCATGAGGACGTTGTATTTTGGCCGTAATTCCTTGATGAGATTCGTTTCAAGAATCAGTGCTTCCAGCTCTGTTCCCACTTCCGTATAGGCAATATCACTTATGTTTTCCACCATTTTTTTTGTTCGCATACCCTGTATTTGTTCGTTTCGGAAATAGCTGGTAACGCGTTTTTTTAGATCTTTGGCTTTACCGACATATATAACGCGCCCTCCTTCGTCTTTCATTCTGTAAACTCCTGGATTGTGCGGAAGATTTTCCAGAAGATGTTCAAGGTACTTCCTTTTCTCGTTTTCTTGTTCTACCATGAAATGGTGATTAGTTGTTATCAGTATACATGAATTTGCAGGATTTGCCCGTTTTGCCACCGCAGAGTTTACCTGAGTGTATACGTTCGACGCTTTGTTTTTTTGATCTGTTTGATTATCCCCTAACCTTTGATGAACTACGTTACTATTTGCTTTGCACAAAGCATTATAGTGATGAAGAAATATTTGAAGCTCTAAAAAAATGTTCGTCGGTGGTTTTTAGAGACGGGTTTTATTGTTTAGTTGGCTCTGAAGGACATGTTAACAGTAGAAAAGTTCGTGCTGTTATAGCTGGTGAGTATAACAAAAAATTGAGGAGATTTTTGCCATTTATCCGTTTGGTTCCTTTTGTGAAAATGGTGGCTGTTTGCAATACTTTGGCTATTGGTTGTCCTACTGCCAAGAGTGATATTGATCTGTTTATTATTAGTAAAAAGGATAGAATTTTTATTGTTCGAACGCTTACGGCGATATTGTTCCATATATTAGGTGTACGCAGACATGGTGAAAAAGTGGCGGGGAGATTCTGCTTGAGTTTTTTTATCAGTGAAGAAAAAATGAATCTGCAGGATTTACTGAAAGGTAAAGATGACATTTATTTTATGTATTGGTTTCGGACATTACGACCATTGTACGGTTTGGAGGTTTTTCAAAAATTGCTTCAGTCTAATGAGTGGGCTAAAACGTATTTTGCTCAATCGTTAGAGGATAATCGTAAGCAGGATATTCGATTTTCTCAACGTGCAGGTGTTTTTCGTTTTTTTGCTTTTTTGTGGGAGTTTCTATTGGGAGGTTTTTTGGGGAAAATGCTTGAAAATGCTCTTTCCAGAAGTCATATGAAAAGACATGTAAAACGGTCAGCTTCTTTACAGGGTGAATCTTCGGTTGTTGTAAGTAGTGGTATGTTGAAATATCACAACGTTGATCGTCGGGAGGAGTATAGGTTGAGGTTCTTTGATAAGTTTTTGAAGTCCTAAAGTCTTTTTGATTTAGCTTTTCTTTTTCCGAGGTTTTCTTGGCTTTTTTTCAAAAATTACTTTTATGGAAGTTCCCGTGAACGGCCAGCGTTTGCGTAAAGCGTTTTCCAGATAACGACGATATGAAAAATGTAATGATCTTTCATCGTTGATGCTGTAAACGAAGGTTGGTGGGTTTACCTGGGTTTGAGTCAGGCTGTAAAACACAATGTGTTTATTGTTTCCGGCAAAAGATGGGAGATGTTTCTGGATGGTTTCCGTGTAGAAACCTTTGAGTTCGTCCTCGTCAATTGTGAGGAATCTTTCTGTTTGAATTTGATCGGCGATTTCGAGGATTTTTTCTACGTGCGTACGGTTTTGGGCAGAGGTAAACACGACCGGGGCCCAAGGCAAAAAATCGAATTTACTGCGGAGCATATGAATCATTTTTTTCTCCTCTTCCTGGCGATCATCCATCAGATCGATTTTGTTTAAGACCAAAAGCAGTCCTTTGTTAGCTTCAATAGCATATGAGGCTATGTGCAGGTCCTGTTTCTTGATCCCCTGTTCATAGTCTAAAATCAGGCAAACGACATCTGATCTTTCAATGGCATCCAGGGATTTGAATGAGCTGAGTTTTTCAAGTCCGTCTTCAATTCGACCTCTTCTTCGTAAACCTGCGGTGTCCACCAGAATGAACTCTTTGTTGTTCCAGGTGATCGGTGTGTCGGTAGTGTCACGTGTTGTGCCAGCTATTTCTGAAACAATAACTTTCGGTTTTCCCAGCAGTGCATTTACCAGTGATGATTTGCCTACATTTGGACGTCCGATGAAACAAATTTTTGTACTTTTGGGTTTTTCCGCCGTTAATTGTTCGGGCTCTACAGCTTTGAATCCCATTTTGTGAAGTATTTCCGCAGTTTCCGTTTCGAGTTCTTCCAGCCCAATACGGTGGTAAGCGGAGATAGGTGTTGGTTCACCGAAGCCAAGTTTTCGTATTTCATTGATATTATCGTCAACATCTTTCACATCAATCTTGTTGGCGATAATAAGTATTTTCTTTTTAGTTCTTCGAAGCAGATTAGCAGCTTCAAAATCGCTTATGGTTAAGCCTTCTTTGGCATCTACCATGAAGTAAATTATATCGGCGTCTTCTATGGCAAGTTTGGCCTGACTTACGATATCCGCTTCTATGTTCTCTTTTTTACCATATTCAAGACCGCCCGTGTCTACAACCACAACGTCCAAATCCGCCAATTTTGCGTGATGGTATAGCCGATCTCTGGTTGTTCCTGCGATTTCCGACTCTATGGCTAACCGCTCACGAATGAGACGGTTAAACAGGCTGGATTTACCAACGTTGGGGCGTCCAACGATGGCTATAATAGGGGTTTTATTGGTCGAAGTTTCTGTCATATGGCGTTTAAAGCCAGGCTATAGTACCCTTAGATTCAGTAGTTTACAACCTGGAATATGGCTTTCTTAATTCAAAAGTACCAGCAACTTCTTCTGGATATTCAGAAGTCCTGTGAAAAAGTAGGGCGAAAGGCTGTAAATGTAAAAATTGTGGCAGCTACAAAGTACTCAACTGTTGAGGAGGTGAACGATGCTCTTCAGGTAGGGATAACCGATATTGGAGAAAATAGAGTTCAAGATGCGATTAAGAAGTTTCCCTTACTTACTGTGCCTTGTACAAAGCATTTTATCGGTCACCTGCAAACAAATAAAGTAAAGAAAGCAGTAGAACTTTTTGATGTGATTGAATCTGTAGATCGTATGGATTTACTGGAAAAACTTGCTGCGGAAACAGAGAGAGTCGATAAAAAATTGGATGTTTTATTGCAGGTTAACATTGCCAATGATGGTGCAAAATTTGGGTGTGATCCTGTAGAGATTGATGCTTTGATTGAAAGATTGAGGAGTGCTAAAAATCTTGTTTTTAAGGGTTTTATGGCTATTGTTCCTTTTGCTGAGAATGTTGAAGATTCACGTTTATGGTTTAGGAAAATGAGACAAATATTCGAAAAGTATCAAATGAAATATGGAACACTTGATACTTTATCCATGGGTATGAGCCACGATTTTCAGGTAGCTATTGAAGAGGGTGCTACGCAGGTGCGAATTGGGAGTTTGTTGTTCTGAATTTATGGCCTTAGGTCGTCTCTTACCTTTGTCCATTTTTTGCCATCAGAAACCCAAATGCTACTAATGTCATCGTTGTATTGTTGTACCCCGACCGGGGCATCTTTTGCCGGCTTAGTCGGCATTTTGTCGTACATTTTTCCTGGTACGCGTTTTGCACCTGGTGGGCCTATTGGTGCTTCCTGTTATTTTACTTGTGATTTTCCTGCGGGTTTTGAGGGAGGTTTTTTATCTTTTGATTCTTCAGGTTCTCTTTTATCCGGCTGATTATCCCACGATGTTTTGTACATTGCGTAGTTGAATGTGTATTGAGATTCTTTACTGTTTTGATCTCGTTTTACTTCGACAAAAAATGTATATGGACTTTTGAATGTTTTGTTTGGAAGTTTGTCCCACTCAATATTCGCAAATACTGCAGGATCCAATGCATCAATTTCTTTTTTTGTTGCGTCAGTCATGAATTTGTAAAATTGGCCAAAGTTTTCTACGCCTAGTTTTTTTAAGGCTTCTTTATCTGTTTTTTGCGAGTATTTTTCGTTTACTTTATTGATTGTTTCTATGATTTTTTCTTCTGCTTTTCGGGCGTTTGGCGTTTCCTTTTTTTCGGTATCTTCTATTTTTTTACCTTTATAAAAGCTGTTTACCCAATCGTTTAGGCCGCTGAGTCTAAGACCATATTTATTGAATGAAACTACGACTTTTGGAATTGATTCCGTATTGTGTGACTGGTTTAGATCTTTTATTTCTGGCAAACTCCTCAGTCTACCTTCCGCCGATTTTATGTCATTCATCAATGAATTGATGAGCAATGTTCTATTGTTTAATTTTTCTGAAACGAGTGTTTCTGCTGGCATATCGATGTATTTTTTGAACATAACTTTTACCTCTTCATCAACTTTTGCTTTTGCTTTTTCCACTTGCTCCGGTGAATCTTCTTTTGGCTTTTCGTCTTGAGTTGAGGCTTCAAATGCTGGTTTTGGTGCATTGGCTTTGTCCCAAAGTGTTCGCATGCCGGCTTCGTTTGCACTTACGGCAACTTTTTTCCCTTTTTCCAATCTGAATGATGCGTAAGAATAACTTGGGTATACCAAGGTTTGGCCCGGGAAATTCGCCCATTCTATTTTATCGATCATTTTTGGATCGGTTTTTTCCATAATGGCAGATAATTCTTGCTGGAATTTTTTTGACAAGTCTTCCGGACTGTTTATCCCCTGTTCGGTAAGAAATTTTTTGTCTGAATATTTGCCTCTGAGTTCAACCATTTTGCTGGTAAACAACTGCGTATAACTGAAGGCATTCGGGCTTTTGCCGTCGACAGAATCAACTGCTCCTTTGGCTGTTAATTGATCGTTAACCCATTGACCCGGCTTTTCCATGTTGATACCGCTCTTGTTAAAATAGATGAGTATCGGTGGTTGTACTTTGTCGGACTGGTATGTTTTATCAAGTTTTGCAAGATCTGGAGCAAGGTCTTTTTCTAATATTTTTGTTGCTACGCTCATTTCATGAAGAATATTGAAGACCCCTTTTGCTGAAAGTTCTTCTTTGCTCATCTTTGAGACATTGTCGAAGATTTTTTTCATACCAGCTTCAACTTTGTTTCTGGCTTCTTTGACTTCTGGGGCTTCCTGAGGCTCTACTTTTTCTTCAGGCTTTTTGGCTCCGGGTTCTTTTGATTTCGATTCTGCTTCTTTTTTTGCTTTTGCATCGGCCTCTTCTTTTTCTAATCTGGCACCTTCTTTTGTCTTTAACCAACCTTCCGGTTTTGGTTTTTCGGTTCCATACACATCTACGCATTTAATTTTTGCCCATTTTTTTTCGTTTTCTTCCGCTGATGCTCTGGGAAGCTCTTCCCATTTTTGGGTGTACTTTCGGGCGACAGTTTCTGTCACACCAACGACTTTTACCTGCATTTTGTCGCCGTAATATAACATCTGCAATTTAATCCCCTGAGGGGTCATGTAGTGAGTTGGTATGAGATATTGTTCCCTGATTGGAAGCTTTTGGAGTTGGAGTTTTATGGCCATGCCAATACCGATTGGATCGTTGTACATTGTGCCTTCGTAGCTCAAAGCTAGACCTCGATTGATGGCGGCTTCTTGTGTAGGTCGTATTTTGTTGAATTTTGCCGGATCCGGTTTTTCTTCAACTGGAGCTTTTGGTTGATCTTCTTTTGAAGCGGGTTCTTCTTTTGCAGGCGGGTTCAGTTTTTCCCATCTTTGACGCAATTTCCCAATGTGTGGGCTTAATGTAGGTTCCTTGCCTTCTTCCATACGGAAGTAGCAGGGTGATGCTATTGAGTTGTTTAATGTTTTGTATTCCAATTTTTTCCACTCAATTTTTGCTATAAGTTTTTTATCGATTGTTCCAACTGCTGTTGTTACTTCTTGTTCATATTTTTTTGTATATTCTTCAAATGTTGTTATACCAAGTTGATCTACATAAGCTTTGTCCTCGAATTTTTTTGTAACCTGATCAACTTTTTCCGCGTATTTTTTTAGATATTCAAGTGCGTTGGGCGTCTCTTTTGCAGTACTATCTTCAATTTTTTTATCGGCATATAAACTGAGTATAAAGGGTCCTAAGCTATTGTTAAAAACTCCATTTTTGTTAAAACCGATGTCTCCTACTTTCGGGTATACATCGCTAATTACATATGTTTTATCTAATTTTGCCAATTTGTCGGGAAACTGATGTGAAATGTTATTTATTCGTACACCTATTTCGTAAGAAAGTTTGTTGCCGTTGTTAAGACCTTGTTTGATGAGATCTTCTTTAGACATTTTACTGTAACTTTCGAATATATCTTTGGCCTGTTTTTCTATTGCAGATCTAAGTTCCGTAATCTCTTTTGATTCAACTGGCTTACTTTTATCTTCTGCTGGTTTGCTCTTATCTTCTGGTGGTTTTGGTTGTTCTGGTGGTTTTTGTTTTCCTACAAATGCGCTTTCAATACCGAATTTGCGCGTTGGAGATTCGCCGGCTTTAAGAAATTTAAAGCTGATGTTGTATTGGTCTGCCTTAAGATTTATGTCTTTGCCTGCCAGTGCTGCTAAATGTTTTTCGTTCAGTCCGTTTATGGATGTTACGATCGTTTTTATGAGTTCATCTGATGTGCTGAACTCTATTCCTTGAGCCTTTTGTTGTATGACATTCATTACTGCAGTGATTGCTTCTTTTGTGTTTGCATCTGCATTTTTATCTACACTGCTTGCAAGTCGTTCCAGGGTTGCGAATTTTACTCTAGTAAGTAATTCTTGTTTTTCCGGAGGTTTTGCTTCCGGTGTTGGCGGTTTTGGTTTTTCTTTTTCCTCCTTTTCCTTTTTTTCTTCATCGGCCTTTATTTGATCCCAATCTTTTCCCAGAATTTTGTAGAGTTTGCGCATGTTGTCGTTCACCTCTTTACCAGTAAGATATTTGCCTTCAAGCTTGTCGGGTTCGACTGTTTCATCTTTAATGCGTTTTTCTTTTTTTGTGGCGAGATCTTTTTGATATGGGTCTACTGAGTCACTTTTCTTCAAAAGATCGCATTGGATTAGTTCATTTGC
>JADZCU010000068.1 GCA_020851415.1 Candidatus Peregrinibacteria bacterium | reverse complement strand
GCAAAAAAATAAGCGTTAATTTCAACATACCAAACAACGCAGGCGTTGGCCTCCACACAGGAGCCATCATGGTTCGTGAACTGGTAAACCCAGGTGTAAGTTCACAATCTTTTGCCATCGAAAAAGGCGTACGTGTATACCTCAACATCACGGGCCCTTCCATAACAAAACAAGAAACAACCAATATACAATCTTTCAGCGCTGCGCGTGAAGTCTCTACAAATATTCAAACAAAAAATCTTGGAACCACAGATGTTACTGTTAAGGCTCAACTCCACCTGGAAGACATTTTTGGACAACGCGCCGCAGAAACATCAAACCAGTTAAAAATCAGACCAAACGAAGAAAAACAGCTGAGTTTAAGCATTGAAAAACCTGCATTCGGCTTTTACAAAGTCATCCTCTCAAGCCAAGATCAGGTTTCACAAGTGGCAAACATTGTTATCGTACCAGCATGGTCTCTATTGATCGCCGCAGGTCTTTTATTACTCATCTGCGTTAAGCGAAATCCAAAATCAGCAGATCAAAAACGAACATCAAACACATTAAAAAATCTCTACAATAAAATACAATTGGGTACCCGCTCATTCGTATTCCAAAAAAGCGTTGTTTACTTCGTACTGCTGCTGACATTCACATCAACAACCCTCTGGATGGTCTCAATAAGTCCGTCCAAAACACAGGCTCAAAGCTTGAATACCAAAACAGCAAACTCATACTATCTCACCGTCAAGTGGGGTGATTTACGCCATACACAGGTGAAGAAGGCAAAAGAATGGAAAGGCGAACTTTCATTCCGCAATGCCGATGTAGAAATTCAAAGCCTGCTCCATTTTGAAAACACTGACGGCGCACAGCTCACTCAAAACGGCACAACAATAAGTTACAACCTCACCACCGAATCAGACAACGACGGCGTAGTTCTCCACGTAAGACCAACATCAGATGAAATACCAACTGTTACAATCTACGATTCAATAACAGGCGTTTCGTACACCTACAATGTACAAGACTTAGTACAATCCAACTTCGTACTGACTCAGGGTTTATGGGGCATCTACTTCAACGCTGAACTCGGCGCCGAGCGCGTGGTAAGTCCTCTGGACATGGCAACCGAACTCAGTGCAACTCCAGAAGTCGAAGCAACCCCAGACCTTATCGCAAACATTCCGGAGCTGGAAAATCTCTTCACAGAAGATTTGCCTGCCACACCGGAAGTACTTGCTGATTTCGTTTTAAGCTCAGATTACGTTCAGGAAATTCAACAAGAACAACAAACTGCACAAGTGGAAACAGATCCTATCTTGCTCGAAGCCCTGCAGGCAACCCCTGAAGTACTGCAAGATATCGCGGCCAGCCCTGATTTAAACTTTATCTTTATCTCAACCGACAACGTAAATTTCCCACCGGAAGAGTTTTCATTCGAGGAAGAAAAAGTAACAACCCAAAATTTAGGAACCATGATCTTCGTGCAAAACAAACAGGAAGACTGGAACACATACGTTTCAACAACAGACTTCGTATCACTCTCCGGGACAGGCACAATTCCCGCATCAGCCCTCACCATCACACCGGGTGAACCGGAAATTCTCATCCAGGACGGCGCATTAGTAGACGGCGGAGTCACACAAAAATTCAACAATGACACAGACAAAACAACTCTGGTCGAAGTAAACCCTGGCAACAATGTAGACTCACGTTCCGTCTTCGTATTAAACCCAACACTCGAAATCAGAATCCCATCGGGAACACTCCCTGGCCGCTACCGCGGAACGCTCACCGTCACAAGTCTCTAAGACTTATGAGCCAATAAAACTCCGTTATCAAAAGAAAGAAGCACCGAACTAAAAAGCGGTGTTTCTTTCATAAATTGCAGAAATTTCTGCATATACAAATCATCTCCATGGCTCACACAATTATCCGCAACCACAATCGCTCCTATAGAAAGTTTCGGGTACAAAAAATCCACATAACTCTGATACTCCATTTTTGTGGCATCCAAAAAAACCATATCAAAAACCCCTTCCAGCGAACTCAAAATTTCCGGCGCATGTCCTTTCACTTGATGCACCAATCCTTCCACTCCCGCCCTGGCAAAGTTTTTCTCAGCTGTCGCAAATCTTTCCGCATGTGACTCAACCGTATACAAAACGCCTCCGCTATGCGACAATACCTGAGCCATACGCAAAGCTGAATACCCGTTTGATGTACCTATTTCGAGAACCCGCGAAGGTTTATGAACCTTTATGAGCCATTGAAGAAGTGCGGCAGTCGCAGGCGGGATATTCCAAAAAGCATTTCCCGTATCCTTCACCACCGCTTCAAGCTCTTCAATAACAGTTTCAAGTAAATTCTGCATAGCCCCACCAGCCTACTCATGCACAATAAAAAAAACAATAAAAAAAGCGCCTGCATCGCCATTCCCACCTATAACGAAGCCGAAAATATTCAAAAGCTTTTAACGCATCTCATTCTAGTTTTCTCCCAAATCAAAAATTGGGACATGAGCATCCTCATCATAGATGACCACTCTCCGGACGGTACGGCAAACATAGTAAAAAAACTTCAAAAAAATCACCCCAATATCTACATAATCCACGGCGAAAAAAAGGGGCTTGGAGAAGCCTACACACGCGGCTTCGAATACATATTGAAGAATATAAAACCGGATTATATCTTCGAAATGGACGCCGATCTCCAGCACAATCCCGAAGACATCCCCCGCTTCCTGCAAAAAACCGAAGAAGGTTTTGAGTTCATCATAGGTTCACGCTACGCAGCCGGCGGCGACTACCCAAACTGGAGTTTCAAACGAAAACTCTACTCATGGGGAGCAAACTTACTCGCACGTCTTATTGCCGGAATAAAAAACATCGAAGACTGCACATCGGGTTTCCGCTGCATCAAATCAAGTTTCCTCAAAAGCTTCGATATTCGCAGTTTAAAAATAAACGGCTACGCATTTCAATTAAGTCTACTGCACGCCGCAACCCGCAAAAAACTCAAAATCGCAGAAATCCCAATCCTCTTCCCCAATCGAATGAAGGGAAATTCCAAACTGGGACACAAAGATATAAGAGAGTTCTTTTTCCATGCATTTCGACTACGCTTTAAACGATATAAGTGGTATAATGATGAAAGTCGTTTTTAAACCACATGCCGGAAAAGAAGCTTAAAACACTGCAATTCACAGCAAGTATAATGACAATATTTTTTGGCATTTCCACTTTCCTGCCTCTATTTGCAAGTGCACAAATAAATGAACAAAGTGCCGTTGGTGAACAAATTGCACCAATAACTTTTAACTTTGATTCCACCCCTGCAAATTTCGATTTCTCCACAATCCACATCAGTTCCCCATCAGAAAACCTGAACAGCTTTTACGTAAATCCACAACCAATCGACGGCACTACGGCACTCGTAGCCCACGACGGCCGTTACAATGGCGGATTCAAAGTAACCGTACAGGCAGACAATTTTGTAAAAACCGGCAGCCCCAGCACAATCATCTCTGCAGGCGAACTCTCAATCGTGACCAGCAGCTCAACCGCAGACGAAGTTCGTAAAAACACAACAGCAGTAGCAACTTTTCCTATGGATGGCAGCCCGCTTCAAAACAGCACAGATTACGACAACCCCGGCCACCAATTCACAAGCCCGGGTGGAATAGACATCATCTCCGCCCCAGCCGACTGTACAACAGAAGGTCGCGTCGGTGTTTACACCACATACCCAAGTTTCCGCCTTCACGTACCAACAACAACTCAGGCGGGCACATTTACCAGCACCCTAACCTACACCATCACCGCCGAACCAACCCCTTGCTAAAAAAAGCACATTACACATTTGACAACGAATTTAAAATGTTGTAAAATAGTGTGATAGGCTGATAAATCAATGACAACATTGAGTATCAACAATATCAAAACAAACATTCATATATCTCTTAACCCAAACACATATATGAAGAAACAAAACGTGGTTGCAACTCTGGGCACTCTCGCTCTCGTTGCCAATCTTTTAGTGCCAGGTATGGCTTTCGGTCAGGCCGATCAAGAAGTTCAAGATGCGAGCCAGACAATCAACTGTCCGGGAACACGTACATTCAACTTCGCTGATTTCCCAGACGATGTAACATTTGACAGTTTGACTGCATTACCAACTGCTCAAGACAGTTACGATACACAATTGAACGATGATGAACCTCTGGATTCATTAAACGTTTTAGGCGTTGAAGACACACGTAGTGGTGGTGTAGATGGATGTCCTACCACTGAACCAGGTTTCGAAGTACAGGCTACTATCTCTACAACTTTAACAAACGGTGTAGACACAATAGATGACAGTAACTTCCGCGTTATCACATCAAATGAATTTGATGTAAATCCAGGTAGCTGTACAACAGCTGCAGGTGAAGAAGTTTGTTACACAGCCGCTACTGGAACTGGTAACCTTCACAACGTAAACGCTGCAGAGCTCTATGACGACGAAGCTCGTGCAGTAGGCACAGTATTCGACAAATTCAACACAAAAGAAGCTTATACTGAACTTGTTGAAGCTGGCGCTACAGAAAGCGACCCTAGCTCAGGCAACAACCTTCGTACAACTAATACATTAGACAACAACGTTGTACTTATGCGTTCAGTTTCAAGTCACAACCAGACAATGTATACAGGTGTAGCTATCTATGGTAACATCCCAGGCAACCAGGCTCCTGGTCTTTACACAGGTGTTATCCAATACACACTCAACGGTGTAACTCCATAATGAGTGGTTAAATTAACCTCATGAATTTGACCCCGCCTAGGCGGGGTCTTTTTTGTATCATTGCACTTAACAAAAAACTCAAATTACTGTATAATTAAAGGAAATATAAATATTTCTGATGCGAAAAAAAACACACACAATTCATTTGGTTGGTGTGATAACTATGTTCACATTAAGCAACTTACTACTGGTTACCCCAGTATTGAGTGCTGCTCAAGAAAATCAGGACGTCAGTTTGAATATAAATTCTTATTACAATTGGGAAACACCAGATACTCTCTCCCTACCAAGAACTTTTGTTAACGATGGAGCCGACACGTGGATTTACAAAGCTTATGATCCAGCAAACATAAATGAGTACATAAAAATATATGACCTTAGGAACAATGGAGGATTTTCTGTGACCCTCGCAATTTCAGATTTTAAGGAAGTTGTTGATTGTCCTCTATCCACAGATCCACCACCTTGCTTTGGTACACACACTATTCCATACACTGACGTTGGCATCGTAACACTGGCAAACGCAGCACAACCCAGCAGCGTCGATACACCTGGTGTTACAAGTTTCCCTAACAGTCCAGCCGGCACAGATAGCGAGACGGTTTATTCAACCCTAGACTGCGACTGGAATACAAGCACAGACTTCCAAACATTTTGTGAATCACAATTTCAAAATTTCACCGGCACACTTGCAACAAGTGACTCACAAACAATCATAGATGGAACATCTCCAACGGGTACTGGACGAGTGGGACAATACTGGTTAGCACTCGGAATGAGGCTAAGAATACCTCAAGGTACAGTACCGGCAAACTACGAATCAACATTTACTTTCTCGTTAACTCCAGAACCTTAATTTATATCCTATGAAACGCTCGTACAGACTAAAAATCGGTATTCTTCTTGGCGCAATTACGTTGATGACATTTCCGTTACAATCATTGGCAAGCTACAACGTACTTCTAAATGACGGATTCTCAGGCATACTCAACTACACTTTAAATCCTGGTGATAGCAAAACCGATAAGATATCGATCATAAATTTAGACGACAAGCCATTAATTGTACGAGTATACGCTGCTGATGGGACGAAGAGTAGTCAAGGAACGTTTGCTTTAACTGATGTAACAGACGAACAGCGAACCATTGGCAAATGGGTAAAAATAGAAAAAGATATAGTCGAAATTCCTCCTAATGAAAAAATAGATGTGTCTTTCTCGGTAACAACTCCAGACACAATAACACCAGGTACATACAGTGGTGGTATAGCCACAGAAAGTATCAGCAATAAAGTATCGCCTAAATCAGGTGCTCCGGTACTCGCAACAAAAGCCCGCCTGGTAAATAAGCTTTTCGTAAAAGTTCCAGGTGAAAAAAAACATTCACCAGAGTGGACCGGATTTGAATACAAAAAAATCGGCGGTGGCAACAATAGCTTTACATTAAAATTCAAAAATACCGGTAACTCTTATGTGATCGGTGAAAGCAAGGTAGAAATTTTTGGGGTACCAAACGCTCAGCCATCAGATTTTGAAATCAAAGATGACATGCCTCAGGAGTTAAAAGACCAAAAGGTCAAACAGAAATATGACCACACAATCAAATTTAACAACGTTGATTTAACACAAAATTCCGAAAGTCAGGTAACTGGTTACTGGAAGTTAAAGCCGCTTTTCGGATCATATACTGCAAAAGCAACAGTAATATTCTACGAGTATGATGTTGAAACAGGTAAAAAAATAAATCCACAAACCTTAACGAAAGAAATCCAATTCTCTATCATTGATTTCAACATAATCTTACTTATAATACTCCTCATAGGCCTGGTCGGAAGTACGCTTGGTGCTCAACAACTCTATTATCAGGGCAAGCGAAAAAACAGTGATGTATATACGGTAAAAACCGGCGATACAATAATGAACATAGCAAAAAGTAAAAACATCCACTGGAAAACTCTCACAAAAATTAATAAACTCAAAGCACCTTATGAAGTTAGTCCAAATCAAAAAATCCTCATCCCAAAGTCAAAAAAAGCTAAGGCTTAAACAGTGGACTATCTTGGCTATGCTTCTCTTAGCTCCATCGCTAAGCTATGCTCAAAGTCAAGAAACACAACAAGTTGCACCTCAAAAAAAGGCGGGATTTGCACTCTATCCAACAAATCCAACTGTTGTTGACTATAACAATATAATCCTTGAGTTAAAACCCGGGCAAACGGTAAACGAAAGTTTAACGCTGGAAAACATGGAAGAGTTAGAGGAAACATTCACATTGTATCCTGCAGACTATACAACAGACGAAAATGGCACGAAATATTTCAAGCAAAAAAACGATCAACAAGATCAAGTAGGTCACTGGACGGTGCTTGACCAGGAAGAAATTACTTTAAAACCAGGTGAGAAAAAAACATTGACCATCTCCATAACAATCCCCGAGGGCACAGAGCTGGGGGACTACAAAGGTGGCGTAGCTATGGAAAACCTGCAGCCTTCAATCACATACCCTGGTATTATGATCTCTCGTAGGTTTGTGATGAGCGTTAAAGTAAAAGTAACGAACGAACCTCAAACTTTAGCTCGTGCTGTTCAGGCAAACATCTTCAATTCAACTACTCCGTACTTCTGGATCTCAATTGGCATTTTTGCCGCCTCTATGGCATACTTTATCTATGCAAAAAAAAGCGAAAAAAATGCAAAACTTAAGGAATCACAAAAAGAGTAGAGTCGCATATTTCAGCGCATTATCTACATTGGCTTTTTTCGCCAATCTTTTTCTCCCTAGCCTCACATTTGGACAAACAGATATATCCATCGATGTAACAAGAACTCCATTTTTGTCTTTTCTGGCACTCCCTGAAAGTTTTTCTTTCGGTTCAGTAACATCGTCAATTACAGACACGCACTTATTTAGCGACTCTGACGGTGGTCTTCCAATGGCTCAAGTTCTGATGGTTCGTGATACGCGCGGTTCTGGCGGATTTAGCCTCCAGGCGGTAGCTTCGGGACCATTCGTTGCTTCGGGAGCACCAAGCAACACAATACCTGCAACAAATTTACGCATGGTAACAAGCACGTCTCTTGGCGTGGCATTGGATGCATCTGCATTCAATGGTGTCGGCTACCTCAGCGGATTTATAGGAACCCCAGATAACACCACAGTTCAAAATATAGTTGCCCCGCTGAATGCAACGTCAAATGCATTCGGCACAGTAACGCCTTTTGACGAAGTGGAAAACTTACCCGCTGACAACAATCTGGATACACCGGTAGTACTTATGGACGGATGCTTAACCGCGGCAGAAGGACGGGTAGGAACCATGTTCTTTGGAACAAGCGAAACACTACTCGTACCGAAATATCAGCAGCCCGGTTCATACACCACCACCATAACATATACCCTGACAGACAACACTCCCGCATCCTGTTAATAGCCCCGCTCAATGAAACACGCCGCGCGCTTTCTCATACTGCCACTGCTCCTTATTAGCTTTGCTTCCCAGGCGTTAGCCAACATAAGCCTAACGGCAGCTCCGCCGGCAGACCGCCAATTTTATTTCGTTATAAACCCGGGGAAAACGGATAGCGGTGCGGTAGAAGTGGAAAACATCGGAGCAACGGATCTAAACGTAGAGCTCTACGCCGCAGACGGAACTCAGAGCAATCAGGGAACATTTGCCCTCACAACCAAGTCAACGGAACAGCTATTCATTGGTAAATGGGTTTATTTCAATGACCCCGTCATTCATATAAAAGCCGGCGAAAGAAAAAAAATCCCCTTCTCCATCAAAGTTCCTGATCTGGTAGCTCCTGGAACATACAGCGGCGGAATTGCCGGCCAGGTTTCATCAGGAAAAAATGAAGGCACTAAAGGAAATGGTGTAAACGTAACTTCTCGTGTTGTAGTTAAAATGTTTATAGCCATTCCTGGCGAACGGGTAACCAAATTCGACTGGAGTGATTTCAGTTATATCCCGGGCACAGATACCACCAAGCCGTACTTCAAGATAGGTTATGCAAATCAGGGAAATACCGTTATCAACGTTGATCAAAAAATCGACATCGAAGGCTTCCCTGGAATACAACAAACAATAGATCCGACGGTCGCAAATCTCACTCAGGGCAGCAAGGTTGAAATCCCAATCAAGTGGGACAATCCACCATATTTCGGCATACTCACGGCAAAAGCCACAGCTACATACTCGGAGTTAAACGTTTTAAACAGTCAAAATATCAATGAACAAACTTTGGAAAAATCTATAAGCGTTGTCATCATAAGCCCGACTGTATATATCATCGCGGGGCTGACCCTTCTAACAATCATCATTCTCATTGTCTACATATCAACCAGAAAAAAACGTGCAAAAACATTGGTAAAAGCCAGTGTTGAACACAAAGTAAAAGCCGGAGAAACCATCATGGATTTAGCCGATAAATACGGCATCACATGGAAAAGCCTGGTGAAACTGAACAAATTAAAAGCTCCATACGATCTCAAAGTGGGATCCATTGTTCTCATTCCAAAACCACAACAAAGATCTAAGAAAAAATAATTATGAAAAAATATTCCATCATCCTTCTGGCTGCAATAATACCAATAGCTCTGAGCTCAGCACATGCGTCATCAAATGACCCTGTGGGCAAGCAGAATGAAGACGGACAACAGGCAGAAATAAATATTACCCAAGAAAACCTTGAGGCAAAATTCTCCAATTCGATGGAAGGCTCAAGCATAGAAATGGCCAACGGTACGCAACAAATCGGCTCACAAGAAGTACGGAAAAATGAAGGATTCACTATGATTCCCCTCTATCCAAACACAGTAAATCCTCGCAAATTTCTTTTCGAAATAAAACCGGGCGAACAAGGAACGGAAGAAGCCTACATCAAAAACTTCAGTGACGAACCGGTTACTGTTTTACTCTACGGCGCAGATCCGACAGTTTCAAACACGGGGACATTGGCTTACAAAACACGTCAAAATCCTGCAGATGGCCCCGGAACCTGGATCAAATTCGATGAACCAAAAGTGGATCTTGGTCCATTGGAAGGCAAAAAAGTACGCTTCACCGTAAACGTTCCCAAGGACACAGCCTACGGCGACTATAAAGCAGGTATCGCTATCGAAAAAACCAAACAGGATATCAATAACGCCAGCATCACCATCGCAACCCGCGTTATTATTCACGCTGAAATAAAAGTAACCTCAAATCCCCTCCCGATTCCAAAGGGTGAATCAGCTGTAAAAGAAACGGTACCGGCCTGGAAACAATATTACTTCTGGGGTTCATTGCTGTTGTTCCTTGGCAGTGTTGGCTTACTCGGCTGGGTAACGCTCAAAGACAGAAAATCCGGCAGCAAAAAGAAAATCCACACGAGCCGTAAGAAGAAATAAATGAGTGGAGCGATTGATATAACAATCATTATTCCTTCTGCCCCGTACCGAAACGCAGAAGAAATTTTGGCGAACCTCAAAAAAGTCGCACCAAAAAACAAACACATCGAAGTACTCATAATAAAAGGAACCTGGCCTCCTCTCCAACGAAACGTTGGCATCAAGCAGGCCAAAGGAAAATATATTTTCTTCTTTGACGACGACATCGTTGTCCCCCCGGGTTCAATCCAGCAGGCCCTCCAAACCTTTGAGATAAATCCCCATATCGCAGTGGTCGGTGGGCCGAATCTCACGCCTCCAGGAAACACCTTTTTGCAGCATTGCTTTGGCGAAGCACACGCGTCAGCATTTACCGGGCTACATACATCAGTAAGGTACAAAAAAGTCAACGACCTCAAAAACGTAAACGAAAATCACCTCATCACCTGCAATCTGGCATTCAAGGCAGATATACTCAAGGCCAACCCCTTTGGAACAGAAATTTACGCCAACGAAGAAAACGAACTCCTGGGACGCCTGGTGAGAAAGGGGCACAAATTGGCTTACAATAAAGATTTTTTCGTCTACCACCACCGGCGCCCCACCATAGGCAAATATCTCAAACAAATCGTCGCCTGGGGCGCCGGCCGCACCATGCACACCCTCAAACGCCCGGCTCATCTGGATCTCACTTTTTTTGTTCCTCTGGCCTTTTTATTCTATCTGCTCAGCCTGACAATTTTCAGTCCTTTATGGTACCAGGCTCCCCTCTTTGTATATTTTATCCTCGCCATACTATTCGCAATCCGCATATCCATCTCCAATAAAAATCCACTGTACCTTCTGGTAATGCCATGGATTTTTCTGGCTACTCATCTAAGCTATGCCATAGGTTTGCTGCTTGGTTTTTTTCAAAATTTCCAACATCGAGAACTGCCAGATCCAAAGAGTTTCGATGTCCACCATCATGTACTCTAAAAGTCGAAACTCATACGCTTAAGTCTAATACACGCTTCCTAAAAACGTATTCTCAAACCCAAAAGTTTTGCGAGGTTTCCCAGAATAAAAAAGTTATTTCTTCACAAAAAAGCCGATTTTGAAACCAAAAATAAGCGTTATACTCCCCGTCTATAACGCCAAAGAGTACATCAAAGAAACACTCGAAAGTGTCCTCACCCAAACTTTCAGCGATTTTGAAGTGCTCATTATGGATGACGGATCAACCGACGGTACTTCTGAAATCCTCAAAACTCTCGCAAAAAAAGATCATCGTATCAAACTTTTTCATCAGGAAAACAAAGGTGTGGTTTCCAGCTACATAAGTCTTATTGAAAAAGCGGAATCAGATCTTTTAGCACGCATGGATGCCGATGATTTCTGCTATCCAAAGCGCTTTGCCGAACAATACGAATACCTGCAAAAACACCCCGAGGCAGTGATGGTTTCCGGATTCTGCAAAATTTTTTACGAAAAAAACGAACGCGCACCACGCAACACCGGCTTCACCGAAGACTTTATGAATCGCTGGTTTTTAAGCATGAACCCGCCATTCATCCACAGCATGGCCATGTTCAGAAAAGACGCATATCACATGTGTGGCGGCTATCTAAAAGAAGAATACCCGGCCGAAGATTACGGCTTATGGGTACGCATCAAACGCCTGGGAAAAATCATGAACTTACCAAAAATCCTGGGTGAATATCGGCTAAAAGGCGGCGGCGTGAGCGGCAAAAATTTCAAACAGCAAATCCATATCCGCAACGTCATCAATATCAAAAACCTGGACGACATTTACGCCCACAACGAAATCCCCGAAGTAAAAGATATCCTCCCGGAACTCAAACACCACCAGCTCACGCCGCGTGAACACTCCGTAATAGGACAACTCGCCGCGCTCACCGGCTGCTATTTAGCCTGCAAAGGGCAAGGCAAAAAAGCGCGCACCTACTTCAAACTGGCGCTCCAATTAGACAAAAAACGCCTCTGCGACGCCTTGCCGAACATGCTGCTTTCTTTCTTTCACATCTCCTATTTGGTAAGCTTGGACGTGTTCCTCATCAATAAAATTTTCCTGCTCAAAATCCGCTGGTTTTTGCCGGGCACCACCAAGTATGCCATTTGAAGATAAACTAAAACTCGTCAAAAAAAATCTCTCCGCGCTCCTCATTTCAGAAATGCTGACGCGCATCATGATGCTGATTTTCACCATCGTCCTGGCACGCACATACGGCCAGGAGCAGTTTGGCGTATACGCTTTGGCTCTCTCCATCGGCGGCCTTTTTGAAATATTTTTCAACATGGGACTCAACACGGTTTTCATGCAACGCGTAGTTGGCGAGAAAAAACCTCTGCAGGAAGAGCTCTCCACATTCCTTCCGCTCCGCATACTCCTGAGCCTGGCCAGTTATGTCTGTTTCATCATTTTCATTTTCCTCATGGGAAAGCCGGAAGCCACCATGGAAAGTCTGGCGCTCGGCGGACTTTACTACACTATCGCTTCCATCATTGGTTTTCTGTGGGCGACTTTTGACGCCAAACAGCAAATGCAATACACCGCGGGAATCAAACTGTTCCAGCACATCATAATCTTTGGACTGGGCATGTTCTTCCTTTTCTTTGGCTATCCCATCAGCTCAATCGTGGGAACGTATGTTGTTGCCATCACGCTCGCAGGCATCCTCACCATCATCATCATTCACAAATATTTCTCTAAAATAAAACCCCGCCTCATGGTGCGGGAATGGAAAGAGATCATGTACAAAGGCTGGCCGATAGCCCTTTCCGGCGCATTCGTATTTGTATACAACTATCTGGATACCATAATCATTTCACTCAACCAGGGCGAACAGGCGGTAGGACTTTATCAAGTCAGTTACAAAATTATCGGCACTTTGGTCATTTTGTCTTCCGTCATAAATCAAGCCTACTTCCCCACTCTCATAGAAACCCATCACCAGGAAAAAGAAAAACTTTTGCATATTTTTGATAAAGCCCTCAAGAGTGTTTTTTTCTGGAGCATACCAATAAGCATCGGCGGAGCCATGCTCGCTGAAAGAATTATCCTTTTCATCTTCGGTCCCGAATACGCGGCCGCCGGAGCAATATTCCGCATTCTTATCTGGAACTGCATCATCTATTTCGCCAGTTCCGCCATGACCAGTTTGCTCTATGCTTTAGGCAAACAACGTCAAACACTCAAAGTATTCTTCATCGGGGCAGTGGTAAACACAGCACTCAATCTCTATATAATCCCCATCTATGGCATAGAAGGAGCTGCTCTCACCACGCTCGCCGCCGAATC
>JADZCU010000067.1 GCA_020851415.1 Candidatus Peregrinibacteria bacterium | reverse complement strand
CCCAAGCCACTTAAGCTATGTTCAAAAACCTCCAGCGCCTTCTGAATCATGCAATTTCGTCGTGTTCGGGATGGATAAGAAAACGCCATGAACAGGTTATACACAAAGTTACGAAGTTTTCGACGTATCAGCCTGTATTTGAATACTCTCCGTCAAGCGTTTCACCGACTCCAAAAGTTCATCAAACCAATGCAGCCCCAAAGACTCAATTCGTATTCGAAGACGCGTGCCGCTGATATACCACTTCGAGTTATATTCCAGCAAATTCATAATGTTTTCCGGCTTCACCAAATTAGACATATGAAGCACCACTTCCTTGGATTTCGCCAAATGGTCATTCTCCGCTTTAATGCTGACGAGCTTCGCTTTCTTTGCATGGATTTTCAGCTCCAGCATACGGAAAAGATTGATCACTTCATTTGGCATCTTTCCATACTCTTCCAAAAGTTCTTCCTTAATTTCACCAAGATATTCCATGTTATCCGCAGCCGCCATCTTCTGATATGCGTTAATTTTATCCTTGGAAGAAACTATATAGTTATCAGGGATATACGCGGTAAGCGGTAACTCAATTGAGATGTCTTCCGGTTCCTCTTCGCGCATAACCTTACCCGCCTTCAAATCATCCACTGCTTTATTCAGCATACGGATAAAGTGACTCACGCCAACAACATTGATAACACCATGCTGCTTGGCACCCAAAATATCTCCGGCGCCGCGAATCTCCAAATCCTTCATCGCAATCTGGAATCCGCTGCCAAGTTCCGTAGCTTCCACAATAGCCTTCAAGCGCTTCTTGGCGTCCAACTTCAAACGCTGTCCATGATACAAGAAATACGCATAAGCCTGCGTCCTGCCACGGCCAACGCGGCCGCGTAACTGATACAACTGCGCCAAACCAAGTCGCTCGGCATTATTCACAATCAATGTATTCGCATTCGCCAAATCGATACCATTTTCAATAATAGTTGAGCTCACCAGTACATCATACTTATGATCTTTAAAGGACATAATGCGCTCCTCAAGATCAGAGCTGCCCAACTTCCCATGCGCCACGCCAAAGCGCGCCTCAGGCACCAATACACGCAATTTATCAGCCATACTATCAATACTCTGGACACGGTTATGCAAAAAATACACCTGCCCGCCTCTGCTCACTTCACGCAAAATAGCCTCACGAATAAGTCCCTGCGAAAAACGTCGAACCTCTGTAATAACAGGTAGTCTTCCAGGTGGCGGCGTCGTAATGGTTGAAATATCACGCAATTTATTCAGAGCAATATTCAAAGTTCTCGGAATAGGTGTCGCCGTCATGGTTAAAATATCCACCTCTTTTTTCAGCTGCTTCAGCGCCTCTTTTTGTTTCACGCCAAAACGTTGTTCCTCATCCACAATTACAAGACCCAAATCTTTAAATCCAACATCCGCCTGAAGCAAACGATGGGTACCCACAATGATATCAATTTCGCCACGCACCAAACGGCGCAAAATTTCCTTCTGTTGCGAAGGTGTTCTAAAGCGGCTCAACACATCTATACGAACATTAAAGTTTTCCATACGCTTCAAAAGCGACCTGTGATGCTGATCAGCCAAGATGGTAATCGGAGAAATAAAAGCCACCTGTTTCCCGCTTTTCACAGCCTTAAACGCAGCTCTCATCGCCACTTCGGTTTTACCAAAGCCCACATCTCCGCAAAGCAAACGATCCATCGGTTCAGCGCGTTCCATATCTTTTTTCACTTCAACAATGGCTTTCAACTGACCGGGGGTCTCTTCGTACGGAAACTCTTTTTCAAACTGCAACTGCTCCGCATCATCATCCATAAATTTATACCCACCCGCACTCTTGCGTTCCGCATACAAAAGCAATAATTCCTTAGCGATCGCCTCGGTCTCTTTCTGCACTTTCTTCGTAATAGTATCCCACTCCGCCGAGCCCAAACGCGTCAATTTTGGTGGGGCATCCTCACCGCCAATATATTTATTTACCTTATCTGCCTGATCAATCGGCACAAACAATTTATCGTTTTCCGCATACCCGATTTTCATGTACTCACGGGTCACTTCATCCACAGTTTTTTTCTCCAAACCCAAGAACTGCCCAATACCATGATTAGCATGAACAACATAATCATTGAGCTTCAGAGCTGTTAAAAAATCCTGATAAACCTTCTGATTAAACGCCCTCTTTTTTTCATCTTTCAAAGATGAAAACTCTTTATCTGAAATCAGACAAAGCTTCAATTCAGGATTCTGAAAAGCATGCGGCAACAAATCTTCCTTATCAACATCAAAAATGTAAATACCGCCATCCACTCGGTCGAAATTCCTATGAAACTGAATATTATATTCGTTCAAAATATTGGTAATTTCTTCCGAATCCTTGGAAAACACCAACACGGTCCACCCGTCACGATGCTTCTCTTTCATATCATTCGCCAGGTCGTATGCACCTCTGTATTTCAAAACTGAAATATAATGCAGGTGCTCATGGTTCTCATCATCTTCATTAAATGAAACAAAAGCCATGGAGCGGACCTTGTCATACACCTCATCAAAAAGGCTATTCCAGGCTTCATAAAACTCATCAATAACATCCAATTCATCCTCAATAACAACAGTTTTCTCATTAAAATAATCCGCAACCGAGGCGGTTGCATGCTCAAACAACATTGGAACAATCTGTATTTTATCCAACGAATCCAAATCCTCTTTTTTCTCCTGATCATACAGATGAATTTTCTCTAAGCTGTCAAAACCAATCTCCAAACGAATTGGATACTCCAGGTTTACCGGGAAAATTGTCAAAACATCACCGTTACGAAGATACTTTCCTTTGGCCATCATTTTATCGTCGGACACCTCATATCCCATGGAAATCAAGGACTCAAAAAGATCAGTAATATTAAGTCGCTGCCCTTCTTCCAGGGTTAAAATCCTACCCTTCATTTCATCAGCCGGCGGCAAATTCGCCAACAAATTCAAATAAGGAACAACAATAATTTTCTTTTTCTTATCCAACAATCTGGATACAAACTCCACGGTACGTTCATGGTTTTCCCTCTCCACTTCACGAACGCGCGACGAGTCACTCGGCACAAGACTATAGCTGTACACAGGCAAATCGCTCCATTCATGAAGGGAACGAATAACATGTTCCTGATCAGCTGAACTATTAACTACCCAAAGAATATTCTCACAACTCTTCTCTTTTCGAATAACATCAGCAAACATAAAAACCTTCGCGGAAAAATTTCCCGCACCTGAAACTGACACATTTTTTTTCCTACTAAAAAGATCCAAAACTCGCTGGTTCTGGACCGATGGAAAAAACCGTATAAGGTTACCTACATTGCTCACAAAAAACTAAATCTTTAGCGGCATGATGATATATACATATCCCGACTTCTCCTTCAGTGGCTGAACCACTGCCGGAGAAAGCTTGTCATCAATCTCCAAAAGTAAACTATCTGACTGAATGTAATTTAAAACATCCAAAAGATACTGTGCGTTTAAAGCTATTTTATTGTTCTCGCCCTGAACCTTAGCCACAAGTTCAGCCTTCTCCTCACCCACTTTTGTTTCATCAGTAGAGACGGAAAGCTTACCATCGTTCGTAGCGGAAACTTTAATACTATTATTGTTCTCACGGGCAAAAAGACTCACTCGGCGTACAACGTTCGCAAAATCATCAACCAAAACTTCGCTCTTGGTTTTTGTGCTTTTTGGGATAATTTTTTCATATGGAGGAAACTTTCCTTCAATCAAACGTGACATCAATTGAATATCTCCAATAACAAACAAAACCTGGTTCTTTGATATATTAATTTCAACCTCTTTTTCCTCTGCTCTTGAAATTAATTTCCCAAGTTCTGCCACGGTTTTTGCAGGGACAATACATTGAATCGTAACATTAGTACCTTCTTTTAATTGCAATGTTTTCTCTGCTAAACGGTAACTGTCGGTAGCAACAAGCTTCAAAACATCTTTATTCACATCAAAAAGCACACCTGAAAGTACTGGCCTGGATGTATTGGTTGATGCTGCAAAGACTGTCTGGGTAATAGCCAAATCAAGTTCAACTGTATCAACTTTTAAGGTGTTTTCCTTCTCAAACTTAGGAATAGCTGGAAACTCATGCGCATTAATGCCCTTAATTTTCGTCTGAGATGATGGTGAAGAAATAACAACTGTATCACCTTCAATTAAAGATATTTCCACTTTTTCATCCTTCAATAAACCAATATATGAGTTTAAAAGTTTTGCGGGAACCGTGATAGATCCCTCAATTTTCACCTCTGCTGGAATAAAATACTGAATGGCAACTTCAAGATTCGTTGAGGAAAAGTGAAGACTCTTTCCTTCTGCTTTCAATAAAATATTATTTAAAACCGGTAATGTCGTATTTGGCGTGATGGCCTTGCTCACAATGGCAAGGGCCCTATCCAAATCGGATTGAGCACAAATCAATTTCATAATTGTTCTGTAATGAAAGCTTAATAAACCAGCCCTATTATAATGATCTTCTTTGGTAACTCAAGGTTAAAAAAATCTCTTCCCTTTAAGTCTCTATTATCTATTTTTTAAAGATAAATCTTTAGATTTAATTAGTAATAATAGTGATGTATTGACTTTAAATGTTTATTATTATGTTTTATGTTTAAAACGTGAGTAGTTAAAATGTATTTAGTGGCTTTATTTTAATGAAAATAAGGATATTTATAATTGTGTATATCCTGTGTAAAACTTGGGTATAAGAAGTGTATATTGATTATAAATGAACTTTCATCGAGGTGTCTTCAAGGGGAGTACCCGTAAAGGGCGGCCCAATGATGTGTTTTTGAAGTACCCTGATATCCCACTGTGTATATCTTTCAGTGAGACAAAAAGTTTTAAACAGTGTATAATATTGGGATATGCACATACCTAAAAATAAAATGAATAACGACCTGGAAAAACCAAAGTTCGACAACCTTGAGATAAACGAACAATCAGATAAAAAGGAGAAACCTTTGGTTTTTGGTAAAGAAAAGGTTGAAGATAAGCGTCGTGCCGTAGAAAAAATAGCGAAAATATCAGAAAAGGAAAAAGAGATGGATGGGAAAGAGCAGGAAAAAGTTGAAAATGACCTCGGGGATGAAATCTTTAAGGAAGATTTTATAGAAAAAGCACCAACCTATAAGGATAAAATTAAAAATCTCGAAGTGGAGGTGGCGGGAGAAAAACACATGGTTTCTTTCAAGTGTTTTACAGACAAAGGTGAAGAGGAGCCAAATGTAAAAAAATTAACTGAAAATGTTGATAAAGGGAAAAGTAAACTCCAAAACATAGATTGCCGTTTAAGTTTAGTTGGCACAAAAGGACGAGCCGAGTCATTAAACTTCGACCTGGATATACCAGTAAAAAAAATAATGACAGGCCAACTGGAGGGTGCCGTAAAGCGCGCTATCACAGACTCGTTTGGTGGGACGACCCAGTACTACCAAAGACTCCAGGCTTCAAAAGAAAAACCAGATTTGCGTCCGGAAAAACAAAACGAACACAAAGAAACAATAAAAAAAGTTCAGGAAAAAGCAAAAGAAGTGGGCGCCGAAACAACCATAATGCATAGTGAAAAAATAACATCGTTAATCATCAATGTACCGCAAAAAAATAAACAAATTCACCTCTCAACCGTAGATAGATCCAGTTGGCACGTAGCCATCGTAAGCAGCGGTGCCTTATCAAAAGAAATGGCCGGGAACTCACCTCAGGAAATTCTGTCACTGGTAGAAAAAGAAACAAAATAAAACATGAAAAAAGAACCAAAAATCGGACTTGCACTCGGTGGCGGCGGGGCAAAAGGAGCTGCCCATATAGGTGTATTAAAAGTATTCGAAAAATACGGGATCACCATATCAAGTATTGCGGGAGCGAGCGTTGGATCAATCATAGGATCCGCAGCCGCAATGGGGCTGAAAGCCGAACAAATCCTCGAAATAAACAAAAAGTTCAACACCAGAAAGTTCATAAAAATATCCAACTTCCGGCTTTTTAGCGACAGTCTCATTAAAGCAAAGGACATCAACAAAGCTATTGTGGACCTTGTTGGCGAAGCCACGTTTAAAGACACGGTAATCCCATTTCTCGCAGTTGCGGTAGATCTTGAAAGTGGCGAAGAAGTGGTTTTACGCGAAGGAAAACTCTGGGAAGCGGCAAGAGCCTCATCAGCAATTCCATTTATATTCAGCCCGCAGTTTTTCCAGGGTAGATACTTGGTAGATGGAGGCCTTCTCAACAATGTTCCGGTTGACCATCTCCGTGAACAAAAAGATCTCGACATCATTATAGGCGTGGAACTTGGAGGAATGACATCACGTCAATTCATCTCCGCCATGGTGTGGGAAAAATATTTCCGCAAACCAAAAACATTCGAAATATATCCATCCCTCCTTACGCGCCTCAAGCAGAACACCGCATTGATGTCACACATAATGCTTCGTTCCATAGACATCCTCCGTGAAAAAGAGCAGAACCGCCGATTTGAAATCGCAAAGCCAGACGTCCTCATGCGCCCAAAGGTAGAAGCAATTTCCCTACTCGACTTTTCCAAATACAAATTGGGTATCCAGGCCGGCATAGACGCCGCAGAAGACGCCATGCCAAAAATCCTCAAACTCATCGAACAAAAGAAAGAGGAATTGAATCGTCCCGAAAGCAGTGGTAGTTTAGAGGCAACACAAAACTAACCGCTAATACCCTTTT
>JADZCU010000066.1 GCA_020851415.1 Candidatus Peregrinibacteria bacterium | reverse complement strand
TTGAAAGAGGCCAACACCAATCTTCGATCCCTTCAGACCCAGTTGAATAAATATCGTTATCTGGGGGCACAGGTTACCCTGGATCGGTTTAGTTTTGTCGCTGATCAGTACATGGATAAGATGGCCAAGATCACTGATCCGGCAACTCCATCATCTGTTAAGACTGAACTTTCAGCTGATGTTGCCGAGATTCAAAATGAGTTACCAAATCTTTTGAAAAATGCGAGAGAGTATCTTGCTGCGGACATAGTAATTGCTACCACTCATTCGGATGCTGAAGAAGAGATTACCCCTCAACAGGAGCAGTTAAATGCCCAAGATGATCTGAAAAATGCTTTGAAAGAAGATAAAAAACAGCTCACAACCGACAGCACAAACCCTTCTGAACTTCAGAACCTTAAATTGATTGATAATACTATGAAGCTCGTTGGTAACAACAAACTGCTGAGTGCCATTAAATCTACTTCCGTAGATGGTTTTGCGAAGGATTTGAAAGATTACGCAACTCAGCCGGATGATGTAAAACGCCAGAATTTGCAGAGTCTTATGTCGACACTTTTGGCTTCAACAAAGAGTGATATTGCTACCATCAGCTCTCTGAAAAACAGCAGAATCCAGTGGTCAGCCATTATCAAACGTATTGAAGAAGAGACTACGAAAATTGATTCTAATTTCCGTGGTAACAAGAGCGTTGCTTATGAAACTGTGGGAGGTATCGCCTATGTAAGTTATGAATTTGAAAATAATACTCAAAAGCTTGTTCTTACGGGTATGACCAAGACAACCGACGGCAGCAACTTTACTCTTTTAAGTAAATTGATTGATATTCTTGAACTTTCTCCACACTTTATGGATGTTGAAGAACGCTCATTTACCAAGAGTGGTTCACCTGAAACCGGCTATGAATCTAATTTCAAAATCGAACTCAAACTGGAGAGTGGTGAGATTTCACCAAAGACCAAACCAATTTCATTGGTAAAGGATGTTCTTCTCCAGAAATCCGGAGTTAAACGTTTACGCTAATTCTTTTCTTATATTTTTATGGCAACGACAAAAGTTACAATCCGACGTAAAAACTATCCGCGCCAGATTCGAAGTTACGGCGGGTTTATTTTCCTGATTTTGATTGCGGCCGGAATTTACGGATTCATGCAATTTCAAAAACTTACCGCCGCACAGACAGCTCTTGCCAATGCGGCTCAAACAGCACAGACCCTTCGTTCCTCAACTGAAACCGCATCACAAAACTATCAGGAGTTAAAGACTTCCTATGATGCAAATTCTGCCTCAATCCGAAATGCTATCGAGTTTGTTTTTCCGAGTGATGAAAACTACACAAAACTTACCCAAAGTCTGGATAAAGAAATTGATACTTTAAACAGTTCATCTTTGAATCCAATCTTTGCCAGCGATTTGAAGTTTTCAAAACCTAAATTGAATACTGCTAACGATTATGTGGTACTGCCGTTCACACTTACTTTGAATACTACCCGCGATAACTATGATAAGTTCATGCGTTATGTGGAAAATTCAGGCGATCTGGATGAGCAAACTCGTTTACTGGATATCAATTCGATTTCAATCAACTTTGTTACCGAACAGTCAGCAGTAAGTTCGAGTGGCTCTCCGATTGAGATTGAAATGTTGAATGTTTCCATGTCGATGAATGCGTACTACCAGAAGCCGTCAGAGGTTGCCGCACCGGTAGCAGCAAAGAAACCAGCTAGTTTTTAGTTCCGGAACAGAACTTTGAGTCTAACTTAAGAAAATCAAAAACAAAACACATGGCTGATAATCCAAAATTACAACAACTTCAGGAAGCGATTTTATCCGGCAACATCCCACAGATGGTGCTGAGCCTGATTAGTTATGCTTTGGATTTGAGATCCAGTGATATTCATATTGAACCTGAAGAAAATCGTGTACGTCTGCGTTTTCGCGTGGATGGCGTACTTCGTCAGATTGTGGAATATCCGCTGAATATTCATCCGGCGATTGTTTCCCGTATTAAAATTATGTCGAACTTAAAAATTGATGAACAGCGTATGCCACAGGACGGACGTTGTAACGTGACTACCAAAGACGGACGTGAAATGGATCTTCGTGTCTCTACACTTCCAACCGTTCGCGGTGAAAAGGTGGTAATGCGTATTCAGGATAAGTCACGCAAAATTCCTGATCTTCCAGAGCTTGGCTTGCAAGGCCGCGCGCTGAAAGATATGGAAGAGGCGTTGGAACTTCCGAACGGGGTTATTTTGACTACAGGTCCTACAGGTTCAGGTAAAACGACCACCATGTACTCTGCCCTGATGCGTCTGAATACTATTGAGTATAACATCATGACCATTGAAGACCCGGTAGAAATCCAATTGGATGGCCTCAACCAAAGTCAGGTTCACCATGAAATCAATTACACTTTTGCAAACGGATTACGTACTGCTCTCCGTCAGGATCCGGACATTATCATGGTGGGAGAAATCCGTGACCGTGAAACTATTGATATTGCTATTGAAGCTTCGCTTACAGGTCATCAGGTGTTCTCAACCATTCATACGAACAGTGCCGTTGAAACGCTTACCCGTATTTTGAACATGGGCGTTCCTCCTTACTTACTGACTTCTACTATTGAACTTATTATTGCCCAGCGTCTTGTACGTAAACTTTGTCAGGCTTGTAAGGTGCCTACTGCCCCACATCCAGATGTTTTGGAATTGGCCAAGCGCGCACTTGCAAACATTCATTCGCAGGATGAAATTGAGCCTGAAAAAATTCAGGGTCTTGTATTTTATGACGCAAAAGGTTGTGCCGAATGTGATGGCATTGGATACAGAGGACGTCTTGGTTTGTATGAGATCATGCGTATGAATAATGAAATCCGTCGTTTGCTGGTTCAAGGTGCCGCTTCTCTGGATATTGAGAAGGCAGCCATTAAAAATGGAATGGTTTCTCTTGAACAGATTGGTATTATCAAGGCTTTGAAAGGTGAAACGAGTCTTGATGAGGTGTACCGAGTAGCAAAGAGAATGGAAGAGTATTAATTCGTTTATACATAATTATTTCCCGTGCCAGAAAAAGAAGCTAAACAATTCGCACAGGCCGAAAAAGGCCAGACCTTCGAGCTCAACACTCAGAAGGAAACACGAGCTGTTGGAGAAAAACAGATTACGTTGAATATTGCCGAAGCCAGGGGCAATAAGATTCTTCTGCGTAAACAGGATGGCTCGATGGAGTATACCGGCAATTTTGTGGTCGATTCGTTCAAGAAAATGAACGATTATTTGATTGACCATTCAAAAGTTAAGCTTCGCGATAAAGCGACTTTCTTCCGTCTTCTGGCGGTGATGTTGAATGCTGGACTTCCATTGATTCGTTCTTTAAACACCCTTGGTGTTCAGTCTGAAAAGAGTCCGCATCTTGCAAAAGTTTTATTTGATCTTGCACGACAGATTGAAGCAGGGCGAAGCTTGTCAGATGCCATGGCTGATTATCCGGATATTTTTGGTGACGCTGAGACTGGTGTTATCCGAGCCGGTGAAGCTTCTGGACAGTTGAATAAGACATTGAAGTCTTTGGCGGATGAAATTGAAAAGTCCGCAAGTGTAACTGGTAAAATTAAAGGAGCTCTGGTTTACCCGGTGGTAATTATGGTTTTGCTTATATCTGTGATCTTCTTGATGATGATTATGGTTATTCCGCAAATGACCAAACTCTTTACACAGACCGGAGCTGAGCTCCCTCTTCCTACGCGTATCTTGATTGGGATCAGCGAGTTTAGTGTTAATTATTGGCCATTTGTTATTGGTGGATTGGCTGCTTCGATTTTTGGCATTGGTGTTTGGAAAAAAACACGCAGTGGTAAATACATTTGGGACTACATGAAACTTAAAATGCCGGTTTTTGGCTCTATTATGCAAAAAGGTGCGCTTTCTAAATTCGCTCGTGGATTCAGTAACCTGATGGGAAGTGGCGTGCCGATTATTAAGTCTATTGAAATTGTTGCTCATTCCATTGGAAATGAGGTGTATAAAAAACGTCTTCTGCTTACTGCTGAAGATATGAAGCGCGGTATTCCTATGGCTGAAAACTTATCTGAAAGTTCGTTATTTCCCAAGATTTTGGTAAATATGATTGAGGTTGGTGAACAAACCGCTCAGCTTGAAACTGTAGTATTAAAGGTTGCTGAATTCTATGATGAAGAAATTGATAACGTGGTGGCTTCACTGACAAAAATTATGGAACCTTTGATATTGGTTATCATTGGTGTGACCGTGGGCGGACTTGTGGCAGCTATCATGCTTCCGATCATTCAGCTTACGAATATTGCGGGTGGTACATAGAAAGTAAATTGAATACTTGCATTAAAATGACAAATCATGGTATAATACTTCAAAGATATAAAAAACTTCATAATACAAACTAACCAAACACACATGAAAAATACACGTCTCTCAAAGGGTTTTACACTTATTGAACTTTTGATCGTCATTACGATCATTGGTATCTTGGCAGTAGCTCTGCTCCCATCTGTACTCGGCGCACCAGCACGTGCTCGTGACGCTGCTCGTAAGGCAGATTTGAACAACATTATTGCTGGTCTTGAAACTTATAATAGCGACAACCAGGATTACCCTGCTGCTGCTGCTGCTGGTATATGTGTTAGCGCTATTGCTAATTTCGGTGATTATTTCCAAGGAGGTAATATACCTAATGATCCTCAGAGTAAGGATGTTGGAGCTTGCACAACAGGCTATTTCTATTGTAAGCTTAACGGTTCGCCTTCATCTTATTTGGTTGCTTCTCAAATGGAAATTCAGGGTGATGGAAATGCGATTGAAGCTGATTTTGATGGTCTAAGTGTGTGTGATGGAAGTGGTTTAGCGCCTGCTGCGACTGCACCGACATCTGCTAATGGTCCATGGGCATTTGTAGTTGAAAAATAATAAGGATACTTAGTTTTAAAAAGCCCTGCCGAATGGCGGGGCTTTTTTTGATATTTATGTAGCCTGGTAATACTGGCTGTTGGGTTGATTGATTTGTGTGAAGAGTAACAGGCACCATTACGGACTGCCGTGGTTGGATTCTAATTTTTTTAGGCGGTGGTCGTGGTTGCGGATGAGTTCGTGGGTTTGGGTTATTTGCTTGATGATGATTTCGAATTTGAG
>JADZCU010000065.1 GCA_020851415.1 Candidatus Peregrinibacteria bacterium | reverse complement strand
GTAGTAAGGGAGTACGCCGTTCCATTTTTCTACGAATTTCAGCTGTACCAAACCCTGATTATTTTTTAAAGCTTCACCCTGGATTCTGATAGATTCGGCGTCGGCTTTTGCTGTTTCGATTTGTTGTTTGGCTTCAATTTCAATACGGCGTAAATCGTTTTCTGCTTTGAGGGCTGTTTGTACAGCGGTCTGTTTTGATTCAATGGCCGCTTCAAAATCTTCTGAGAATTTGAAATCTACAATGGAGAAATCGATGATGTTCATATAGCTCTTGGAAAGACGTTCAACCAGTTTTGCTTTGATGTTTTCTTTCACTTCGGCACGTTTAGTGATGAGTTCTTCGGCTGTAAATTGCGCTGTTGTTGCTTTTACGCTTTCCTGCAGGGCTGGACGGATAATACGATCTTCAAAGCTGAGACCGATCTCCTGATAAAGAACATCTACTTTTGTCGGGTCTACGTGGTAGTTCAGGGCCACCAGTGTATGAATTGATTGAAGATCTTTTGATGCTGCATCAACCGGATCCTGGATTTTCTGTGTACGAACGTCCATTACTACAACATTTTGGATCAATGGAATTTTGAAGTGTAGACCTGAATCAAAAATGCCCTGCATATTTCCAAGTTGTAACAGGATGCCGCGTTCACC
Organism: Candidatus Peregrinibacteria bacterium; assembly: GCA_020851415.1. Classification (GTDB taxonomy): domain Bacteria; phylum Patescibacteriota; class Gracilibacteria; order UBA1369; family UBA1369; genus JADZCU01. The sequence goes on along the minus strand of JADZCU010000065.1, from coordinate 7,578 downwards.
CGGCCCGACGATTACAACCGACATGTTAATGAGTATGATTGCTACAACAAGAAAAACTCCCAGTGTAATGAGTCTCTTAATAAATTTTGCACCCATAACGATTGGGTTGCCGCTTGGTGTTGGTGGTGTTGGCATAGTTTTTTGTTAAAGTAACAGCCGAAGTATACATGGTTTTTTCGTTTTTTCCATGATAGATTCTTGCTGCCTTAAATGCACTTATGCCTTTACAGCAAGCACTACAACAAGAAGCCGAACGGCTCCACAAAAAACTGGTCAATGTGGGTTATAATGAAGGGTACTGCAAAATTATTGCGCCTCTTACTTTAAAGATTGAACAGTTAAAAAAAGAGAAAAATGCTGTTGTTTTAGCGCATTCTTATCAAACACCTGACATTGTTTATAGTGTGGCGGATTTTATTGGTGATTCTTATCAGTTGAGTATTGCTGCACAGAAAACCGACGCTGAAGTTATTGTGTTTAGCGGGGTAAGATTTATGGCTGAGACTGCCAAAATTTTGAATCCGTCCAAGACGGTGCTTTTGCCGGCGCCCGGAGCGGGGTGCTCTCTTGCGGATGCTATCACGGGCGAAGATGTCCGGGCGTTGAAGAAGAAATACCCCGGTAAACCTGTGGTGAGCTATGTGAATACAACCGCGGAGGTAAAGGCGGAATCTGATTCGTGTTGTACTTCTTCCAATGCCTTAAAAATTGTTGAATCTTTTCCGGGGGACGAACTTATTTTTTTGCCGGATAAGTTTATGATGCAAAATTTGCAGGAACAAACTTCTAAAAAGCTTATCGGTTGGGATGGTACATGTATTGTGCACGAAGATTTTAGCGCGGATAAAATCGACTGGTTTCGAAAACAACATAAAGGTGTAAAAGTCTTGTCGCATTCGGAGTGTCCTCCGAGCGTTACACATGCTTCCGATTACGTTGGCGGGACGAACGGCATGATTGATTATGTGGAAAAAACCGAGGCTCCCTCGTTTATGATTGTTACGGAATGCGGGCTTGCTGACCGTATGCGCGTGGAACACCCGGAAAAAGCTTTTATTGGTATGTGCTCCCTTTGTCCCTATATGAAAATGAATACACTTCCGATGATTGAGCAGGTTTTGCGCGATCCAAAAGAAGGACAGATTATTTTGGTTGATGAGGACGTTCGTGTGAAAGCTGAAAAAGCTTTGATGAAAATGTTTGAAATTTCCAACGCTTCGTAAAAACTCAAAAAGTTGATTCATTTTCATATTTAGAAATTTTCTTAGATCATTTATTTTAAAAATACATGGCACGGGAACACAGATTTTTTACCCACGATTTGCAAGATACTTCCGCTTTTCAGAAGCAGATGACTTTTTCCGATTCGCTGGAATCTTCAATTTTTTTTCAGCTGACGAAAGTTTTACGAGTGAAGCCAGGAGATAAAGTTTGCCTGTTGGCACCTGTTTTTGAAGGGAGCGAAAATACGGAATTTTTGTACGACGTGACTGATACGAATAAAAAGGCTGTAGTACTTTCGCTGACCGGAAAGCGTGTAAATCGCAATGAGCTTTCGTACGAGTTGGATCTTTTATTGTGCTTACCGAACAGCCCTGACAAATTGTCTTTTATTGTGCAGAAATCGGTGGAACTTGGTGTGAAGAAAATTATCCTTGTTGATAGTGATTATTCACGGATGAACCAAAAACTGCGTGAAGATAGATTGCTCCGGATTGTGACTGAAGCGGCTGAGCAGTCTGAACGAGCGGTTTTACCACAGATAGTGACAGGACATAATTTAACGAAGTTTCTAGAAACGCAGGCGCAATTGCCCGAAAAAAAACAGATCTTTGCAGCTGTAGAAAGAATGAATGAGGATTCTACCGAAAAGGATTTTGGCTTCCTTGAGAAAGCTGATCTTTCAAAAGGTGCCATGGTTTTAGTTGGGCCGGAAGGCGGATTTAGTGATGCTGAAAAAGAGCTTATTGTAAAGGTTTGCCAGGGGTTTAGCTTGGGAAAGCGAATACTTCGAATGGAGACCGCTGCGATTGTGGCGCTGGGGCTTTTTGCTTTGAAGGACTAGTATAAAATTATCTGACTCAGACGAGCTTTTACGTTTTATTCTTCGTCCAGTTCGCCTTCGATGATCTGATGGAAGAACCAGCGAACGCTGTTCCAGTTGCCGTTGCGTGGTTCAAGTATGTAGGCTCCTTTGTCGATGCTGGCACACGTTGCTTGTTGCTGCGTTCCGGACGGATTGCCGCAGTTGTTGGCGGCGCGTTTTGAGTCACCAGTATATTTTGATTCGAGTACGTTGCCACTGGAGAGTACATGGCCGCGACTGATATCGAATTTCTGGTATCTGAAATAATATGAAAGTGCTTCGGCCAGACTTACATCTGTTTCAACTTTGGCGAGAACGTTTTCCGCTAATTTGGTCAGACCAGCTGCATCACCGAAACCGAAATTTCTGGCTTTCTGCTGTAGTGCGGCCAGGATCATTTGTTGGCGCTCGGCGCGGGCGAAATCCGAAGAGGTGTGTCTGGTTCTTGCCAGGCGCAATGCCTGTTTACCGGAAAGATGATAATCACCTGCTCTATAATAGAGCGTACTCCACTGGCCGTTGTCGAAAGTTTTGTATGTTGGATCTATGACCGGATCGTCCAGATGGACGTCGATTCCTCCGATCATATCGATGACTTCAATAAAGGCGTACATGTCTATGAGGATGTATTTGTCGACCTGATAGCCGGTCACGAAAGAGAGAGCGCGTTTGAGCTCTTCCATGCCGTAAAATGTGTAGATAGAGTTGATTTTTCGGCCATTGTAATAGAGGTCGCGAGGGATGCTGACCAGGGTAACTTTTCTGGTTTCCGGGTTGATATTGGCAAAGATCATGGTGTCTACCAGACTGCCATTTTTGCCGGCGATGAGTATGTTCAATTGACCAGCCACAGTTTTGGCTTTGTCTCCATAGTCCGGAACGTTAGTCGGCAGCGTTAAGGTTTTTTTTTTGAGCCTTCGCTCAAGATGGAAAATAGATCGATCTCCTGGTCATCTTTTATGATCTTCAGAGATCCGGATGACATTTCGATGGCAAACGAGAAGATTACTTTGTCACCTTTCTTTACGTCATAGAGGAGCTTGTTGTAATCCTCACGAGGTGCCTGATTGAGTTCAAGTCCAGAATTTTTTAACATCTCTTTGAAAGCTTCCTGGCCGAAAATTGCCTGTAGTTCAGCTTTTTTGCTGTTGATAAGCTGCTCCTGTACTGAAGACATGTCGGTGTTTTTGACTGTGTCGAGCAATGGTTGAAGGAGTTCCGGTGCAGTTGCGTAAGATTTTTCGTTGAACAGAATCGTTCCGTCTTTTCGTTGAATTTGGATTTCCAATACTTTTTCTTTATCGTTGTTGAGAATTGGGTATGTGATTCCTTCTTCGGATTCAACTGCCTCTTCAATTGTGGCCTTCTTTTCTGTTAAGAGGGCTTTTACATCATTGTTATCACGAATTGCTTTGATTCCTTCTTTTTGTTCATTGAGTACGGTTTTCATTTTTACCGCCTGATCTTTGTTGTTTTCAAAATATGAAAGCAGCTCTTTTTTTACCCCTTCTGCCGTTTGATCTTTTACCGCGTATTTACCCAGTGAGCTTTGTACTGAGACTGTGGCCTTTTTCAGATCAACGTTGATGGCGAAAATACCGTTTCCCTGAGCGTCATTTACTTTGAAACTTGAAGCCAGATCGTTGGTTTCCACTTTGCCGATAGTTAGGGCAGCTGACACCAAGCTCGCAACAAATCCTGCGTCATCGTGGAGAGTTGTTGCCAAGGCAATGGCTTTTTCTTTATTTACGCTCTGATTTTGCTCTTCGGCTATTTGCTCCATAAAGGTGAAGAGTGCTGTCTCAGTTCGGCTGGCTTTTGGCTCGTTGCCTTCTTCCTGCTGTTCCTTTGGAGTTGAAGAGTATTCTTTGGTCGGTAATAATAAGAACTCCCGAATTTCATTGAGATCTCCACCAAAACTAGCTACATCACCACGGAATCCACCAAGTTCATCGATAACGCCCTGGTTGTAGCGATCAACACGTTCGACTATATCGCCAAAACGAACCAGCTGTATGGTGTTTACAGCCAGGAGCAGGCCAAGCAACATGAAGCCCAGCTTTTTCAGTGATTCTTTTGTCTGTCCGTTTTTGCTTTCTTTTTCGTGTTTTTGAGTCATACAGCCGCTAAGTATACGCAGTTTTTTTGCGGATTCAAGTGGAAACTCACAACACAAGCCATTTACCCGTAAAGGCGTTGATTGAGTGATTCCATTTTTCGTGCTATAATTAGGGGAAAATATTTGATCAAACTTTCACATGAAGATTAAATTCTGCGGTGCTGCCCGTGAAGTAACAGGTTCCCGACATCTGTTGGAGGTGAACGGTAAAAAGATTTTACTGGATTGCGGACTTTTTCAGGGTCGTCGTAAAGATACGGAATTGAAAAACCGTGATTTTTGTTTTAACCCAAGTGAAATTGACGCCGTGATTCTTTCACACGCACATATTGATCACAGCGGCGGTCTGCCATTTTTGATTAAAAATGGATTTAAAGGTCCGATTTTTTCTACTTTCGCGACTCGTGATTTGTGCAACTACATGTTGCTTGATAGCGCGTTCATTCAGGAAAAAGATATTGAATACGTGAACAATAGACGTAAAAAAGGAGAACCTACGCTTGAACCTTTGTACACGATGGAGGATGCCCAGGAAACTTTGAACCATTTTTATGCCGTTGGTTATGAACGTACGTTCGTGGTTACTGATGGCGTGGTCTGTTCTTTTTATGATGCTGGTCACATTCTTGGATCAGCGCAAATTCATTTTGTGATTTACGAAAAGGAAACAAATAAGCGTTATACTTTTGCTTTCACAGGTGATCTTGGTCGCAAAAATTTGCCAATTTTACGTGATCCACAACCACTCCCACCAACAGATTATCTGTTAACGGAAAATACTTATGGAGATCGTTTTCATGAATCTATTTTGGATGCCGATAAAAAATTGGAAGAGGTCATTAACCGCACCGCAAAGCGAGGCGGGAAAATTCTCATTCCGGCTTTTGCTGTGGAACGCACACAGGAGATTGTTTATCATCTGAATAAGTTATGGCAGGAGAAACGTATTCCTGATTTGCCTATTTTTGTGGATAGTCCACTTTCTGCCAACGTTACGGAAGTTTTTATGAACCATCCGGAATGTTTTGATAAGGATACTTTTAGAGAGTTTGTTGATAACCGCAAGAATCCGTTTGGTTTTGGAAGACTTCAGTACACCCGTGAAGTTTCTGAATCCAAGGCTTTGAATGAATTAAAGGGGCCGGCGATTATTATTTCAGCTTCGGGTATGTGTGAAAACGGGCGTATTTTGCATCACCTGAGAAATAATATTGAGGATGAACGAAATACTATTATGATCGTGGGTTTTATGGCCAAAGACACTTTGGGACGCAAAATCTTGGAGAAACAGCCTGTGGTGAATATTTTTGGTGATCCGTTTAAGGTTCGGGCCGAGGTTGTGGTTATGGATGCCTTCTCCGGACATGCTGACCGCAGCGATTTGATTGATCATATTTCCAAGATTCAGGGACTTAAAAAGATCTTCTTGGTGCATGGTGAAGAAGAACAGAGTCAGAAGTTCAAAAGTGTACTGAATGAAAGCGGTTTTCAGGACGTAGTTACACCTGGACGCGGTGAGGTTTATGAAATCCCCTAGTCTCCGAGTTGATATAGGTATTGAAAATTTTTGCGAGAGATCTTAGAATGCTCCTGCTTTTGAAAAGCACGGTCTGACACATGGGACGTTTTATTTACAAACAGGCGGGTGTAGTACAATGGTAGTATTACAGCTTTCCAAGCTGAAGACGCGGGTTCGATTCCCGCCACCCGCTCCAAAAGTAACAAATTTACTTAAGAAGTTTGTTTTTGTTGTGCCTGCTTTAGAATCCGTTTACATTTTTACTAAAATATTTAATTGATATAGTGTTTCTGATGGTGAAGTAGTTATTTTATAAGAGTTCTTTTTATGAGTGGTCTTGATTCACTGGATTATAAAGCACATTTGGGTGTGGAACTTTTGTCGCAACTGGGGCAGAGAGTTAATGGTGTTGTAAGCGCTGCAACTGGACTTCTTGAACGTGGTGATCTTCAGGATGAAGCTGATAGAAATGTGGTGAGTGCCGCTGTTGGATTTCTTGAACATCCGAGTGAAAATTTGGCGGATATTATGAAGCAGAGTGAGCTTGTGGCGCAGGTGTTGAGCGGATACGAGATGCATGGAATGGATACTCCTCCTGAGGTGGATGGTGTGTATGTTTATCTTTTGATGTTGCAGGGAGCAAATCGAATTCAATTTGTTGAGTCTGAGATTGAGGCGGGTTTGGATTTTGGTTCTGCAGATATTCAGAAGGCTCTGACTGTGGCCTTGGATTGGGCTAAAGTTCTTTCCAGGGCTTATAAAGATACTGTGCTTCTGACGGCTGTGACTCAGCTTCAAGAGGAATTGAAGGGGTTATAGAAGTGTTTTGAGTGGTGGGTGTGCCTTCGGACTGGCGAAGTGGTAAACTGGGTGCATGAAGATTCATTATCCTGTTGAGTTACCTATTTCTTCCCATACGGGGAAATTGATTGAGTCGATTCGTACGAATGACGTGACGATTATTGTTGGCGAAACTGGATCGGGAAAGTCGACGCAGATTCCGAAGATGATTTTTGAGGCGCTCGGCGCTAAAGCTATGATTGCTTGTACGCAGCCGAGAAGGATTGCTGCTGTTTCTATTGCAACGCGTATTGCTGAGGAATGTGATGTTGGGGTTGGCGATGTTGTTGGATATAAGATTCGTTTTGATGATGTGACTCAGCCCAATACTAAAATTTTGGTTTGTACTGACGGGATTTTGCTGCAGGAGATTAAGTTTGATGTTTTGCTTTCTGACTATGATGCGATTTTTGTGGATGAGGCGCATGAGCGAAGTTTGCGCATTGATTTTTTGTTGGGGCTTTTGAAAAATATTCGAAAAAAACGTCTGGATGTTGGTTTGAAACCATTGAAGATTATTATTGCTTCGGCAACGTTGGATACTGAAAAGTTTTCTCGTTTTTTTTCGAAAGATGTATCTGTGAAAGTGGCGGAATTTTCTGTTTCGGGGAGGATGTTTCCTGTTGATATTGAGTATAATCCCGTACCGGAGGAAGCTGATGCTGCTTTGTTTATTGCTCACATGGTGGACAGGATTCATATGTCGAAAAAAGCCGGTGATATTTTGATTTTTCTTCCAGGTGAACAGGAAATTAATAAGACGATCAGCGCTATTCAACAGTTGGGTTTTGGGGATTTGAAGTGTCTGCCTTTGTTTAGCCGGTTGCCGATGGAGGAACAGATGGCGATTTATGCGGAGCATCCTGGGCTCAGGCACGTGGTGGTCTCAACGAATATTGCCGAAACTTCGTTGACCGTGCCCGGCATCACGGTGGTGATTGATTCGGGTTTGGCCAGAATGACAGATTTTGATGTTTATACAGGTATTGGGAGTTTAACTGTTGAGGAGATTTC
>JADZCU010000064.1 GCA_020851415.1 Candidatus Peregrinibacteria bacterium | reverse complement strand
GGGATTGCTCACTATACTGTTCAGAGTCATCGTGAGATTGATAAGATTGATAGTTCGGTTGATAGAAGTTCCATGGCTCGACCTCTTGAGTTGGCTGTGCGGCTGAGTACCCCAAACGATAATGCTGCAATCAATCTTTCAACAAAATTTGGGTGTCAGGAAAAAGACGCGAGAGAAATGATACGAAGGATACGTTCACAGATTCATGCTTTGCCGGGAATATCCATACATACGGGATCGCAAAATGAAGACCCTGACGTGTATGTAGGAGCTATCAAGAAAATATCTGCCATTGCCATTGAAGAAGGCGGCGTTCACACTATGAATGTTGGTGGCGGGCTGCCGGTGAATTATCATGCGAATGATACTTTTAGTGTTCGTCATTATCTTGATGTGATTAGCCGTGCTCTGGAAGAATACAGCAGGTATGCATTGCGCGGCGACGATCCCAAGATCATTTTGGAAGTAGGTAGAATCATGGTTGCGGAATGCATTGACTTGATGATCCCCGTTTTAGCAGTTGAAAATCGTAACCGCGGTCGATGTATTTATATAAATGACGGTGTCTATACTTCGTTCAGTGATTTTGTTGTGCATGATTGGCCGTATAATTTTTTGTGCCGCGGGAAAAATGGCAAAAAGCTTTCTGAGAAATGCGTACCTTTTGAAGTTTTTGGTCGCACCTGTGATTCAGGTGATTCATTGGGGCAAATTGTTCTTCCTGAAAACTTGGATGAGGGAGATTATTTGTGGTTAAAAAATGCCGGCGCCTATATGGATTCTCAGGGTGGCCACTTCAACGGTTTTGGAATGCCTCATTATATTGCTTATAACAGATAATTATGGGCAACATCACTGGCGTACCTGAAGTTATGGCTGCAACGATAGATTTGCCAGGGGAGAGACCATCCGTAGATCATAAGGTTGTTTCTGATCTTCATCGATCAGTACAAAATGAGGCTGAGCTTTTTTTACGACACGGGAGAAGGATTGTTGATGGTATGCCGGATGGGTTATCTATTGAGCTGTATACATCTAATGAAATTTCTCCCGATCTGGTTCGCGAGGTGAGTGATACTTTTCGGTACACTTTTAACAACTCTTTTCCCGAGTATGTTTTATGCAGAGATTGTCAGGAGCAAACGTCCGCGATTGATTTGTACGGCGTTACCGATGGTTCATACTTGCCTTTGGCTCAACTTGATAATCCAAATGAAATGCCCGCCTGCGGTGGCTGTCATCAACCGATGGAGTTTTTTCATGATCCGGTAAAAACACAGACAAAGCTTGCTTCCCGCCTTGGAGCCGGCGCGAATTTGGCTCTTCTGAGAAATGAAGAAGGGAATAGTATTGATGGTTTTAGTTTTGGGTATAAAAGAACTCTCAAGGATGTTTTTTTGAGTGAGTGGAAATTTTTATATTCATACTGCGCACAGGAAGACCCCCGCTATGTGCGTGACTATGATCTGTTTTTAGAAAAAACGATGCCACTCCTAAGCGCTAGTTGCGGCAGAAATATTGGCCCCGATGATGATGTGTATTGTTGGAACTGCGTTGCTATTGGAAAAAAAATGCAGGGAAAAAAATTGCTTCCGAAATTGTTAGGATGTTTTTCTGATGATATTTCACATGAAATGGTTGAAACTTTACCCGTGATCGGCGAAACTATTGATGGTTCTCGTTTCTATCAAATTCTTTCGCGCGCCGGATTGACCAGAGTAGATGACGTACTTGGTAATGGACTTGTGCTCATGGCAGGCCCCCTGAAGGGGCTGGTTGAAAAGTTTAAGTCGCCTCCTGATAAATTTTAGATGCCTATACACATTACAATTATCTATGCCGTCTCGGCGATTTTCATGGCGCTGATAGGTTTGGTGGTTTTTGTTAAAGACTGGAAGGGCTGGATCAATCGATCTTTCTTAATTTTTTCGATATCGATTATTTTGTGGATGTGGCTTTTGTATTATGGCTATTCAAATGTGCCAGACCGGCTGGATATTGCTCTTATTTTGTTTCGATACTCTTTTGGAGCCTCGGTTTTTTTGCCTTACTCACTGGCTTTGTTTTTTTATTTTTTCCCAAAAAAATCTTTTAATTTCCCTTCGTGGGTGGGGGTTTTGTTTACCGGGCTAACGCTAGCGCTCGCTTTTGCTGCCGCTTTTACGCCCTTGGTGGAAGAGGCGGCTTATATGGATGGAGAGATTCAAAAAGATGTCTTTGGCCCGCTTTATACTTATTACCTTTATTATTGTCTTTTTGTATTTTTATTTGCGGTTGTTTGTTCGATTAAAAATCTGATTCAGATGAAAGGGCAGGACCGTACAAGACTTGTGTATGTGAGTATCGGTTTTTTCCTATTTATTTTGGGGGCGATGATGACGAATGTGATTTTGCCGATTTTTGGGATTTTTATTCTGCAGGCTGAAACGGTCACTTTTTCGTTGTTCTTTTTTATCGCAGCCTTTTATTCAATCTACAAACAAAGGTTTTTCAATCTCAGCTTTTTGGTGCTGCAGTTTTTGCGTGAATTGATTCTTTTGGCAGTTGCGCTCTTGGTTCTTGTCGTGAGCTATGAGTTGCTGAAGTATGTTACTGATGATCGTTATGTTGTAGCCATACTTGCTTCATTGTTCGCTTTTGCATTTTATCGCCTTGGGAATAATTATATCCCTTATTTTTACAGCCAAAGATTCTCTCATTTACGCAAAGTCCTTCAGGAAATGAATGGAAAACTTTTCCGCTGCAAAACTTATGAAGAGTTGAATGATTTGCTGGAGAGCACGTTTATTGAGAAGCTCAGCTTCTGGAATTGTCATTTGTATATGATAACAAAAAAAGATATTCCAGACGGCATTCCTTTGTATCTGGAAGATGAGCTCACTTTGTATTTGAAGAAGCACCGCACAGCTGTTCTGGATGAACTCCGTGGTGACACATCTTTTGGGAAAAAGATTGTAATGGTTGCTCAAAAATTACAGACTCTGCAGGGACATTTGTGCTTTGGTCTCTTTTTTGAAAATACCCTTATTGGACTTTTTTCTGTAGGGAGCAAGCTTAATCGTCAAATGGTCAGTGCTGAAGAATTGCAGGAAATGACGCAGGTTATGAAGGACGTTGGTATTAGTTTTATGAATATTATTGTGAATGAAAATCTTCGTGAGGAAAATGATGTGATGAAACAGATTATTGATCAAAAAACTCAAATTTTACGCAAAAATAATACGAAGCTGCATGAGATGATCAAGCAACAGGACAGTTTTATTTCACTAACTGCGCATGAGTTCCGCACGCCGCTTACGGTTGCGATGCTTGGGATGGAACAGATCTCGAAAATTCACAAAGGCCACATCTCGAATGAGGTTGTTCGTGACGTTCAAACTTCTTACCGACAGTTGAACAGACTCACTACCCTTATAAACAGGTTGCTCGAGATGAGACGGCTTGAAGATAATAAGGTCCCGGTTCTGAAAGAGAAATTTGAGTTGATCAGTTTTACGAAAATGCTGGTTAACAATATGCAGCTGCTTGCCTCAAAAGACGGCGTGCATATGTCTTTTGACGGCGGAGATATTAAGAAATTACTTGTGACTACTGATCAAATGAAAATTCAGGAGGTGCTGGAGAACTTGATGCAGAATGCTTTGAAATTTTCCAAAAAGGATGATGTGATTCGAGTTACCGTTGCGTGTGATAAAAAGAGGGAGCATGTTTCGATCAGCGTTGCTGATCAGGGGCCGGGAGTACCGAAACAGGATCACAAGATTATTTTTGAAAAATTCCGACAGGGGAGCCGCTATAGTCGTGGTATTGGCGTTGGTCTTTATTTATGTAAACAGTATCTCAACTTATTGAAGGGAGATATTTCTCTTAAGAGTGTCGATGGGAAAGGATCTACGTTTACCATTACTTTCCCTACTAAATAGGCAGGTGCCGGGAAAAGTTTTATAGCACTGCAAGCTGGGGATTAGCTTGGGTTTATTTATTTGTGAATAATTATATGTTTTTGTTCAGTGCTTTTTGGATGTATTCATATATTTCAAGAAAAGCTATTTCTCCACGTGAGAACTTTTCTACAGCCTGCTCGTTTGCGGTAATCAATGATTCTGTTTTTTTTGTTTTTGCCGCCCGCAGTGCAAGTTGAATGCCCTGGAAGGTTTTGTGGTCTGGAGTGAGGAAGCGCAGGTTGTTGAGATCTGACATGTTTAAGCGAGGATGTGTAGTCGCCAGGCGGTTTGGATAGGCGAGCGCGTATTGAACGGCGAATCGCATATCGGGTTTGGACAGCTGCGCTTTCGTACTTCCGTCTGTAAACTGAACAAACGAGTGAAAAATCCCTTCCGGGTGAATGACTACTTCAATTTGTTCCGGACGTATATTAAAGAGGTGCATTGCTTCTATGACTTCAAAACCTTTGTTGAGGAGTGTGGCGGAATCAACACTTATCTTTGTTCCCATTTCCCATACCGGATGGTTTATTGCTTCCTTGAAAGTTATATTTTTCAAATCCTCTGCTTTCTTACCAAGGAACGGGCCTCCGGAACATGTGAGAATGATTTTTTCGATATTTTGGAGATCTTCACCTTGAAGGCATTGGAAGATTGCCGAGTGCTCGGAATCTACGGGGATGATTGTTACTTTATTCTTTTGCGCCAATTTCATTATTTTTTGGCCGCTGGCCACCAGCAGCTCTTTGTTGGCGATTGCTACCTGTTTTTTCCCTTTTATTGCAGTGATGAGAGCAGGAAGTGCCGTCACGCCGTTACTTAGGAAGAGGGTTTTATCCGCATTTGCCTGAGCTACGATGTCTTGCCAACCTTTTTCCCCAATAAAAATTTTAGGTCTGATTTTTCTTGGTATTTTCTGAAGCTTTTGGGCTAATTGGACACCTGCGGCTACGTCAAATACTGCTACGGTTTGTGGCTTATACTCAAGGATTTGCTGGTGCAGTTTCTGGATGTTTTTGTAGCAGGCAAGCCCCTGAATGCGAAAATGTTGCGGTTGCTGTTTTATGATTTCCAAAGAAAGGCTCCCCAGGCTGCCGGTGGAACCGATAATGACAATTTTTTGGAGTTTTTTGTTCATAAGAGCGGCTTTATTATAGGTAGATTCGAGGTTTCGTCTACTGAAAAATGGCTTATTTTTGAGGAATTGGATTTTGATGCTCTGTTTTTTTGGTTCGAGGATGCGACATTGCTTGACATAAACAGTCGATTTCCCTATCATCCTGAAGCATTTTTCGGTATTTCGGTATTTTTTAACGTTTTCCTTATTAGTAAGCATTTACGCATCAATCAGCAGATTCGTGTTCCTACCATCCGTTTGATTGACGACAATGACGAGCAGCTGGGCATTAAATCGATTGAAGATGCCATTAAACTGGCTCAGGAACAGGGATTGGACTTGGTGGAAGTGGCGCCAAAGGCTCAACCTCCGGTCTGCAAGATTATGGATTACGGCAAATATTTGTACCGTCAAAATAAGATTGAACAGAAACATAAGAAGATGCAAAAACAGGCGGAGATGAAGGGGATTCGTCTGAGCTTCCGAATCGACACTCATGATTTGGAAACTAAAATCCGCCAGGCTCGTGGATTCCTGGAGCATAGAAACAGCGTGAAAGTGACCCTGGTTTTCAGAGGTCGTGAAGCGGCACATGCGGATCTGGCCAGAGCTAAACTTGAACAGTTTAAGGAAGGCGTCAAAGATATTGGCCGACTGGAAGAACCACCAAAAAAACAAGGCAACTCCATGTTTATGGTGATTGTACCTATCTAAAAAAACATTAACTCATTCACAATGAAACTCAAATCGCACAGTGCCACAAAGAAGCGCGTAAAATTCACAGGTTCAGGCAAGATTCGTATGCGTAAATCTGCTGTTCAGCACTTACTTGCACAGAAATCAAAGCGTGCAAAGAAATTGGCTCGTCATCCTTTTGCTACAACTAAGGCTAACGATGCTAATATTCGCAAGCTTCTTCCTTACGGTTAATAATTATTTTTAATTTCTTTTGATATGACACGTGTCAAACGCGGCGTAACTACACGAAAACGCCATAATAGATTACTCAAAGCGACGAAAGGTATGAAAGGCCTCCGCAGCCGAACTGTGAAGTGGGCTAAAAATGCCCGTGCTAAACAGGGCCAAAACAGCTATGTAGGTCGCAAACAACGCCGTCGTGATATGCGTGCTCTTTGGATCACCCGCATCAATGCAGCTTGCCGCGCTGAGGGTCTTAGCTATAGCCGTATGGCTTCCGGCTTACTTAAGGCTAAGGTTGCTGTTGATCGCAAGATCCTTGCTGATCTGGCTGTTACTCATCCAGAAATTTTCAAACAGTTTGTTGAGGTTGCCCGCACCGAGGTAACAAAAAAATAGTCTCCGGCAAATTTACACGATACTTAAAAGCCCCGAGTGATCGGGGCTTTTTTAGTTCAATATGAGATTTTTTCCGATGAGTCCTGTTTTCTCTCTGTCCTTATTTGCCGATAGTTTCAATTTTGACAGATTTGATGAGCACCAGTTTGCTTGGCTTTTCTGTGTGTGGGATCTGGAGGTTTTGGATTTGTTCAGCTACATCCATACCTTCATATACTTGGCCGAAGATTGAGTAGCCGCCATCCAGGAAGGATGTGCCTTTTTTGCTTGTTACAATGAAAAACTGGCTGCCGTTGGTGTCCGGGCCGGCGTTGGCCATGGAAACTGTTCCGTATAAATGTTTAAGCGATGGGGCAATTTCGTCGTTGATTTTTGTGCCCGGCCCTTTGTAGCTGTATCCGCCTGTCCCATTCTTGTTGGTGAAATCACCGGTTTGGATCATAAAATCTTTTACTACGCGGTGGAATGGAGTGTCTTTGTATTTTCCATCCTTGGAGAGCTCAATAAAATTTTTGCTGATTTCCGGTACCTGTTCGGTAAAAAGTTTGAATTTGATGGTGCCCATATCGGTTTCCATAATGGCTACTGTGTCACCGGCTACCGGCATTGCTGTCTGTGGACTTTGAGTCATGGCTGAGGGAGGGTTAGAGGTAGTGGTTTTTGTAGTGGCAGAAGCGTCATTTCCCTGATTTTGAGCGTTTGTGTTGATTTGACCGTTTGTGCTGCTATCGGCGGCGTATTGATCACCGGTTGTGGTCGCTACCTCTCCGCATCCAGAGAGAAGAGATATAATGGCTACTGAAAGGCCTAAAATCGCTATTTTATTTTTCATAAAATGGTTGATTATGTGTTGTTTTTCTTTGGGTATTTTGCTATCTTTTGAGCCACATTTCAACTATACCATGAGGCAATTTATCAAAAACTGTGTTCTACAGCTTTTAGTGTTTTTAGCACGAGTTCGCATTCGTCGTTTACGACTTCTGATTATTGGAGTTACGGGCTCGATTGGGAAGACCAGTACGAAGGATGCCATCTTCACAATTTTGAATGCGCGGTTCCCGATTCAGCGTAGTGAAAAAAGTTACAATACTGAGTTTGGAATGCCGCTGGCGATTCTTGGACAAGACTCAGGGTTCTCTTCGCCATGGAAATGGATTATGGTTATTGTAGGATCTGTTTGGAATGCCTTGGTGGGCGGACGAGATGTCCACATGGTGGTTGCCGAAATGGGTGTAGATAAACCTGGGGATATGGCGCAACTTTTGAAACTGGCTAAACCCGTGGTTGGAGTTATGACAAATATTCGTCCGGTGCATTTGGCCGAAGGGCAATTTAAAGATCTTGAAGATATTTTTAATGAGAAGAAAAAATTGGTGGAATCTTTGCCTGAAAAGGGCGTGGCTGTTTTGAACGCAGATGATCCTTATATTTTGGGGCTGCGTGATAAATTGAAATGTAAAACTCTATGGTATGGGATTTCGGAGATTGCCGACCTGCGATTATTGGAAACTGAATCCACGGAAGACGGATTGAAGATGACTGTTTCTTATAAGGATCAGATGGGGAGCGTGGTTTTGCCTTTATTGGGTGGATTTCAGGCGTATGTTCTTTTGCCGGCGGTTGGAGTCGCATTGACCCAAGGGTTTGAATTGCAGGAAGCACTTGAAGCATTAAAACAGTATCAATTGCCCCCAGGCCGTATGAATCCTATTGCAGGCGTGAATGGATCTTTGATTATTGATAGCTCTTATAACGCGTCGCCGGAGGCTGTTAAAGAAGCGCTGGATGTTCTGAGAAGTATGGGTGGGCGAAGGATCGCGGTTCTTGGGAATATGAATGAGTTGGGATTGCACTCTGAAACACTGCACCGCGCGGTGGGGAAACATATTGTGGGGAGAGCGGATATGTTGCTAACTGTTGG
>JADZCU010000063.1 GCA_020851415.1 Candidatus Peregrinibacteria bacterium | reverse complement strand
TCCACAAATGAGTGAGGATGAAGTGAAGCAAGTAGTTCTTGAGGTTATGAATGAAACTGGTGCGACATCTAAGGCAGACATTGGAAAAGTTATGGGGCCGGTGATGGCGAAAGTGAAGGGTTTGGCGGACGGCGGTATGGTGAATAAGATTGTCGGTTCACTGTTGAAATAGTTCTCCAGTCTTTGTGATTTTTACCAGGTGCACTACAATGTACCTGGTTTTGTTTTTGTGATTTTTTATGAAAATTTATACGAAATTGGGGGATAAAGGTGAGACTTCATTGATGGGCGGAAAGCGCGTACGGAAGGACTCTTTGCGTATTGAGGCTTATGGGAATGTGGATGAGTTGAATTCTATTTTGGGAGTTTGCCGGATACATAATGAGGATATTTTTCTTGGGGAAATTTTTATGATTGTGCAGAAATGTTTGTTTCGGCTGGGGGCGGATTTGGCGACACCGGTTGGTGAAAAATTTGATGTTCCGCGCGTGACGGAGACTTTGGTTTTGCAGATGGAGCAGTGGATTGATGCGATGGATGAAAAGTTGCCACCGTTGAAAAATTTTATTTTGCCGGGCGGTTGTGAATTGGCGGCGCATTTGCATGTGGCGCGAACGGTGTGCAGAAGAGCGGAACGATCTGTGGTTGTTTTGGCGAAGGAAGAAAATATTGGTGAAATGCCGGTTCAGTTTTTGAATCGGTTATCGGATTTGTTGTTTGTGATGGCGAGGTATGCGAATTTTTTGAAGAGGGTGGATGAGGAGAGGTGGGTGGCTTAAGCGGGGAGGTGGAGTTTGTTTGACGTGGGGTGGGGAAAAAGGTTACATTCAAAAACCTTTTATATTTTGTATGCGGAACATTGTTGGATCGCTGTTTTTGGGTGCTGCGGTTTTGACTGGAGCCTGCGCGAAAAGTACGAAACCTGCGACCGAGGTGAGAAGTTCGTGTCCGGTGCCGGCGCGCTCGGCTGAATCTGAGGAGAAAAAACCTGAAACTTATGGACACGTTCCGGGACCGTTTGATGTCCCGGAAATGGTGGATAAGGATTATTTGTTGATACCGACAAATCCGAATGAGTTTGAGGAAACCTTATTGAGTTGTTTCGCGGCGTTTAAAGCTGCCGAGGTTGAGGGTAGTATTTTGTCGCAGGCTCCCACGAAAACTTGCCGCACTATTCAACATGTTTATGATTTGCAAAAGCGCGTTGTGGATACTTGTAAGCCCGTTGTTTATGCTGAAGGTTTTATGTATGCAAAGATTGATCCTGAAATCCGAAAGCGTATTTATATTGTGAAAACGGAACTCAAAAGGTGGGTGGCGCAGATTGGTGAATTTCAAAAAAAGTTTCCCGAATGTTTTGGACATGGTGAGGAAAAAGATAAAAAATTACCTGTTCCTCCGCAGTATCATATTGAGGAAACCGTGCCGAAAATTTTGAAGGTGAAAAGTGAGGATTAATACGTCATCATGCGCTGAGGTCGAGACCCTTTTGACCAGGTGCCATTTTTGCATAGAGGGCAGATCACGTAACCGTTTGATCGGTCTCCAGTATGCATTCTAACTGCCGCTGGATCGATAGGTTTTTCTAGGCATGCTGAACATAATGCATGTCCTTGCTTATCCCAATAACAATCGTTTTCAAATCTTAAATTTGCCTTTAATTCGTTTAAGTCTTTCAACTTTTTAATTTCATCCTCTCGGTCTCTTAAAGCTGCTTTTGCATCACCAAGTTCACTTTTTAAGCCTATATTTTCACTCATTTGGTCATACGCTGCCTGAGTGACGTTTAAAACTGTGTCAGCCATTTCTGCTTTCCCCAGTTTCTTTAGTGTTTCAGGTATTTGCTTCGCTGCATTTAGAATTGTGCTTAACCCTTCCATTATTTTGGTGATTAATAATATTAAATAGATTCTACTTTCCCTTTAGCCTTTAGATTTTTTGGGATCAGCACTTTTTGGATATGTTCTTTCTTCTTGAAATTTTCCGTCCATTTTTTTTACTTTTACTGAGGCACCTTCTTTTCCAACTATTTTTTTTATTACCCCACCTTTCATTATATCTGCCTTGTTTTCTACACTTTTGAGAACTTTATTAGTTTTATCGTTTTTCAGATCCCAACGATCGCTTTTTTTATTAAGTGATAGAGTGAATTTGGGCAATTTCTTCATGTTTATATTGTTATGAAACGGCTCCATTTTAGCACTCGGCATTATCGAGCGCTAGGTTGATTTGTTTTTGGGGATACGTGACTGTTTTTTATGGCGATCGCTGCATTTTGCAGGAGGTTTTTGCGTTTGGGGCGCATGAAGGGGGATACCGATTTCAACTCAGCGCCATTTGTCGTGCTCCGTGAAATTTGAGATCAATACTGTGAGCAATGATGTGGTGTTCTACGCATAGAGGAGCCAGATATTTTGCGTCGTGATTTTGTGTAAGGCTGAACCTTTGGGTGTGGTGGATTTGTTTTGATGGTTTTTTGCAGGTGTGGATTGAGCATTTTGTTCCATATTCCTGGTGGAGTATTTTCTTGATGCGGACTGGTATGTAACGGCTGGTGCTTTTATAACTTTGGGGGTGAACTGTTGTGGCGTGGTTCGTTTCTTGATGCATTTCTTGAGAAATTTTTTCTTTTTCTTGAGTTATATTCTCCTTTCGTTTTTCTAGCATTTCTTGTAAAAGCTCGTTCACGTTGATTCCTTTTGAGTGCAGGTCGTTGAGCTCTTTTTTGATGTCTTCTGAAAGTTCAAAATTTAAATTGTGAGTCTGCCCGGGCAGACCTTCAGGGATGAACAATGTCTTCTGTAAGCTACTCTGGCGATTTGAATTTTCTTCACTGCCTGGAATTGTTGCTCCTGATTTTTGTTGTGTAAATTTTTCATCTCGCACCAAAGTTTCTAGAGCATTTTTTGGCAAAATCATAACTTTATCTGCAAGCTCTTTCTGGTTTTCTATTGTGGCGACAGAAACAATCCGAGCTAGTTTATTAATACTTACCTCGCCATTTATCAGCAAATTTTTGAGTACTGGTTTATCTTCATATCTTTTTTCAAGATTCAAAACGACTCGAACTTGGTCTTGGCTTATGCCTGCCAACTTTGCGGCAAATTCGAAAATCGAACTGAATCCTTTTTTCTGGTAGAGTCGTCGCCTAAATGCTTCTGGTAAAAGTCCTGCGAATTTTCTACGTGCTGACAAAGTTTGTGCTCCGTATTTTTTGCAAAGTTCGTAGAGTTTTTGATCGGTCATAATAATTAAAAATAAGCAAAAGAGAATATATAAATTCTAGCATTTGAAAGCCAAAAATCTAGGATTGCGACTTGAAAGCAGGTGATGATTATTGGTTAATAAACCAATGTTTTTTGGCTTAATGTAGGCAAAACACCAACCTTGTAAAATAAGTAAAATGCTGTGGCATTGCTCTAAAAACCACACACTAAATGACAGTGGTTATTCGAAAATCATTACTACCTTATTCTTTAAAATTAACCGCAATTGTCGTACTTACATTGCCATCCTCACATGTTGCCTTAAATTCATAAACTGTAGTTCCTACACCCAAATTAAACAATTTCTGACTTGCATGGTAAACAAATGATATATCGCCAGGTTTGTATCCCTTTAAAAAATATTCATCTGGTTTTTCAAAGTTTAAATTCGTTGCTGTAACAAGAATACTATTACAGTTCGCGGAAACAGTTCCCTGAAATTCTACCGGCTCTTTATATCTTACAAAGTATAAATTTTCGTTTGTTGGCATAGATCCATCATCTTCTAACACACTAACTTCAATTTTTGATTTAGGGACAGATACTAAATCATTTAATACTGCTCCAAAAATGATTTCGCCATTTTGGTCTCTATAATTCACTTCACATTCATCCGTAAAGGGATTATAGCTACCACCTTGTATGTTTTTATACGGGGATTGAGAAATTTGTTTTTGGCAATCTTCTTCTAGTTCTCTATTTAATTCAGCCTGCTTAATCGATAATTCATTTTGATTTTTTTCTTTTTCAAGCTCCAGAGCAGCACTATGTTTCTCTTTTTCTAATTCTAGTTTATCTGCTTTTTCTTTTTCGGAAATATCTAGTTTTCTTTGTTCAAGTGCTAAAGTATCAGCTTTTTGTTGAGGTAAAAAGTACAGATAATAAGCGCTTACGCTTCCAGAAATAAGTAAAAATGAAATTGACCCAATAATCAGTGCTATTGATTTATTTTTGGCTTGTTTGTTTTCTTTAGTATGCATAATGCTTTGAATAATTTATTTCTATTGTATTATTATACTATGAAATTCACATTTGCGCAATGATCTGCTGAAATAACCTGCATTCTTATGCAGATCTCATGAATTTAATATCAAGATTTTCTTAAGTTTAGGCTTGGTTTTTGAGTGCTATCCTCGCATTTCGCTGTAAGTTTTTGCGTTTGGGGCGCATGAGGGGGGAGCCGGCGAATTTTTGTAGATATGCTTCGTCGGTTTCTATTGCGAGGATTTCTTGGAGGTCGAGGGAGCTGCCGGCGATGGTTACTTCTTTGAAGGCCTGGAGGGTGAGAGGTTTGGCGAAGGCCTGGTTGTAGGGGCAGACTTCCTGGCAGATGTCGCAGCCGAAGATGATGTTGCCGATGGGTTTGTGGAACTCTTGGGGGATTTCTTCTTTGTTTTCGATGGTGAGGTAGGAAAT
>JADZCU010000062.1 GCA_020851415.1 Candidatus Peregrinibacteria bacterium | reverse complement strand
GCCGCATTATAAAAAGCCGGCTGATCCTTAACCCCAACCGGTTCAGTTTCATACAAGCGGGACATCCGTAAAATCTTAATGCCCCAACGCTCCAAATCAGTCACAGCCGTCTGAATATTTTTTCCTCTCTCACCAAGATTAGACCCAAAAGCCAAATACACTCTATGCATGGCCATATGTTACGCCAAATATGGAATTATGCCCAAATCCATTAAAAAGAATGTACGAATTTGGCGTCCCATCATCTCGTCAGCCATAGCATGTGGCAAATACCGTTCAAGTAAAAACTCCACTATGTCGGTTCTCGTATCCATACTTTTACCATGACTACTATCCTCCCAAATTTCTTCGAAAGATTTATCTTCAGGATTATCTTCTACAATACGCATCCAGTCTTTCCCTTTCACAATTTTTCCACCACGTTTCGCATCCAAAATCTTCTCATACATACACTTGATCGTCTTATAATCATCCAAAGAAACACCGGCCGGTAAACCAAGTTCAGTGCTGGTATCCATAGCCTTACCCGCCATTTTCGAAACCCAGGAAAAAATCTTTCTAAAAACAGTTTGACCTTCAGTTTTTTCCTCTTCAGCCGCTTTCTGTTGCTCTGCATGAACCTGAGCCTCCAAATCTTCAATGGTAGAAGCTCTTTTAGATCGTCTCGGTGCGGACTCTTTATGACCAAATGGCATAGAAACTTGATTAAATTATAAATCGTTTCATTATACCGATCTCTAAAAGTTCTGTAAAGCCTCTTAGGAAGACTTTAACCATAAATCGACACATCAAAAAAACCAGATCCGTCCCACTGATATCAAACCAATACCCTATTACCCCCGATACACAACACAACTCGTCGCCGTCTCCCAAAGTTTCAACTCATGAAGCCGAAGAGTTTTACCAAAATCCATCTTCTGAAAATCCTTCCCATCCTCCGCCTTAAAATACTTCTGAATATCCTCACCCAAATTCGGATCATCCTGCTCCGCCTCCAATAATTTTGGCAAATCTTTCAACTGATCCCATATCCACAAAACAACCCTTTCCGCAGAAGGATTTTCAATCACATCATTCAAAGTCTGATGATCCAGTTTATCCAACACATGTTTCTTCACAATCCGCTTCAAAACCACAAAATCAATAATCAACCCATTACTCTGAACATCCCCTTCAAGGGTCACTTCCAAAGTATACGTATGCCCATGCATACGCTCACACTTCCCATAATAGTTCGTCAAAAAATGTGCTGAATCAAAAGTGAAAATTTTGGTAACGAACATAACAAATCATGAAGTCATAATAACGTGAACCATCTCCATCACTAACCTTGTCTCTTCTACATCATGCACGCACAAAATGGAAGCCCCTCACCGTCATAAACACTAACAACTTTGTATCTTATCGACAAGTTTTATGAATATTTCAGAATGTGTTAACAAAAATTTAATTTCAAAAAGGTAAAATAGAATACTTATTACATTCTTATGTAACCATGCAATCACCTAACATTGTTATTCCTGATGAAAGGATTGAAGCCAAAATATTTTTCTTAAGAGGCAAAAAAGTAATAATGGACAATGATTTGGCTGCACTTTATGGAGTAGAAACCAAAAACCTGATTAGAGCTGTAAAAAGAAATATTGAACGATTTCCAGAAGATTTCATGTTTATTCTCAAGAAAGAAGAATTCGAAAACTTGAGGTTCCATTTTGGCACCTCAAATGTATGGGGTGGTCGAAGATACCTGCCTTATGTTTTTACTGAACAAGGCATCGCCATGCTATCCAGTGTGTTAAAAAGCGAACGGGCAATCCAGGTGAATATTCAGATTATGAGAACTTTTACCAAATTACGCGAGATGCTGACAACAAACAAAGTATTACGAGAAAAAATAGAAAAGCTGGAACAAAAATACGACGGACAATTTAAAACGATTTTCAAACTTATAAAACAGTTATTATCCCCAGAAGAAAAACAAAAAACACAAATTGGCTTTAAACTAGAGAAACAGTGATTCACACACAGATTCGGGCAATACAAAAGCCCACTTTTTACTCAGCACCCAAGAGTTGAAATACATTCCATTTATGATTTCAAAATGGCACTCACCATATCCACAACGCGCCTCGTCTCCTTCACATCATGGGTCCGAATAATAGCAGCGCCATGCAAAACCGCAAGCGCATGAGCCGCCAACCCGCCTTCAAGCCGTTCATCCAATGAAACGCCAAGCACCTGCCCGATAAACCCTTTCCTCGAAGCTCCAATCAAAATCGGCAAGCCCATATCTCCAAACTTTTCCAGTTTCTTCAAAATCTGCAAACTATATTTTGGCTCACCGCTAACAAAAGCCCCCATTCCTGGATCCAGTATAAACTGTCCCTTCAAAATGCCGGCCTTCATACCAACCGCAACGCGTTCCTTCAAAAACTTCTGCACAAAACTGACAACATTCTTATACTTAACAACTTTCCGAGTAGTTCGTGCCGAAGAATCCTTGGAATACATAATCACCACCGGCACCCCAGCAGCCGCAACCACAGAAGCCATCTGCTTATCGCCGCGAAACGCGGTCACATCATTGATCATATCAGCCCCAGCCTCTATGGCAGAACGCGCAACTTCGGCCTTGTAAGTGTCCACGGACACCCACGCAGTCGTTTGTGCGCGTAACATACGCACCACGGGAATCACCCTCGCTAACTCCTCTTTCAAAGAAACATTCTGAGAATCCGGCCCCGAAGACTCCCCTCCAATATCAATAATATCCGCACCCTCTTGAACCATCGTAAGCGCCCGCTTCACCGCCTGATTGAGATCCAAAAACTTTCCACCATCAGAAAACGAGTCGGGCGTTACATTCAGCACCCCCATAATAAGCGGGCGCCCCAAACTCAATTTCTTCCCCCGACTCACCAAAAATTTATGCATGAATCAATAAAAAAATCATCTTTAATGTAAGCTAAAAATCCTTCCACATCAAATTTTCAAACCACCATCAGCCACTACATCCAATCCCTCATCACATACTCCTCAAAAGCACTCATCAACAACTTGGTAAGACTGCCCGGGCAGACCCTTCCAATTTTTTTCCCATCCACCATCCTCACCGGCATAATTTCCCGAACAGTACTGGTAAGAAAAACCTCATCAGCCTGAAGTAATTTCTTTAAAGATAATTTTCCCCACTTCACCGTCAAGCCACACTTTTTCGCGATCTGTAAAACAGTTTTTTGTGTCTCCCCAGACAAAACACCGTCCTTTGGTGCAATCAAAGTATTTCCAAAAACCGCTGTTATATTTGTCATAGTCCCTTCCAAAACATTCTTCTTTTCATCCAAAAAAATCCCTTCATAAGCTTTTTTCTGCTTCAACAAAGGCTGTGCCAAAATCATTGGCAACAAACTTGTTGTTTTCGCATGCGGTAAAAATCTCTGCCAAGGCAATGAAATCAAACTCACCCCCTTGGTATAAACCTCAACCGGTTCCGGAACCAATTTCGAAGCCACAATAACCAACGTCGGTTTCTTACTCATCGTAAAATCAAACCCATTTTCACCTCGACTCACCGAAATACGGATCCGCGACTCCCGAAAACCATTTTTTTCCAAAAGCGCCTCCAACCAGTTGCTCACCTGCCCATCACTCCAAGGCACTCCAATCTGTAACAACCTCGCCGACCCCCGCAATCTCTTCAAATGCTCCCGCAACTGCCAAACCTTTCCACCATACGTTCGCAAAGTTTCATACACCCCGTCCCCATACAAAAACCCATGATCAAAAACTGACACGCGTGCCTCCCTCTCCTTCACTAATTTTCCGTTCAAACAAACATACATACGGCGCTATCATACAGAGTTCCCATACCAGACGCCAAACAACAACTATTTCACCACCTCAATCTCGTCATCTCCAACCTCCACAAACTCCTCATCAGGATCAGTTGTAAGAGCCTTTACAAGGGCTCTACCATACTCATCCGTCCCCTGATCAACATTCCCCAAAGGTCCCTGTATCACCGGGATTTTTGGCCAGGTTGGTTTTGTGTGTTCGTCGTCTGGAACCGCTGGCTTCACAGGATTTCGCTCCGTCACCGGATCAACCTCATCGTCCTCATCAAATACAGGAAGTTCATCCTGAGTCTCCTCCAAAAACGATGGCTTTGGACCAACAAAAGTCTGATCATCAAAATCGTCAGGTTGTGGCGGATCAGTATCAGGATTTTCAATCTGCGCCATCAAAGTATTAACATCCATACAAGGGTTTGTCCGTTCATCATCAAAATCCAACTGCATCTCGCCAACCGTTTCCATCCCTTCGTTGCCAATTGGCGGCCCGGGAAAAATTGCGTGAATACCAGAATGCACCTGATCACTCGCCCGACCAATCCTCGGAAGCACCTCTGCCAATGCCGGGTCACCACCAACAAACGGTAACTCTGATCTGACAACAGCTTGTGATCCGGAAAAACCTTCCGGTGCTCGAATAGACATGTATTGATGAAAAAAGAATGATATCGCCAAGGATTATACGGCACAAATATTCAAAATCAATAAACACACCTGTCAATAATGTGGACAAATCGTGACAAACGCAGCAAGAACGCACTTTTTCAGAACTCTCGTCTATTGCAAAGCCAACCTCAAAGACTCAGCTTTCTGCAATGACTCCAAATACTCTTCTTCCGCATTCGACCCAATCACAATTCCCCCTCCACTATTGAAATACACCTTCCTATCCTTAAACAACAATGTCCGAATCAAAATATTAAAATCCATATCACCATTCAAACTCATATAGCCCGCCGATCCGGTATACACACCCCTCTTAAAATCCTCCAACTGATCAATAATTTCCATTGTTCTTTTTTTAGGTGCGCCAGTAATCGATCCCCCAGGGAATAAAGCTTGAATCAAATCGAAAATATCACTGTCAGAACGGAGCATCCCAGTCACCTTGGACACAGTGTGAATCACATGTGAGTATTTCTGTATCTCACGATGCGCCGCAACTTTCACAGAACCCATCTCACACACTTTCCCCAAATCGTTCCGCTCCAGATCCACAATCATATTCAGTTCCGCTTCATTCTTGTCCGAATTCAAAAGCCGAGCGGCCAACCTCTCATCCTCGCCGCTATTTTTTCCACGAGGCATTGTCCCCTTAATCGGCCAAGTCTCAACAACCTTTCCACGCTTTCGCACCAAAAGTTCCGGAGAGCAACTCACCACGGAAAAATCCGGAAACTCAAAATAACTTGCAAATGGAGCCGGTGTAATTTTCGACAATTTCAAAAAAATCTTCCAGGAATCAGCATCGGAGTCAGCTGAGAACCGTTGAGAAAAATTTGCCTGGTACGTATCCCCTTGTTGCAAATATTTTTTCAACTGATCAATTTTCATCGCATACTGTTCCTTACTCAAATTGGAGGACAACTCACCCACCGACCCAACACCTCGAAGCGCCGCCGGCTTTTGCACATCCAAAAGAATCTGATCCAGCACCCGCTCCGCCTCCATAGCTGTATCCCCCAAAGCCAAATACCAAACCTTCTGCTCTTGATGATCAAAACAAATCACCTTGTCGTAAAAAGCGAATACAAACTCCGGAAGCTTATAATCATCAAAAACCGTCTGCTTCACACCCACAAAATTACATCCATAATCATAAGTAAAAAGTCCGGCAAACCCACCAAAAAAAGGAACCGGGGCCTTGCTGGTAAACCCGTAATCCAAAACCAATTTCCTCAGCGCTTCAAAAGAGTCACCCTGCAGCATCTCATTCCGCGGCCCCTTTGCCAAACAACTCGTCTGCCTCAAGCGCTCCAAATGCAAAACCTGTTCCTGCGACCACACAACAAACGCCGGATTATAGCCCAAAAAGGAGTATCTATCCCCCTGTCCCATCGCACCCTCACCGGTCTGCCCTGTCCTCAGCAAAAAACTATATTCCCCACGTAGGCGCGCAAAAATCAGCTCTGGAGTAACCTCCAGTCCAACCGGTTCGGCGCGAGAAGCAAGTTTTAAAAAACCCATAAAGGGATATTAAACACGCTCGTCTTCTGTATATACATGTTCGAACTCAGACTTGTTGTATGTGTACAGCTCATCCACCTTAAAGAAACGTGGAACCTCCTTCGAAGCCGTCTCAACAGAATCAGAAGCATGAACAACATTACAAGCAACGCTCATAGCAAGATCCCCGCGGATAGAACCAGCCTCAGCAGAACGAGCCTTGGTAATACCACACAAAATACGAACAGCCTGAACAACTTCCAAACCCTCCCAACACATGGCAATCACTGGGGAACTCTGCATAAACTGGCTAACACCAGGGAAAAATGGCTTATCTGCAATGTGAGCATAGTGTTCACGAAGAACAGCCTCTTCAAGCTGCATCATTTTCATACCAACAAGCTTCAAACCCTTTTTCTCAAAACGACCAATAACCTCACCAATAAGACCACGCTGAATAGCATCCGGTTTCAAAAGAACCAATGTTTTCTCCTTCAAACCTGTAAATTCCATCGACATAAGTAAAGATATTAAAAATAAAAATTCCGCGGAAATCATACTGATAAAAGCCTTTCTCGGCAAGCCGCCTAGAACTTCAAGAGTTTCTTAAAGCGTTCCTCATCCTCATAAGGCCCAATAACCGCTAAGTACAGCTCTTCCTCCTTGAACAAATCCTTCGCCACCTGCTGCAGTTGTTCAACAGTCACCTTATCCACCTGCTCCATCAATTTTTCTAAAGACTGTTCTTTGCCATACAAAAGCTCATACTTACCCACCAAATGCGCATACTCTTCACTATCCTCCAATCGTAAAACCAGTTTCCCTTTTAAATAATCTTTCGCTTTCTTGATCTCCTTCGCATCAACTGGCTCACCAATGACTTTCTTATACTCATCAATAATAGCCACTATCGCCTTATCGATACCGTCCAAGGATACTCCGGCATTCGTTGTAAACGACCCCGTGTCGGTATAGTCATCCGTGGAAGTGCTAATGTAATAAGCCAAACCTTGCGCTTCACGAACACTCAAAAACATTCTTGAACTCATATTTCCACCAAGCACAATCGCCAAAATCTTGGCAGCATAATGCATTGGATGTTGTTCGTCATAACTCGGGAAACCTATTAACACATGCGCTTGTTCAGTTTTCTTGGTACGCAAATAAATCTTCTGAGGATTTTCATTTTTCTTAATCGCATCAAAAGCAAAAGCTTTCTTGGTATCCTCAAAATGAAAGAGCGCTTCAATCTTTTCCATCAACGCTTTGTGATCCACATTCCCGGAAACGGAAATCACCGTATTATCAGGTGAATACAACTTCTTCTGATAATCTTTAAAATCTTCCTGTTTCACAGACATAATCACCTCTTTCGTTCCAACCTGATCCCAACCCATTGGCTGATCACCATACAAAAGTCTCTCAAAATCCCACCCGATCTGATGCATAGGGGTGTCCTGATACATATTATATTCCTCCATAATGACCCCGCGCTCTTTATCAATTTCAGCCGGATCAAATTTCGAATGAATCAGCATATCTGCCAAAACATCCAAAGCCGTATCCAAATGCTGATCAGCAACCTTCACATAATAACCGGCATACTCTTTTCCGGTAAAAGCATTGAAATCACCACCAACGCCATCAATAGCTTCCGAGACCTCTTTGGTATTCTTATACTTCTGCGCACCCTTAAAGAACATATGCTCCAAAAAGTGCGAAAGCCCATTAATACGCGGAACTTCATAACGTGAACCGGCACCAACCAATATAAGCACAGTCACAGCCTTGGTATTCTCGAGTTTTTTGGTCACAACCCGCAAACCATTCGGTAAAGTCGTTTTTTGATACATAGAAAAAATTAGTGTTTCCTCCACAGCATAGCGACTTCGACCATCGAATGCAAAAGACCGGCACACGCATAGCTAAAAGCCAAACATACAGGCATCAATAGCGCCTCCCCACACTTCTTATTACCACTTCATAAGTGCCCAATTATTCCCTATAATTGGGTTCCTACAAAAATACTCATGGCATACAAACGTCGAAAATCAGGCGAACCGGTAGACAAGCTGCTGGTATTAAAAGGCGTTGTTACTTTTATAGGCGTCCTGATTATTTTCCGCCTCTTCTATCTACAGGTTGTCCGCCATGACTACTACCAACAAATTGCCGCAAAAGAGCACTACGGTGAAACCGAACTTCCGGCGCGCCGCGGTGAAATTTTCGTAAAAGATTATTCATCCAACGAACCTGTTCGTGTGGCTACCAACGTAACACTGGATACGCTTTTCGTTGACCCAACCATCATTACAAATCCAAAACTGGTAGCCGACCGCCTCGCACCAATAATTTACGACGTAGAAGAGGCGCGCAAAGAAGATCAGCAACGAGTAGAAACAGAACACAAACGCGCTAAAACCGAAGAAGACGTAAAGAAGATAAAATCACTGACCGACGAAGAGCTCTACAAAAAATTCTCCGAAGATTTACTCAACGACATCAGTCAAAAAGTACGCTCCACTATCATCCTCAGTAACGACGCTTCCCCGGAGGTCATGGAAAAAGTGAAAAATCTGGGCCTGGTTGGCATCGAAGTGACAGAAAAAAATATCCTTGCCTACCCCGACAAACTCACCAACAGCAAAGGTTTTGTTGCCGCCCAACTTGCGACATATCTGGAAATGTCCCCAAGCCGTCTTGAACAAATTCTCGAAGGAAAAAATCGCTACGTAATTTTGAAGAAAAAAATTAAACCGGAAATCTCCGCACAAATTCAAAAACTCATCGAGGAAGATAAAGACAAAAATTTCTTCGGTATCGGATTAAAAGAAGAATACTACCGTTATTATCCCGAAGCATCTTTGGCAGCAAACGTACTGGGTTTTGTTACCCCGGATGGAATTGGCAACTACGGTATAGAAAGCAAATACAACACTCAGCTACAGGGCAAAAAAGGTATCTTTCAGGGAGAAAAAGACGGACTCTACGGCAGACAAATCACCGTTGGCGACAGCGTCATCAAACCCGCAGTGGATGGCGACAACATTGTCCTCACCATCGATCGTTCAATGCAGATGGTCATAGAAAAAAAACTCGCAAAAGCCGTTGAAGATTACCGTGCGGATAGCGGACAGGTAGTAGTGATGGATCCAAACACCGGATACATTCTGGCCATGGCTCACTACCCAAGTTTTGATCCAAACAATTTCAGCGCGGTAACCAACACCGACGAAGTAAATTTCACCGCCGATGAAATAAAAAATCTAACACCAATCGAAGGTGAAGATGGAAATTTCTGGTTCTACAGAAATGTACCGGCTCACGATCGCTACAAAGTAATGAGCGAAATTATCGAGAACGGACAAAAAATCTACAAACGTTACAAAAACTGGATCGGGCTGGAAGCATATCAAAACAAAATAGTATCAGCTCCATACGAACCGGGTTCCGTATTCAAAGCCATCACCATGGCCAGCGCCATAGACGACAAAGATGTTACAGCTGACACCGCATTCAACGACCCCGGCTTCCTCAATATCGACTTTAACGTCATCACCGGAAAGCACGACAGTGAACCGATTGAAAACGTATCGGCAAAATGTACCGGCTACGTAAACATGACACACGTGCTCTCAAACTCCTGCAACACAGGTCTCAGTTGGATTGCCAAAAGAATGGGAAAAACGCTGTTCTATAGTTATATCATCCGCTTCGGATTCAACGAACGTACCGGTATCGAATTCGACAACGAACATCCTGGCAACGTCGCACATTACAATAATTGGCACTCAGAAAGTGACTTTTTAACCAAATCTTTCGGGCAGGGTCTTACCGTCACCCCGCTTCAGATGGTCACTGCCTACGCAGCCATCGCCAACGGAGGCAAACTCATGCAACCACACATCGTAGACAAAATTATCCAGGATAACGGAAAGGTAATTCAAACAGAGCCAATGGTGGTACAACAAGTCATCAGTGAACAAACCGCCCACACCATCACAGCCATGCTGGTAAACGCTGTAGAGAACGGCGTAGCCCGCAACGCGGCGCTCCCTAACTACTATCTCGCAGGCAAAACCGGTACCTCACAAACCTACCTCCGCGGCAAAGCCATGACAGGCGCCGGCACAACCCTTGCCTCCATCGCCGGCTTCGGGCCGATCGACAATCCAAAATTCGTCCTCTACGTCAAATTCGACCGTCCGCGTACCAGCGAGTGGGCTGATGCCACAGCCGTCTACCTCTATCGTGACATCGCCGCATACCTCTACGAATACATGGGCATCCCACCCGATAAGAAATAGCGCAGTATTTAATTGAATCTGCTGTAATATTTATGTAAACTAACATAGTAGTTTTATTTTCATATGCACAATAAAGATACTGAAAAAACAGCCCAAGATTTAAGAAAGTCAGGAAACTCATATCTTGCAATCTCTAAGAAGTTAAATATTGCTAAGAGCACAGCATATTTATGGACAAAAAACATAAAAATTTCTGCCAGCCAACTAAAAAATTTAACAATAAATTCAAAAAAAGGGTTAAAAAGAGCTCAACAAAGTCTACTAATTAAAAAGTTAAAAACCGCTAAATTAAGATCAATAGATGCTCAAAAAATACTATCTTCATTAAATTTCAAAGATAAGAATTTACTACAAACTGTCGCAGCAATAATTTTTTGGTGTGAAGGCGGTAAAAGGTCGCTATCTAAAACGACACTAACAAATTCGGATCCAAAGCTTATAAAAACTTTCCTCTATTGCCTAAGAAATGGCTTTCAAATTGAGGAAAAGCGATTTCGAGCACTAATGCATCTCCACAACTATCATGATGAAGATCAACAACGACTTTTTTGGTCAAAAACAACAGGTATCCCCACTGCACAATTTAATAAAACGTATTTTAAGAAAACCAACAAAAGCAGAATACGAGAAAACTACCAAGGATGCATAGCAATCAATTATAACTCAGCAGAGGTTGCAAGAAAACTGGACGCAATATACCATGCGATCGGTAAACTTAGGGCCATAGTTCAGAGGTAGAACGTCCGTCTCCAAAACGGAAAACGTTGGTTCGATTCCTACTGGCCCTGCCAAACACTCAAATTGCCGTCTACAAAGGCATAAGCGCCCCCTCCATCCCCGCTCCGGACGAATAAACATACTGTCGAGGCAGGAACCAGCTTATCCTATTCATAACATCTTCATACTTCTGTGGTGATTCAAACATCTCCGCGGTCATATTGAAAACCAGTTCCTTCACCCCGCCTCTCACCATCAAAAGTATCTTCGGATCCGCAACACCCTGAGCCGCCAAATATCTTCGGAGCACATCTCTGGCAACTTTTGGGAAATAATCTTCCGCTGGTTGACCAATCAAAACCTTGTCAGCCTCATCATCAGAGGCGGGCGCATTTTCATGGTCTTCCGGAGTGTAAAACTTCCCACACAAATGATAATTCAAAATATCACCATAAGAAAAAACCCATTCCGCTGAGTTCTCGCCCGGGCAAATAACCACCCCAATCCCCTTATCCAACAAAAAATCGTCCTTCATATGCTTCACAACAAAACACTGAAACTCCTTATTTGGTTCAGGTAAATACAACGCAGCGTACATAAACCCATCCGGGCCAAGAATAATTTGCTGATCCGTACAACGGAAACTTGCAGCATCCACATTTGCTAAAAACTTCTCTTTCCACTTATCATCTCTTGCTTCTTTTGGTACCGCAAAAAGTTCAGAAAGATTTTTGGTTTTCTCAAGATCACCCAAGTATTGCTCCATAAAAAAAATTCAATAAATACATCTCCCACCTCAAAATAGGATAGATTCAATTTCGAATCAAACAGCAAAAACAACATTTACATTGAAACTCTTTTTTCCATCTGAATAAAAACTCTCGCCAGTCGGAGCTCCTCGTAAGTAAAACTTTCACCCAAAATTTTTCGCACAGGCGTAAGCGTAAAACCTCCGGCCTCTTTAAACGCAGAGCGAATTTGCCTCAATCGTCCGGGCTCCAAAGCTAAGTGCTCAATATCAATCTGTTCACCGTCTTCAATCAAAGTTTCCAAGTGGGTCAAAACCGTTCCCGGATTCAATCCCCTTTGTTCGGCAATCTCAACCAAAGTAAGTTTTTGTAAAAACAGTTCTTTGGTTTTTTGAAATGTTGTTCCCGAACTTTGTGACTTTCTTTCAGTTGAAGCGGAATCATTCAACTTACCACTCTGGGCTTTTCTTTCAAACGAACTTCCCGCTTTCATATCTTTTTGGCGCTGCGGAATAACAATCTCCTCCTTACCTGCAATACGCGCGTAATCCTGAATTATATTCAAAAACTGCTCCCCATACTGAGTAAGTTTCATGGCTCCAACACCGGTAATTCTGGCAAAACTCTCCAAAGATTGAGGGAAATAATGTGACATCTCTCGCAAAGGAACATCACTGAAAATAACAAACGGTGGAACATTCTTTTGATCCGCGAGCTCCTTTCTGAAAATTTTGAGTTTATTAAACAGCTCCTGGTCAAAATCCAAATCACCGGTTTGTTTCTTGGTTCCGGCAATTTTTACATTTTTTGGTTTGGATAAAAATATTTTCTGACGATATTTTAACGACTCTTTACCCAAATCACTCACTCGAAGCGTTGGATATTGTCCATCATTTTTCGCTAAAAAACCAAGCGAAAGCAAAGCCGTAATAAAATGACGAATCTCCTCTTTTTCATAATGTTTCTCCACGCCAAAAACCGGCAGATCGTCATGCCCAAGCTCTTTTACCTTTTTAGTCCCTTTCCCCAAAAGCACATCCACAACATGGTTCGCACCAAAACGCTCACCGGTTCGAATAACAGCCGATAAAATCTTATAACTAATTTCTGTAGCA
The DNA here is from genome assembly GCA_020851415.1 of Candidatus Peregrinibacteria bacterium. Classification (GTDB taxonomy): domain Bacteria; phylum Patescibacteriota; class Gracilibacteria; order UBA1369; family UBA1369; genus JADZCU01. Next base: position 46,274 of record JADZCU010000062.1, on the reverse strand, counting down.
TCAATTTCCTCTTTTGGCGTCATGCAGGAATCACAATTTGCACAGTTAACGGTGTCCCAAACTTCACCAAAATATTTCAACAGATAACCTCTTCGACAGTGCTGCAATTCACAAAACTCAATCACCTGATCCAGCTTTTGTTCAGCCATTAATCGCTCATTTTCCTGGGTGATCTGACGAATGAAATAATCCTGTTTCATCTTATCCCCGTACGAATAAAACAGAACACATTCACTGGCAAGTCCATCACGTCCGGCACGTCCGGTTTCCTGATAATAACCTTCCAAACTCTTCGGCAAATCATAATGCACCACAAGACGAACATCCGGCTTATCAATACCCATACCAAAAGCTATCGTCGCCACAATAATATTGATCTCATCACGTATAAACTTCTCCTGCGTGGAAGATCTTTTTTGTTGATCCAAACCGGCATGGTACGCCGACGCGTTAAACTTCTCCTTTCGCAGATCATAAGCCAACTCTTCGGTGGTATTTCTTGAAGAACAATAAATAATAACCGACTGGTCTCTATGTTTTTCGAGTAGGACCATCAACTGATCAAACACACCTTTTTTCGGCTGAACAAAATACGTCAAATTCTCCCGGTTAAAACTCCTCAAAAATATTTTCGCATCTTGCAGATGCAACTGTTCAACAATATCCCTGCGGACTTTTATCGTTGCCGTAGCGGTTAAAGCAATCACCGGAACATCGGGAAAATCATTCCTTAATTTTTTCAAATTCCTATATTCCGGACGGAAATCATGACCCCATTCAGAAATACAATGCGCCTCATCAATCGCTATCAACTGCACATTCACCTTTTTCAAAAACTGCCCAAAAGAATCAACGGACAAACGCTCGGGAGCAACATATAAAATTTTCAACTCTCCGTTTCGTGCCCGATCCTGAATCTCATAAATCTCTTCCGGCTGCAATGAACTATTAATAAATTCTGCTGAAACACCGTTCGCTTTCAACGTATCCACCTGATCTTTCATCAATGCAATCAATGGAGAAATAACCAAAGTTAATCCTTCAAGTTGAATCGCCGGCAACTGGTAACACAAAGACTTTCCACCACCTGTTGGCATAATCACCAAAGTATCCTTTTTGGCCAAAACATTTTCAATAATCTCCTCCTGCAGCGGACGAAACTCTTCATACCCAAAATATTTCTTCAAAACATCCCTCACAACGACAAATTAGTAAAACTGGAAGGCAAGTATAGCGCATACCGGCCTCCCAGGTAACCAATTACTTTTTAAAAAGTGTTTAAGCTCAAAAATCCACCCTTAAGCTTCAATCATATATTGAACATGTCCCCCAAACCTTCAAAGAATCGGTTTTATGAGGATATCCCGTCACCTCTATATAAGACCATGGAGCCAGTTGATCTGTTGTAAAACCAGCCTTCTCCAAAGCTTCCTTATTTGGAAGTGTAACTAAAACCTCCTGATTTGTAACCCGTACAACAACCATTGTGTGATCAATATCAAAAGTAACAGAAATCACGCGTCCGCCCATTGAGGTATTTGCTCCCGCATCATAGTTATCTTCAGATTCAAAACTCTGATTCGCTGAGCGTTCAATCTTATCCGGATCATTGTGCAAAATGAAATCTCCCAATTTCCAGGCATCATTTTCTTGTAAGAAAATAAGTTCAAACTCTACGCGAACCTTTTTCCCATGATCATCAGGATCACCGGAAATAAATGTACCGGTACAATTCACACTCACTTCACCACTTTTTTTGTTATCCACATGATCAACAACATAAGAAACAGGCGCCATCGATTTCATCATAGATAAAGTCATATTCTTACCTTCTTCATCTTTCATAAACTCAACAGCCCCTTCATTTATCTTAGCCGAACGAAATTTAAGCGCTTCCTCTATCTTGCCTTCAGCCGCAACAACATTGTACTTATCAAAAACCTCCTGTAACTGCGAAATATTTGGATTTTGGTCTGACATTCTGAAAAAATCAATATCTAAAGCGTCCACTCAGTATAACACACGTATTTGACAAATTCGTCGACAAAAACTAACACATACCACCGTATTTTTTATTGAAAATCTTCCATCCCAAACATTAAGCTGGGAGTTTTTGGCAAAGAATCATGCGTCCACAACAAAGGTTGATCCAACAAATACCACTCAAACTCTTTTACAGAATCTTGTTGTTCCTCGGCGGCGCCATGACCATTATTCGCTGCATCTTCATTGAGTATCTCAATCTCCGTTTCCTGCTTTTCAAACTCATCCAAATAAAAATACACACCTGTTGCGGACCATAACTGCCTGCTGCCGCCAAACATACGGCCATCCTGTATAAGCTCCGCAATATCGTTTTGAGAACTCAAAATTTCCCCGTACTTTAAACAAAAATCCTCGATAGGCTCTTTGTCTACAATCGCCACAAACCGGTCCACCCAGACATGTTGAGCCGTATCGCTGTACCAATTTTCGGGAATTGTAAAATCAAACATCGGATAATGTGCCGGATAAAAATACTCATCCGTTTTCACATGAGTAATCGCATAACTGTTCAGTTTAAATTTTTGAATCAGCGCATTACCAAGACCTTCATACCTTGTACTGCCAATATAATAATTATAATACCCACCCGCTTTATTGATAAATTTTTCATTCAGGTTGTGAATTTTCTTGCGCAAATCTCCACTCTTTTTTTCAAAATCAGTATCGGAAACATCGCCAAAATACTTCCCTTCCCACAACAAAATCTCCTGGAATCTAAGCCACAAAACATTTGTGGATAAAAATTTGTTTTTCAAAAAAACTTTCGGATTCCCTTTCCACTCCTTTGGGAAAGATGCCCAGGAATCCAAAAAAGACGGTGCGCCAAAAATCAGCCCGTCGCGTTTATCCTCAGCGACTTTCCATTTCACCATCATGTTCTTTCCGACCTCATATACATACTTTCGAAACTCCTCATCGTGCGTCTGTTTCGCCAATTCAAAAGCCCCAATCACCCACACCACAGAATCCGTCTGATACGGAAATCTGCCAAAATCCGAAGCGGGATCCTGGTCAGGATAACCCTTATCACCATTCATCAAAACCAGTTCCTTAAAAGTATTTTTCAACTCGTCCGGATACAATTTATAAAGTCCCATCAAAGATGAATAAGATGTATCACGAACCCAAAACTGATTCCAAAAAGTCCCTGCGACAAAGCATTTTTCCCCTTTCTGAATTTTACAATCCGTCAAATTACTCTGAATAATTTCCAATGATAATTGTTTCAACCTCTCAACATCACATACCGGTTCAGTGGTTGCAGCCTGCGCAAAAACCACATTCACTCCAATGAACAAAACAACAACCGCTCTCCAAAAATTCTTTTTAAACATCTAAAACAATAAATATCCAGATAATTATAACTCACATCATACAAAAATCTTGTGTGTTTTTTTGCAAACCCAAAAGAGTTCGACCAACCCGAAATACAATGAGATGGCAACCCGGACATTCCCGACCAACGCTATCGATTACTTCTCCCTGCTGGTGTATCATCTGCCCGGTATTTATATAACTAAATTTCACAATGTCTGAAGCAACAACTTACAAAGGTGGCTGCCACTGCGGCGCAGTCCGTTATGAAGTCACAACAGATCTTTCACAGGTCATCTATTGCAACTGCTCCATGTGTGCAAAAACCGGCACATGGCTGGCCTTCGTTCCAGAAAATCAATTTAAACTTGAATCCGGTGAAGATAATCTTTCTGATTATCAATTCAACAAAAAAATAATCCACCATCTCTTCTGCAAAACCTGCGGTATCAGATCCTTCGGTCGTGGCAAAGGCCCAAACGACACCCCGATGGTAGCCATCAATGTGCGCTGCCTTGATGATATTGATTTAGAAAACCTGAAACCGGTATTCTATGACGGAAAAAATCGATAGTTCCGTCAGCCTGCGGCCGGCAAAAACTCATGATGAACTTGGCAAAAAAAATCATTAAAAATCTGGAAGGAACCAATCGCATTGAGGCATTTAGCGACGGTGCCTTCACATTTGGTATCACATGAATATCACCATTCACCTTCACCTTTTTTGTCCGAGGTAAGATAAGCCGCAATAGCAACAAATACGATCAACCAACAAATGCGCGCCTGATAACGTCCGAACACGCCGGACAGTCCCCCCATTATAAACGCATTCACAATCACCCCTGAGATAATCAGAACAATAAAAGGTCTGGTTTTTGAACCGAACCCTTTCAAGGCAACATAAATCAAAAGCAAGCAGCTCCAAAGAAATGAGATAAAATGAATCATTTCAGCAGCAGGAAGCAAATAGAGTTGATCATGAAACTGTCGCGCTGACGTAAAAGATCCTATTTCCTGAGGGAAATATTTTTTGATAGGTCGATACGGCGGCGAATTAACTTTTTGCGGATAAAAACTATCCATCTTAAAAAAAGTTAACAAGTGCATCCCCTTGTCCAAACTATCCACAGCAAAATAACCAAGATGCATCGGATTACTGAGAATTCCCTGAATAATGCGGTCATATTCCGGCTTTGATTCCAGCCATCCAAAATTATGCACAACCGAAGCGGGCCACCACAAAAACTGTTCTACATTTGTGTATGGAAGTTCAGGAATTGCCTGACAAAGTTTCCATTCGTTCACTACACAATTCTCCACCAAATAATCTTTTAACAAAGGGGTTTCCGCAAGTCTCGCCATCAAAAAAGCATGACCGGATGGATTTAAAGTGAATTGACCATAAGTATTCAAATTCATGTTCATCAGACCAATAACCGTCACAATCAAAGCGCCGGCAACAATTGCCATTCTCATATACCAACCAAGAACCTGTTGTGCCGAAACAAAAACTCTATAAGCCAATATTGCCGTAGCAGCAAGCGTAAAAAGAAGTATCATTGCATGGGCGGTATGCATACCCAAACTAAAAATCAACAAAAGCAAAAGTCCCACTTTTTCCTTAACACCCATCACACCGAAAATAAAAAGTCCCGTTGTCATTACCAGCATTGGCGCAAAAATGTCCGCCATAATCTGACTCGCAAACCAGGGAGCTGGAGTCAAAAGCGCGATGGTAAGCAGCACCAAAAAAACAACATGGGTAGGAATTTTTGGAGAAAACAATTGCAGCGACCGTATAATCAGATAAACCAATAATAGCGACTGTACGAGCACCACGCCCCACAGCGAAATTCCCAGCGTTGCGAGACGAACAAAGACCCCATAACCGATCGACCGCTCCATTGGCGGGAAAAAAGTAAAAGCCGTATAAACAAAAGTTCCGGTATCGGAAAATACCAGAGGAAATCCATTATAGATTGCCGGCCACATCATCATGAGTGTGCCGGCAATAAAAACAAAACTCCACTGAAGCCAATTGGGAATTTTTTGTAAAAACTTTTTCATAGCTGACGCAATTTTAACGCCCATTTTTTTTAGCTTCACGAACTAAAACAGATTTTGAGAAAAGAGATCCGAAAATAAATTTTAAATGTCTCCACCCATCACTCCAGGTCTTCAAATGTGGCTTTCTCCCTCTCTTATCCGGATAAAAATGAATCGGAATTTCCTTGATTTTCAATTTTTTTATACCCGCTTTTATCACCATTTCAGAGGCAAACTCCATCCCGCCAGATACCATCTGCAGTTTATCGAAAGCCGTCCTGGTTAAGCCTCTCATGCCGCAATTACAATCGCTGATTTTAATGCCAAAAAAAATATTTATTAAAAAAGTTAATACCGGAGTCCCAAGATAGCGGTGAAGAGCAGGCATTGCTCCTTTATGAATTGTTCCTTTCAATCGGGTTCCCATCACCAGATCAGTGCCATTTTTCAACTCATCAATAAATTTATCTATACGCGAAAAATCGTATGAATCGTCCGCATCTCCCATAATAAGGTACTTTCCTTTGGCATTCTTAAATCCACAACGAAGCGCATTGCCATAACCTTTTTGCGAACAATGAACAACCCTGGCACCAAACTTGGAAGCAACTTTCACAGATCCATCCGTCGAACCGTTGTCAGCAACAACCACCTCCCCTTTCAGATGAAGTCGCTTAAAACTGCGCAATGCCTTTTCAATAACAATCGGCAATGTGGCGGCCTCGTTCAAGCACGGAATAATAATCGAAACTTCAGGGAGCATTACGAAAAGTCAAAAACTTATTCAGCGTAAAACTTACACCATACACAGCACCTGAAGCCAGTACATTCATCAATAAATAGTTCGTATGCAGTAACTCCACCCCCACCCAAACAATCAAGCCCTGAAGCACCAAACCAACCATCGCAACCGCAAAAAAACTTACCGCCTCATGAAAAACTTTCCCATTTTTAGATTTAAAAACAAAGAGTCTGCTTATCACAAAGTTCACCAGAATCGAAAAAACATATGCGACAAAAAGTGAAAATAAATGATGAAACGACAGATATTCGGTGAAAACAAAAAGCAGAACAAAATAGACCAGAAAGGCCGCCCCTCCGGAAACGCCATAACGCAAAAATTGTCCCCACGTCCCTTTCAACAGATTACTCATCTTTCTTATCAGGATTTAAAAACTCGAATTTCTTTGAAAAGGATGGCTTGAGCCTTTCAAAATCCTTTTTCTCAACAGTTCTACCAAGTTTGATATTTTCAATAAAATTAGCTATTCTTCCCGGATGCGGAACATTATGAAACTCCACCGAACCTGATTTACCCGGGACAATGACAATAACTTCACCGTAGTTCAATAAATTCTGCAAAATACCGCGCTTTCGTTTTTCAATTTCATTGATAGTAACTATTTCCGTATGAACAACGTCATCTTCAACATAGGGGAAAAATCGTAAATCAATAATTCTTTTGGTGGTAAAAACAAGTGCGGAAATTTCCCAATGAAGTAAAAAAATGAAGAAAAAGTGAACACACAGACCCAAAAATACAGTCCCAAAAAAAAGCGCCGCAAGTCCCAAAAACGCAGATGTTGGCTTTAATAAAACAGCCAAATATGTCATAAATAAAAACAAAACAACACCGGAGATAATCAAAAAAACCGGCTTCACTAAAATAATCCAATGATCCTGAATGGATAAAATTATTTCCTCCTCATTCTTTTTGTGAAAAATAAAACTCATAAATAAGAATACAGGACGTAAGAAGAAAATATCGTTAATCCAAAGGTTGAAAGCAGATAAGCGAGCCTGATTGCCGCCAATCGCGTACTAAAAACCATGTGATGATTGTCCGCTCCAAGTATTTTCACATAACTCTTGGTTACATGAACAACCGCTTTGCGAACAGCAAAAAACCAGATCCAGGACAGGAAATTAAAAATGAATATCAATGCTACTACCTCAAAAGTCATAGGGCTCAAAAGTATAGATATGTTCCCAATAAGAGCATACTATACTACTATTACCCTAGATAAGACAAAATTACTTAATTTTGACCAAATATGGGCAGAACCTGCAAAATAATATCGTCCTTTCAAAGCAAATTTAAAATATCCGTTATAGGGTGCGGCAATGTGGGAGCTTCCGCCGCATACGCCATGCTCCTCGACGGCATCCCCACAGAGCTGGTGCTCATTGACCATAATAAAGAAAAAGCCGAAGGACTGCGACTGGATTACGAACACAGTCTCTCATTTTTACCATACGTTCAAATCACTGCCAGCGATGATTATGCGAACTGCAAGGGCTCAAATCTCATTATAATAACTGCCGGAGCAAGACAACAGGAGGGCGAGACCCGCCTCCAGCTTATTGAAAAAAATCGGGGCATCTTTAAAGAAATAATCCCTGCAATAGCCAAAGTGGCACCCGAAAGCATTCTGCTCATAGTCAGTAACCCGGTCGATATACTCACCTATGAAGCTCTAAAGCTCTCCGGTTTTGCCGAAAATCGCGTTTTTGGTTCAGGAACAATGTTAGATACGGCACGCTTCAAGTTCCACCTTGGAGAAAGATTATGTCTCAATCCCAAAAGCATTCAGGCATACGTTCTGGGGGAACACGGCGATACATCATTTCCGGTATTAAGCAGCGCCAACATAGCGGGAAAATCATTGTTTGATTTCGAAGGATTCGACAAAGAACAAGCACTCCAATGCTACGAAGACACCCGCCAGGCGGCATACCGCATTATTCACGACATGGGATTCACCTGTTATTCAATCGGAGTGGTTATTAAAGAAATTGCCAAAAGCATCTTTGAACACGCAAAAGTTGTGGTTCCACTTTCCGTAAAACTCAATAATTACTACGGACACAATGATGTTTGTTTAAGCGTTCCTTGTGTACTGGGCAGTGATGGAGTGGCAGAAATCATCAATGTCCCTCTCAACCAGGAAGAACAATCTATGCTGGAAAAATCAGTATCAACACTTAAACAATATCTCACCTAAATATGTACAACGAAACATTTCAAAACTTATCCTCTCCAAAAAGCGATAAACAGATATGGACAATCGGATTAGTTTTTTTGGGAATAGGCATATTTCTGGCAATTATCCTGCCGATTCTCATCATTCGCACACCCGACGAAACCACAAAAGTGACTGATGGTTTTGTTATAGATTACGCCGTGGACTCTGAGTTAGAGGAAGAAGATCCAATATACGCAGAAATATACAGCTTTCAATCATCCGATGGCATCGAACGCGAAATAACATCCGATATCTGGTCCACAGAACCATCATACGCCATCGGCGATAGAGTCGAAATTTACTACAATAGCGAAAATCCCGACGACGCCTGGGTAAAAGACGACAAAAACCTTGCCATAATGATCATGGTAATGCAAATCCTGGGAGGGGTTTTTGGTCTCATAGGGTTAGTGGTCACAGCACTCAAAATGCGGAATCTTGATAACAACACCATCAACAATGTCGGCGGATTGATCGGAGCGCTTGCCTTTGGCATACCATCAACATTCGCCTTTCCAATTATTGCGTTAATAAATAGTGGCAAAGCAGACCCATCTTCCACAACATCAAAACTTTCCGAAGGTGATTTTATTATCGGAATAATTTTCACAATCCTTGGAATTGCCGTAACAATAGCGGCCATCATGATGTTCCGCTATCAGCAAAAAAACGGCACCAACGGTGTGTTTGTCAGTTTCAACAAATAAACACATTCAACAAAACCGCTCCGGGGTAAGTTGATATTCGCTGCAACTTACTTCGTTTTTGGCCGATTAAAGTACGTATCAAACACCACAGCACCAAGCGCAGCACGGTCACTCAGATTCACGAATTTATACTGAATTTTGTCGCCAAAGCCAAGTCGCCCCAGTTCACGGTCAAGGCTGTCAAAAAGGCTTTCACGAAAGCGAATATTCTTTTTAAACACACTTCCCGTTTCAGTAATAATAATCCTTGCAAGGTCTTTTCCCAATTTCTTATAAACATCAACCATCATGACAGCCATCACCATCCCGGACAAATTTCCACCACGTTTATTGATCTCTCTCCAGATAAAATAAAGCGCTTCCTTATCCTCGGAATTAAAGTCTGTTGAACGCATTAAATGATCAATCTGTTCAGAATCAATTGTATTCAAATTCATCATATTCAAAACCTCCGGATTGATCAGTTTTTGTTCAATCAGATCTTTCAAAATCACCTTAAAAATCTGATGCATCCAGGTTCCGGAAATCATTTTCTCCATCAAATAACGTCCAGGTGAATCAGACTGTGAATCAAAAATCTTATCAAATTTTGAAAGTTCCACAGATTTATAATCACAAAACTCAGTGTTAATAACACGAAGGCCAAGACTCCCCTGCTCATCTTTCTGATCAAACAACACACCAATATTCGCACCCGTTCCCACGATAATATTCATCCCCGCATCATACAAATCATCACCATGGTTAATCTCATAAGATTTCGATGCCAGACCGTAAATAATAGTATCGTTAGTAACGGCAACTTTCACATTCGGATAACCGCTCTGCTGCAAAAATTTCTCAAACGGCAAACCGATCTGCGCACCTACAAGACCATCACTTTTTCGCATCTTACCGAAGTAAGTACACACCGCGTCCACATATCCGTCTTCACGCACAAACTGATCCATCTGATAACTGAAAATAAACACAATGTGCTTCAAATCCATGCGTTCCTGTGAATCCAGAATAAAATGATCCAGCTGATTTTTCAGATCAGCAAACAAAATTTCTGGCGTATAAACTTTATCCTGATAAAAATCCAACGACCCCGTACGAATAACTTCAGCCTCTTTTTGACCATGAATTTCAACTTCAAAAAGATTCAAATTCGTTCCGCCCAAATCCAGCACCACAATTTTTCGTGCCTCACCAAAAGAGTCCATTTTCTCCCATGGAATAACAGCATGCAAATTATGTTTATTCGAAAAATCCAACGAAGCCTGATACTCCTGGGCCAAATTACTGCTCAAAGAAGTAACATTGAGCAAGTAAGTATAAAAACTGCTCCTGCGAAAATACGAACGCAAACGATCTGTGACTGATGGAGGAACCATACCCAAAATTAGTACTGGCGCCATCTTGCAAATTTTTATGGAATCTGTCAATCTCTAGCCAAAAATTAACTTTTTACGCCCATGCCAGAAAACACCCTTCAGGATGACATTAAAAAGTATATCAACCCATGGAAAGGATTCGTCAAAAGACGAGCAAAAGGTATCTTAAAACACGATTATTTGGTTCCTGGGGGTCCCTACGAAGAACAATGGGACTGGGATGCATTTTTTGTCGGTATGGCGCTCTCAGCCGAAATCCCAACTGAAGCGGTATTTCTCAAGAACTGGGCATTAAATTACCTCGAAAGTGCGGATGACACAGGCTACGTACCAGGTTGTCTTGTCCCGGCAGGTTTTGACCCTCGTTTAAAACAAATGAAACCATTTATGGCTCAGGGTTGCTACTTTGCTTCGCGTTCACTCAACGATTTCGAATGGTTAAAAGACGAAACTCTCTACCAAAAACTCATAAAAGTAGTCATGTACCGTGAAAATCATGGATGTTTCGATAAAGAACTAAACCTTGGTGGCTGGACCAACAGCATGGAATCAGGCGCAGACAACAATCTGGCATCCCTCGATTATCCCGACAATTCCGTAGCCTCTGTAGACTTTAATAGTTTTTTGTATTTGGAGTACAAATCATTATCGCTGATCTCCCGCAAAACGGGTCGCATCCAGGACGCACAACAGTTTGAGGAAAAAGCCGAAAACCTCAAAAAGGCTATCCTCGAAAAAATGTGGGACAAAACACACGGCACATTCTACAACATCAACCTTAAAGACAAATCTTTCATCACGGTAGTTTCCTACTCATCGGTTCATCCATTTTGGGCAGGCATAGCAACTCAGGAACAGGCGGATACTTTCTTCAAAAACTATCTGCTGAATCCAAATAAAATGCTTTCACCTTACGGAATCCGCACCCAGTCAAAAGATCACGCAGGCTACAATAACGTCAACATGATCAAACCCTACTCCAACTGGCAGGGTCCAATCTGGCCGATTGCCACATACATCTATGTGCAATCACTCATGAACTACGGTTACGAAAAAGAGGCTCGTGAAATAGCCGAAAAAGTTATCAAACTGTGCATCCAGGACATTCAAAAATCCGGCGGCATGCACGAAAACTACGACGCGGAAACAGGTGAACCACTTGCAGCTCCAAACTTCGTAAGCTGGAATTTACTGCTGGTAGATGTCCTCAATCAGATCGATCGCAAAGAAAACCCATTCCAATTACTCCGCTGAAGTATGTAATCTGGCGTCTCCAACAAAAGAGAATGTACGCTCTGTTCGGCCATTTTTCAAAAGCTCGCTTTTCGCCAATGTATTGAAGTCCGGAATAATACGGCTGGCTTCAACTACACGCACATCATTCGGATGAGCGGCAGGACCAGGGTTTGAATCTTTTTCATCCATCACATACGTCTTACGACCTTGTAAACGTCTATTCAAAGCTTGAATTTCAGGTAATGTCAGATCTTGCAATTTCTTGCCCGTCATAATGATACCCTGAGTTGCACGACCAATATCAGAATACATTACTGTCTCCTTCGTCAGTGGATTCTGGCCATCAATACGTTGTTCAGGAATCTCAATCTGATATTTATTCAATCCGGCATCGGCCTGACTCATATTCAAAACCATCTCAACTGCATAACCGGAAGCCCAACGAAGTCTGGAAGCAACGTCCCCTCTAAAACCATATTCACCGGTCAAAGGCCAGCGTTCTACGCCAACTTTCTGCTGATAAAATTCACCTTCTTCGCCCATAAGAGGCCACGTATTCATCATAATATGAATCGGCTGGTTATTTCGACCATTCTTCGCCGCTTTCACTGCCTGTAAGTTTTTCCTCTGACTGGCGGCCCACGCAAAATAAGTTACGGGATCCCACTTATCATGATCAGCACCTATATTGGATATATCGGTATCCACTTGAACAATAAGCTCATGCGGCTTTCTTTTGCCGGTCATAAAACCATACAAATGTCCCAAAAACATATTCATACCCTTACCACGAAGCTGTTTCATGTTGTCAGCCTGCATAAGTTCCATAAAGCGATCCGGATCTGCAATATATTCATCAAATAAATCCTGTAATTGCAAAACATCAACACCAAAATCACGGGCAATAACATCAGTACGATCAACAGAGTTGCTGGCAACTGTAATCTGTTCAGGAGAAAGACCAATTCCTTCAGTTAAATATCCAAGTGTACGCCCTATAGTTCCTTCCTGATTATAAGCAGGAAGCAAAACATGCATATCATCAAAAACCCCCCGTAACTCATTACGGAAGTTATCACCAAGTGCATGGACAGTCTGACCCTCCTGATTCAACAATGAATTTCTTGAAGCTGCACGTAAACGTGTCAACTCTCTTTCATCAGCGGAAGCTGATTGGAAAGCGTAATCAATACTACCTCGATCGAGCGGTTGACCTCCTTTTGCTGTTGAAGTTTCCATTGCAATTTAGGATAAAAAGTATTACTTTATAATACGATTTGTAAACATTGTACTCGGAGAAACAAAAAAGTCAAGATAAATACCTGGAACAAACCCTTAGAGATCATTACCAAATAAAATCATGAAAGACCGCATCCGCATATCAATAACCGTCCGCCCGGAAATCGTGAATCTACTGGACACAAAAGTGGATGGAATCAAAATCCGCAACCGCTCACACGCAGTGGAACAGTTCCTGCGAGAAGTGCTGATTCAACCGGTTGGACAGGCTGTCATTTTAGTAGGTGACGAACAAAAAACTCTTACCAAACTCCACGGCGAAACAGCCATCGAAAAAATGTTGGCCAAACTCAAAAAAGCATCCATCAAAAAAGTCATCATCTGTTGCAAAGAAGAAAGCATTCAGCTCAAAAAATTTCTCAGTAAAAAACAGTTTTCAGAATTCAATTTTATCTACACAAAAAATGAACACAAAGGTACAGCCGCCTCTTTATATGAATGTAAAAAGCATTTAGACCCGGGCACTTTCCTGCTGATTTATGGTGACGTAATAGCCGATATCGACTTTGTAGATTTCCTGGATTTCCACAAAAACCATCACGGTGTTGCCACCATGGTTATCACAAGTATTGCCGACCCTCTCCCCTGGGGAATCGTCCGCGTTAAACGTGACCTGGTCACCGATTTTTTTGAAAAACCAAAGCCAGGCAGCTCCAACGAGCAACGCCTCACAAACCTTATCAACGCAGGCATCTATGCTTTTGAACCACAAATTTTCAGTTACATAAACGAAAAAACTAAAAACCTCGAAGATGAAGTCTTTCCAAAAATGATCAAATCAAAAGAGTTTCACGCCTACCTCCTGGATGGAATCTGGTTCAATATCAGCCGTCAAAACCTCCTGGAACGTGCCTTAAAATACGAATAAAGAAAACAATTCCGCCATCAAAAAAAAGTCCTCTAAAACAGAGGGCTCTTTTCATTTTCAAACTATTTTTGAATGAGGATAAACCCTTCAGACTGCACCTGACTGTCAGAAAGAGCTTTGGCACCAAACGCCATGCCCTTGATAGGTTTGATATAAGTCATAACCAGATTAAACGCAGCTATGTCTTCAGGCGAGGTATTACCACCATTTTCCACACCAAAATTCACAATCTTCTGGAAATAGTCAGCAACCAGACCAACGTTCACATAGGTCAAACTACCCTCCATACCATTCAACTTACCCTTCATCTGCTTGAACAAGCTATCATCCGCCAGGTGTGATGTCCCTGAAATAACACTATCCGGAGCAAAAAGAATCGAAGACATATTATCCGCCCCCACACCATACTTCAAAGATATCGGTTCACTGGCAATCTGCTTCCCCTCTTCAGTCTGGAACTCAGGAGCTTCATTCAATTTCACAGAAACCTGATACCACTGACTCTCTTTATCATCGAGTTTCTTATGTTCAATCAACTGGGACAATCCAGGCTCTTCTTTAGCCTGAGTCAAAAGTCCGTCAATACCACGGTACATAAAGCCCATGAATTTTTTGGCACCTTCGGGTTGTGATGAAACATCCATATACAATCCCGCCCAAGGCATAAGTCCATCAGATGTACCCATCACAAGCGCGTATCCCTTATCCATGAAAGCCAAAATTTCCGTACTCAAATCAATCCCCTGCATGGTAAAGAACGCATCAATTTTTTGACCAATTTCGCTAAACCCTTCCATGTTCTTATACATGGCACCCTGCATCTCTATCAAACGAGCTAAATTTGTTCCCTGAACATACAAAACCACATTCTTTCCCGGAACCTTGGAAGCAGCATCTGAACTGCCATACAAAGCCTTGAATAAACTATCCTCACCCGAACCCAAAATATTCCCCTTCAGACGAAAACCATCAGCTTCAGCAATAACCACAATACTTTCAGAAGAAAAACTTCCCGCCGCGGATTCATCGACCTGCATTTGTGTCACACCGGCCGTTTGAGCCATAGCTATGGCTGTCTTCAAATAACGCTGAACATCCAGATACAAAAACATCACACCCTTTGGCATACCCTGAATACTCTTCTGATAATCAACATTCGCAAGAAGGTTCGCGCCATTCTGATTATCAATAGCCTGCTGTAAAGAGTCCATTTGATTGGTCAAAATCAACACATCGCCCTGGATAGTAATAAAAGTACCACCGGCTTTCTGCACATATATAGTCCCCTCCTTATAACTCTGCTTTTCATAAGTCCCCTTTCCCGCCTCACTTTCCAAAAGCTCCTGAGCTTTTTCCGCTAAAGTAAGCGGAACCGCCAAAACCAGTTTTGGCGCTTTCTCCTCGCTCATCTGTCCGGAGATAGAAACCATCACCCGTTGATCACCAGCCACAATCGGCAAAATATCCTTATCAAAACTATACCCTTGCTCCTGCAAAGTCTTATTCAATTCAACAATCGTTTTATCTATAAACTCTTTCGCCTGATCCTGAGGAAAATTCGCCCATAATTTGCCCAACATCTCCTTTTGTCCGGCATCATCGGTACCCAAAGTTGCCATGGCAAAAGAATCAGCCGGCATAAAAGACTCCAGTTTCACCCCCTTGGCAGAAACCATCACAGACTCATTACTTGGCGGCGCACTGGTGCATCCGGCAAGCAGAATCGACGAAAAAAGCGCACTCAAGACAAAGCTCGAAATACGCTTAGAAGACAAAGCAAACGTCATAATTTAAAAAGGTTATTAATTGCCGGAACCCTTCTTTGTGTCTTTACGACGGTGAGGAACATGTTTGCGGCATTCACCACAGAACTTACTGCGTTCCTTGAGAATGCGTTCGTTACTCTTCTTATTATAGGCCGTAATATAGTTTGCAGCATTGCACTCGGTACAAAACCATGTGCAGAACTGACTCTTACCTCGCGCCATAGAGAAAATTCAGATTAAAGCAGAAAGATCATATCGTTTTTTTAGGGCAAGTCAACGTTTTCTTTGGAGTAATCTATGGCAAATATAGGCCAAACCCACTCCCAAAAACAGAATAAGGGCAAAAAAGAAGGTTACCCAGTACACCTGGAACACCGTTTCGTATGAATTTTGAGCCAACACATTTGCCCCCAAAACCTTCACAAAACCAGGTTGCCCTTCAGGAAAATCAGTTTCCTGAGTACCAAAAAGCTCCTGAGTTACCGGCAAAAAATCACCATAAACACCCCTTCCACCCACTAAAGATGTCGAAGATTCACCTTTTTCCATCCCCGAACCAATCAAAACCCCGTCAAATTGAACATCCGTCAAATCAACTCTGCTCCCCTGCTCCTGAACACTCAGAACAGCATCAGTAAATTCAGCAAAATAATCGCCGGTTCCAACTTTCAAAAAAAATGTAGCCACAGGCCCATTCTGAAAAGATTCAGGCAAAAACTCCGCACCACCTTTCACACTCAAACCAAAAATCAATTCATCCGGATCGGCGTCCCTAAACGATGTTAAGGTAAAAAGATTTTGCCTTAATAAAGCCCAATCACCCACTAATTCTGTCCCTTCAAAACTCCACTGCCCGCCGGTAATCGGCAAATGGAAAGCAACCCCAAGAAAATCTTTCGGTAAATTCTCGGCATGCAGATGCACGGCAACCAAACCATTTTCTATTGGCTCCGCTGTAAGAAAAAAATGCGAGTTACCTGAAACCTGAACTGTATTGAATGATGTATTCATAAGAAAAAGTAACCCCGCCTATGGAAATTCATTCAGCGGGGTTGTATTACTAATAAGTTTTGCCAAAGCTCAAACCAATGTCGATAAGATCACTCCCATCAATTTGCCCATCATAAGTGGTATCAATCAGCGGATCAAAACCGGAAGACGTACTCACTTCGGCATAATGCAAAGCCAATCGCTCCAAATCACGGCCATCCAAACGGTCACTCCGGTTGTTATCCCCTTTCAAACCGCGATTATCAATTCCGCTCACCTGGACTGGATCACTTTCCAAAGCACCTTTCACAGCAACAACCTGATACTGATAAGTATGGTTTGGGATTATTTGACCACCCTGCATCACTGCGTCTGAATCCAAAAACTGCAACTGCGGTGAACTACCCAGTAACTTCCATTCATCGGTAGACGCTTTCCGGTAAACTTTATAACTATCTGCACCGCCTGCAGCCTGCCAGCTCAACTGAATACTGAAGCGATCAGCACCGCCCACGGCCTGCAGTCCGCTCACCGGCGAAATTCCGATATCCTGAATGGAAAATTCAAAAATCGGAAACTCTACGGCAATATCACCAACCGTATCGGCCAAAAAGCTTTCGTCTCCAAAAGTTATATTATTGTTGCCGCTTCCGCCGACAACGTCAAAATGCAGCGTAAATAAAACGCCTCCACCATCCACACCCTGCTTATCAGCAAGAGTCCTGGCCTCAGCCACAACCAATTTCCCTGCCTGACCGTTTTCCAGTCCGGCCTGAAAAGAAGTGTTAACCGAACCACCCGCACTTAACACACTTCCCATATCCGCCGAGCGAAAAGTCAGGACTTGCGGGTTATACAAAATATCAAAACCATAAGCAAAAAGATCCTGCATATTGGCAACACCAACCGTAACATCTAATCCATTCCCAACAGAAACCTGTGAGGACGCCGCACTCATAGTAACGCTCGCCCCACCAACCGGAGGATCCAAAACTCCACCGGAAACACTATTCACCCCACCCGGCGTCCCCTGTATGCCAGCTCCAGCGGAAGCGGTGTTTCCAAGCCCTGTTCCGGTACTTGTCGCCCAGTTAGAGGCAACATCACCGGAGCCGGATGCACTCACGCGTTCCATAGTCGCATGTGTTACCGCATCCCCCGCAAACCAAACTCCGCCACTACTATTCACGTCATCAATCACCGTTCCCTGCGCGTCTATCAAAGTCAAACTATCGCCTGAGTTAGCCAAAGAAACATTCACAATTAAAGACGCAATAAGTGGCTGAATCGCCGCTTCACTTTCCTCAATAACATAATATCCATGAGAGGAAATCGAACCACTCAACGCATAAACCGAAGCACCATGGTCATCCTGAATCGTCCATCCGGTAAGATCAACCGCAGCGGTTGAAGGATTATACAGTTCAATCCACTCATCATTCGCCGAGTCGGCCGAACCGCTCCACGCCACCTCATTGATAACAACCGAACCCTGCTGAGCCGCATGCACATACGGCAAACCTTTCACAAAAAAACTAAACACAAGCAAACCCATCACCACACGTGACACTTTTTTCTGATACATAATAAAGAAAGGTTAAGAATCACTCCCGCGCAGAAGTGCCCCCACCTTACCCAACCAAATTAAAATTTTTCTAACCACATTCACACTTCTTTTCAAAGGCTCACAGAAACCCCAAAAACGTTGCAAATCCATCTTCATATGTTACTATGCATCAGCAAAAAATTATAAGCCGCGGTAGCTCAGTTGGTAGAGCGCATCCATGGTAAGGATGAGGTCTCGGGTTCGATTCCCGATCGTGGCTCCATTGTGGCTTAACAGAGCGAATATCGGGTTTTATACATCGAACCGGCGAACCGACCCGCTTCATAAGTGGTCACCGGCTCAAAAAATTCCGATCAAAAAGCATCTTTCAAAATGACTTCCATACATCCAAGTGAAGCAGTTATTACTTCACTCACTTTTCTTAAATCAGTATTCAGATTTTAAAATTGAAAAACTATTTGAATAAATAAACAAATACTTGAAGAAATTATCTTTGAGTTTGAGTATCTAAAATTTTTTTCATTAAAATAAAAGAAAATTTCACACCTTCTTTTTCAGTAAGAAACTCTTTTAAAAAAATCTTTTCGTCTCCATACTGCAAAGGAAGTCGTATATCCAAATAAGTCATTTTCTTTTTAGTAGGTTCCCAGAATCTATATTTTATAGTTTCTTTACCTGAATATTTTTTCAAGAACTTATCAATTGTTTGTCCATCTTTATCCCAATTTATAATAGATTTTTTTATCCAAATTTCTTCCCATGAATCAAAAAAAGGAAAATGCATTATTACATTTCGGATGAATTTAAACAGTTCACTGCCAATCTCTGCTTCCATTTGAGGTCGATTTATTCGTATATGCTCTATAACCCATTGAATGGGTTCATAATTCAATAATTCAACATAAACTGCAAATCCATCCTTAATCCTTGAAAAACGATAGTAAGCTTCCTTTTGCCAAAAAGAATCATCCATTACCTCATCATATATCTTATAAAATTTATGATATGCCAAATTGAGGAACTCCAATTCTCCATGGTTTGGCTTTAAATTTTTATTCATATAAAAAGGATCCTACGATAAACATTAGTAAAACTAACTAATATCAATTTATTTTTTACTATCCTGAAAAATATCAAGATATTTTTTATATGCATATGATTGGCCATATTTTTTATCCTGATCTTTAGGAAGAAGAATCTTCATTTCAATAAAACGTTCTATAACACGCTGAGCTCCTGCTCTAGTAAAACCTGTCCATTTTTGGATAAGAACGCCATTCACAATTGGTTGCCCATAAAGTTTTGGTAGAATCAGAACAGCACTTTCTGCGGCTCTTGTGCCAAGTTTTTGAATCTTTTGCATATCTTCTTCACGAAGCACAGTAATTTTCCCTACAATCTCTATAGCCTCATTTGCAATTTCAATAACACCATCAAGGAAAAAATCTACCCACTCTGAAAGCTTCCCATTATGATACCCAAAGAGTTTTTCGTAATATAGTTCTTGATGTTTTTTAAAGAAAGATGACAAAAACAAAACTGGCTTTTCAAGAAAACCCTCTTTCCATAAATAGAAAGTTATTAGCATTCTTCCAGTACGCCCATTTCCGTCAAGAAATGGATGAATCGTTTCAAATTGAGCATGGAGTAATGCAGCCTTTATAAGAGTAAGAGTTGTATCATTAGAATTCATGAAATTATCAAGATCATTAAGTGCGGCATGCATTTCATGAACAGGCGGGGGAACAAAACGAGCATTATCAGGCCTAGTACCTCCAATCCAGTTTTGGCTCCTACGGAATTCTCCTGGATCAGAAAAGTGCGTAGCACGCGCTTGATCCATAAGTTTTTTATGAAGTTCTTTTATAAATCGAAGCGATACTGGGAAATCATCTGTTGTAACACGTTTCATTCCATAATTAAGAGCCTGTATATAATGTAAAATATCATCCACATCCGAAGCTACATTAGTATTTACTTTTGCCTCTGCCTCAATAGCATCAATCATTGTTGCCTGGGTACCCTCAATTTGACTTGATGAAGCAGCATCTTTTCGTAAATACATTAAAAGAAAAAAATCAGCATCTGGTAAAAGTTTGGTGATACCATCAAGTTTTCCAAGTAATCTTGTGGCTTGATCATTTTTTTTCAATATAGGAGAATCGAAATCAAAACCACTCTTTGGAGGGAAAGAATTTGGAATAAAAGCTTTAAAACCCTCCTTTTGTTCTCTAAGGGTACCTATTTCTATAAACTTCATAGTTTGTATCTATCTTTTAGGAGATGTATACAAAGTCTATAAGTTTGTATACATTGAGTCAAGGGATGTATACAAACTTACCCTATTTTAGGTATCGGTAAAACATTACTTAAAGTTACTTAAGAACGATCAAAATTAAGTAATCTATAAGTTAATTTGCCAAAGACTTCCTCAAAGATTATATTCCATCTCAGTTTCCCTTGGATGCGCTCCTCCACCAGAGGTAGCCCCAATATGGACAAGCATTAAGAAAGCAGCTTCAGTAAGCCAAAATCATCCTGCGAAAAATCAGCGCTTTGCATGGTAAGGATGAGGTCTCGGGTTCGATTCCCGATCGTGGCTCCATTGTGATCATCAACCAGGTACCCTTTTTCTTTCGCCACCTGTCATAGCTTCATTACGAAGGACGACGTCCTTAATAATGTTTCTTATATTGTCAGCATAATATATTGACAAATAAATAAAATTACCATAGGTTCATCAACCTGTTGGTTGTGATCTCGACTGCAAGCTCAAACTGATATTGTCAGCGGACCCCTAACAGGAGTTCGTTGACAATATCTTCCGCATCATTCACCTCACGCACTCACGTTTCGTCCAACCTGGAGGTTCCGACCATGAATGCTTCGTCCCAGACGATCCCGCCCCCCGCGACGCCCAACTGGCGCAATGACAACTCCACCAACCACAAGGCCGCCCTGCTCCCCATCGGATGGGGCGAGAGCGCCGAGACGCACCTGTGGTACGCCATCGGCAAGATCAAGGAGCTGCCGCGCGCCGACCGCTTCCAAGCATCGCACCCCCTTCCTAATTTCATACAATTTGAACCAAACACAAAGAGAATTCCGCAACGATAAAGTTACCCACCCTTCTGTAGTTCCGCTTTCGCCAACTCAATCGCCTTCGTTGTTGAATCCGGACAATAGTGAACCCCGCCAATTTTTTGAATAATACCCAGTTTTTCCAACTTGGTTTTAATTTTTGGATGCAAAGTAGAAAGATACACTTTCCCGCCATTCTTGAAAGCACGCTCAACAATCAAATCTAAAATATTCAAAGCGCTGGCATCCATATGGTTCACATGCTTCATACGCAAAATCAAAATTTCACCCGGACCATGCTGAATGGAACTCTCAAGTTCCGAAGCAACTCCAAAAAACAACGGACCGGACAATTCATACAAACGAATATTTGGAAATTTCTTTAAAGACTCATGCATACGCTTAGATCCTTCAGAACCAATCTCTTCACTATCCAAAATATTTTCCACAGAAAGTTTGCTTACACGTTTAATAAAGAGCAGACATGCCAACACTATTCCAATACCAACAGCCGCAGTTAAATCAACAAACACGGTAAGCAAGAATGTACTCACCAAAACCGCCGCATCCTCTTTTGGCGCCTTCAGCAAATGCAAAAACTGTGGAATCTCCGCCATATTATAAGACACCATGATAAGAATGGCAGCCAAAGCAGCCAACGGAATGTATTGAGCATAAGAGCCAAAAACCAGCAAAATCGCCAACAAAACCAGACCATGAATTATCGCCACCATGCGGGTACGACCACCAGTTTTAATATTCGCTGCAGTTCGGGCAATCGCACCGGTAGCCGGAATTCCACCCAAAAAAGGTAAAACCATATTTCCAATACCCTGAGCCACCAACTCTTTATTTGAGTTATGTTTGGTACCGGTCATACCATCAGCAACAACAGCGGAAAGCAAAGACTCAATAGCGCCAAGCATGGCGATGGTAAACGCTGACGGTAACAAAATTTGTAAATTCTCAAAAGATAAGTTGATCATTTGAAACTGTGGCAAACCGGATGGAATAGCACCAACCAGTGCAGGAGCCGGCAAGAATTTTGAAAAGAACCCCTGAAGAACAACACTGGTAATAAGCCCGGCCGCAAGAGCCACAGGAGCTGGAGGGATAACTTTGCTGTATTTCTTCCAGATAATCCACACAACCAAAGTCACAGCACCAATAATAACTGAGCTCACATTAAAGCCGTGCTGTATGGCCTCAACCACAGCCACAATCGTTTTCACAAAACCCTCCGGTCGTTCGGCAAACTTCAAACCAAAAAAATCTTTAATCTGACCGGAAAAAATAATCACACCAATACCGGAAGTAAAACCCACAACCACAGGATACGGCATATACTTGATAACCGACCCCAGTTTAAACAAACCCAAAAAGAGCAAAATCACACCCGCCATAAACCCGGCTACCATTAACCCCTCAATCCCAAACTGATTCACCACACCAAGCAAAATCACAATGAAAGCACCCGTTGGACCGGAAATCTGATAATTCGATCCCGAAAGTAAACCAATAACCAAACCCGCAATGATCGAAGTATAAATTCCCTGCTCCGGCCTCGCCCCGCTGGCAACAGCAAAAGCAATCGCAAGTGGCAAAGCAATCAACCCAACCACAACTCCAGAAATCAAATCAGCCTTTAAATCCGTTTTCAAATACTTTTGAACTGCGGCGAAATTCATATACATGTAAAAATAAAAAATCGGCGGCAGTATAGACCTACTAAACAAACCTTTCAATTCCATGCACTAAAACAATCCTCTGCTTCATACCTGGCAACCTCAAAAAGTAATACTCATAAAAATAGTACCGTTAACTCTTCAAGTACTCAATAAATCCTGCATGATATGACAAACACACAGCCAGAATCTTTTGACGTAGTTATTGTTGGCGCATCCTTCTCAGGTCTCACACTCGCTCACCATTTACCAAAAACTCTCAAAGTCCTCATCGTAGACGCAAAACCAACAGCTGGAGCAACCGTAGAATCCACCGGCCTCATCACCGAACATACCCGCGAAGAGTTCAAAACATTTTTCCCCATCGACGATCACATCACCAACCCCATCACAACCATCGCCGTCATTGCCCCAAATTACGACGACTGGTTTGTTTCCCAAACCGCGTCTCCCTGGATTTATCAAACCGACACCAAATCGCTCGTCAAAACACTCGCAGCCACGCTCCCAAAAAATGTCACGCTCAAAACCTCCACTGCATTCACAAAAGTAGATGATCAAGACCAACCAAAATTCATCACGCTCCTTCATCAAGGGAAGCAATATCAAGTAGAAACAAAATTCTTAGTCGGCGCAGATGGCGGGAACTCCAAGGTAGCCCAAGTCATAAACGGCCTCAGTAAAAATAAAAACTTCCTCTTTGGATTTGAACAAGTTCACTACGGTGAAGTCCACTTGGGCCCAATCCCCGAAGAAACCATTTACCATTTCTGGTTCGGCGAATTTTCACTCGGTTACGGCGGATGGCTCTCCCCAACCAGGCTCAACGGCAAGCCCGCTTTTCGAATTGGTATAGCGAAACTTCCAAAAGATCGCGGTGAAGTTCATGAGCTCCTCAAAAGATTTCTTTCTCTCCTCCAACGTCGCGGAATCATCACCATAACCAACGACCCAAACAAACCCGATTACGTTTTTGGCAGCCACATTCCCATTGGCGGAGTCTTAAAAAACATTCATCACAACAACACGCTTCTTATCGGCGATGCCGGAGGATTCTGTGGAGCTTTTGCCGCCGACGGCATCAAAGGATCGGTTGTTTCCGGCAAAGAAAGTGCCAACGTCATCACCAGGTTTCTAAGCGGCGAACCATACGCCCTTCAAAAACTCAAACCTCAAATGAACAAACACCACTCACTCATGCACTACTACAAAAAGCAGGTTCATTATCGCTTCATTTGGGACCTTATGAAGCGCGATCGCACTTTCACCCAGATGTACAAAGTCATCGAATCTGAAAAAGAAAGTTTTCTAGAGCAATTCTGCGACAGCAAAGAAAAGCGCAAAAGTTTGGCATGGACTGTAATCAAATTCAAACACGTCCCTAAACTCGTCAAATATACCTGGTACCTATTCTGTGACCGTTTCGCACGAAAGGGCTAAAGCATTGACTTTTTGCCATAATATAGTAGTTTATCTGCCACTCATAATTTTATGAAGCAGTTATGGAACTCCTGAATCACCAAGGTGAAGAAATCAACGCCGAAACGTTTGCCGATGATATAAAAACCATTCATTTCCCAAATAATGAATATAGAAGTGTCGTACTCGCCAGCGACATGGACAACACCATGTTTGACAACGATCTGGGAACGCTGGTCTTTTTAGAAAAAATGGACGACCCAAAATTCTGGCATTTAGACATAGATGAATTTCGTTCTTTACTGCTACCAAAAAAATACCGCGGACTCCTGGAAAAAGGCGCCGAAAAAAAAGTAGACGGATTGCATCCGCCAATCTGCAAACTGGCACTTGATTTAGCTTACGATATCGTAAACCTTTACGAAAAAATCCGCGCATCGGTAGCGGCAAAACGCCCCAATGGTGAAGGAAAACTTAGCGAAGAGTTCGCCCGTAAAATGATCGAACTTGATCGTATTTTTGTCCTCATCGACGGAACACTTTCAAAAAATCTCAACGGACAAATCCTCATGCGTACAAGATTTTTTGCCGGCAAAAATCCTTCAGCCATAACCACACTCGCTCAAAAAGTCATGCATCGCCATCCCACAAATATCGGTCGCCGCATTGCACTCAATATCCATGATGAAAACAGCAGATATGCTGAACAAATAGTAACTGAAGATCGCATCACTCAGGTACATGGAGCACCATCGCCATACCAGGAAATTGATCGTTATGTAAAACCAATCAGCGTCGTCCAAGGCATCATTCATGAAGCGGTACAAAGACTTCGTATTCCTGCCGTAGTAGCTACCGGAAATTTAAAAGCGATCGCCAAAACCGCCATCACAGAATCTGACTACAGCTTCCTTTTAAAACAAAAATACGTGCGTGAAGGCGAAGGATCAGCCGTGGTAGGAACATGGCTTCGCTCAGGCGAAAACGGCACACTCCATCCAAAAGTTGAGGGCAAACCGGTACTCTGGGATCGCAAAGCGGAAGAAGCGTTAAAGTTTGCCAAAGCCCGCCGCCGCGACCTAAAAATCGCCCTCGGCGACTCCCCATCCACCGACGGACCAATGCTCCGCTCCTCTCTCGCCAACGGCGGCGTCGCAGTAGTTGTAGGCAAAGACATCGACTCACTCCGCAGACGTTTTGAAAAAGTCGTACCAAAAGAACAACGCTACCAGGAAAAAGTTTATTACGTTGTGGAAGATAAATAGTTCAGACTTAAATAACATTCCCCAAAAAACACCCACAAAAATTTGCATTATCCACAACAATAAAAAAGTCCCCCGCGAAACTGCGGGGGATTTTTAGAGGTAACTCCTGCGCTAAGACTCAATCGGAATCTTGCGGACATGATGCTGATCCGTATGCTTCTTCGGAATACTGATAACAATAGTCCCGTTCTTCGCCTTGCAAGAAGCTTTTGCCACATCAACAGTGTCCGGAAGCAGAATTTCACGGCGGAATTCACCAGAGCCACGCTCGCGACGATAATATTTTTTATCTTTCTCTTCCGTATCCTGATGGGTCGAACCATGAATTGTTAAAACATTATCACGCACATCAATTTCAACATCTTTCGGATCGTACCCGGGAGCATTTGCTTCAATCAAAAGCTCCTTATCGGTCTCAGAAATATCGACAGTCGGCATAAACTGGCTGGTAAGATCCATGCTGCGCGGGAAAGTATCCCCAAGCATGCCAAACGGATCCCAGAAAGATTCATCAAACATACGCTGCATCGCCTGACGCAAGTTCATCGGATGAAGATCCTTGTGACCATCCTGGTCTCCAAACTTGATGATTTTCATAGTGATTGGGGTTAAAAAATAAAGTTTTTTCGCCTCTCAATTGTGCACCAAATTGATTAGCACTCATCATTATAGAGTGCCAGAATTATCACGTCAAGAGGCTTATAGCTGCATTTTTATTGCTTTACACCAATGGTGAGTATACACTCACCATGAGGACTTATTTCCACTTAAAAGAATTCAACTTTTATGCAAACCCCAACAAAACAATCCACGATACAATCACCGACATTATCCCTTCTCATTGTGAAGACCGGACAAACTTTAGCATCGCCCCTTAAAAATTTTCCTCCCCTTTTTGCTTCCACAGTTTCCGCCGGATTTCCCTCCCCGGCAGACGATTATATTGAACGTCATTTAGATTTAAACGAGCTGCTGGTAAAACACCCTGCCGCCACATTTTTTGTGCGCGTTGAAGGACAATCCATGATCAATGCCGGCATCAAAAGCGGTGACATCTTAATTGTCGACAGATCACTAAATCCCGCTAGTGGACACGTAGTCATTGCCGTTTTAAATGGAGAGTTTTTGGTCAAAAAACTTCACAAACGCGGCGATCAAATTTGGCTTCTTCCGGAAAATCCCAAATACGCCCCTATGCAAATTACCGCAGAAGCAAACTTCGAAATATGGGGTGTGGTGACAAGCGTGATTCACAATTTTCAATAAGCAAAAATTTCAAACTATCATGAACAATGGACAAACCCACACAAATCTTTTCGCCCTCCTGGACTGCAACAATTTTTTTGCATCCTGCGAGCGTGTTTTTAATCCCAAACTTTGGGACAAACCGGTCGTCGTTCTTTCCAATAACGACGGCTGTGCCATAGCTCGTTCCAACGAAGCCAAAGCCCTTGGCATCAAAATGGGACAACCTTTTTTTGAGTGGCAACACTTACTCAGAGAACACAAAGTACAGGTGTTCTCCCCAAACTTTCCTTTATATGGGGACCTCTCCTCACGGACAATGGCCATCCTCCACGGATGGTCACAAAATGTAGAAGTGTACTCCATCGATGAAGCTTTTTTTACACTCAACAAAGACCTTATTGAAGACACCGAAACCTATTGCCGCCAAATCCGTGATCATGTAAAAAAATGGATAGGTATGCCGGTTTCCATAGGCATAGCAAAAACCAGAACACTGACAAAAGTTGCCAACGAACTCGCCAAAAAACACCCCGAATACAAAGGCGTACTTGAACTCAACAACAGCAATACAGAAGCTTGCCTCAAAAAACTTCCCGTCGACGATATCTGGGGAGTCGGCAGACGCAGTGGCGCAAAACTGAAAGCATACGGAGTTGAAACCGCATACGACCTTATCCAAAAATCCGACGCCTGGATCAAACAAAAACTCACCATTTCAGGACTGCGCATGGTTTACGAACTTCGCGGAACCCCTTGCCTGGAAATCGATGAAGCCGACACTGACAAAAAACATATCATCAGCAGCCGCTCATTTGGCCGCCCCGTAGAAAAACTTTCCGAACTCAAAGAAGCAGTTGCCTCATACACTGCACGCGCTGCGGAAAAACTCCGCAGCCAGGGCTCAATGGCAAACGTCATCACCGTCTACGCACGCACCAGTCATCACACGGAAACCTATTACGGAAAAAGTCACACCACCATCCTGCCCGAACCGACAAATCACACGCCAACACTCATCAAGGCGGCGCACGCCGGCCTGGGAAAAATTTACCAACCAGGTTATCGCTACAAAAAAGCTGGCATCGCTTTAAGTAAATTTGTACCGGAGACAGTTCATCAACTCAATCTGTTCGAGACGGATCCGGACAGGCAAAAAAAACAACAACTCCTCAAACTAATAGATGGATTAAATCTGGAAAATGGGCGCCATTGTCTGAATTTTGCATCCACGGGATTTAAAAAACCATGGCGCATGAAGCAGGAATTTCGCTCACCCAACTACACCGCCGATTGGAATCAGCTCCTCAAAATAAAAATCTAAACGGCGCAACTGGCACCCAATAGCAAATATCGCCACAAGTTTTAACCAAAAATAGGTATTAAAAAAGAACGATTGTGTGCTATAAAGCTCATAGATAAGGGCGGCCGCCCCATCCAAATACGCCAAAATCATTACATTCCGTCACATGAAACCACAGATTAAAGTAAACAACAAAACCATTCAAAATCTGGACCAGGTACCCGATTTCCTGAAAGATTTACTGAACGATAAAGACAAAAACGGCATCCCGGATGTTGCCGACAGTGCACTCAAAATGGCGGGCAATGGCGGTATGTTAAACCAAATACTTTTAAATGTAGCCGGCAAATCCTTCAACAACATTGCAGATCTTCCACCGGAAGCAAAAAGAAAATTGGAAGAAAAACTCGCAAAACTCAGTAAACTAACAGGTGGAAGTGCAAACCTACAGTCCATACTGTCAGCCTTCATGAACAACCCGGGAGGTATCAGCACAGATCATCCAATGGTTACGGTTACAACATCTTCAGCACCAACAAACCCTGTCCAAGACGATAAAACTTCTTCAATCAACAGTATTATGAATAACAACGGAATGGACAATCTCGGCATGAGCACAAAAAAAGTGTTGCCGGAAGCATCACGCATGGGACAAAAACAAACCGATAAATATTTTCAGAGCTCGCCACTCAATCCGCTTGGCGGAGGCATGGGCTCTCTTGTCACGTCGGCAAAAGGCAAAGGTGGCGGAGCAATATTTCTTGCCGCTTTAGTGATCATCATTAGTTGGGCGGTTTATGAACTCAGCAAAAACGGTGTCCTAGAAAAAATTATTGATAATTTAAATAAATTATAGTCGCTAAATATTTAGCTGCTATTCAGAAAAGACAAAACATTTTCAACAGACAGACATAAAAAAGATCCTGATTGCTCAGGATCTTTTTAAAAAGTATTCCTCTTAACTGTTCGGACAAACCGGCGGCGGATCGGAAGTAATCTCCGTACCGTAATGAACTGTCAGATAAAACTTTCTTTTTGCTTCATCTACAGCCACTCCCACACCCACAATTTCAAAACTCGAACTCATAATACTGTCATAGTGTGGACTATAAGCTTTTCCTTTTTCACTCATAAAATAATTGAATCCGTCACGTGAAGCTTTGATAAGTTCATCGGTACAGTCACTCTCGCTGCATGAATAAATATTCCAGGTAATATTTTCCGTAGCTCCCGATCGACCAACCTGCACAAAGGTAAGACCTAAACTTTCAAACCAGGCCATAATCCTTCCGTAATCGTAGTAAGCGGTTTGTCCGGAACGCTTATGATCAATATAACCCCGCGCGCGCGAATAGTTAGACCAGTTGGTTGCAGTCCTGGAAAGTTGCATATCCAAAACATACGGTGAAAGTCCGGCCGCCGCGCGCGCCTCATTGATCCATTTCAACCACGCTTCCCGTACGGCCGCCCCGCTCATTGAATCCGGTAACTCCTCTCCCATAGAAACACACATGGCACCATCAATATCAGCAGCCTGCGCCGACAATGATAATGTCTTTTGCTCAGTTAACAAACGCCACAACATCTCCACCACTTCACCGCGTGTTGCGGGTTGATTCACATAAAGAAAAGATTGCGGCAACGCGTTCATGTCTCCAATAGCACGAAGTGCCGGGCTGTACCATTGATCTCCTTCACTTTGCGTTAACTCCTTTTCCAAAACTTTCGCCGTTAACACAACAGCTTCTCCAACCATCAAAGAGTTTCCTGGTTTAAAAACCCCTCCATCATAACCTTTTACATAGCCCTGATCCTTGGCATAACAAACATACGGAGCATACCAGGCATCAGTAGCTACATCGGTAAAACACTTTTCCGTAACAGTCATCGGAACCTGTTTTTCTAGTGAGACTAAAAGCACTTTCAAAAATTCCGCTCTGTTAATTCGTTTATTGGGACGAAAAAGATCACTATCATAGCCCTTAATAAAACCTTTTGTTGAAAAATATGAAATCGCCGTAACGTAAGGATGGCTGTCGGTAACATCAGCATACGCCATGGCAAATCCGTGAAACGTAAAAATTGTCCCTAAAAAAACTGCAAAGCCGGCAAAGAATTTCCTCATATAATACATATATAAAGGTTCAAAAAACAAACCCATCATAACACACTTCCAACTCTACCCAATGAAGAAAACCCGCTTCCCAAATTGAAAAGATTTTTGTAAAATAAAACTGATTTTCAGAAACGAAAAAGTAGAGGTGATATAAATGCAAAAAGATCCATAAGGGAAAGAAAGCATGAAGCGCTTTACAGAAAATCAAAAAAAATGTACAATATAACAATAATACAAAAATAAATACTGATACCTGCATGCAGACCCACCAAAAGAACACCCGCCTATTTCGTGGAAACGCGGCACTTCTCGCAAGTGTTTTGTTGCTGAATCTAACTTTTGCATCTCTTTCCTATGCGGCTGCAGTAATTGAATGGTCGCCAACCACTGGCGTTGTTGTTGCAGATGCTTCAGGAAGTGACCCTTCGCCAGAAGAGCAAAAAATGACACAAATCGTCCGATCAGATTATTTGGGAACACCGTATTATTACGTTTCATGGTACGAACAGCTCGTCGAAAGAATTTATGTAACCCGATATAACGCAAGTGGCGTTGAACAAAGCGGGTTCCCGGTACAGGTAAAAAGCAACACCAACGCAATAAGTGCGGGCATCCCTCGAATCGTATCAGACAACAACGGTGGTGCAATTATAGTTTGGAGTGATAATCGAAATAGTACAGGTGACACAAATACTTATGATCTCTTCGGCGAAAGAGTTGATCAGAGTGGCGCACGTTTATGGAACACAGGTGGCCCAAACGGCATTCTACTCGCAGACAGCGGCTGGTCAGACATGATCGGTGATGCTGTGGCTGACGGAAATGGCGGTATAGCAATTGCTTACGCCCAAGATCATTCAATAGTAACACTGTTTGACGATTACGTATTCATCATACGTATTGATGCTAACGGCACACCCAATGCAGGCTGGCCAACGTACGGAAGAAGAGTGCCAAATGTAGAAAATTCCGATAACTGCGTTCATTACAGTGATCTCCACATGGTATCAGTGCCAGACTCAGCAGGAGAAGTAACTGATGCTCTGCCGGAATACATAGTCTACTATGGTCCTTGTTACGCCAGTGCACCCGGATTTCAAGTTGGTAAAGTATTAAGTAACGGATCTTCAGCATGGTCAGGACCGGTAACTCTCCCCGGCACACTTGGGAACGCACAAGCTCAAGATCGCCTCATCTCAGATGGAAGTGGCGGCGCATATCTTTTTTACCACAGTAACACTTTTTGGTATGCAAGACATGTAGACACAGATGGAAACATAGACGCAATATTTGGCGCGCCAGCCCTTACTGCATTCACTTTATATGAAGAGGAAATTTCTGCCACAGAAGATGGTAGTGGTGGTGGAGTTGCAGTTATGACAGTAGATATTTTAGGATTTCCAAGCATCAGAGCCGTACGTTTTGACAACACAGGGGCAACTATTTGGGATCAAGTAGTCAATTATACACCTGATGCACGCGACCCCGCAGTAGTACGTGACTTAAGTGGAAATTTTGTCGTTATGTGGAAAAACGAAACACTTGATCAAGTTCATTTTCAACGTTTAAACGCAGCTTCAGGACTACGACAATACGGAACAGATATTGTATTGAGCGGGTCACAAACCGGAGCAGACACTACTCCCGAATTGCACCTCGAGGGTCTCTATGGAGACGGAATAAGTTCTGCCGGAAGTATAGCTGTTACTCCAAGCAATGAAGCCTTTATTGTTTGGGATCAAACAAGCGTAACAAACTATATTCAAAAAGTTGACCTCGCTGACGGAACAATCGACCTTGGGACCAATGCGCAGGCAATAGTTGCAAACGATGTAATATCAAAAAATCAGGTCGGTATTGGTGGGACTCGAACATCTGATGGTGGTTACATTTTCTTTTGGCACGATGATCGTGATGATGATACTGTCCCTGGTGATGGCCCCGTAAACGTTTTTGCAGAAAAGTTCACTTCTGACGGCACAAGACTTTGGAATCCCGCACAACCGGGTTATGGAGTACAAATAGCAACTGATTACGGCATGAACTCATTTTTCAAAGCCATACCTACGACAGATGGTGGAGCAATAGTAGTTTGGGAAGATCAACCGGACGCTGGCGAACCGCCAGAAATTTATGCACAAAGAGTGGATGCAGACGGAGCTCCACTATGGACCTCATTTGGTAGACAAATAAGCAACTCTTCTTATTTCACATCTTATAGCCCCGATATAGTAACCGACGGAAATAATGGAGCATACGTGTCCTGGATATCTACAGATGATTTTGGCCAAGATCATATCATTGTCTCCCATTTATTAGCCTCCGATGGCACTACTGACCCAACGTGGAACGGTGGCGCCGCAGTCATTGCAGACAGCGTAGAAAATGGAGCAAACGTTCAAAAAATGATTTCAGCAGATTCCAGTAATTTGGTTATCACTTACACGAGCTTGGGTATTACAGGAGACGCCTTGATGGCTGCAAAGTTACAAAAAAGTAATGGTGCATTATCAACAGAATGGACATCAAATCCACTCATGTATGAAGTCCCACTTACACTCTATAACAGAGAGATGAACATAGCTCCCGACAATGCTGGCGGGTTTTATTCAGCTTTCAGCTACGACACCGGTATCGAAAGTAATATAGGTCTTCAGCATATTTTAAGCGATGGAACTGCTGCCTTTTTATCACCAGGCGGCGTTATAGTCGGTGATCAAATGAACAATCAAGTATCACCACAAGTCATCAGCGACAACAACGGAAGTCCATCAGGGGCAATCGTAGTGTGGGATGACTATAGAAATACCACTGGCGATGTTTACGCGCAAAGAGTGGATATTAATGGAATCGAACTTTGGGCCGCAAACGGCACACCAGTATCAGATACGGGAGATTCTCTCAGACAAGCAATGAATCCGTACTCATTTGAGGGAACCCTGCCAATAATCAGTACAAACGGCGGATATGGAGTCATTATTCCATTTACATCGGCAACAGGTAACGTAAACGTAATAGATATGTATGCACAACATTTGGGCGGCAGTGGGCTGGCTCAATGGACCGCAAACGGAGAACTCGTCGAAAGCTATAGCACTTCACCAAGTCTTGATGTGAGTGTTCAGGCAATATCAGATGGGAATGGTGGTGGTGTCTTCACATGGATGAGAACAACGGACTATGGAACTACTGCGGATCTCTTTGCCCAATATTTTTCAGATTCGGTTGGCGGTATTTGTACCGAAGGTAGCGGTTCATCATTTTGCGGCCAACAAGAAATCAGCACGGCATCTTTGAGTTTCACAAATATTCCCGACTCATTCATTTTCCCTCCAATCACAGCTTCACCAATAACACAGAACGTTTTCAATAATGGCGTTTCAAACCCACCGACTATCTCAGGTGAAGATAACGACCTGCTCACAGTTTTAGATACCAGAGGCGACCCGCTTGATGGCGGCCTTGGCGGTGGATTTACCGTTCAGGTAAATAACAGCACGACCTTCACCGATGGAGTAAACGTTATTCCAATGAGTAATCTCTATACCGTCACTGCAACTGACGACACCAGTGTAGCGGGAACAGTAGCGTTAAACGGCGTCATGTACCAAGACGTAGCAACGATTCCGAGCGGCACGCGAAACATTACAGCTCCGGTAGATGCAGGAAATATTGGAACAACACTTACATTGGCAGACCTTGAAACAACATCGACATATACAAATATTTTCCCGGGTCTTCCAAATCCTGGATCAAGATTTGGAAGCGGAGACATAACCCTCATGGATGGAACACTTCCGGCCACCGAAGGTAGATACGGATCCATGCATCAATTCATCAACTATTACCTGACTCTCCCTCCTATAAATCAAATATCAGGAAATTACACGGTAATTCTTACCTTTACCCTGTTCGATAGCACAACTTAGTTTTATGAAAAAAACGAAAAACCAAAATCTGGCAATTGCTCTGACCCTCCTGCTCTTCACAGTTTTCTGTGCAAGTCTGTCATCAGTAATGCCAAATAATGCTCAAAAAGAAACTACGGTTAACAAACTCAGTGAATCGGAGATGCAGAACAAAATTTCCGCGATGGAAATGCCATTTATTGAGAACGTCGGACAGATAAACGAGAAAGTTAAATACTATGCGCAATTAAAAATGGGAACGGTTTTTGTAGATAATGAAGGTGCACTGACCTACAAGATGAGCAATAAAGAAAAAGCTTATGTCATCAAAGAAACTCTCGTCGGAAAACAAAAATTAAATCCAACAGGCGCAGAAAAAAGCACCTCTACAATCAGTTCTTTCATCGGAAATGACAAAAGCAAATGGCATTCAAACATTCCAAACTATTTTGGGGTATCTTTGGGAGAAACGTATGAAGGTATCACCGTGGCATTAAAAGCTCACAACACAAACGTTGAAAAAATCTTCACCGTGAATCCAAATCAAGATCCATCACAAATCAAACTGCAACTCGAGGGCGCAGAAAAATTGCAAATTAACAATAACGGTGAACTCGAAATTATCGCCGGAGATGTAGCCGTAGCAATGTCAAAACCGATCGCATTCCAAGAAGAAAACAATACAAAAATTCCGGTAGAAGTAGCATACAATATTTTGGATGAATCTACTTATGGTTTCAAAGTTGGATCATACGACACGACAAAAGCTCTCATCATCGATCCGCTCATTGCCTCAACATACCTTGGTGGATCGGAAGATTCCGAAGAAGGAAATGGCTACGTTGGAGGTTCAAGTCAGTTACTTGTCGCCTTCGATGGAGCCACCGAATATGTATATGTAGGTGCTATAACTTACTCAAACGATTTCCCAACATCCGTTGGCGCTTATGATACAACGCAAGGAGGTATATCAGATAACTTTATTGCAAAGCTTGACCTCGGTCTCACAACTCTTGTTGCTGGAACATATATCGGAGGTAGCACTAATGAAGGTCGCGCAACCATCGGCATGGCACCGGATGGCAACATATTTACAGCCGCCAGATCGAATGGAACAGATTATCCAATAGTTGATGCATTCCCCGGGAACCCAACCATTGACTCATATCAAACATCTCGCAGCGGTACAACATACGACATGGTAATCACAAAAATAGATCCGGATCTCACAACAATATTGGCAAGCACATATCTTGGTGGGACAAACGCCGAATGGAATACGAGTATCGACTTCGGCACAACCGGTTGCCCAATCAACACATCAACTCTGGTGGCTCCACCATACTGCGTTTATGTTGCCGCTGATGGCAAAGTCGGAACACCAACAACCGCAATAAACCTGGCCTCAGGTTATGACCCAAGCTACAACGGCGCAGCCTCAACAAACAAATTCATTGCACTTCTGGACGACAACGTAACAAATCAATATTACACCGCTACATTTTTAGGCCAGGGTATCTATCCTGCACTAGAAGTTGGCGAAAGCGGTAAAGTTTATATTCATGGCGTAGCAAGTACCTCCGATCCAATTGTAAGAGCAAACGGAGCAACACCTTCATACCAGGAAACATCCAATGGATCAAACGAAGCCTACGTCGCACGACTCAGTGCGGATCTTACTACTCTTGAAGCGTCATCATTTTTTGGAGGAACTGGTTATGACATAGATTTCATCAACAGCATTCGTACTTTTGGATCAGGTGCAAACGAACAGGTTTTCATAATAGCGGACACCAGTAACGGTGGTTTATTACAAACCTCAGTAACTGCAAATCCAAACACAACCAGTATCAACACATTCGGTAATGTAACAAATGTATCTGAAGACGACACTTATGTCGCACGCTTCAATCCGGATTTAACAAACGCACGTGTAGCAATCATAGGCGGTGGCGCGACGGAAAATCTGCCTTTTATGGATTTAGACCCTGCCGGCAATGCGTATGTTGTATCAGGCGGATGGTCTACAGACTATCCAACAACAGAAGGTGCTTATCAAGTAACAGATCCGGATGGAGTCGATTCAGATTTCATGATAACAAAATTCAACAACGACCTAACTCAAAATATAGCATCCACATACATTGGTGGAGCTGACTACGATAGCTTGCCTTGCGGACTGGAAATATCATCTTCCAATGATGTGTACATTTGTGGTGAAACAAATTCAACAGACTATCCAACAACTGTTGGCGCATACGACAGTTCACTTGGTGGAGGCTATGACCTGGTCATAAGTAGATTTACTCAATCGCTTAGTTTTGCTGATATTCCCCCAGGGGCAGTAAGTAACCTTGCTGCTACCCCGGGAGACAGCAGTGCAACTCTTACCTGGAGTGCACCACTAACTAACGGCAATCCATTAACAAGCTACGAAGTACACTACAGCAATGACGGCTTCGTAAGTGACGATCAAACCTGTATTACTCCAGAATGTACTGATTCCACAGCTGGAGCCAACGTATCTGGGCTTACCAATGGAATTGAATACAGCTTCCGCATATACGCCTACAATGCCTTCGGCGCAGGTGGCGTATCGAACACAGCTACAGCAACACCAGTTGCAGATGTGGCATACCCAATAGAAATTCACCTAACATCCAGTGCAACTTCCAGTAACGTTTCAACTGGTATAGCCGATGGTAATACCGGCACTCAAGACATCAACTCTTTTGGTACCCCATTAAGCCCGGTGGCATTCAGCGCATTACTGCCTACCGCTGTTGGTTTTAGTTTTGACGGACTGGGAGCTCCAACCGAAAGTAGCACAAGTTACAATCCCCTTACTCTCACAGGTGCAAGAACATTGGTCGTCTTATCTGATGATGAAGTAAGTTCAGACATAACACTCCCATTTGCAATAAGCATGTATGGTCGCAACAACGATACTTTAAGAATATCTTCAAACGGTTTCGTTTATCTCAATCAAGGAACCGTTGCAAGCGCAGATTCTAGGTGCTGTTCAGGCCAGTTGATGTCTTCAATAACCGACACGAACGATCATGTCATTGCCGGAAACTGGGCTGATTTATATCCACCAGGCAGTGGAGAAATTAGTTATGAAACTATAGGGAACACCCCAAACAGAACCTTTGTTGTACAGTTTGATAACATCAGCAAGTGTTGCGATGCTTTAGGGGGCAACAGCTATCAAATCCAACTTCATGAACAAGCGGCTGGACCATCTGCACCGGATCCAATATCAGATTTAAAGGCGGATGGACGAAACAGCGAAGTCGTCCTCTCCTGGACGGCTCCAAACGATAATGGCGATCCGTTAACAAGTTACGAAGTTCATTACAGTAATGATGGTTTCGCAACGGATGATCAAACCTGCGTAACACCAGACTGTACAGATCTCACTACCAATGCAACAATAACAGGTCTCACCAACGGAACAACCTACTCATTCCGCGTTTATTCATACAACGGAAACGGTATAAGCCTGTCTTCAAACACAGTCCTGACATGGCCGGGAGTAATCAGCGGTACGCCAGCAAAATGGCCAACACCTGCATCACCATACGACACGCCAATCAGCAATACCAATGACGATGAATCATATCCACAGGTTATAAGAACTAGTGATGGTAACTACATGGTTATCTACGATCGATACTCCGACCTTGATTCAACAACAAGCATTTATGCCCAAAAAATAAATGTAACGAATGGAAGCACCATCTGGGCATCACCAACAAGAATTACACAAACCGGAAACCAAAGTATCACTAGCGGCGACTGGAAAGCCGATAACGCAGGTGGTGCATTCATAGCATGGACAGATACTGTTGCCATTTTCCCTGATTTTGAAGGTGATGTTTACGTACAGAAAATAGACACCAACGGCAACCTGGTATGGGGAAGCGATGTAAACGTAACACTTGATAATTTAACCGCACTGGGAGAAGGCCAACCGGTACTACAAAGTGATGGCAGCGGTGGTGTGTATGTAGTTTGGCGTGTGAGCTCATCTGGATTTACCGTCAGTGATATCTACATGACACATCTCGACAGTACAGGTGCAGTTGCAACCAACTGGAACACAGCCGCACTAGATGAATTCCGCAGTACACATGTCGAAGATGGCACAGGAGACCAAGAGTCCCCTGGCCACGACATCTGGTTACAAGCAGATGGAAACATTGCCGTCACTTACAGCCGTTCAGCAACCGGCGCAATCACAGCAGAAATGATCGTTGTTCAACAAGAGGGTGCAAGCCAGGGACCAAGCGTACTGCTTTCAAACTCTAGCGATTACATTGGACAATTTAGAGCCTACCCATACGGCGGCTATGGAGCCTTTGCGGTCTTCCTAACAAACGGCGACGTTTACGCACAAAGAGTAGACGATAACTGGCTAAAAGAATGGGGAGCAACAGGTCTTATCGCAAGTTCCATGGATGGAGACAACATAAACGTGGTACCGGATGGAAGCGGAGGCATTATCGCAATCTGGAACTATTATGAAGGCGCTGATGGCGCAGACGTATATGCTCAACACGTGCTCAGTAACGGAACTGTCGATCCTGCTTGGGGATTAAGTGACATATCTGTAACACCAAACGGTGATGGTTATTCAACCACTATAGGCAGCCAATACATATCTTCAGCTTCAGACAGCGGAGGTGGTGCAATAGTCATCATCAATTCAGGTGACGACAACACAGTGAGAGTCCAGCAAATTAACGCCAACGGTACTATTGAATTCGGTGGAAGCGGATACTATTTGGGCAGTGAAAGCAGCGGAGGTGACAGTAGTCCTTCCCTGGCAAGTAACGGAACAAACGGCGCGGCAGTAACCTGGTTTGGCTTAAATGGCGGCACCCTCGGAGACATATTTGGCCAGTATTTCATCTTTGCAACAGCCGCAGATGCACCACTCGCCATTGCAACTTTGGAAGCAGCGGCAGGCGACGGACAAGTAACATTAAACTGGTCCGCTCCGTCAGATAACGGCTATCCAATAACAGATTACATAGTTCAATATGACGACGGATCCGGATATCAAACATTCCCAGATGGAGTTGGAACAAGCACAACCGTAATTGTGACTGGGTTAATAAACTTTCAATCGTATGACTTTAGAGTATACGCAGTAAACGAAAACGGCACAGGCCCGGCATCAAATATAGTCACGGCCATTCCGGCACCTTGCGTATTAAACCGTTCAAATTTTGAAGCAGACGACGATCCACTCACAACAATAAGTGATCAATGTCTCGGCGTAGATATTTTAAGCGGTGGATTATCACTTCCATACGTTCCAGATTCATTCATCTTCCCAAGAAAATTCTCTTCCGTCTTACAGCAGGACAGTTTCAGCAACGACAACCCTGCAACCAGAAGTACGGTAGATGTGGAAATCGGACCAGAAGATGTTTTAACGGCAAGTGATTTAACAGGTACCGCCTTTGGGTTCAACGTAACCATTACCGCAAGTGCATTCAGCAATGGAACAGACACATTGCCGCTACAAAACTTATACGTAGCAACAACCGCGCCGAACACAACAACTCTCAACGCCTTAAATCCGGATCTCAATGGAACGCTTAACAGTGGAAATCAAATAGTGTACGCGGCAGGTTCAAGCGGAACAAACGTTGTTTCCAACACAGCCACATTGGGCGATTTAAATCTGGCTTCCAGCTACACTGGCGATGGTGTAAGTTTTGATGCAGACAGCAATGAAATCCCGGACATCATCACGTTAATGAATGGCCCAAATGGTACGGCACACATGTTAAGTGCCAGCCAGGCTCTCAGTTTCTACTTAAATATCCCGGCAAACCAGCCATCTGGGAATTATAGTATACTGTTTACGGTAGACATCTCATCAACACCGTAAAACCAGCTATGAAAAAGTCAGTTAAAAGAAGAAGCCCGAAAACAGTACAGGAATCACAAATCACCATACATCACTTGGTGACACCTCCTGATCTCAACTTTCGTGGATTCCTTTTTGGTGGAGTAATGCTCAAGCTTATCGACCAAGCCGCCTTCGTATGTGCTCGCAAACATTCAGGAAGTTATTGCGTAACTGCATCTTTCGATCGTGTCGATTTCAAAGATGTTATTCACATGGGAGAACTGATAACTCTTCATGCTTCGGTAAATTACGTTGGAAAAACCTCAATGGAAATAGGTGTCAAAGTAACAGCGGAAGATTTTGAACATAATCGCATACGTCACACCAACAGCAGTTATGTCACCATGGTCGCAGTCGACGAAAAAGGAAGACCAGTTCCAGTTCCCTCTTTAAAACCTGAGACTACAGAGGAAATCCGCCGCTACAAAGAAGGTGAAGCTCGCTATCTGACACGCAAAGCTGAAACAAAGAAAAAGCAGCCGAAATAATTTTCAGCTCAATTTTCCAAACACACCTCACTGATAAATATCAAAGTTCAATCAGTATTTTCAGTCTAACGCAATTTTAAAAGCCATTCCTCTTTTCAGAAGAATGGCTTTTAAAAAACTCCATTGTGCCGTTGAAACCCCCAGGATTACTGGCCCCCAGTATCCAATGTGGGTGCCTTATTACCTCAGTCGCAACTGAAGTAAAACGAGGCTCCCTTAATTGCTGTGAAGAGAGAGTAACAAGGGTTTCTGTCGAGCACCATAGAGTGAGACAATACTAGCACCTCACAATTGAGAAATCAAGGATTCGGGGCTTACACATAAGGTAACTACATGTTGCACATTTAAAAAACTTACACCACTAATACTAGGTACCCAGGAATACCATCGACTTCACAAAAGTATAAATAAAACCGATGAACTGGCTCAAAATTGAGTATCCGAACAACCTCCCGAGTATAAATTGGTCAAGCAACAAGAAAATAACAAAGTACGCAACTCCTTTCTCAAGGTACTCTTCATAACGACCTTCAAAACGCTTTGGTATAAACATGCCCACTATTTTTGACCCATCCAGTGGAGGAAACGGCAGCATGTTAAAAGCAAAAAGCAAAATACTCACATCCAATATTGTTGCTAAAAAAGTTGCTATCTCCAGTGGCATCTGCGCACCAAAATATTTTAAAGGTACCGCCAAAATAATAGCCAAAAGCAGATTGGAAGCCGGTCCGGCCAAAGCTGTTAAAGCATTCTCACGTTTCGGATTTTTAAAATAACGCGGATTCACCGGGACGGGTCTCCCCCAACCTATATGAATCACCAACATCATAATCACACCGATCGGATCCAAATGTCGCAGCGGATTAAGGCTAATTCGCCCTGCCAAACGTGCGGTAGGGTCACCAAAAAAGTTAGATACAAAAGCATGAGAAAACTCATGAATCGTGATCACAATGAGCAAAGCGACAAGTAACAGCGGATCAAAACCCATAATTTGCTTGAAAAAGGAACAAAACATGCTACACTTCTCAAGCATTTAGGGCCTTTTGAAGTGGGAAAGCCAATAAAAGGCTTAAGCAAAAGACATTCTAACACTGCAAATCATCACACTCAATCTTTATGTCGAAAGTTTGCCAATTATCAGGTAAAGGTCCGGGCGTAGGCAACCAGGTAAGCCACTCTGAACGAAAAACACGTCGTCGTTTCCTCCCAAACGTATCTATGAAAACAATCATAGATCCAGCAACGGGAATGAAAGTTCGCGTTAAAATCAGCACACGCGCACAACGCACATTCATGAAGAACCCAGCAAAATTCCGTGCAGTTCTCAAAAAACTCACGAAAAAAATGGCTTAATTTTTTGCCTCACACAATCTACAATGAAATCCCGCTATGAGCGGGATTTTATAAATCTCAATACGCACTGCATCTCACGTGAGGCGACAGCCGAAACTGAGTGCACAGCACGAAGGCGAAGGATGAAATTGGTTTGGGTCTCGTGGGCCCCAAACCAATTTCATCCGGAGCGTTACAATCGGGAGAGATCGCATAGTGGTCTAGTGCGCACGCTTGGAAAGCGTGTAACGTCGCAAGGCGTTCGAGGGTTCAAATCCCTCTCTCTCCGCCAAAATAAATTCTAAAACCCAATGATTACTCCACCAAAAGATTGCGTCTGCATGAACCCGCCTTTCGCATACAAAGATTTTGAAATAAGAAGCATAGGCACAGATTCTACAAACGGGCGATATGGCGAGGTAAGTGTCCATACCTGCAAAAAATGTAA
This sequence comes from Candidatus Peregrinibacteria bacterium, assembly GCA_020851415.1. Lineage (GTDB taxonomy): Bacteria > Patescibacteriota > Gracilibacteria > UBA1369 > UBA1369 > JADZCU01. Next base: position 3,811 of record JADZCU010000062.1, on the reverse strand, counting down.
TAGCCTATGGCTTCACTATATCGTTGAGTACGAAGCCTTTTCCAAATCAGGCAGATGGTTCAAAGGCCTAATCACTGAAAAAGAAATAGAAACAATGACACCGGAAAAAGCCATAAAATACATAGAATCACTGGATTGGTATTTTTACGGAGGATCCTATTTTGATAGCACGGGCAAAATTGGAAAAGGTTTCGTGCGGGTAGACTAAAACCAATGTAAAAACTATGAATACATTCAATTTTCAACACACCGACGCCTGGATTTTCCTCTGCATACCAAAAAATGAACCGGGCGCGACAAAAGAAGAAATACTCAGTTCCGCCGACCACATCAATCAAGCCATCCCCACTGATGAAGAACTCAACGGCGCCCTCAAACGTGGACTCGATTCAGGCCTTTTAGAAAGCAAAAACGACAAATATTTTTACACCCCAAAATACGGTGAAAAAATAAACTCCATCATAGAAAAACAAAAAGACATCTTCAAAGCCTGGGACGCCCTCGAAGAGTTTCTCAAAAATTTCGACATATGAAAAAAACTTCCATTTTCTCGATATTCTTCGTCATCTTTTTAGATATGCTCGGAGTTGGAGTCATCATTCCAATTCTTGCTCCCCTTTTTCTAAATCCAGCATCGAACATTCTACCCGCCGCAACCTCTGAAGCCACCAGAAACATTATTCTTGGCGTCCTCATGGCCATGTATCCGCTCTTTCAATTTTTCGGTGCACCAATACTCGGAATACTTTCCGACCGCATCGGCCGCAAAAAAATCCTCATCATCTCACTGGCCGGAACGTTTATCGGATACCTCATTTTTGCCATCGGCATTCTGATCGGGAACATTTATCTCCTATTCATAAGTCGAATCATCGATGGATTCACGGGAGGAAACATCTCCGTAGCGCAATCGGCAATAGCAGACATCAGTACCAACGAAGAAAAAGCCCGCAACTTTGGGCTCATAGGAATGGCTTTTGGACTGGGTTTTATCCTGGGCCCATTCATCGGCGGCAAACTTTCAGATCCAACACTTTTACCGTGGTTTAATTTTTCAACACCATTCTTTTTCACTGCGTTCATAACACTCGTAAATATAATTTTATTGGCGATCCGTTTTCAGGAAACCCTGCATACCACTTCGAACAAAAAATTAAACATATTCACGGGCTTCCAAAACATTGGCAAAGCCTGGAAAATGAAAGAGCTCAGAGCTATGTTCATCATCATGTTTCTGATCATCTTCGGTTTCAATTTTTTCACACAATTCTTCCAGGTATATCTGGTCCAAACATTCAACTTCAACCAATCACAAATCGGTGACATTTTCGCATATATCGGTATCTGGATAGCCATAACCCAGGGTGGCATCATGCGGCCATTATCGCGGAAATTCACACCGCGCCAAATTATGAAAGTTTCACTGGTCGCCCTCAGCATCAGCCTCATGCTCATACTCCTGCCACGTGACGTATGGGCTCTGCTTCTCGTAATGCCCCTGGTGGCACTCTCAAACGGCTTAACCACACCCAACTCCATCGCCATCATTTCCAGCCTCGCCAAGCCAAGCGAACAAGGCGAAATATTGGGTATCAATCAATCCGTTCAGTCGCTGGCCATGACCATTCCGCCCATAATAGCGGGAATTATAGTGTCTATGGATAAAAACTTACCTATAATGGTGGCAAGCATTTCAACATACATCGCATGGCTTCTCTTCCTTTTTCTCATCGCAAAGAAAAAAACTCCGGCACCAGTCACGGCAAAATAGCAAAATCCATTCTACTATCCATCGCACTCTTTTTCGCACTCTCACCAAGCGTCCTTGCCCACGATTTTGATTTCACCAACCCGGAACAATTACAAATAGAACTCAGCGACGCCCTATTGGTTCGTCCACCACCAATGACCAATCCGGAAAAAAATACCGAACAAACTCAACCAACATCAACAGTCCCAACGCCACAAAATCGACCAATCAACACCATCGCTTTTTTAGGCAAACTCCTGGATCAGTTTTCTCATATCATTTTTTGGGCTGGTGGACTGAAGTAATTCTCCTCTCCATGTTCCTGGTAAACAAATACCAACGTTTCATAAAAGTTCATAGCCGCATGCCAACAACTTTCAACTCACTCCGTTCAAGGCCGCTCATAAAAGCAGATTACAAAGGTGGCCCTATCCTTCACTGGATGAACCGCGACCTGCGCATGAACGACAACTGGGCGCTCATTTTTGCTCAGCAGTGGGCCATAAAAGAAAAAGTACCGCTGATCGTCTTGTATAATCTAGTGCCGGATTTCCTTCACGGCGGCCTCAGACAACTCGCTTTCAAACTTCAGGCACTGGAAGAGCTCGAAAAAACACTCAAAACAAAAAACATCTCATTCGTTTTAGTTGAAGGTAAAAAAACTGACGAAGAAATTGTTCAGTTCATCCACAAAGAAAAAATCGGCGGCCTGGTCACAGATTTCTTTCCACTTCGCATCAGCAATCAATGGCTAGAACATATCAAAAACAACATACAAATCCCCTTCTACCAAGTCGACGCGCACAACATCGTCCCTTGCTGGATCGCCTCACCGAAACAAGAGTTTGGCGCATACACCATCCGTCCAAAAATCAACAAACTCCTCGATCAGTTTCTCGAAGATTTCCCGCCAATAAAAAAACACCCTCACAGTTGGAACAAAAAAACTCCGGTACACAACTGGAAAAAAATCCTTAAAACATCAAAAACAGATCGCTCCGTCAAACCGCTAACCTGGATCAAACCCGGTGAAAAAGCCGCAATAAAAATGCTCAAAAATTTCATAGAACACGGCCTCGCCGATTACGCCAAAAAACGCAACGACCCAACACTTCATGCTCTGTCCAATCTCTCTCCATACTTCCATTATGGCATGCTTTCAGTGCAGCGGGCGGCCACCGAAATACAAAAGTTTGATAACAATATCGTCTCACAGGAGTCGTATCTGGAAGAAGCGATCGTACGTCGGGAACTATCGGACAATTACTGTTATTACAATCAAAACTACGATAACTTCAACGGCTTCCCCGCATGGGCACAAAAATCTCTCAACGAACACCGCGAGGATCCAAGAGAATACATTTATTCACTCAAAAAATTTGAGGCCGGCCAAACCCACGACGATCTCTGGAACGCCGCCCAAAAAGAAATGGTCGCAACCGGAAAAATGCACGGCTACATGCGCATGTACTGGGCAAAAAAAATCCTCGAATGGACCCGCTCACCAGAAGAAGCCCAAAAAATAGCCATTTACCTAAACGACAAATACGAACTCGACGGCCGCGACCCTAACGGATACGTCGGCATAGCCTGGTCCATCGGCGGCCTCCACGACCGTGCTTGGTTCGACCGCCCCATATTCGGCAAAATCCGCTTCATGAGCTACAACGGCTGCAAATCAAAATTCAATGTAAAAGCATACATTGCGTACGCGAACAGTCTCCCCTAGAATGCGCCCGTGCCAGTCACGAGGCGACAGCCGAGTCTGAGCACACAGTGCGAGGGCGCAGGCATTCAGAGGTTTGGGTCTCGTGGGCCCCAAACCTCTGAATGCCGAAGCTCTACAAAGAGGAGAGATGCGTGAGTGGTTGAAACGACCGTTCTCGAAAAACGGCATACCCTTACGGGTATCGAGGGTTCGAATCCCTCTCTCTCCGCCAAGTTTTACATTCAGCGAAATTGAAAGATTTTGCCTCGGCGCAAAGCGCCTCGGCATGGTATTTTTCCGCAATTTTGAAGGCATTTTTGAAATCCAAAACCAAAGTGCGGTCGGCAATGCGG
>JADZCU010000061.1 GCA_020851415.1 Candidatus Peregrinibacteria bacterium | reverse complement strand
TTCATAAAAACCAAACCACTCGCTATCAAAGCGATACCTACAAGAACCGGAAATATTTTAAGAAATTTTATCTTCATAATTAACCTTTATTGCAAGAATCTTTTAGGTAGCAGGGAAGTTTTTGTGAGAACGTATCTAGGAAAGATTTCATTGTAAGGAAGGTACGATTCAACACTCTTAATTGAGTGTTAATACTTTGGTATTTTTGAAGTAGAGCCGTAGTTTTTCGCACGGTAGAAGTCTGCATGGCTCGTGTTGTCAGCTCGCGTCGCATAAGTTCAAGCGCCTCTTCCATGGTTCTCTGACAAGAGCCGGTTTCAATTCCTTCCGTTAATTGAGAGGCACCTTGCTGAGGATAAAAAGTGGCGTACTTGGCATAGGCACCGTCGCGAACCTCTCGGTATTTGGCAAATGCGATTGGAAGCAACGAACCGGTACCGCTTTTATTCTGAAAATTTGTCGTAAGGAATTCACTAAACCGTGACTTCTCTGCCTCCATATGTTTACCCAACTCAAGCTGGCAAATAACATTTGCATCTGAACCTTCCGGAGCAGCTCCGTTTGGAGCGCCTGTCGGATTAGGTGCAGGTTGCGCTCTCAATTCACCAAAAGAGTTCCCGAAAAACAACATAAAAGCGAGTAACACCATGGTGGTGAAACTCTTTGCACTGTGTTTTTGTGTATTTTCAGTTTTTCCCATAAAAATTTTGCTTTTGTTTTTATGAATTATCTTGTCATTATACCATTAAATTGATGGCTTTGGTACTGACTCAATCACTACTTCATTACTCTTACTGAAGATATTGCTGTCATCATTATTCGAGATAATGCCAAACACCTTATCGCCCGGAATAATATCTGCAGTATGATCAATGGCTGAAGGACAAGGACACTGGTTACATTCAGGACTGATGATGTAAAGCCCCTCTTCCAAATTTACTCGTGGATCAATCAAATCATCTTCCTTGTTTAATGGATCAGTTCCACGATCCACCTCATCGCCATCCTTTACGCCTCCCACATCTGTATCCGGATTAAACGGATCAGTGGTATATACATTGATCTCATCGAAATCGGATAAACGATCACCATCAGTATCTTTATCATCCTGTGGTTTAAGTGGATTTGTATTTTTGATCAAAACTTCATCACCGTCACTTACTCCACCCTTATCAGTATCAGGATCATTGGCGTCGGTGTTGAAGACGTTAAGTTCAGCTTTGTCAGTAAGACCGTCGCCGTCAGTATCCAAAGGATCATCAAGCGGATTATTACGAGGATTAGTAGCTTTCTTTACCTCTTCGCCATCTTTCACGCCGCCGTTATCGGTGTCAGCATCATTTGGATCAGTACCATGTTTGTACTCTTCCAGATTTGTTAAACCGTCACCGTCAGGATCAAGATTGGCATCAGACGGATCGTATGGGTTTAAGCCATGCAAACGTTCCCAGTAATTCGGCATACCATCGCCGTCATCATCAATGGAACTACAGTCATAGGCAGTAAGAACACGATCCGCCATTGCAATAAACTCTGCGCGGCCAATAGGATTTAAAGGATCTTTTGCCTCATCCGCTGTAATAATATAAGCATCCTTCAAATACTGGTTTTTCTCCAGATATGGAGTCAAATCCTGACCAATCTGCATATAAGGTAAATACCATGGAGTAGTAGGTGGAACCTCCCCAATCTTAATTGCCCCTTCACGCTCAAGGCCTTCCAAAATAACTTTTACAGCTTCAGCTCTACTAATTGTCTCTTCAGGTTTAAAAGGAGTCATTCCCGTGGCAGGGTCAAGTTCTCCAATATAACCAGTGATAAATCCTTGGAAGTAGGCCTCTTTGGTTATGGCGTAGTACCAAACAGGTTTGTCTGCGCTGTATGGAATATCTGTAAATGATGATGGACCTTCGTACGCTTCTTTGCGAGGAATGATACAGAAAATATCCAGCATAATCTTTGCGAACTCGGCACGGCTAATCGGTTCATCAGGTCCAAACAAAAGTTGATTACCCGAAGGAATACCCTGCAAAATATTTCGCTGAAGCAGGTTAAGAATACTTCTGTAATATTGATGATCCAAATTCACATCGGCAAATGGTGAGGTTGCTTTCTCTGAAGGATTTTGCCCGTTAATAATTTCAGAACCGTCAGTGTACCCGTCATTGTCCGAATCAGGATTTGAAGGATGCGTGCCTGAACGGTACTCTTCCAAATTTGTAAGGCCATCCCCATCTTCATCCAGTAAAGCATCCGCCGGGTCATTCGGATTAAGACCATAGGTCAGTTCCCATTGATCAGGTAACCCATCAAGATCTGTATCATACAGTGGCCCCTTACTCTTGATGCCGCCATTGAAAAGTTCAAACTGTGATTCAGGTAAAATTTGAATACCCTTATCACTCTTTACAGCAATAAAGAATTCACCAAGCACAACACTGTTACCTTGTTCCGGAGTAAACACAATTTGAACAACCAACGGTTCACTCAAAGAAACCGCATCTTTTAATCTCAAACTCAAGCGCTGATCCAGAACATAGAAATTACCTCCGGTATCAAGTAATGCTGCACGTTTCTTTGTCGATTTCTCAAGTATTTCTGTGGCACCCGGATAAACAATATCGTCTGCAGGGATCTTTTTAAATTCAAACTCATCGAGTGTATCAAGATCCTTACTGTGAACACCCTTAAATATCGCCGTCGTGGCTTCATCGTACGGGAAGTTCGAAGGATCAACGGTAGTATCCGTGTTCGCGTCAGGTACAAGGAATTCGGTCAGAATAACATTGCCGTCCTTGTCTTTAACAACAATTCGTGTTGGTAATAGTGGCTGCTCAGCAGGTAGCACTTCAACACTATAATTGCTGTCGGAAAGAATAATTCTTCCGGTCTTAGGATCAATTTCACCGATGATTTCTCCCTTACTGTTTTTTATGACAATAGTATCTTTCAGATTCAGATCGTTCACGGAAATTTCACCATTCTCATTGGTAAAATATTTACCAAAATCATTTGCAGCATTGGTTGTTATTTTACCTATAACCCCGTTACGGTTACGAAGCAGGCTTACCGGGATTTCACTGTCCACAGGATCCACAGCACCGTCAATAATTCCGGAAGTGGCGGTAGAATCGGCAATGGTAATTGCAGGGACATAAATAGTGATATCAACCTCCTGACCCGAAACATTTCCACTTTCATCCTGAACATTCATTTTGACCTTTCGAGAATTGAGATCTTCATAAGGTCCAAGAACAAATTTGGGATCATCAAGGTCGTTGTTTGCTATGCCGTCGCCATCGCTGTCTGTACTCACATCAATATCATTACCCAAATCTTTGTCATCTGTTGGGTCACCGTTATTATTGGTATCCAGAGTAAGATCCGTATCAATCCAATATCCGGTTATAATACCTTGAACATCAAAGGACTTACTGCCGTCAATCGAGAGTTTCTTGAAGACGGAAACACGTCGTTCGATACTGCCGGCATTTGGGAACGGAGGCTGTTTGTCGGCACAAAGTGAAGGTGCCATAAGAGCCATTGTTGAAGCGGTACTGCGGAATCCCACTTGATCAAAGGAAACTATTTTTGCGTAGTAAAAGCCATTCGGCATTTCAAACTTCACCGCTGGAGTTTGAGGAGTTTCAAGCAGTTTCACCAGAACATCCTCACCTGAGCCAAGTCTCACATAGGATCCATTGCCCAGCTGCATTGTGAAATTACCGTTATTAACGGATTTGTATTTGGCGTCAAATTCAATCTTCATGCCATTTACTAATTTTTGATTATCCAGTTGGATATCAGGATCAATAATTTCAATAGCACCATCAACAACAGTTAATGTCACAGATGTAGTAAATTTCACAGGCAATGTAAACTCTTTATTGCTATCAATAGTAAGTTCCTCCTGATCTTCGCCTCCGATAGTTACCTTCAGTTTGGATGGGAGCAAAGTATGAACCAATTGGCCGGATTTCCACTCGGTCAGCCCGCCGGCAAGAATAATTGTGCGTTTACTTCCATCAAAATTTACCTCCCCATCAAGGCTATCCGAAATAATATACGGAGTCGTAATTTTATCTGGTTTAAAGGTTGCATCCTCCGGTACTGGAACCTCCGGCATATCTTGTTCATCAATAACCGCAACTTTATGTAAACTAACTCCCAGGTTTTGCGTAAATGCGTCGGGAACGATCTTGTAAAGAATTTCATAACCGGAAGTGTCTTCAGCCTGAGCTTGATTCCAACTCATCTCAACAGATCTATTGTTTTGGAAGTTGGCCGTAAAGCCATTTACCGCAGGTTCGACAGGAACAAACTCGTTAAGGTCATGTATTTCAACCGGATCACCAACATAGCTGTTATATTCGCCGGTCGGGAACTTTTTATAGTTCTCCTTCAGATAAATATTGCTTCCGTATGAGTAAACAAAATCACCATCTGTGTCATTATCCATATCGATAAACAAAAGTTGTGATGGCTGATCAACCTCATCTGTATAGTTGAGCATGCGCTCGTTGGTAGCGGTCACAGGATTATAGATAAATATACCTTTGCTGACCGCCTGAGGTTGATTTGCTGAGGCATTATTGGCGACATCTGGCAAAGTAACGTCAGCAAGTAAACTCATTTTTTGATGCAGCGAATCCTTAACATCAACGGCATAATCTTTAATAGCGTCATCCAGGAATTTATGCGCAGTCGTAACAGGCGAAGTTGAAGGTGTAGGTATTCCGTTAGCAGCCAAATAATTATCAGATACCTGCGCATTTTCAATGGATGGCAAATATGAATTTAATGAAGGAGCCTGCGCTATAAGCTTTCCAAAAGTTGAAGGATCTTCAATCGTACTCAGATTTTTACTCAAAATATCCTGAGTTTCGGAATAGGCGATCAGATTATCGCGAAGCGCCACCATATACTGTTGCGGTGCAAGATCAGCCGGCGGTTCATCCAAACGCCCAGCCTTTATTTCAGCAATAGGGCGGTTAAGGATTGGATCATTTTCGTCCAAAATAGTCTGAGTTGCGGTAAGTCGGATCTCTTTTTGCATTGCGGCACTTTCTTGAGCAAAGCGTTCAACATCTCTGTTCATCTGGTCAACAGCTTGAACATAAGCAGAAACCGCTTCTCCAAGATCAGGTTGAATACTTGCCAGTTGAGAAACACTATCAGCGGTACTCATCTGGGCAATCAATTTCGGCATAGGTTCTTTCTCTGAACCCAGATTTTCAATAGAAGTTTTATTTTCAAAAACATCTATGATGAAACTCAAATCGATAGTTTTCTTATCGCTGCCACCCGGGAATTCAGGTGATGTAACGTTTTCCGCAGCCTCAGATGCATTTTGCATAGTCTCATTTGCAGCCTTTACCAGGTTGGTTGTAATAGAATTGGCCTTATCGGCTATGCTTTGAACAAAGTTATAGAGAGGATCAAAATCCAGCTGTAAGTTAAGAATTGTAGAGATTTCAATATGATCAACATATTCATATTCAATAGCAGGGAACTGAAGATTAAGTCCTAAGTCCAAAGGAATTAAAGGCGACAATGATCTCTCGGTAAGAGACTCAAGATGAGCCATTAACTGATTTTCAGCTACTGGTATAAGACCCTTTTTGATCAGACAAATAATACGAATAATTTTCTGCAAAATGGTAATAACGATCTTGATACTGATTGGGAACTCCGGAACTTTAGGTGGAGGAGGAATATCAGGTAATGTTGGCAAAGGTAACGGTGGAAGATCCGGTAACTCTGGAAGATCCGGTGGCTCTGGAAGAACAGGAATAGCAGGTAACACTATTTCAATACTTGGTAAGTCAGGTAATCTGATACGTGGCAATTTAGGGAAAATAAGCGGTTCAGGTCTGAACTTAATTTCAGGCCACAAAATCTTCAAACCAATCTGAATTTGTGAAACATCAATATAAAGATCCGGCAGTTTGGGGAACGGAATGATCGGTGGCGACGGAATGACCGCAAAAAGCTTCAAGATCAATTCCATTAACGTAAAGCGGGCAGTCGAACACTTGTCACAGGAAGCCTGATAATCGATTGATATATCAATCAAAGCTCTCCAGTTATTGATCGTTTCCTTAATTTTTCTGATCATTTCAATCCAGGCAATAATACGGCTTTGCTGTTTCTTGATGTAACCGCCGGTATACTTAATAATCGCATCCAGATAACAAATAATCTGGTAAATATATTTAGATCCAAAAGATCTCCATGCCAGAATTTTGCGTGGTAACTCTTTATATTTTTCCAGTACTTCAATATTTTTTTCTACGCTTTGAATCAGTTTACTAAAGTCGCCCGTAATTTTGTCACAAAGAGTTTCCTGCTGGCTTGCTGAATCACAAGTCCAAATTTCCTTAATACGTTTAAGCTCGGCTTTCTCATCTTCAACCCACTGCATTGCATCGTTTTGAAGTTTGGTGATCTCTTTTTCGGTAATTGCCGGAATCTTGATGACAACATCGCGTGCCTCAATCTGAACCAGGGGTATTGAATTAAGCGCCGTGAGTACATCACGGAAACTTAAGAATTTAACAATGTTTGGAACAACACCGTTTGGTTTTGGCTTTTCATCTTTTGATCCTCCGGAAGAAGAAGATTTTGGCAAGAAAGCTTGCCCCAGGGAACCCAGATCAGGGTAAATAAAATAAATATCAGGTAAATCTGTAAGTTTGTTTACAACCTCTTCCGTCTGGCGATCAAACCAGTTTGTGATAACAGACGGGAATCCCGGCACCCTAAAGTTCGTAGATGCACTGGCTTTATATTGATAATTACCCAGATTGGAACTTCCACTCATGCCTCCCGTAGATTGCCTACCGCTGGCATCGGCACCTGTAGCGCTACCATCCGTACTCACCGCGGCATCAGTACCAAAAGTTGATTGAACAGCACTTGTCGCTCCGGCAATCGCATTATCAATGCCCTCAGATATAGCATCGCACAAATCTGAAGGAATCATGTCTGCGACTTTCATTCCCCAGCACAAGCCACCAAGATACGGACCGATACAAACACCCATGGCAATACTCATGGTGAGTGTTGGTGTAAGGTAAATACGTCCGCCTACAGATCCCTGATATGGGCTTGGTGGCCAGATTGGGATCAGACTTGGTACACCCCATCCAAAGATTGGAAGTCCCGGACTAAATCCGGCAGGAATACCAAGTGCATTTACAACGCCAGGAGCAAGGAACGCCACATTGATTGGCATAGGAATACAACCGGTGCTACAACTAAATGCATCAATTGCTGCTTCAAGGTCATCACCAATTTGATCCAAAGATTCCTCAAGTGAGGCACTTTCTTCCTCCTCTTGTTGAACTTGCTGGAAATTTTGTACCTGGTCAGGCACACCATCAACATTCAAATCCAAATTCAAAGTATTTAAATCAATACCACCCTCAGATGCCGGAATAGGTTTAACAGGATTTGGTGTAGGTGGCGGTGTTGTGTAAGTTCCATAAAGAACTTTATGACTAACCGGATCTTGTGTTAGTGAATAGTAATAAGTCATTCTACCACTAGTATTCCCCTCAGGTGCGGCTGAAATGTCAGCGTAAGTATCAACGGGATAATCCTTATTTAAATTGTTACCGGCAGTAATACGAACTTTCGGAGTTTTTTGAACAGTACCGGAGTATTGAATTGTACGCGTTGCGCCTGAAGGCATATCAATAACAAAAATCTTTGGGTGCAAACTCTGTCCGCTTTTCAAAACCTGCATAGGTTGAGCACAATCCAGACATTTAAAAGCATCGTCGCTCACAGAAAGACTTTCAGCGATAACATCCGAAACATAAAGTTTCGAGATTGAGCTTCCGGTATTTTTAAGTTTCAATGTGTACTGAATAACATCACCATTTCCAACAAGATTCAAAGGTTCAGTCATGTCTTTCGCTTTCTTCTCTGATTGAATTCCAAGATTCTTATCAAGATCCAGATAAGTGAAATCTACTGATTTAGTCGCTTGTTTAACAGGATAATCTACCTGAGCAGAGTCGCTGCCATATTCTTGAATTTTATTAAACTGTTCCTGCTCTTCAGGACTTAAATTTGTACCGCTTCCAGGAATGTTAAACAGAACAAAATCCATATCATCGGCAACGCTTTCCTGATTTTGTGGTAACCCGTCATAGTAAACCAATACCTCTTTTTTTAAATTCGCGCTGGAATCAACATGTATGCCAAGAGATCCAACATACTGGCCAAACGGTTCAATTGCGCCCTGTTTATTATAGAAAACACGAATAGTACCACTGTCATCAGAAGTAATAATATCGCTGAAACCGTCATTATTCATGTCGGCACTTTGAACCATATACACACGGTTTTTGTCAGAGAAAGGCTCAAGATCCAAATGATTACGTACAAAATTTCCATTTTCATTCATGTACAGATCAACGCACACTTCCCCAACTTTACAACTATCCTTTGTAGCCACAACCAGATCCTGAAGTTTATCATTATTAAAATCTCCGGTAGCCATACTTAGCACTCCGTTTGAGAAATTTAAAAATGTTCCCTTATCCACAAACCTTGGATTAGATTGATTATTTTGGAGTAGTCGAATCTGTCCGCTTTCGTAACCCACAAGCAGATCAGTCAAAGAATCACCGTTATAATCCATCATCGTCAAAGTCTTCACCGGAATGTCACCGGCATAAATCTCTTTACCAACATCTTTGGTAAAACCGGTAGCAGAAGCAGTACCCTTATTGTTGATACGCACAGTCGGGTCACCAATAACAACGCCAACCTCCGAAGCATAAGGTAAGTTTGCCTCACCTACGGAATTACCCGCAGAAAAGAGCAGCATAAATTTATTGTCTCCGGTAAATCCAAGTCCGGGAACTTCGTTAGATTTTTCAAGAGAAACATAATTTAACCCGGGTGCTTGGTTCTCTGGCAGGAAGTTTTCTTTATCAACGAGTGCAAGTCCTTGAGGTAATGTAGTGGAATTGCCTGAGAAAATTTCTTCAAATCCAAGTGATTTATGTGAAGATAATTCATGCAAATATACACCACTTTCATATGCAACGGAGCCGTTAAGCACGGTAGTGATTGGAAGATGTTTTACAGATTGGCTGAAGTTATTAACAAACCGCACAGTAATAATCGGGGAACCTTTGTCCAGGACTTGTACCATAAGATCACGCTCTTCATTACCTGCAACAGGTTGAAGGACAAGACTGTTATCCAGAACATTAATATCGCCGCCATTTTCAACGTCCAAAATTCGATTACCGTTTCGAAGAAGACTGAGTCCATCATTGGTGCTTACCATTGCATATTCATCCAATGCGGTAACTTTTGTAACATAAACGCCATCAGTATCAGTTGGTTGCGGGCCAGCATTATCAATGGTAGCCACGCTCTGCGGTTTAGCTACTGTGAAGATTTCACCAATATCTTTTTGATCAAGTAAATCTTGAACTATCAACCTATTTGGAAGTCCGGAACCATTACTAGGAACAAAAGATAAAGTCAGTCGATCATTATCAAAAATTTTCACCTGCCCATTTGGCAATACATCCACCAAATGTGCATTCGGTTTAAGCGGAGCCAAAAGTGAAACTGCAGCCTGAACTTTACCAACCTTCGTTTTTCCATCAATCATCTGATTACTGTTGCCGGCAAATACAAACCAGCCGGCAAGACTGTCATCTTTGAAAATATTACCGTAGTCAGTCCCTAGTAGCGCGACAAATAAAGCATTTGGAGCCATATTTTTAAGCTCCGCAGCATGGAAAACTTTCTTGGATTCAATGGCCAGAACGCCGCTCTTTAAATCTGTGGCGGTGGCAATAACATTAATCGGACCGGTAATTTCAGACCCACGGAGAGTTATTTTTACAACACCCTGATTTGCGGTGAGAGTTGTAGAACCGTCAAACGTCGCAAAATTCTTGGAGGCATCTGTAAGTTTAAATGTAACAATTGTTGAAGAATCGTTCACTGCAAAATTATCATCCGCATCATAGAGTTTTGCGGTGATTTCGGTAGTGGACGTAGGATCACTTTCTATAAACTCATTTGGGGCTTCCAGGATAATTTTCTTTGCAGCCTTGGGAAGAGTAGTAACAGTTGCATTAACAGGATCAAATCCTTCCACTGTCGCACTAATTGTGGCCTCACCGGCAACAGTAGAGGACTGGAAGGTAACTGACGATTTCCCTCCAACAACATCCGCTTCAGGGCTGGTAATAAGTTTTCCAAAATTATCACTCAATAACTTAAATTGTGCTTTACCTTCAAATGAATCAATCAAAAGATTATTTGAACTCACAACATGTAAATTGAGTTTTGTTACTGTTGTGAAATCAGAAGGTATAGCTGCAATTTCAGGTTCTAGTTCAAGATGAATATCGTCACGACTCTGAATTTCAGTAGAGTTACTTATTGATGGAGCCAAGTCCTGTGACTCCTGTGTGTCCGATATTTCTTCTCCCGTATCAATAAGGAGGTCAGCAGGTTCAATAGTAGCTGCCACTTTTATAGTTCCAGGGTCGGCAGCTGTAGTCACAACCAGATCAAAAGTTCCATCAATCGTTGTAACTTGGATACCATCCTTGTCTTTAAACTCATCAAGACTCTCCTCAAGTTTACCCGGTCCCTCTAACGTAAATGTAACTAAATGTGGTTCGTTGTTAATAGTATTATTATGTTTATCTTTCAGTTCGACATGAAGGATAGTGTTTGAAAGACCGCCACTTGGGAGAACGGGGGTGGCAGGTTTCATCAAAATTGAGGCAGGCTCAAGCGGTGCAATAGTTATTGGTCTTGATTCTACAGGTAACTCTTTCCCCAGAACTCTCGCAGAGGCTGTATAGAGGCCAGCATAAGTATTTGATTCAAGTTCAGTTTCCGCAGAACCGGCGACTGCTCTTACTGTGTCATAAATAAGATCGGCATGGGTAGCCCCGTCTTCGGCGAAAAATTGAATGTCGCTGACGTTATCATTAATTTCTGTATTGCCTTCAGAATCAAGAATCGATGCTTTTACAAAGAGCTTACTTCCACCATCTGCAGGAATAACATCCGTATAATCAATATTTCCTGTCGTATTGCCCTCTTCCTCATCACCGGGTGTACCTTCAAATACGTAGTTTTCAGTAATTGTATCACCAACTACATAGCCACCCTCTTCTTTGTTCATTGATGAAAAATCATCATCCTTATTTAAAGGATCTGTGTCTTTCAAAACTTCGTCACCATCGATAATACCTCCGGCATCAGTGTCCGGATTATGTGGATCAGTACCATGTTGATACTCTTCGAGGTTTGTCAGGCCATCTTTGTCGGGATCAAGTGGTGCGTCAGACGCGTCATAAGGATTCAATTCATTATCAAGTTCATAGCCATCTGGCATTCCATCATGATCGCTGTCGATCGATAAATCATCCTCTTTTTTCAGTGGATCAGTGCCATTTTTTACCTCGGTACCATCGTTAACTCCACCATCATCGGTGTCCGGATCATTTGGATCAGTACCATGTTTATCTTCATCTGCATTCGTCAATCCATCGTTGTCGCTATCCATTAAACCTTTGTCGTCAGCTGGATCGTTTGGGTTGGTTCCGTTAATAACCTCATCAAAATCTGTCACACCGCCCTTATCACTATCTGGACTTAAAGGTGAAGAGTTAAATAAATATTTTTCAAAATTGTCAGGGAGCATGTCGCCATCCTTATCATCTTTCATACAATCGTATGTGTTGATAAGTTTAGAAACCATAATCGCAAATTCAGATCTTGTGATGGAACCGGAAATCCATCCAACAAAAGGTCCGTTGGATAAAAGTTGTGTATCAAACCAGATTTTAAACTCTTCAGGATTATAAGAATCAACCTCAAGGAATCTGCCTTGTGGGTACATCTGCTGCTTCTGAGCCAGTAACACATAGTTGTAATACCAGGGCTTACCTGCAGGGATAGAACTATCAACAGTAATACCGCTGGAAGGTTGTTGAGCAATAGTTTCAAGTACAACCTTAGAAGCTTCAGCTCTGCTTATTGGGCTCTCCGGAATATAAAATCCTGGTTTTGAACCACCCTGATAACCGGAAATAATAGAACGGTTTTTACCTTCTTTCACACAGTAAGCCAGTTCCTCACTAATGTTCGAATCAGGGAAAGGTGATTCATCATATACATTATCAATTGCCGTTTTAATTTGTGAATTGAAATGCGTGCAGTTAATACAGATAGATCCCAAATCAAGTTTAATAAACTCTTCACGACTTAATAAATCGTTTGGACGGTACAAACTATCCTCATATGTAACCACTCCACGGCGGAAAAGTTTCAAGATCTCATCATAACCGTCTGTAGACGGAGTAATATCCTGAAATAGCTGAGTACCAGCTTTTCGCGGATCATAGTTTTTAGAAAGTTCATCACCGTCAAGATAACCATCCCCGTCAGAATCTGAGAAATTGAAACGAAGTTCCAAAAGTAGTTCCTCAAGGTCATTCAACCCATCCTTATCTGTGTCAGGAACAGTGCCGGCGGCAAAAGCTGTCAAAATACCAAAAACACCCGCTTCATTCATTTGTGAAGCGATCGTATGGAGTTTCAAAACAAAAGCTTCAAGCTTATTATATTCACCATAAGGACCATTTTCAGGCAGAACAACAATCTGTGGATATTCAGCCGCAATATAAACATCGGCCAAAGCAGCACCATCGGAAGTAATGGTGAAAATAACAGGATCGGCCCCATTGGTTGGAGTTTTCAGTTCCAGTTTCAATCCGTCGGCTAAATATATATTTCCAAGTGGATCAATGATTCCTACATGTTTTGTTGTGGAACCGTTCTTTTTATTTAAATAGAAATTACCGTAATTTGTAGCAGACGTGTCGGTAACAGATTCAAAACTAAAATCATCATCCTCCAAGTCTTTCACATGAACTCCCTCAAGACTCTCAAACGATGAAAAATAATCAGCGCTTGGACCATCAGCCATGATTGGTTGATTTTTGTCAGGTATAAAGAAAACCGAAGCAAGAATTGTATCGGAAGATTTTTCTTTAACACTCAAACGCACCGGTCTATCGGCTTTTGAAGGCAAAACAACCAGTTCGTAAGCCTCATCTTTAATCGTTATCATACCAGTGACGCCATTCACTTCAGCAATAACTTTATCCGATGCATCCTTAACAATAAAGCCTGCCAAATCGGCACTGGTGTATTTCTTTGCTGCAGTAGTACGGTAGGAAACCAGACGTATCTTCCGTTTAGTAGATTCTAAATTGAGCGTATTTGCACTAAGTCCTTCATGATTTGTACTCAACGCTGTGATGGTAAATTTACCTTCAATATCCGTTGGTAGAAGTGTAAATGAAGCTACGCCATTAAGCATCGGAGCCTCTTCTTGAGTCCCAAACTCAACAATTTCCGGCTTATCTATAACAAGCTTAACCTTCGTAAAGCTATCACTTGTATTCAGAGTATTACTAAAATCAACTCCTTTAACCGATATTTTCAGAGCATCGCTGGCTCCGGTAAGTATGACATTTTTATCAGAGCTCAATAAAAGTTTTTTCGTGTTTTCGGCACCGTCCGGAATTCCATCGCCGTCACCATCCTTACTCAGTGGAGTATCATCCATATCATCCGGCACGCCATCACCGTCCGTGTCTCCTGCCGCAATCAACTGATCCAGATAGTCACCTGGTGCATCAGACATCATACATGCAGCTTCCGACGCATCGCCTTGTTGTAGTGCGAGAGTCTTTTCAAGCCATTCCTGGATCTCTGCAAACCAACTGAAAATATCAATACCCTCATCATATGGTTGTTGTTCGGCAGCAGCAGCGGGACTTTCCGCTGGGTTCTTGGTCTTTGGCGGATCCTTTTCGAGCATTGCCATTTGCAAAGAAAGATCCTGATCCTTTTCAGGGAAATCGCCATTAAAATTCATGCTCAAAGCAGAAGATTCTCCACTCCCGACAAGATACAAAGCTTCATAGCCGTTAGCTGTTTCACCAATAAAGGCATCCTTCAGCGGGCTAATATAACTCTTCAAAACATACTCATGTTTTTCATCAATATTCATGTTCTTCCAGTTGTACACATCCTGCATATGATCTTTGCTGGCAGCACTGATCGTTACTTTTTTAGCATCGGTGTAATCATCAGTTGCAGACGAAACGATCGACGTAAGTGAACCTTCAATTGGAATTGAAAAAGCTACTCCATTAGCTGTGGCGATACTCTTTAATTCATTTTCCTTTGCCTGCAAAATCAACATCAAATCGTCATAATTTTGTGCTGCATAAAGATTCGGATATTTAATTTTTCGATAATTACCAAGCTTATCTTTGAAGGTGAAAAATCGTGGATTATCGGTTGGAATGCTTGTAGGCGCAACACCCGGTTTACTTTGCGCCTGGATAGTTTCTCTTGTAGGTTCTTTGTGTGGAACAAAGCTTGAAAGTTGTTTTGTTAACCCAACGCTGTTCGTAGCCATTTCAGGTTGAACAAAGAGTTTAACCTCCTTTATATAAGGCAAAAATAACGGTGATTGCTTAAAGTTAAAGACAAAAGGTTCAGGTATACCATCCAGTGTCACATCACGACCCTGTAAAAGTCTTTCACCAATTTGGAGTGTATCACTCAGAGGAATTGAATACTGAACAGCCGACTCATCTTCTTCATCTACGGTGCCATCGTTATCGTTATCAATTGAATCTCCCTGCCCAAATTTGGAAATTAAGTCGCTCAAAGTTACTTTTACCGGAACCGAAGAAGGTCCATACAAAGTTTCCAAAAGGACAATGTTATCTGCAGATTGATATGGTGAACCAGGTTTAGGAACAGATTTTCTAGCCTCGTCATTGTCATAAGCCGCCAGTTGAATAAAGAAATTGACGACCTCAAATAAATAATCACCGTAACGTTTCTTCTCTTTAAAATCAAAACAAGACTGATAATTAACTTTACTTTCAGGAGCACTTGAAACCTCTTTCGTACCTAAAATATCAAACAAAGCTTTAGAAGCGGCGTCTTTAAAACAACGTTCAGGGAATTGAGCATTTTGTGCTATACATCCTGCATATTTTTCATCTGTTGAGCTGTCAAAAACATTATACAAATGACTCGCTTCAACCATAATTGAGATCTTGTCAGGGTCACCTTTTGAACCTCTATACAGTGAACATTCCTGAACATTTTTCATAGTTTTTACACCAACACCATTGATAAACAAATCATCAATATATGCAGGAGGAAAAGCTTCCAGATCAAAATACTGATGTTCAGCAAAAT
>JADZCU010000060.1 GCA_020851415.1 Candidatus Peregrinibacteria bacterium | reverse complement strand
GTTTGGCGAAGGCCTGGTTGTAGGGGCAGACTTCCTGGCAGATGTCGCAGCCGAAGATGATGTTGCCGATGGGTTTGTGGAACTCTTGGGGGATTTCTTCTTTGTTTTCGATGGTGAGGTAGGAAATGCAGCGGCGGGCGTCTAATTCTTGCGGCGCGACTATGGCTTTGGTGGGGCAGGCGCTTATGCAGCGCGTGCAGGTGCCGCAGGTGCCCGCCTCTTCAGAGTCGTAGTCGAGTTTTGCGGTTGTGATAATTTCTGCGAGCAGCACAAATGATCCGAATTTTTTAGTGATGAGTGTGGTGTTTTTTCCAATAAATCCAAGGCCCGCTTTCACGGCGAAGGCTTTTTCGAGCAAAGGGCTGCTGTCTACGCAGGCGTATGTTCGCTCATTTGGTAGCCGTGATTCAATGTACGCTGCCATTTGTTTCAAAATTTTTTTTAAAACTTTATGGTAATCGCGTCCGTATGCATACCGCGCAATGCGGCCGTGGCCTTTTGGGGTTTGGGGCACTTCGCGATAGTAATTCACGGCTATGACTATGACGGACTGAGCACCCGGCAGAAGCTGTTGAGGGGTTACGCGGAGCTCGGCGTTTTCTAAATATTTCATGTTTCCCTGACGGCCTTTTTGGATGAAATTTTTTAGGTGCTCGAGTTCCTGATTACTTAAATGAGCAGGGGCTATTCCGATAAGGTCAGCGCCCTGCTCACGTGCAAATTTTTTGATGTCTTCTGTAATGGACATTTGTGACTATGGCTTAACGGCCTGTGTTTCTGACCCTTCGCGATTGGCTGTTGCGTCATAGACTTGGCTTAGATCTACTTCGATTGGTTTGTCGGTTGGTAAGATTTTTTCGCCTTCTACTTTCAGATGTGTCTGCTGAGTTGTTCCTGTTTCGGAAATGTTTTGCTGGGTTCCGGTTTGGGCTCCTGTGACATTGGCCGAGACTTGTGGAGTTACTTGTTCAGGTTGTTGCGGTTTTCGGGGTACTTCCTGATTTTGGCATCCGGCAAGAGCTAATGTGCCGAGTAAAAATATTGTGAGGTATGAGCGTTTCATGTGAACTTGTTGGTTAACTGTTTGCGAGGACGTTTATTGTTGTGTGCCGGACTGGGTGGTGGTTACTGCAGGAGTTGTTGATTCTTCTGTGGAGGTGAGAGTTTTTGATGGTGCCAGGCAGTTGGCTTTTTTGGCCAAATCTTCAGGTTTAATAACACCTGTTTCCAATCCCTGTCCAGGGAAAAACCAGCTTGGATATCTTTCTACGCCGGCTTTTTGACATTCTTCCGGCTTGCCGTTTTCGCCTTTTGGATCACATTCTATGTAGGTAATGTATTTCATGTCATCGCCAAAAAGTTTCTTTTGATCCTGGCAGTGCGGACACCAGTAGGCTCCGTAGAATTTTACGCCTTTTTCGGTGAGACATTTGGCTATTTCGGTGTTTTTACCCGTGGTTGTGGTTCCGCCTTTTGGTTCACAGGCTGCAAGAACGGTCATTGCGAGCAGTAAACTGAGGATCGCGAGTGTTTTTTTCATAACTTTTTTTCGTGTTAGTTAATAAATACCTTAGAGATTCTAGCCTTTTTTGCGATTTGTTCCAATTGATGACTGGGAAAATTCACATTTGTGCCCCCACAAAATATTGACAACCGCTGTTCATATGGTAACTTAGCCATCCTATGTGTTTACACTTGTTTATATGGAGAGTTCGAAGGGCGGCACTTTAAAGGGTTCAGGGCTGCAGGCAGCTGTACTAGAGTTTGTTGAAAATCAGGGGGCACTTGAGGAACTCCGTGCTTTTTGCGCGGCTTTTGAAGATTCTAAACATGTGTCTCCACGAACGATCCGCGGAACCGGTGCCGATGTTGCTTTTCAGAAACACGCGAGTGATCTTCATTTTGATTCGCATGATTTTTTAATGTCACCGGCTAAACTGGTTGAGATTGGTATTATGCGTCCGACTGAGGTTGTTACGCTTCCATACCTGAGTGTTGGCGCGGATAAAAAACCTGTGCTTCAGGCAGCAGTATTTATGGGTAGATCTCCGGAATCTAAAGATCATGTGATCCCAATGGAAGTACGGAATGGCGCAGGTGAGATGAAAAAAATGGCTGATTTTACCATGCAGGACAAAGAACATCGGGAACGTTTTTCGGGCACTCTGGATCTTTTGAAAGCCATTCATCTTTTTCAGCTTTCGGCTGTGCATAAGCCTATGCCGGCGCAAGATGCGCTCCAGTCAGTTGAAAATCTTGATGCGGTGTATGAGACTTTGTCTCAACTTGATGTAACGAGAACGGAATCTTTGATGCGTTCTATTTATCAGAGACTTTTTGATAAGCCTGAGACAAAGGCTTTTCTTGAGAAAATGAAAGTGGACGCGAAAACTCCGGGTGAGCTACGGAACTGGATTGAGACTGATGGTTTTTTGAATCCGGCTGTTGCTCCGGTTGTTGATCGTCTGAAGAAAAATATTGAACGTGAAGTGGCTGAGATTTGTTTTACCCTGAAGAAAGGGATGCTTCATTTTGTCCATGGTTTGCAGACGAAAAAACTGGAGTTACGTGCTGCGGAAAATCCTGATTTCCCTTCGAATATTGGTGGAGTTATTTCACAACGTCTGAAGCGAGCGATGGGTATGGCTCCAGTGATTAGTAATCTTGATCGTACCCGGGTGACTGCCGATCCGGTTGAAGTTGAAGCCGCCCCTGCTTCCGTTGTTCCTGCCTCTGTTGCGCCGATTTCGCAGGCACCGACGTCTGAGGCGCCGGCAACTTTGGCGAGTCCACCTCCTTCTTTTGAGGAGGGGGATGATAAGATTATTCCGATTGTTCCGACTAGAATTATTTCCGTTGGGACTGGTGTCGCGAAGAAACCCAGACAGGAAGTAACTGCCAATGAGGATGAGGTTTTGGCTATTGTTTTTGACGGGTTTTTGAATTTTCAAAAGATTGCAGGGCGCGTTCCGGCAAAGATCGGATTTGCTCATAAATTTGAATTTTGTGATTTTTTGTTGAATGCAGAAGTTGAGATTGGCCCTTTGCAATGGGAAAATGTTAAAGCGTATAAACTTGCTGAACTTTTTGACCCGAATACTCCGGCGGGGGTGAATGGTTTGTTAAATTTTTTCCGGACTTTACAATGGGCTCGTGAGGAAATTGCTAAAAAGCGCATAGTCCATGCCGAGCAGGTGAGAGAACAATGTTCAGAAATTTTTACATCTTTATTTAGCTAATATGGAAGCCCAAAATCAGATGATTTCAATTGATGATTTTCGCGCGGTGATGAACGATATATTTAAGGCGAGAAAACATTTATTTGATCCAAGCTTAATCCATCTGGTGAAATTGCGTTTTGATACTGTCGCGGGACAACCGGATGCGGATGCCCGTATTGTTGCCGAGGCGATTGTAAAGTCGATTGCGCCAACTCCCTTGAATCAAAAATTTAAGGATGTGGTGTATGAGTTTGTTTATATGTGTTTCCCTGATTTGGTTGCCAACTTGTATACTCCACGCGTTTCGACACAGGAGGAGATACTTGTGGGCGCTATTGCGGGATCTGTTGCCGGGAAGGCTGCTTCTGTAGAAGCTGCACCTGCCGCCGGAACAACTCAAAAGGGGAGATCTCAACATCCAACGCTGATTAACTTGGCTGGCATTGATGCCAGTACTTTGCCACCACGAGGTTCATTAAGCGGGACACAACGCTTGCCGACCATGAATTATATTGATGACCCAAGTTTAGCTGAGCCGGGGGGAGTGGCTGATTTATTGGATGCAGAGCGTCAAAGGGGTGAACGTCTTGCTGCTGAAAGACAAGCTGAGGATGAAAGAAAAAGAGTTGAAGCGCTGGCTGATGCAGAAAGAGCTCATCGTGGGAAACTTGATACGCTGGATTCGATTGTTGACCCGGTTGAGGCGGCGCCGGCAGGCGCACCGACAGTGGATGCTGTAGGTGACGATGGTTTTTTGCCGGATGATGTTGTTGAATTTAGTGAGGAAGAACCAACCCAGGTTAGCGCGACATCTGCTACGGCAAAAGCTGATCTGCATAGCCGGGCAACTGTAGCTGCGGTTGATGATGCGGTCTTAAAACAGGCTGTTGATCTGGCTCGCAGACATTCTTCATCTGACAAGGGTGATGAGGAGGAGGATGAAGTTCCTATTAGTGAAAGAGTCACGGCTCTGCCTCCGGAACCTAAATAATTGGTTGGGTTTTCTTACTCGGCCGCACACGAAATTTGTTTGCAAAGCAATATTTGCGAAAGTTGATATTTTGCTTTGCGCAGGAGGGAGCGTTTCGCTATACTCGCGCTGATATGAGCAAACGCCCACTTTCTGGTACCTTGAAAAAGGTACAAAACCCTGCGAAAAAATTGCGAAAGGTTTTAATCCTTGGGTCTGGGGCGTTGAAAATTGGCGAAGCGGGTGAATTCGATTATTCTGGCTCCCAGGCTATCAAAGCGCTGAAAGAGGAGGGGATTTTTACCGTGCTCGTGAATCCGAATATTGCTACGAATCAGACCAGCAAAGGGGTGGCTGATAAGGTGTATTTTTTGCCGGTGAATCCGTATTTTGTAGAGAAGATCATTGCCAAGGAAAAGCCTGATGGACTGCTTCTTTCTTTTGGTGGCCAAACTGCTTTGAATTGCGGAGTGGCTTTGTATGAGAGTGGTGTTTTGAAGAAATATAGTTTGCCGGTTCTTGGTACTCCGGTTGAGGCGATTCAGAAAACTGAGGATCGTGAACTTTTTAATAAGGAGATGCTTTCTATTGGCATGAAAGTTCCACGCAGTATTGCCTGTAACTCTATTGATGAGGGTATGAAAGCGGCTGATGAAGTTGGTTATCCTGTGATTATTCGTGCGGCTTTTGCTCTTGGAGGTAAGGGTTCCGGTTTTGCTTACAGTGAAAAAGAGTTGCATGAACTTTTGGAATCCGCGTTTGCTTATTCTCCACAGGTTTTGGTTGAGGAAAATTTGAAAGGCTGGAAAGAGATTGAGTATGAGGTTGTCCGTGATAAGTTTAATAACTGTATTACGGTTTGTAACATGGAGAACTTTGATCCGTTGGGAATCCATACGGGTGAAAGTATTGTTATCGCTCCATCACAAACTTTGAGTAATGAGGAGTATCACCGTTTGCGTGAACGTGCGATTAAGGTGATTCGTCATCTTGGCATTATTGGTGAATGTAATATTCAGTATGCGCTGGATCCGAAGAGTGAGGATTATAGAATTATTGAGGTGAATGCACGTTTGAGTCGGAGTTCCGCACTTGCGAGTAAGGCCACCGGGTATCCTTTGGCGCATGTGGCGGCGAAGCTTGCTCTTGGCTATTCTCTGCCGAAATTACGAAATGCTGTGACGAAAGTTACGACTGCGTGTTTTGAGCCGGCATTGGATTATTTGGCTTTGAAAATTCCACGATGGGATTTGGATAAGTTCCGTATGGTGACTCATGAGATTTCTACGGAAATGAAATCTGTGGGTGAGATTATGGCGCTGGGCAGAAGCTTTGAAGAGATTATGCAAAAGGGTTTGCGCATGTTGCAGATTGGTATGTACGGTTTTGTGGCGAATCAGAAATTGGGTATTGAGCCGGAAAATTTGGCCAAGGAGATTCAGGTGCCGACACCTAGACGTATTTTGGCTATTGCGGAAGCACTGCGCCGTGATTGGAGTGTGGAAAAAATTAGTAAGTTATCAGGGATTGATGAATGGTTTTTGGGAAAATTGAAGAATATGGTTGATGTTGAGAAACGCATTGTTGCTGCAAAATCTTTGGACGCGGATTTGATACGTGAAGCAAAGATGAAAGGATTTTCTGATAAACAACTTTCTCTTTTGACCGGAAAATCCGAGCAGCAGATTCGAACTATGAGAACGAAAATGGGCATTGTCCCGGTGGTGAAACAGATCGATACGATGGCTGCGGAGTACCCTGCAAAGACGAACTATTTATACCTGACGTATCATGGAAAAGAGGAGGATATTGATTTTAAAAAGGCGAAAAAAGGTGCGAAGAAAAAAATTATTGTTCTTGGTTCCGGTCCGTATGCGATTGGTACTTCCGTTGAGTTTGACTGGTGTTGTGTGAATGCCTTGAAGTCCGCAAAGGATGCCGGCTATGAAACGATTATGATTAACTATAATCCTGAAACGGTTTCTACGGATTATGATATGTCGGACAAGTTGTATTTTGATGAGCTTTCTTTGGAACGTGTTTTGGATATTTGCGGAAAAGAAAAACCTGCAGGCGTGATTGTTTCAACGGGCGGACAGGTTCCAAATAATTTGGCACTGAAATTGCATGATGCCGGTATTAAAATTTTTGGTACTGATGCTGAGAATATTGATCGCGCGGAGAACAGACATATGTTTTCGGAGATGTTGGATAAGCTTGGTGTGGATCAGCCAAAATGGAAAGAGTTGGCGAATGTTGAACAGGTGAAAAAGTTTGCGCGTGATGTGGGGTATCCGGTCCTGGTTCGTCCTTCTTATGTACTTTCGGGCGCAGCGATGAGCGTTGCTCATAACGACGATGCCCTGGAAAGATTCCTTGGAAAGGCGACTCGTATTTCTAATGAAGCGCCGATTGTGGTGAGCAAATTTGAGACGAATGCAAAAGAGATTGAGATTGATGCGGTGGCTCTGGATGGTAATGTTTTGATTTATGCGATTGCGGAACATATTGAAAATGCTGGTGTGCATTCGGGTGATGCAACGATCGTTTTGCCTCCACAAAAACTGTATATTGAGACGATCCGCCGTGTGAAAGATATTGCGAAGAAAATTGCGAAGGAGTTGAAGATTACCGGTCCGTTTAACATTCAGTTTTTGGCAAAAAATAATTTGGTAAAAGTTATTGAATGTAACTTGCGTGCCAGTCGTTCGTTCCCATTTTCTTCAAAAGTTACGGGTTATAATTTTATTGAAATTGCAACACAGGCGATGTTGAAAACCAAGAACCTTGCGTATTTCCATAGTAAACAGTATCAGACTTTGGATTTGGATCATGTGGGTGTGAAGGCTCCGCAGTTTTCTTTCTCACGCTTGAAAGGAGCTGACCCAGTATCGGGCGTGGAAATGGCTTCTACAGGTGAAGTAGCCTGTTTTGGAGATGACATGTACGAGGCGTTTTTGAAGGCAATGATTTCGGTTGGTTTCCGTATGCCAAAGAAAAATGTTTTGGTGAGCATTGGGAAAATTGAGGATAAAGCGGATTTCTTGGGTTCTGCGAGAAAACTGGTCGATGGTGGTTATAAGATTTTTGCCACCGAGGGCACTTCTGAGTTTTTGACTGAACACGGTGTGGAAAATACGATGCTGTATAAGATTCGTACTAAAAAGGAACCGAATTTGTTAACAGCGGTTACTGAAAAGAAAATTGATCTGGTTATTAATTTACCAAAGAGTTATAGCCGTGAAGAGGTGACTGACGGCTATTTAATTCGCCGTAAAGCGATTGATTATAATATACCGCTCCTGACGAACCTTCAGGTGGCGGAGACTGTTGTACAGGCCCTGCTTATGTATAAGCAGGATGATTTAAAAATTAAAGAGTGGAGTGAATATGGGAATTTCTAATTCTGGTCCGGACAGGCCGGGGGAAAGTCCACGGTGCGACTTCGGCGGCTTTTTCCTTTAACAAAGGCGCTTTCTTCGCTAAAAAAATAGTGTAATTATTGTGATGTAATTGGATTTTACTGTTCGGCACTTCTGAGCCGAATGTTGGCTTTGCTAATGTAAGTCTTTTATCGCTAATTGCCGTTGATTATTGACTCAATTGTTTTATAATTACGCCCTGTTACTTACTTTTTATGACACTAGGAAAACCAAGTGGAAAACCCGATGATGGCAGTTTTGGATTCAGCAGAAATTTTACTCCACATGATGCGGGAAAAGCTCGTGCTTCTGATTCAACTAATTCAGGTGATAAAAAAGATCCATTGTATATTCCACCTGAGCATAAAACATTGATTGGTATGCCGGCTGTCAGGCCGGACTCTACGGTTCCGCCTGCCGACCCTGTTGCGGCAAACTCTACGAAGGTTTCGACAAGTGCCATGGCGGCCGTTGAGGCACCCGTTTCTGTTCAGGCCAACTTTGTCAGGGCTTCTGATCTTTTTTTCAAACTGGTCGATGCGAGGCCTCAAATTGCCCGATTGTGTGACTTCCTTGATGATCCGGTTATTTTTGATGAACAGTTTCGTGAGTTTTGCAGTGATCCTGCTTTTTTGAGAGAGGTATCTTATTGGCTCAGTAACAGAATTGTTAAGGTACAGTTTGTACCGAATGGGCCGATTGAAGATGGTTGGCTTATTGATGAATCTATTGAATCTAAGCCTGAAATATCTGCAAGACATGGTTTGTTAAGTGTTCAGGTCAGGAAAATTGATGACTCAGATCCTCTCACAAGAAAAGGAACCAGACGTTCGGTTCATTTACGTCGAATTGTTCCGCATAATATTCCTCTTCGCGGTTAGTTTTTCCGCCTGTAACGTCTGATTTTGTATTTATGCCTGAGAAACGATCAAATATTTTCGGTGAGGATGATAAGAATGACGATGTTCGTGATGGTGAAGATGCTTCAAAGGCTGAGCCAGGATGGTTAACGCTTGATGAAATAACTGCCGCAGTATCTGAACCAACTGTCTATAATGGGACTAAAACGCCTCTCCATCCACCTCCGCCTCATGTATTGGATGCTTCCAGGCGCTCTTTGTCAGATGAGCCACCTGGATTGCCAATAGTTGTTACGGAGAAAGATTCTCCTTCCACTGGGTTGCCGGATCCACATGAGGCTGCAAGACTGGAAGATTTGCTGGCAAAGTATCTGGCTGAGACTCGAAAGACTGCAGCTGTGGCTGTTTCCGGTATTAGAGAAAAGAAGGGAAACTCTTTGGAAAATGATGTTTTAGAATTGTTGACTATAGCACATGGGAATAATGGCGCAGTTGACCGTGTAGATTTTCAGGCTTCTTTCCGCAAACTTACGGAGACCTATGGCGCTAAAAATCTTGGTACTTACCTTATTAGTTTTTTGCGCCTGGCTCATATTTTGACTATTCCTCATTTGGCGAATGATGGCGAACATTGGCAGGTATCGGCAAAGGCAACTCTTGAGATGCCCAGCCCCAATAGCCCGCCAAGAGTTTTATTGTTCAAGGTTGATTGCACGGTCTATGGACAAAAAATTAGACATCAATATGTAGATTTGGTGTATATTCTGCAAGGCTTACCTTTAGCTACTTCTCAATGAATGAAATCAACGCACAGGAGTTAATAAAAAAACTGCTGCAATACATAGGCGAAGATCCGGATCGCGAAGGGCTTGTGGATACCCCCGAACGTGTGGTGGCTTCCTATGAGAAACTTTTTTCCGGCTATAAACAGAGACCTGAAGATGTTTTAACGGTCTTTGGGGATGAGTCTTATGATGAAATGATTGTGGTACGGGATATTGAGTTTTATAGCATGTGCGAACATCACATGTTGCCGTTTTTTGGCAAAGTGCAGGTTGGATATATTCCAGATGGCAAGATTATTGGACTGAGTAAGATTCCGCGCCTGGTGGAAATATTTGCACGCAGACTGCAAAACCAGGAACGTATGACCAGTCAGATCGCCAAGGCTCTGTATGATATTTTGAAACCCAAGGGTGTTGGTGTGATTGTGGAAGCTCAGCATTTTTGCATGATGGCACGCGGTGTGGAAAAGCAGGGGAGCACCGTGACCACTTCCGCTTTGCAAGGCCTCTTTAAACGTGAACTTACTACCCGTAGTGAGTTTTTGAGGCACGTGGGGAAGTAGTTGGCATGTGATTGTTTTGGCAGTAATATCTTTTTTGATATGTCATCTTTTCTTCCTAAATCTATTCAGACCTTGATCGAGGAGTTTTCGAAACTTCCCGGGATTGGGCCGAAATCGGCGCAGCGTTTGGCTATGCATTTGTTGCATTCGCCGGAAAGTCGCGTGCAGGGGTTGGCCGGCGCAGTTGGTGACCTGAAAAAGGGGTTACAGTTTTGCAATGTTTGCTGGAATATTTCTGAAGAAAGCGTGTGTATGATTTGTGCAAATAACACCCGGAATCAGGCGCAGATTTGTGTGGTTGAAGAGATTTTGGATGTAGTTGCCCTGGAGCGGACGAGTGAATATAAGGGTGTGTATCATGTTTTGCATGGCGCTCTTTCGCCGGTGGATGGTGTTGGCCCGGAACAGCTGAAAATACAGGCGTTAATTGATCGCGTTCAACTGGCCAATACGGAAATGATGGAGGTTATTCTTGCTACGAATCCGGGACTGGAAGGGGAGACAACCGCCATGTATTTAACGCGTGCTCTGAAACCTTTTAGTGTGAAGGTTACGCGTATTGCACGCGGGTTGCCGGTGGGTGGGGATCTGGATTACGCCGATGAAATGACTTTGACCAAGGCTCTGCAGGGGAGAATGGAGTATAGATAGCGTTGCTCAAAAAAACAGGCTCCCATACTGGAAACCTGTTTTTTATGATGTGATTTGTTCTTTTTATAACGCCTCGAGGGATTTGTCTGCGTATTGGTCTGTGCGGACGCTATCGATAAGGCTGTCCATTTCTTTTACTTGATCAGCGGTATTCTGGTTTCCTCCAGTGGTTGAGTTATTTTCGGCGCTGCTGCAGCCAATGAGTGCGAAGGTAAAAAGACCAAATATCAGTGATGTGATGAAAAAACGCTTCATATTGTTTTGATAATTATCAGTTTATATAAAATCAGTGAGGACTTTTATTGTTGTGTGGAAGCCTTGTTTTCCTGTGCTTCTTTTTTCAAGTTAATAAGAGCCGGTCTGATTGTGTCGCGGTAGTACGCTTTGATTTCCTGGAGATCGGTGCGGATTTTTTTTAATAACTCTTTTGAATTACTTACTACCTGTCCGTATTTACCGTTGGATTCTCCGCAGGCCAATTTTTGGGACTCTTTTAATGCCTGGATGAAGCTGCTGAGGTCAGCGGTGTAGTTGGAAATTTTCTTTTCGAGATTTCTTGAATAGGTTTTAAATTCGCTGACATTGTAACCTTCCGTACCGAGCTTAATAACCAGTTCATCGTATTTTTTTCTGAAATTGTTGAGTGTCAAAATGTGGTTACGGCGTGTTGATGTGTAGAGTTCGATGATCTTTTCGATAACGACATCTGCTTTTTCGCATTTGGCTTCGATCTTTTCCTCAATTTTTTCTTTCACGGCTTCACGAACTGGTTGTTCCGCCTGGGTTTGCGCAAAAGCGGTGGTGAATGAACTGGTTACCAGCAATGCGGTCAAAAAAGCGGCGAAGGTTTTATTCTTCATATATTTTTGGGGTTAAGTTCGTAAGGATTATACCATTTTCTTTGGGTTATAACCCCACCGCCGCCTAAAAATTACTTTTCCTGATGTGGTAAAAGTGGCGTAATTATTGATATTTTGCTTACAATGTAGAGCTTTTGATTTGCCCTGGCACCGAAAGTTGTTGATATGCTTTATCGCGACTTTTGGCGTTTGGATAAAAAGCTATGACAGATGGACCTGCTCCGCTCATAAGGATGTTGCTGGCGCCGATTTGCAGGAGTTTTCTTTTTAGGTGCAGGGTTTTGTTTATTTGGGGATTTTTGGACAGTTTTATTGCTGTTTCGAAATCATTGTGGGAGGTTGCGTTGATATAATTGAGTGCATCTTTTATGGAGATATTTTTGGCGGGAGAGTTTTTTGAAGGTTGAGGAGTTTTTTTTAGTTGGGTGATAAGTTGCTGGGTGAGAGATGTTTGTCGGCCACATTTTTTTAGATCCAGTGCCGCGTATTGGTCTTTGGTGCTTTTTTTGTAATTTTGCAAAAAGATGATGATGGGGATTTTGGGGAGTGACGGGAGTGGAACTATTTGTTCACCGAAATTTTTTCCGACGGCTGTTCCGCCGTGCAGGAAAAACGGTACGTCTTTGCCGATTTGGGAGGCGAGGCGGCTGAGTTTTTTTCTGGAGAGGTTGAGGTGCCAAAGTTGATTCAGGGTGAGCAGAGTTGCCGCCGCGTTACTGCTGCCGCCGCCGAGCCCGGATCTTAGAGGAATTTTTTTTTGGAGCGCGACGTGATATGACGAAAGTTTTTTTTGTTTTTTTGCGGGGATATTTTTGAGGAGAAGGTTTGCGGCTTTGATAACGGTATTTTCCTCATTTAACGGGACTTCCGGGTTGCCGCAGGTCAGTGTTATGCCCAAATTCATGGGCTTATTTTTTGGAGAAATTTTTTTGAAAATAAGAGTGTCATGTAAGGAGATTTGTTGAAAAATCGTGAGAATTTTATGATAGCCTTTCTCTTTTTTGAGCACGTCGAGCGTGAGATTTATTTTGGCGTAGGATTTAATTTTCATCCTTTTTGAGTGAAACGATTGCGAAACATTGGAGACCTTCTCCTTTGCCAAATGATGTGAGTTTTTTGCCTGAGGTTGCGGTTATTCCGATTTTTGCAGATGGCAGATCTGTCAGTGTTGAGAGCTGTTTTTTCATTGCCGGGACGAGTGGATCAATTGACGGATGAGCACCTTCAATCATCAGACCAATATTGTTGAGGTGGTATTTTTGTCTGGTGATATCTGCGAGAATTTTTTTGATATAGGTCGTACTGTTTTTGATTCCTTTTTCGTACATTGGTGTGGCGAAGCGTCCAAGGGATCCCTGTCCGATGGCTTGTGAACAAGCGTTTGCGAGCGCATGCAGAATAACATCACCATCTGAATCTGCTTCGAGTTTGAATTCTTCCTTGAGAATTACTCCGGCTAACATGAGACCTTTCTTTGTTGTGGAAAATCCATGGCTGTCCTGGCCGAGGCCGACGAGGAAATTTTTTGGGGTTTCACCCATGAGCATTTTTGCGCGTTCTAAATCGTGCTGGGTAGTGATTTTGAAATTGTTGTGATCGGCATCGATGTGTTTAACTTTTACGCCTATGGATTCAAGTAAACAGGTTTCGTCGGTGTAGTTTTTCGCGGATTTTTTGAAGGCTTTTGTGAAGAGATCGTAGCGTCCCGCCTGTGGTGTTTGCATGCAGATTATTTTTTCGCGATCGTGGGTTTTGTGATAGTGGTTGTTTTTTATTTCTTTAATGG
>JADZCU010000059.1 GCA_020851415.1 Candidatus Peregrinibacteria bacterium | reverse complement strand
TTCATAAGAAGAGCCAATATTAAAGCGGTTAAAAATTTTTGAGCCATATTAGATTTCCTTTCGTGAGAGCTTTGCTCGTGAATTCGAAGACCAGGAAATGAGGCAAAGGCTCGACTTAAGTACTCATCGTCAAAAGTCTGCTAGGAATAAGTCCAGTTTTTGAGTAACTCCGTCATAAGCCCGTCAGACTTTTCTTCAGAGGATGGAATTTTAATCGTAGGCTTGCCAAAAGTATGACGAAGGTCTAGATTCACCAGAGCAGGTAGTCGCTGCTCGCGACACACAAGATGACATTGAATTTTTGTGATTATTAAGGGGAGGTAAAATGCTAAATAATATCAAGTTGAAGAGATCCATCGCGTTTTTGGTTTTCACACCATGGTTTCTTTTTTCTTGTTCCCACAAACTCATCAAGACCGAAGCTATTTCAAACCCTGATAAGTTTATTAAGCCGGCCTCAGTGGATTCTGAGCCTCTGTTTAAGTTTAATTACGAAAAGGATGAAATAAATCAACTGTGCACGGCTCAAATTAATGGAGTGAAAAGCAAACTTAAAAGCTGGCAAACAAAATTTATGACTAATGAAAGCGACATCAAAGCCTTGCTGGAGTTTGAATCTATTATGGCTGACTATTCAGATGTATCCTCTCCTCTGACTTTCATTAGTAAGGTTTCGTTGAACGAGGGTCTGAGAGCCGAGTCGTCTCAGTGTCAAGAAAAAAGTGAAACTTTACTGAATGAAATTCTCACAACCAAAGACTATTATAAAATTCTCAAGCAAGTAAAGGCCGTTACTGCCGCTGATCTTCGATTGCTTAAGGAAACCCTTACACAATTTGAAATGAAAGGGATGAGCCTTAATGATGAGGATTTGAAAAAATTCAAAACCTTAGCAGATCGATTATCGCAACTTTCCACCCAATTTGATCAAAATCTTGATAATGACACCTCGACGATTTCTTTGTCAGCACAAGAGCTCTCAGGAGTAAAAGAGGATTTTCTGGCTCGACTAAAAAAAGATGAGCACGGAAATTTTATCGTTACTACGAAGACGCCTGATTATCTTCACGTGATGGAGAATGCTTCAAGTTCAGAAACAAGAAAAAAGATGATGTTTGCTTATAACAATCGTCAAGCTGAAAAAAATACGCCGATTATGCAAGAAGCTATTCAAGTTCGTTCAGACATGGGTAAACTCATGAATTTTACAAGCTTTGCTGACTACGCTCTCCAAGATAAAATGGCAGGAAACAGTAAAGCCGTATTTAACTTTCTTAATGATCTTAAGTCGAAACTGACCGTTAAAAATAAAAAAGAAATGACGGTATTAGCTGAGTTTAAAAAGAAAGAATTAAATGACTCTGCTCTTATGGCGGCATGGGATATTTTATATTTGTCGAATCAATTGAAAATTCAAAAGTACAAAGTTGATCAGGATTTAGTGAAAGAATACTTTCCCGCTAGTTACGTAATTCCATCAATCATGGAAATTTATTCCCATTTACTAGGTGTTGAGTTTAGACAAATCAAATCAGCCCCTGTTTGGGCTAGCAACGTCGAACTTTATGAAGTTTCCGATGCCGACTCTAAAAAGGTGATTGCTTATTTCTACTCTGACCTTATCCCGCGTGAGGGTAAGTATGGTCATGCTGCTGCCTTTGGACTGATTGGCGGTCGTCAGCGAGAGGATGGGGATTATCAAACACCAGTGGCTTCCATCGTTGCGAATTTTTCGCCACCAGCGCCAGGTAAACCAATTTTACTGACACACAATGAAATTGAGATATTTTTTCACGAGTTTGGGCATATTATGCATTTACTATTAACCAAAGTTCCCTACCAATCCCTTTCTGGGTTTAATGTAAAACATGACTTTGCTGAGGCTCCATCGCAAATGCTCGAAAATTGGGCTTGGGATGCTACGGTGCTTAAAAAAATTTCGCAACACTATCTTGATCCCAAAAAGAAAATCCCAACGGATTTAGTCAATCGATTGCAAAAACTAAGATTATTTAATTCTGGTATTACTAGTACACGCCAATTAGTTTTCGGATTTTTTGATATGAAAATTCACACTGATCCGAAGGTAGATATTACGCAAGCTTATGCTCAATTGCAAAAAGAGCTAACGGGATTCCCACCGATTGAGGGAACGCATTTCCCAGCCACCTTTGGTCATTTGATGCATGGATATGAAGCTGGTTATTATGGGTATCTTTGGTCAAAAGTTTATGCTGAGGATATGTTTTCAGTATTTGAAAAAAAGGGGATACTTAATTCTCAATTAGGGCATAAGTACCGCCGAACGATTCTGGAGCAAGGCAATTTAAAAGATCCTCTTGTGTTGATTAAAAACTTTTTAGGTCGAGAGCCTAACAACAAAGCTTTCTTTAAAAGCTTAGGCATTTAGTATGAAAATTTCTTTCTTTGGAGCAGCTCAAACGGTAACTGGCAGTCGTTTTGTGATCGAATACAATAATCAAAGAGTGATGATTGATTGCGGCCTCTTTCAAGGCATCAAAGAAATGAGAAACCACAACTGGGAACCTTTTGTTCAAGCCGAAAACATTGACTATTTAATATTGACCCATGCTCATATTGATCATTCGGGATATATACCTAAATTAGTGAGAGAAGGTTTTAAAGGTAAAATTTTCTGTACAGAATCCACCAAGGCTTTGTGTGAAATTTTGTTGCCTGACTCTGGTCGTCTTCAAGAGGAAGATGCACGATTTGCCAACATGACGAAACATAGTCATCATGATCCGGCGTTACCACTTTACACGGAGATGGATGCTATTGCTTC
>JADZCU010000058.1 GCA_020851415.1 Candidatus Peregrinibacteria bacterium | reverse complement strand
TTTTTCGCGGATTTTTTGAAGGCTTTTGTGAAGAGATCGTAGCGTCCCGCCTGTGGTGTTTGCATGCAGATTATTTTTTCGCGATCGTGGGTTTTGTGATAGTGGTTGTTTTTTATTTCTTTAATGGTGTCTGTTGCGGGACGGCCGACTGCGGCTGCGCCGGTCGACTTTGCGGCGGTAATTATTTTTGATATTTCATCGTTGGTTACTAACGGATTTGCTCCATTGTGAACAATGATCAGATCTTCCGCCTGTGGATTTTTTACTTTATTTAACCCGCTTTTAAGGCTTTCTTGTCTTGTTTTTCCGCCAATGGTTATTTGTGCAACTCGCGGGAAATGGTATTTTTTGAGAAGTTTTTTTACGTTATTTAAATTTTTTTTATTCACTACCAAAGTTATATCTTTGATTTTTGGATGTTCGTGAAAAGCCACTATGGTGTGATAAAGAATCGGCATTCCGAGAATTTTCTCCATGAGCTTGTCCTGATTTTTTTCACCGAAGCGCGTTGAATTTCCTGCAGCAAGAATAATTGCTCTATTTGGCATAGTATGAAGCTTTAACGCCTCACACTATGAGTGAGTTTATGATCAAAAGCAATGCTAGCGTTTTGTGCTTTTCTTCCTATGAGGCGCAACTGTGGGGAGTTTTGCCTTGAGCATGCGAGCTACACGCTGGTCGTAATATGGAGATAGGAGTATAGCGAGTCCGAAGAGTCCAAATATAAGCATTATTTGTAATAGCGTTGCTTCACTTCCCGGTACGGGAAAGTAGGCTTCTGTTTCTATGGCGGCTCCTTTGAGATTTTTATTTATTTGCACAGGTTTGCCGTAGCAGCTGAGGACTTCGCAGTATGGTTGATTTTCATCTTCATTTTGCGACGCATATTCGCCAGGTTTAGGCAAAATAATTTCAAATGGATTTGGGAGTATGGGGAAAGAAATTTCCGGGGAAATTTCTATTGGACTTGGCTGTTCTGGTTGAGGGACAGGTGATGGGGTTGGAGATGGCGTCGGAGTAGGGGTAGGAGTTGGTGGTGGAGGTGGGGGGGTCGGTGGCGTTGGTGGTCCGGGGGGGACATAATCGTCAGGACGCCCACCACCTGGAGGCGGTGGAGGGGTTGGAGGAGGTGGAGGAGGTGGGGATGATGAGTTACATGCACCAAAAGCTTCTTCAACATAACCTGCGCATAGTTTGTAACTTGCACTGCTGCTTGTTCCATCAAAATTGTCTCCGACTACTCCTGCATCTATGGAGTAAGTGGTGGAGCTATCAGCTGAACCATTGTTTGTTATGTCTGCAATTTCAAGCTGATATGTGGCGCTAGTTCCGACCGCAGCAAATGTCTGGGGAATTAGCATCATTATCCCCATGCATAAACCAACAATAATTGGCTTGGTTCTTTTGAACATTTTTTGTTTTTTTGTTTTTTATATTCTGTTTATTGTAGCATAAATTTGGTTTTTTGGGGAGTCCGCTGCAGGATTATCTTTACCTGAAGTGGAGAAATCCTTTTGCTTTACATTGATGTTTTTTGGCTTTAGAGTGGGCTTTGTTTGATATTTTTTCTTTATTATGGATAATTTGACACTTAAAAAGGCTGTTTCTGCAGGGGCTGGACCAGCCGGACTTATAGCTACAGCGGTGGGGTTTTTCTGTGATTTTGTGAAACCGTTTATTAACCTGGTTCCATATTTTTTCCTGGTTTCGCTTTTGATTGCGGCTGGCATATGGTTTTTCCTTTTGACCAAGAAATTGCGCAGTGAACCTCTGGATCAATTGCTTGAAACCAAGAAAGGAAAAATATTTGGCGTCTCTGTTATTTCAACCGCTTTCTGGCTCATTATGGTTCCTATTTTTGCCGTCACTCCTCAAGCGGGTATTGCTGCGACTGTATCTCCTGACATAGCAAATCTTCAGGATCAGATTTTGGGGAAATTAACGGTTATTGAAAATAAAATTGATACTGGTTTTGAGAAAGTTTTGACGAAGATTGATCAGATTGATGCGAACGCCGGTCTTGTTGGCACCCCGGTAACTCCAAATGACTATTATCATAACGCCAGAATTCATGAGTTGAATGGCAATTTGATTGAAGCGAAAAAAAGTTACGAGAAATATTTTGAGAGTGATATGGAGTATTTGGATCCGTACACTTCTTACGCACTAATTTTAAAAAATCTGGAAGGCCCAAGTAGCGGCAGAGAGATGATGGGAAAATTGCGTGATGCCAATAGCGATAGTCCATCGATGAATTTGGCTTATATTATGATGAAGGATAACCGTGAGGATCGTATTGCTTTGCTTGAAGCGCTTGCACTTAAAGATCCCGAATATGCGCCGGTTTATATGGCTATTGCTGACCAATACTCTTATAAGGAAGCTGGCATGCCGACGAATGAAGAACGTCGTAAGGAGCGTGAGGCTTTGCAGAAAGTACTGGACCTGGAGAAAGAACAAAAATTTAGTAAGTTCTACATAGACAAAAAGGAATCTGAGGCTAAACTGAGTTGGGCACAACAAGAATTAAAATTAATGGAAGGAACTATGGGAGGTATGCTCGACAATCCGGTGGACTTTAGAATTGAGTATGTGAATAACTCTGTTTCGATTTCATTTATTCCAACTGAACTTATTAAGAAAATTTTCTATCGTATTGATGGGGTAGGTGAATTTAAAGATACCGGGAGTATGGGAATTACCATGGCCGGGCAAACAGATCCGCTACCTAATTATCAGGTGATGGAAGCCATGAAAATTGGTGATCATACGATTGAGATGAAGTATATTGATATGAAAGGGAAGGAAAGCCCTGTTTATACACATACATTCACTATTGAGCCTCTAAAAATTCAGCCGAATCCATATAAGATGGTCGATGCCAAAACCGGTAAGGATCAGTATATGATTTTTTGGTCAGTCTTTGATGGAACCAAAGAGTATGAATATGTTTATAGCGTTGATGACGAATCTTTGAGTCAGAAGGTTGAATATGGCACCTTGAACCTTACGGATCTGGCTAAAGGGAAACACACCATCTATATGCAGGGGATTAGCGGGGATGAGAAAACCAATGTGGCCAAGATGGAGTTCGAGGTGAATTAAAGCTCAACAGAAGTCTCCAATTGAGCAATTATTTCGTTGGCACGATCCTTGATGTGTTTGGCGATTTCCTGAAGAGCGTTATTTGCCTCCCAGGCCTCAGTGGCTTTTGTGATGGCCTGGTTTGCCCAATCTCTGGCCTCATCATTCTTTTTCTGGATGGCCATTATGTAGGCATTCATGAGGAAGTCGTAGGCACGGGCGAGCTTTGCGGCGCCGATCACAATGTTGTTGTCGGGTAAGTTTTTGTAGGCCTGTTGTGTCATATCTACGCTGAGCTCAGAGGCGCGTTTGGCAAAAAGCGGCTGCGTGGCGCCGATGAAAATTTCTATTTGTGCCATTTCTGATTCAGCCTGGTTTAAGAGGAATTGCGTGTCTCCTCCTTTACGAATAACTGTCATCAGGTACAGTATTTCTGCAACCTCCGCACGAGTAAGATCCAGACTTGGGTAGATGTTATTTTGTTCGTCTTTTACCACTAAACCAGCCTGCCCGGCATAGTT
Source organism: Candidatus Peregrinibacteria bacterium (assembly GCA_020851415.1). GTDB lineage: Bacteria > Patescibacteriota > Gracilibacteria > UBA1369 > UBA1369 > JADZCU01. Next base: position 2,571 of record JADZCU010000058.1, on the reverse strand, counting down.
CATATATGGGTTGAACCATGCGTCTTTTGGGACATCACTGAAAAGTTCCTGCCCAACCCAATTCTCTGTCTTGAATCCGTTGCTCATGAGCAGCATTTTGATGAATTCCGACCTGGCGACGGTTCTCGCTGGGGCAAATGTTCCATCCGGATTGCCACTTACAATGCCGAGTTCTTTTGCTTTGCTCACATATTTTGCGAACCAATCAGTGGCTGATACGTCTGTAAAAGTTGATGCTTCTGCTTCTTCCGGTACAGCAATTCCTGTGCCGGTCAGAATTATTTTCAGTGCTTCAGCTCTGTTCACTTTTTGCTCGGGTTTGAAGGTGTTATCTTCGTATCCCTTGAGAATACCGACTGAATTTAGATATTTGATTGCTACATAATTTTGGTGTGCAGCCGGGACATCGGTAAAAAATGCATCTACTCCGTATGCAAGATTTGTGCTCCCGAGTACGCCAATCATGAGTGCTGCAATTACTTTTTTTATTCTTTTCATAATTTAGTCATTATTCATAATGTGTATTGTAGCAGTTCTTTCATACGTTTGCCAGTAGAGACATGTTTCCATAAATGTGTCCAATACGTTGAGGGAAAGTGATAAATGGTTTATAATATTATATAGGTTGGTATTTTCGCAATTTATTTTCAAACAAAAATTATGGAAAACGCAATTAAAGTTTTAGTGATGGAGGATGAGCCAATTTTACTGAAGGCTTTGACGATTGAACTTGGCGGTGCCGGGTTTGAGGTTATGACCTCCGACAATGGAGCAGACGGGATCAAACTGATTGATACTTTTCAACCGGATGTGCTTTTAATTGACCTTTTGATGCCCGTTAAAGATGGTTATCAGGTTCTAGCCGAGTTGGGTGAGAAAAAACTTTTGGATACATATCCGGCAATTGTCCTTTCAAATCTTGGCCTTCCGGAAGAACGTACCAAGGCAATGGAATTGGGAGCAAAAAACTTTTTTATTAAATCGGATACAGATCTCTCACAAATTGTTGAATTAATTCACACTACAATTGAACAAAAATCAAAAAACAAATAAGCTTCAACTTTCCTGGCTTAATGCGATTCTTCATCTGACCGCAATTATTGCCAACAAGAAAAGATTTCTTTTTTCCTCGAATGTTTTGCATACGTTTGAAGGGGTTTTGGCTATTGTTGTTCTGGAAGGGGTTTTGGCTATTATGTCGTTCCCGCTCTACTTTATGAAATCTGACGAGCGCTACTCTACTCAAAACGTTTTTAACGTTCAGTTTAAAGTAAGGAAATTACTGACGTTAGGCCTGGTTGGACTTGTGTCGACAGCTTTTGTTTTGAAAATTTTTATCGTTGCCTATATTTCATTTTTTGCAGGTGCCGGGATAAATATAGTTTTATGTAATCAGTTAATTCCGCTTTTAGATATGATCATTATGTATGGGTCTATCTCGATTATGGGTATAGGGTTTTTAATGCTTTTCATGTCTACCTGATGTCTGAATTACTCTTAAAACCTGTATTTTGGTTTCATAAGATCACCGAAAGGCTGAAGCTGCGTGTTGTGCAATCGAGATTTTTTCCTATTAAATTGATTTTTTTGGTGGGGTTATTTTTTGTACAAGTTTTTCAGGCTGTTTTTTGTCTGCCAGCCTATATTTTTTGTGAGAATGAAATCTTCTATGACTTAGCAAAAAAACAACGTTTGATCGACGGGGATTTTGCTTTTAGAAGATCTTTCGTTTTAACGATTTACCTTTTGGTGGCCTTGTATTTTGGTGCGGTTTTTGTTTCGCAAAACTTTTTTCAGGTTACAGCTCCGGCTGCAGAAGTTGTGAATTATTGCATCAAAAACTTACGTGGATGGGATTTGTTTTTTTCTTATTATTCATTTTTGAGCCTGGCTATTTTTGTTGTCGGTATAACGTTTTTTGTCTTTTTAATGATAAAACTCGGCGTATTTTCTGTTAAAAAACTGCCGCATGAAACTTAGAGCTAAAATTCCGTTGGTGCTTGGCTTGGCCATCTTTCTGATGTCGGCGGCTTTTTATGTTTTCACGTCCAATCAACTTTTAGAAGAGTCCGCCTCTATTGAGCGGATAGATATTGAACGTGACCTTCAACGCGTGAGCAGCTCACTTGAAAGGGAGATAGATGGAATTATGGCGAATACGGCCGACTATGCGACGTGGGACGCTTCATATGATTATATGGTGGAACGTGATCCTGATTATATCAGTGAAAACTATGAGGGGTCATCTTTTGTGAATTTGCGCCTGAATGCAGTGGCTATTTTTGATGAAAAGAATGAGCTTTTGTATAAGAGAGGTTTTGATTTTGTGAATGATGAGGAGGTTGATTTACCACCGAATTTTTTTGATATCCTGGCTCAACATCCAAATCTTTTGGTGTTTGAGGATATTACGAAAGGTACAATGGAGATGATCGATTTCAATGAGAAAACGATGATTGTTACGAGCAGACCTATTTTAACAAGTAATGAAGAAGGACCGAGCCGGGGCACTCTAGTGATGGCGAGATGGCTCGATGAACATGCTGTTGAAAATTTATCTGAACTGACACA
>JADZCU010000057.1 GCA_020851415.1 Candidatus Peregrinibacteria bacterium | reverse complement strand
TAGGCAAACAACGTCAAACACTCAAAGTATTCTTCATCGGGGCAGTGGTAAACACAGCACTCAATCTCTATATAATCCCCATCTATGGCATAGAAGGAGCTGCTCTCACCACGCTCGCCGCCGAATCAGCGGTACTCATAGGAATTTACTTACTCGTCAAAAAACACATTCCCGTAAGAATTCTGAAACATATCTGGATACCTCTCATCAGCGCGGCTTTCATGGCCATTGCCCTGGCCGATATAAATTTCGAAAGCCTGATTCTCACCGTAACACTCGGTGCCTCAATCTACTTCATCGTATATTTCGGCTTACAACAAACCTCCTCAAAAATGCTCAAGAAAAAGAGCATTTAGCACGTCTTCAAATAATCCAAAACCCTGTGCATCGCCTTCCCACGATGACTCACCTGATTTTTCTGTTCCACGGTCAAAGCCGCATAAACCTGATCAAACCCATCGGGAATAAAACACGAACTGATGGGAATCCCATGCTTAATCGGGGCATGAAGTTCATGGGTAATTCTCCCCCGGGTTTCGCCCACAAAAATATGCGGACTTGAATCTTCTCCCAAAACCACAGCCGTACATAAAAAAGTTGCGGTGCGATTTGACTCTTCCACCTGCTCCATACGTTTCAAAAAAAACTCAATCCACTCCTCATCGGAAGCTTTTTCTCCGGCTCCCCATCGTCTGGTCTTCACCCCCAGTTCACCCTGAAGAGCATCCACAACAATCCCCGAATCTTCAGCCAATGTCAAAAGTCCTCCGGATTTCTCTTTATAAAAACGCGCCTTCTGCAAAGCATTCTCCGCGTATGTATCAAAGTCTTCCGGAGCATCGGTAGAAATGCCTAAATCCGGCGGAGTAACAAACGTATACGGCAAAACATGAAGCACCTCCATGATTTCATGTAATTTTCCCTTATTCGATGTCCCAATAAAAAGTTTTTTCATAATATTTTTTCAGCAGGTATACGCTTTCGTCACCCCTAGCAAGGCGGGATGAGAAAGCCTCCCTTTGGTAGCTTCGCCCATTGCCTGTACAATATCCACAGCAACAGGTCTTGTAAACGGTTTTTCATGAAGAGCACAAAACAATCTACGGCAAACCCGGTAACTCCCAAAAAATACACCATCGCATGGGGAGCTTTAAGCATTTTCATCTGCATATTAACCGCTTACCAACTGGCTCAAAACCCCGAAAACACGTTACTGTACCTCGGCATTATCGCAGCCATCCTCTGTATGGCCATAAAGCCCAAATGGGCATTCAAAATCATCCTTTCTCTCCCCTTGATCGGCGAGCTCTACCGCCTACCCATCGGCCCTGATAACGGTTTAATCGTCACAGATCTGGCCATACCACTCTTCTCTGGCGTCTGGAGTTTCAAAAAACTCCTCGATCAAAAAAGCGGTGCGCCAAAGTCTAAACTTTGGACTCCTCTGCTTCTTTTTTCGGCAGCAGCAGTTCTTTCACTGGTGCTATCAACAACCTTCCTTCCCATAAAAGAAGTCCTCCTCGGTTCAACCTACCTCATCCGCTACGTTTCATATGCGCTTCTGGCTTTCATCGTCATGGATGAAATCAAAAACGAACAGGAAGCCAAATCGCTCATAAACTGCATCATCGCTTCTGCCCTTCTGTTAGCCATCGCAGGCTTTATGCAGCTCATCGTCTACCCGGATCTCAAAGCATTGGAAGAGTACGGCTGGGACCCGCACATCAACCGCCTGGTTTCCACCTGGCTCGACCCAAACTTCATCGGTGGATTTTTCGCCATGGTCATCGCCATCACCCTGAGTCTTTTCTTCTCCACAAAAAAACTGTCCGATAAAATCGCCCTCCTTACAATCGTTGCCATACTTGGCATAGCCCTGTTCCTCACCTACTCAAGATCAGCTTACATAGCTCTCGCCGTCAGCATCCTGGTTATTGGCGTACTTCGCTCCAGAACAATGCTCATCACCTGCGTCGTTCTTTTCATTATCGGAGTAAACGTATCCCCGCGCGCCGCAGAACGTCTGGAAGGACTTGCAACCAGTGTTCAATCACTCATTTCGCAAAGCGCCCAAAACCCAGATCCCACCGCTCGTCTACGCATAAAATCATGGGAACAAACCCTCACGCTCATTCAAAAAAGGCCGATTCAGGGGAGCGGCTACAACACTCTCAAATATGTAAATTATCAGGAAGGGTTTGTAGAAAATACAGACATTCATTCCGCCAGCGGCTCCGACGCCAGCCTTCTCACCATTCTGGCCACTACGGGAATCTTAGGATTTTCCCCTTTCCTTTGGCTGCACTTCCTCGTCCTCAAAAAATCCTGGAAAGCTTGGCGGGGTCACCCCAAAAATCAAACCCTGCAGGGACTCTCGCTTGGCCTTCTCGCGGCACTGCTCGGCCTCCTCACGCATTCACTTTTCGTCAACAGCCTGGTCTTCGCACCAATACTTTTGTATCTCTGGATAAGCGTGGGCATACAAGAAAAGCTCTCAGGAATATCGTTGAATAAAGCGGCGTAAACCGCCAACCCGCTCACACGCTATTCCCTACTCGGCAACCTGATACTGCAATCCGTTGTCGTAGAAATAACGCTGAACGTATTTTGCTAAATGCCATTCACCATCAAGCTTTTTGAAAAGTTTTGTTGTTGTCGTACCGTCAGTAAAAGTATAACTCACTTCAACCACATCACGATCAGTTCCGGAAGAAACATTCAGAAATGTTACATTGCTTGAATCAACTGCCGCAAGCGCTTCGGCTTCAAAAGCCGCCTTATCTGCGTCACTAATATAAGCACTGTAATAAAAAGTATACTGGGGTTCCAAAACAAGTGACTCTACCGGTGCTCGCAAAACCGTATCCTGAGTATCAAGAAGAGTCGCATCCATTTGCAAATTTTGCGTAGTGGAAGTAGTCAAAGGCTCAGCCAGCAATGTCTTATTTTGATCCAACTGAAGATCCAAAGGCTGGTCACTGTTCAATTGAACTTTGAGCGCATCATTCGCTGAAGGTTGTGTATTTTGTTCCAAATTCATATCAGCAACTTCAGGAGAAATCTTTACGGCCTGAATTTCTGGCTGCGTCTGAAGGCTATTCTGCGACGCAGAAACAGCTGGAACACTTGGTTGAACAGGCACTGCCTGGAAGTTCACGGACTGATCCTCAACATCTTCAGTATTATTTGCATTGTTTTCGAAACTCTCTTCTTGTTGAGGTTCAAGCAATGACTGAAGAACAAAATTAAAAGGGTTTGCGCTTGGTTCGATTTGCTGCGCAGAAGGTTGAGTCACAGGCGCTGCCTTTTGAACAGGGACTGTCTGCTGAATTTGATTTGAAGAATTTTCCGGAAAATCAAAATCCAAATTGGATGATTGCGGATTAGAAATAACCGCAGGGCTAGTGGTCTTTCCACCATTACGATAATTCGATGGCAAAACGGAAGACCCCGAGAATGTTTTCAATTTCTGCGCTCCACCTGACTCATTTGAGATAGATCCTGATATAGAATCCTCAACTGCATCATTCTGATTCTGAACCGGCGTTGAAGTAGGAACAATCACTTCACTCGGGATAGACACGGGCAACTTCATTGCACTCATAGCCACAATGACCAAAAGGAACATTGAAGGAACTATCGCCAACGGATAACGGAATTTATTAAAGAACTCGGCGAAATCAAAACCTGTTCGCTCTGGTAAAACATCATGTTTCTCGCGAACCACCTCTTTGCGTACCGGCGCAGCACTAATCTTACTCAGCATCTGGGCGCGAAGAACATTTTTGAACTCTTGGTCCACAACAATGTTCTCGGCCTTTTTAGCCTCGAGGATCTTTTTGATCACCGGCGTAAAATATTTACTGGTTGGGCGTGCCATGACGGTTAGGTTATTGAGAAATGAGTTGTTTAAACTTTTTTAAGGCGCGGAACACTTTAACTCCAATGTGATTTGCACTCAGACCCATGACTTCGGCGATTTCAATATTTGAAAGCTCTTCAAAGAACTTCAGTCTGATGATTTCACGATCCTCGTAATCCAGTTTTGCCATAACAGCCTGAACTTCGCTCTTGTCTTCACTGCGGATAACGTCGCGCATAACATCTTCACGAACGTCCGGTATCTGCATACCCTCTTCAATCTCAACAGTGCGCGTTTTTCCCTGCTCGCGGTACCATTTAAGAACATTATTGTGGGCAATTTTATAAAGCCAGGCGGAAAACGAGAAGCCCCTCCACTCAAAGCTTTTCAAGTGGGAGAAGGCATCGTAGAAGGTTTGGCTAACCAGATCTTCAACCGTATCTTTATCGTTTACACGACGGTATACATATCGGTAAATTTGATCAAAATACCGATCGTACAGAGCCGCAAACTGCTCCGGGTTCTGTTTAGCTTCTTCCACTAATTTTTGTTCCTGTTCGAGCACAATATAACCGGATGAAAACTAAAGGTTGTTATTATGCCCGATTTCGCCAAATTGTCAATACTCACTTCCTATTTTGTTAAAGACAGAAGCCACTCGAATATTACAGAAAAAAGCCGGAAATTAGACGTGCGGAAGCTTTTTTGTTACTATAACGTCAATAATAAACTACAAAAACATGATAAAAAAGCCATTTTTAGCAGTTTTAATCCTCGCCGGCCTATTTGTACTGCAGGGTTGCATTATCGTCATTCAACAACCTTCCGCAGAGGAAAAAGAACTTATGACTATCCAGGAAAAAGTGGTGGACCAGATTGCATCGGTCAATGAAAGAATTAACAGTGGCAAATACAGCCAGGAAGAGATAAACGCGCTTCTCACAAGCGCTCAACAAGTGGTAGACGAAAGCCTCGCGAACCTGGAATCTCTCAACCTCCCTGAAAAAGTCCGTGATGTAGCCAATCAAACCAAACACTATCTGGAATCCGCAAAAGGACTCTACGCGCAAATGCAAAAGTTCATAAGCCAGTTCGATGAATTCAAAAAGCAGGGTATGGATATGACCACACAGGCTCAGGAAATAATCACCAAACAAATGGAAAGTGCTCAAAGCGGCCTCAACAAATTCAAAAAACAGCTGGAACAACTCTCCGAAGACATCATGGAAACAAAAGACACCATTGAAAAACAATACCAACCACAACCATAAAATCGTAATAATCAAAGACTTTCGTCATTATAAGCATTGCGTAAAGACGTCAATGCACTACCATTGAAAAGAACTATTTTTATCAACCCTATGAACATCAAAAACCTCCTCAGATTCAGCTTCCTCACCGGGCTGATGCTAAACCTGGTAGCCATTACTCACGCAGCACCAACCATTATTAACGTTCCGGCTGATCTGCCGCCGGGTGTCCTCCCAAGCGGTCTCGAAAGTGGAAACCTGGGCCTGGACGCAAATATCATCGCCGCCCTTATCGGAGTCTCGGGACTCGTAGTAGGAAGCTTGATTACCATTCTTGCATCGTATGTCATGCGCTGGATGGACGTCCGCCGTGAAGACAAGCGCGAGGATCTGCTAATGGAAAGAAGCAAAAAAGAAAAAGAGTATGCCATCAAACAGGATATATACCGTGGTTTTTTGGATAATCTCGCTCATATTGAAACATTCCAATTCAAAGATTTGGATACCTTCAAAAAGGAATGGACTAAAATGGAAATCAAAATTGACCTCGTTGCCTCAGGCAAAGTTCGCCAGGCCAAGGACGCAATCCAGGCAGAACTCCTGGATGTAGCTGAAAAAAACATCCGCTCGGGAGC
>JADZCU010000056.1 GCA_020851415.1 Candidatus Peregrinibacteria bacterium | reverse complement strand
TAAAAACTCAACTCCACGATGAAATAGTAAAGTATTTCAAATCTTCACCCGGCCGATACGATAAAGACTCAAAAACTGGATTAAGTACCACAGAATTCACAACATACAAATCAGCAATGGTTTCAAAAGTGAAAGAGTTAATGACAGAATATGCGCCGACAGAGGAAGACATAGCAGCGATGAAAAAAGCCAAAGAGGAGTCCGAAAAAGCGGGAAAGGCAGCAGAAAATATAAAACCGTTTGATCCTGAAGCAGTGCAGGAATCTCCCGGCGAGATCGCCGATTTAAACGTGCTGGGAACAAAATTCGAAGAATACAACGGATGGAATCAATCACTTCAAAAAGAAGGAATGGATGTGATTACTGCGACCGAAGCAGTGCAGGCAGCATATAAAGCTTATAAAAAAGCCCGGGACGGTATTGGTGCGTACAAAAAATTTACAGGGTACATTTGGCCGGAGGACGACAAAGAGCGTATTGCCATACAAACAAAAGTTGATGAAGCCAAGAAAAAAGTTTCCGAAGCTCAGAAAAAATTTGAGGACAATAAAGGTAAATTAAAAGCTTATGGTGAAGGACTCAGCGCCGCCTCGGATAAGCAAAAAGAAGGGAAGGTAACGGAACGTGACGAGGCCATAAAAAAAATTGAAGATAAAACAACAGAAACCGAAGAGGCAAAAACAAAAAGAGAAGAACAGTTCAAAAAGCTTTCCGCAAGGCAGCAGGAGATGATCGCAGAACGTGATAATTTAGTCACATATAGTGAAGAAGTATCCAAGAGCAAAGATGCCGCAGAAACGCGCAAACAAACTGCTGAAATGAAAAAGGGTGAGTTAAGCCAGTTTGATGCCAGCGTACAAGCATCCTTGAAAAAGATTGAAGATTCACTCAAGGAACCGGGACTCTCAGAAGAAGATAAAGCACAATTAGAAGAAGCCAAGAAAACACTTTTGGAAAAACAAAAAGAAGTGGGTGTCGGTTTACGCGTTTGTGGAGAAGTACTTGATAGCGAGACCGGCGCAGTAAGTAAACTCACTGAAGAAGAAACAGCTTCAGCAAATCGCACTTTGGCACTCAAAAGCCACTTGGAAGACCAGGTGAGCCCGGCCATTGGAGCCATGAATAAATCAATTGCAACACTTGAAAGTGCAAAATTGCAATTCGCCACAAATAAAGAACAGGTGAACGCCCATTTTGAAGAAGCCTTCAAAACGTTCGACAATGTTGATGCTGCGGTAGATAACGCTGTACTTAAAAATAATCTGGCCAACGAAAAAATAAACGGACAATTGGCAAGTTGCAAAAAGTCCCTTGATGCAATGGATACATCTCCACCTCAAGGATTACTTGGCGCATTTGAATCAACGATTGGAATCCCATTTGCAATGGCCGGAGGAGCAGTGAGTGAATTCGGTGCATTCTGTTTGGATCAGGCAGTATCTCTTTCAAGAAGTCTTGAATCCAGCCGAAGTGAAATGAGCACATTCGCCTATGTAGCGGCTCGTATTGGTGTTGAAATCGTAAGTTTACCAATTGGTGTAGCAGGTGGATTACTGGAAATGGGTGGCGGTTTAATAAATATGGTTGCTCATCCAATAGATACCGCAAAAGGCTTAGGTACGCTTATAGGTTTAAATTCAGAAGTTTCTGCCGGCACAGCATGGAAAGAAATGGGAAAAGCACTTATTTCATGGGATGACTTCAAACATGGACATATAGGTATCGGACTGGGAAAACTATTTGCAAACGTTGTCACAACAGTAACAGGCGCCGGTGCTGTGGGAGCCGGAGGTAAAGCCGCGCAAGCAACATACCAGGCCGCACGTGCTGCTGGAAAAGGAGTGGCTGTATCACTGGGAAAAGCCACAATGGTTGGTGGAAAAGTTGCGGTAACATTTATTGGTGAAGAAGTTGCTTCAGGCACAAAAACAGTTGCAAAAGGCTTGGGGAAAGGAGTAAAAGCCGCCCCGGGAGCATTTATCGACGCCGCAAAAGCAGTTCCGGGAATTGCGAAAAAAGCTCCGGGAGTAGTAGCTGACATCGCCAGGGCGGCTCCAGGAAAAGCAAAGAGCGCCATAAAATACATTGGCGGTTCTTTTGAATCGGTTGGGAAAGGTATGATTGAAGGCTCTAAGAGCTTGTTCACCGCAGAGGGAAGAGCAAATTCAAAACTCGCAAAAGCTGCGGGACAAGAGGCGAAATATGCGGATGAACTGCAAAAAGGACAACCAAAGTACAAAGAATTTGAGGATGCACTCCAGAAAATGCGCGAAGAAAATCCCAATCTCAGTGAAGCAGACCTGAGACTTAAATTCGCACAGGAAAATCCAAAACTGAATGTCGAGGGCGTAAAATTTGAAGAGAATTTACAAAAATTTGAACAGGCACAAAAAGCTTTTGAGGCTGAAATAACCAAGGGAATGTCTCCTGAAACATTGGAAAAAACAAAACTCTATCTTGAAATGAGAAAAAACGCTCAAAAGCGAATGATTGAATCATCAGGAGAGTATCAAAAGTTCGTTGATGCATTAGGGAAAAAAGATCCGAATGCGGAAAAAGTGGCAAAAGAGTTCGAAAAAGCTTTGGCTTCAGGAGATCAGAATTTAATCGACAGCATAATTTTGGCGCACCCCGAGTTCAAGGATGCACTCATGTATATAGAAGACAATTTACGCCTGCAGGTTGCCAGCGAAAAAATAATGGTGAATAAGTTAACAACGGAAATTGACACAAAACTTGTGAAATTTGAAGGCGGCGGACCGGAGCTAATGCAGAAATACGCTGAAGAATTAAATAAAAGATATCCAAACCTTCCAAAAGGTGAAGGACGCGTCCTTTGCAATGTAAAAGGCTATGCCATAGTTCTGGATAATGAAGGCAAAATTCACACCGTAAAAATTAATATTCTCGATGAAGTAGAGTTAAACAAAAGAATAATGAGCGGCGAAGCAGTTGCCGGGGCAGAAGAAATAGCCGCAATAGAAATGAGCATAGTACACAGAATGAAAACCGGGTCTATTGAACCTCATATGGTTACGTCAGCTGTACGTAATGGCTTGATACAACCAACGGATGAAATAGTAAGGTTGATGATCGGTCGTTTCAATGAAATGGGAGCTCCGGGGTTCTTCGATTTACCGGGAGTAGTATTAAGTCCAAAACAACAATTAACCCTCATCGATAAAATTATTGCGGAAAAAGCTTATTTCTTGTTGGACGGTTTGCCGGTCAATTACTTTGATCCGGTAGTGCTTGATGCAATGGCAGGAAGAATTGATAAAATGGTCGGCACAATTTTCGGCATGAACAAAGCAGAAGAGTTGGTACTTGCAGGACGCGCACCTCTTACAGAAAAAATGATCGAAGTTTATTTAAAAGATAAGGGGAATGTACATTACATTGATGCATTGCTGGCAAATCAGGATGTTGTTCTTGCAAAAGGATTAACACGTGAAGTGATTGCGGAAAGAGTACGAATGGCCAAAGATAAATTTGCTGATATGGATTGGCTGGGCAAAGTCAGAGATCCATTAGACCCTCAAGCTACTGCAAAACTGAAAGTTGAGGTTCAGGCAACTATCAATGCTTTTAAAGAAAAAATTAAATCTGGCCAGGTCATAGATGCGCAGAATGAATTTGGCAAAGTACTCCTCAGACTGAAAGAAAGAGATCCTGTGGGATTCCAGATGATCTTGGATAGTGACGGAGCCAGACTTGTTGGAACAGAATGTTTAGACGGCATAATTTCAGGCAACAAACTTGAAAAAGTAGACAAATTTACCGGTGAAAAGGTAACAGTTTATCTGGGAAAACAACTCGGTGAAGGCGGAATGGGAATCGTATATAATGGGGCATTCTATGTCCCGGGGCAAAAAGGATTAACCTTCGGTGGTTTCAAAATACCAAAATCAACAACTTCACCAGCACTCTGGAGAGCGGAAATTGACGGTTCAAGACTTGCAACAAGCTGGAACCATCCAAATATCATGCAATCATTACACGCTGGGGATGACTTTATAATATTTGAAACTGGCGAAAAGGCACAGGATCTTCACGGGTTCTTAAATGACCCGACAACCTCTGCCACAGAATATTTTTCTGCAATGCGGGATGTTACCAGCGGGTTAAAAGAATACCGAAAGCACGGATATTTCCACGGAGATTTAAAAGAAGGCAATGTCCTGCGTTTTAAAGTGGGAGTAGACGCAGCCGGCAACGACGTCTATGCAGTGAAAATCATTGATAACTCGCCAGTACTAAACGACAACTTTATTGATTTGCGCTTCCCTCGTACACCTACCTACACCTTCGAAGGTGCAGAAATGGTTCAGGGGCAGAGAAGTCTTATGAGCCACGGCGTAACGCCGGAAAGAACAAGCTTTGCTCTGGGGCAGGCCACAGATCCACGCGCACTATCTACCATGATGAGAAATGCCTTTAACAGATTTGTGCCAAATTGGGAAAGCAACACTCAATTAACCACACTGGTTGCAGATCTGAAGGACCCGGTAAAAACCAGCAATCCACAGTATCTTGCCGACCTTGAACAAAAGTTAAACAAAATTATAACAGACATGTCGTCTGGTAACATGCCCACATATGCACCAGCACCAAAACCAGTGCCCGCAGCTTTACAGCCACCTACGGTAAAGGGCTCTCCACCACCAATGTCCCCACCAAAGAAACCAGCAAGTATCTCTGACAACCCAACGCTGGTAAAGCCCCCAAGCATATCGGGCAACCCAAC
>JADZCU010000055.1 GCA_020851415.1 Candidatus Peregrinibacteria bacterium | reverse complement strand
GCCAAGTCGGGTAGCAAGTAAATCCGCTACTGAGACCTTTGAATTAGTTCAGCTCACCAAGTGTATGAACTGAAGGCTCACACCCATAGGTACTGATCAAATACTTATCCAGTTCATCAGCCTTTTTAGCCAGGTTCATAAAATTTTCCTGCAGTTTTTCACGATGCATGGAGTTCATGTCAGCCATATGAATTCGGTAGGAAAAATATACTTCGTCATTCTGTAATCCAAAATAGAATGGAGGATTTGGATTACTGACCAGATACTCATAAACTTTCTGTAAATTCATTTTTGGCAGTTTCACCAAAGGACTTGTTGAATACAAATAATTATTACGATAAACAAAAACACGGATCAGTGCACTGCCATGATAAAACTCCCAGAAATCATAACCGTTGCGAGCAATAATTGGGTCTAACCCCATCTTCTTCATAGATTCCTCAACAAACAAAGCCAATGGAGAAAGGGGGATCTCTTTAAACAAGGAGTTTACATCCAGGGCTGATCCACAGTTTGGACAATATTCAACTTCCTCAATTAAGACATTACTGCAAGCTGGACACTTAACCGCATACCCCTGCTGTGCAGGCTGACTACTATACACATTCAAATCTTCCAATAAATCTACTGACGGCAAAGCAAAACTTACATTCTCCGCACGATTAAACTTGCAAGTTGTTAAACCCAGAACTTCCCCCAATTGGTTTACTAATGGACCACCGCTATTACCCGGATTAACAGCAGCATCGGTCTGAATGTAGTTACGACCTTCGACCAACTGTTTCACAGATGAAACAATTCCATCAGTTACGGTAAAAGGCATCCCAAACGGAAAACCCAAAACAGATACTTTTTCCTGACTCGCCAATCCTTCGGAAGAAATAATTCCTACGTCTGGGAGATCCAACGGCGCTGAGAGCGACAAAAATGCAATATCATAAACCGGATCAACAAAAACCACCTTTGCAGGCACACGCGATTTATTTTGAGTTTCAACACTCACCATTCTACTCCCGGAAATCACATGGTGATTGGTCACCACAATGCCCCTGGATTTATAATAAAAGCCACTTCCACTCCCCTGTGCCGTGGTAATTTTTACTACAGATTTACTAGTTTCTTGTACGCTACTCACAGATAAGAAGTTAAGATTTAAATGGTTCGCCCGGTTTCATGTCCATAACTTGAGTTACGGCAGGCCACAAAGTTTCTGCCGCTGCTTTCCACTCCAGTCCACTGGATTTTTCCATGGCATTCAACAAAATATTCAAAATATCAGAAGACATATTGCATCGATACAGAAGCTCGTAAATGCCTGATATCAAACTAAGTGAAGCACCTGTATAATCAGATCCTCCCATTTCATTCTTTGCGGCGTCATAATTTTTACGCAAACGGTTTTGAACCGCAGTGATATCAGCTCTTGTTCGTGCCGAAATAAATACTTCAGGCTCATAAATAGACTCTTCAAATTTTGCCTGATCAAATTTTTCAAGTTTCTCCAAAGCAGCCTTGGCATCATTCAAAATATCCGGCAGTTGTTTGTTTCCATACATCTGGTTTACAGCCTTTTCAATCTCGACACGCAAATAACCCTGCGGTGAAAGAATATGATCAATTTTCATAAACCCTTCTGCCATCGTATCCCAACAAAAAGAAAACGACCGCTTCCCTTCAAAGTAGGTAACATAACTGCGAATCTCCTTTAAATAAGTCTGAAAAAGCTCCCAGGATTTTGCCATAACATCAGCCGGCAATTTTTTCACCACAATCTCCTCAAGCCTTTGGGCTCCAAACTTCTCAATATATAAATCATCATAATAATCAGCATTCAAACAAATCTCATCAAAAATATAATAAACCTTATAGGGTTCACACAATTCAATTGGAGACTCATACACAAAATTTAACTCGTTTTTATCATTGAGCACTAATTGTGTAAGAACCAAGGTATTAAAATTCAGTTCGGCAATTTGACGTAACAGAGCCACCTTATTCTTCTCAGGCACCTTCAAGAAAGGACATCTGATAAAGTACTTACCATCCTTAATCGAAAGATAAATTTTGCTTGAACCATGAGGAATCACAAACTCTGTTTGTTCAGCATTACCACATTTACCCGGCACTTCAGGGTCAACATATTTCAAAACTTCAATCAAGGATTCCTTAAACTGACCCGCATCAAAAATACGTAAAACCGTATCCCAATAATCCGGGTTCAATTTCGTTTGTTTTATCTGTATCAGTGGACGGTTATAAAGAGGAGCAGTTGTCATGTAGCAGCACAAAAATAATTCTGCAAAAGGTTATCACAGCAAAATCTATTCCACAATTGCCATGTCATCCAAAATTGCTGATTTAAATATAATTTGAGCAAAATAACAAACCATTCTCAAATCTGATATAATCACTAAAGATTACTTTTATAGACACATTATGCCCTTCAGTAACTACGGTCCACTCGTTGATCCAAACTCACCACCAACTATTCAAGCACTTTACCAGGGCACGACTCCCGATTTTTCATTTGAATCACCAAGCCCCTACAACAAAATCAGCAAAACCAAAGCCCTCACGAAACTTGTCGCCGATGTCATAGTCCTTGGGTTTATTATTTACTCCGTAATGAACAATCAGGTCTTCAAATCCATATCTTGGAATACTGTTTGGACAGATATTCTATCAGAATTAAAACTCTCAAATGACGAATCACAAATTTTCTACGTATTTGGTGGAATCATATTGCTTATAGGCATAAGTTACCTTGTCGGAATTATATCCAACATCAAAAAGCTCTTCATTAACGAGCAATTTTGGTACATAGGTACAGCAAATCAACTCATCATATCCAATACAAAAAAGAGTGATAGCATTCATTGGGAAGAGTTCAAATCCCAAACCGATTATCAAAGCACACCAACAGGAGACATCCTCAGTATTAAACTCAAATCAAATAGAAGCGTACTAAATATCATCCAACAAAAACAAGGCATCCTAAAAGCCTTCGATGCCATAGACATCATAAATCCCCCAAACTCCATGGAAGTAAAAAGGCTCATTGAAAAACGCATAAAAGAGCATACCAATGAACCTACTACAGAAGAAAAAACGCTTGAAGAATTCAAAAGAATGGGGCAACAAAGCCAACAGAGTATATTGTAAAATGATAAAATTTATACCCACATGAAAAATACAAATATTGATATGAAGGAATTTTTTGAAGAAGTTTTCAAAGAAGCACGCAACTGCATCAAACTAAAACATGGTGGTCCGTTTGGCGCTGCAATTGTAAGAAACGGGAAAGTGATTGCAAAAGCTCACAACACGGTACTCCGCGACAATGATCCAACATGCCATGCAGAAGTTAACGCCATCCGTAAAGCCTGCAAGAAACTTAAGCGATTTCATTTAGAAGACTGTATTTTGATTGCATCATCCGAACCCTGTCCCATGTGCCTGACAACATCCTATTGGGCGCAGTTACTCGAAATTCATTATGCAATACCCCGCTCAGTGGCAGCCAAAGTAGGCTTCGCCGATGATTTCATCTATAAGGATATAAAAAAAGCCCCTCACAAAAGACTCATTCCCCTCTTTATGTACAAAGAATTGAAAGGAAAAGGAGAAAAAATATTTAGTGAGTGGCAAAAAAAGAACGGCGCATTGTATTAGTCAATCTCTCCACATTATCTTTAACCGCCATAAAGGAACATTAGACAAAAAAGTTTATAAAGAAATAGTGAATTATTTATCAAATCCAAAAGACCTCATTTTCTTTGAGGTCCATTTATCTTCTATATTTATCAGTACTTAAAAAGCACTGTCTCGGCGGCGCCCTACTTTCCCGACGCTGATAGCGTCAGTAACATCGGCGAGGAAAGGCTTAACTTCTGTGTTCGGGATGGGAACAGGTGTACCCCTTTCTCTAGAGCCACCAAGACAGTGCCTTTTAAACACTGTCATGGAAAATGGCCTTCAAATCGCTTAATTTCATTATTTTAATCTATTTATATCCATTTTTTCTTAACTTAGACTTACTGACAATCGAGTTTTCACTCAAAGTCAGTTAAAGGTGAGTTTTAAAAATAAGTCGATCACCTGTTAGTACTTCTCAGCTGAGCATATCACTACGCTTACACTTGAAGCCTATATACCTAGTAGTCTCCTAGGAGGTTAATTGGGAAATTTTATCTTGAGCAGAGTTTCCCACTTAGATGCTTTCAGCGGTTATCTCTTCCGAACATAGCTACTCAGCCGTGCCACTGACGTGACAACTGATACACTAGAGGTTCGTTCGCCCCGGTCCTCTCGTACTAGGGGCAACTTCTCTCAAATTTCCTACGACCATGGAGGGTAGAGGCCGACCTGTCTCACGACGGTCTGAACCCAGCTCGCGTACCGCTTTAATGGGCGAACAGCCCAACCCTTGGGACCTTCTCCAGCCCCAGGATGCGACGAGCCGACATCGAGGTG
>JADZCU010000054.1 GCA_020851415.1 Candidatus Peregrinibacteria bacterium | reverse complement strand
TCACAATTGGGCAAGGAACAACACTCAAATGGACCAACAACGACAACGTAGACCACACAGTAACCAGCGATACCGGAATCGTGTTAGACAGTGAGTTATTGAGCAACGGAGACAGTTTCCAACATACCTTTAATGACCTTGGGACATTTGAATACCACTGCTCTGTTCACCCAGGGATGAAAGGAAAAGTTATAGTGAAGCCAGCATCACAAGTTCCAACAATTTAAGAAAGAGTAAATAAAAAAGAGTAGACCGGCCGGTCTACTCTTTTTTTGTTCTATGATTTTACTATGGTGGGCCTTCTCAGACGAGAATCGAACCGTTAACCAAAGGGTTGGTAAAGAAAAGGATGACAGTTGATGAATATTTGGAACATCAGCCGGAGGAAGAAACGGCTGATTTTAGGAGTATTTCAAGCTTTTCGGGCACCGAAGTAGTAGAAGTTTGGTCTCGTATCTGGTGGCGACTTTTGGAGGAACAGTTTTTATTCTGGTACCTGTGGCTTAAGGATAATTTTGAAGAAATTAGGGCATTTGTGCAAGAGGTAAAAGTGGCAGCCGGTGAAGTGTCCTATGATGGCAGATCATTGAAGTCGTGACAGATTGTCACGAGTGGGATCTCAACCGTCTACAATTTGTAGACAGTTCAGGTATCTACAAATTGTAGATGACTCAGATCGTGACGTTTTGTCACGGACTGCCCAGTTGTCCGAAATAAGCGGAAAACTCAAAGGGTGGTGGCAATTTGCCCCTACCCTTCAAGTGGGGTACAAAATGTCACCCAGTTGAAGTAGGCAAGTGGTAGGACAATTCGTCACCCTCCTTGCAACCTATGGACATTTTGTCCGTAGGTTGACTTAATCGATATTTAAAGCCAGAAAGTCCAAGGGTGGGGACAATTTGTCCATACCATTTAAACCAAATGTTTAATGTTATCAACAAATACCTCTCTATTTAAATTTACATCAATTCTCTCAAACAAAATTTCTAATTTATTTTTTAGGTTTTCAAATTTTTTGAGTACAACTGCTTCATTCTCTTGAGATATCTTTTTTATAAGAGGTATTTGAATTTTTTCTACAATTTCTCTATTTAAGTAACTTACGCCTCCTTTACTTGTCATTATCTCAAGAAACAAGAATGGAAGCTTGAACCTAAACCAGTCTAATGAAATTTTTTCCCGCCATTCTTTTTTGGGAATTAGGATTGCTGTGTTATTTGCATCAAAAATTACATCGTGCACAAACACAATTCCAGCATTACCTTTTGATGGATATGATAAACAAGGTAAATCTTCATTTTTAACAATTGATTTGTTCCAATGACCTTTCAGTTCATTATTGCCTGTATAAACGGGAATATCTCCTTCAGTATAGTAAAGTTCATAATCTGTAATTTGATGACCTTGGTTTAAATCGAACAAAGTAGTTAAGGCTATCAACGTTTCTTCTTCGGAAGAGATACTTTCCAGTTTTTTCGATTGCAACTGATCAATTTTAGCAAGACACTCTTTGATTTCCTTTTTCATACTAGCTAATTTCAAGTAACGACTTAAAATAACTTCCTGCTCTTCCAGATCTGGAAGTTCAAAAAACTCCTTCTCAAGCTGTCTTTTAGAGAGTGTTTTTGAGCCGTCACTAATAGCTAGACCCTTTAGTGCATTCTCATATCTATACTTAAAGTATTGTAAATTTAGCTTTGATCTATCTTTGCATCTTAAAACACCTGCATGATGGTTCAATGCAAATTTTTCTCCCTTAGCTTTATAAGTCATACTACCCGCAGAACCATCCAGGCTAATTATTATACATTCCCCTTCAAATATTTTTATTTGTTCATTATCTTTATTTTTTGCATTTACTGAAACGAATTGATTAACGCTATCGTGCTCGTGATTCCCACCCCAGAGTGGCACTAGATCGCCTTCACTTTCTAAAGAGCGATATATTGCATATTCAGTAAATTTTGAAGTTCCTTTTTCGATAGGTAAAAATAGTTCATCAAAACTGTATGTGCGGTAATTTGTCATACTTTTAAACTATGAAGTTCAGATAATATTTGGGTTATTTCTTTATCTAAATCTTCTAATTTTATAAAATTTGGCTCATATGGACGTATATAATATTCTGGGAGTAAGTTGTAATAATTATCGGCATTCACTTTTTCGATCTTTATATGGCCGCCTTTCCTCATCTTGTGCTTAATGCCTTTTTCATCAATCCAAACCGAACCACTGCTAGTTAAATCATCAAAACTCATCCAACGCTCTTCCAATATTCCTGGTTTTTCTTCCCCATCTACACTTACCCATCCTGATATTTCGTCATGCTTCCAGCCATTTCTTTCGTTCCGTAGCTTGGTTGGGAATCTCTTATCTGAATTTGCCAATCCATCATTATCGACTATATACATCCATATTGACTCACCTTGAATTTTTGTGATTTTTTCACTTCTTTTCTTGAAGAAGAGAGCATAGGTTTTCTCTTTTGTATACGGAGCAAAAGCAAATTTAGGTATTGAAACAATTGCTTGGATGTTACATTTTTCCAATATCTCTTTTCTAAAAAGTTCATAACTAGGGTTCTCAAGTATTCCATCGGGGATTACTACACACGCCTCACCACCAATTTCCAGCAAAGATAGTATCTTGCAAAGAAAAGCAATTTCATAACGAGTTGTTGATAATGTGCTAGTTTCTGCCTTCAAAGTACCATTCCCATATGGTGGATTTGTAATAATATAATCAAATTTTTCACCTTTAAAATCTCTTTTTAATGTATTCGCAACCGTCATATTAGTATGACCATCACCAACTAAAAACATATTAAGCTTAGTTCTTTGAATATTTTCTTCTCTCACATCAATTCCGTAAAAACATTCCTTTTGTAAAAACTTCTTTGATTTTGAGTCCAAAGTTGCAGTTAATTGATAATGAGTTAGTAAAACCTTGAAACTCTCTGTTAAAAATCCCCCTGTTCCACAGGCCAAATCTAAAACTTTAAATTTCTTATTTTCATTAAAATGGATTTCCTTTTTCAGAAGCAATTTACTCAAAATATGTGCATAATGCCGCCTCGTAAAATATTCACCAAAATCCTTTTTCTCTGTAGTTGATGCAAACATCTCATATACAGCTCCAAATAAATCGAAACCGCAGCCATGAAGGGGGCGCATTGAATTAATAACATTATAAATGGCTCTAATGTCTTCTTTATTAACTAAAGGGACATTTTTGCTATCACCACTAATCGCAATTTCCAAACCTTCAATTAAATTTCTAAATTCAACAAAATCAGTTTCACTTTTTAGTCGTTTAATGTAGCCACAAAGATTTGCGACAAGCTTTTCATCAATATTATCTTCACAATCAGACCAATATATTTTAGTAACATCTTTTTTGCCATCCAATAGTTCTTTTTCCTCAAAAAATTCTAATGCAATAAATCCGATTGTAAAATCAATTTTCTGCTGGTTATCTTTAAAGCTTATTCCACGATATATGCCAGCAAGTTCCCAAAGTTTTTTATTGAAAATTGCTTCTGAAATTACAGATAATGAATCTACGTTAGTTTGTATATTTTCTAAATTGACATCTTTCTTTAGTTTATTCTTTATTAAGCGAAAAATATCTATAGTCTGAAACTCCCTAATAGGATTCCCATTTAAAGAAATTTCTTTGCCAGTAGTTGCATTATAAAAAATAGAAGTCTTACAATTGGTAATAATAAAATAAGGCATTTTTAATTGCTTAGACTTCTTCTTTCCTTGCTCTAAAGCATCTTTCCAATCTCTATCGTTTACTGAACAATTATCTTTTACCTCTGCGTAGGCAACAAGATTTTCAATAAATTGAACTTCGTTATTTCTTTCACCATCAAATTCGAACTCAGAAATCAACAAGTCAGGGCGCTGAATCTCAGTATATTTTTTAAAAGTTGTATCATTAACTATTTGTCGCAAGGGAATACTCAATTGCGAGACTAAAACTTCGGTAATGAGTCGCTGAACAGTTAATGCCTCTCTTTTAGTTTTTTTGATCATAGATGTTTATAAAAACAAAACCATCATAGTTGATATTTTTATAATTCACAAGTTTTGGTTTCAACTTTATTCACGTGTCATCCGAACCACTGACCAAAAGGTTATTTCCCTCTAATCTAAGCCACAAAATTTTCAAATACCCTTTAAATCAACCAAATGGTCTCACTAAAGTTCGAACCGCCTTAATCCTCATAAAACCGCTAACAAATACAGTAAACAAGCCATCTTTTCGCAAAACAAAAATCCCTCAAAATTAGAGAGATTCTTTTGGTGGGCCAAGCTGGAATCGAACCAGCGACCGTTCGCTTAAGAGGCGACTGCTCTACCGACTGAGCTATTGGCCCTTGTTTTCAATATCAAAAACGCGACGCATAAACTATCATTGATTTGCGTTA
>JADZCU010000053.1 GCA_020851415.1 Candidatus Peregrinibacteria bacterium | reverse complement strand
GCAAACGCTGACAGATGTGGATCACATCAACGAATTTCTTTTCTTTGAACCAGAGCCCCAAAAGTTCTATTACCACTTCTTCATCTTTTGTTGCCATTGTTGAACGGTTTTGATTATCTTGATCGGCTATAAGAATAAGACGGCCACTTTTTTGGCTTAAGAGTCTTCTCAGGAAGAAGTATGAAATAAGTACAAATACTGCAACTAGTATTATTTGATTGAACTGGAGCAGTAAATTGAATATTGCATGAAGGATAATTGCTATCGTCAAACCTTTTAACACAGTGAGTTTTTTGTAGGCTTCATAGTTGGAAATGTTCAAAAGATTACCAAAGAACCTGGTGGTTCGCTGTTTTTTGCCCATCCACTTTGATTGCTCAACTATGTTGAGTGAGAATTTTGCGATTCCATAATAGTAACCAAAGAATCCTGAAAAAATCATGTGAGCACAGGTGGTGAACACAGATCTAAATAAGTACGTTACGAAGAGCTGTTGAATACCAAATTGTGAATAAATACTGAATATATAAAATATGTTTTCAGCAAATGCAAAACCCAGTGCTCCAACCAAGCTAAACTGGATTGATTCGTTAATAGTTTGTATTAGGAGATACTTGCGATCAATAAACCTTATTAAAAATTGTTTTACGATTTCTTCAACGATACCCACTGAAATAAAAAGGAATATGAGTTGAAGATTTTGATCTTGGAAACTTGAATCGAGGAACTTTAAGACATCAAATTGCGGGAATAACTCTAAAAAATATTGAAGCAGAAAAACTGGCACAACTGAAAAAATACTCCCAACGAATATTAGAATCTGAATACCTCTACGTTTGGTTCTTTGAAAAATGATAGATAACCAAATAGCTGCTGGTATTAAAGCCAAAACCCCCGAAATGATATACAGGATGAGAGTATTATTCATTTTATTCTAAATACTAGTTTGTACCTGCAATTGGCTGCAAAAGAGCGAACTTTGCCTCGTCTAGAGTTGGGTAGCAGTTAATCAGCTGTGTTAAACCTACTACCTGCAAAATATCGAGAATGTTGCTTTTTGCTTTGGAAATAACAATTTTTCCGCCACCTTCGGTTACTTTTCCGTACCAGTCTGTGAGATAACCGATAGATTTACTATTCATGTATTCCAGACCTTCAAAATCAAAAAGCAGAAACAAGTTTTTAGGTGCCTGTTCAATGATTGCATAGATGATTTTTGCTTTTTCATCTACGTTGCTTTCGTCTAATTGACCAACGAATTTAACAACTTTTGCAACAGTTCCCTGTAATGATGCTGGAATGTCTTCGGCGGTGATCGTAGCTTGAGTCATGGTTTGGTTTTTATTAAGTTTTTAATTATTATTATTGAAGCACAAGATGGGTTGGACTTTCAAGGTAGTTAGACATTTCCTTGAGTTTCGGATCTTGCAGGAACTTTTTAATTCTCACCTGCATGCCACCCGTTTCGAGATCTTTAAATTCGAGTTCGTCAGTCCACTCTGCAACGATTTTGGATAGGCCACGGCCACGTATACCTGTGTGCACATAGTTCGGTTGACGTCTGTCTGATACTAATTTTTGAAGCTCTGTTGCGGAGAATTTCACTTTACCAGTTCCCGTATCCTCAACGATGATTTCGATACTTTCGTGTGGTACGTTGATGAAAGTTATTTTTACATCGTTGCCTGGTGCAGAACCGTGTTCGATTGCGTTGTTGCAGAGTTCATCAACTACGGATTGAAAACGGAAGGCCCATTGTTCAGAAAATTCGGTCATGTTTTTTATCAAACCTAACGTAAAATCGCGGATCCCTGAAATGAAGTAGGCATTCGTGGGAAGCGTAATTGTGATTTTCATCGGTTTTGTTTCCAGCGTTTCGACTGTTGGCTGGGTGTTGTTATCCATATGTTTTTATAGACACAATATCAGTATATTTTATCATTTTTATGCCCTTTGTGTCAAACCTGGCTTTTGGTTCTTTCTTGTAGTTTCCGAGAGGACGATAATATCTGATTATAGACCTTTTTGATCAGTTCTGCAGGTATTTTCTTTTTATTTGCCATTAATTTAAGACTTTGGAGCAGCTTTTGCTCTCTTGAAGCTGAGCGGATGGGCAGATTTAGACTATTTTTTATGGCTCCAATTTTCAGTATTAAGTTGATTCTTTTACTCAATAAATCCACTATTTTGGCATCAATAGTGTCAATTTTCTTTCGGTAAACCTCTATTTTTTCTGATGCTTCCTTATTTTTACTCTCATATTGGCTTGATTTCTTCATGTTAATGTATTAAATTTTTCCTGTTTTATTTCCAGTTTATCTTTTGATTGTACTGTCCTCCCTGTTCCGGTTTTCGTAGCCGGGAGAAGGGTTAAGTACAAGATGATAAGGATAAATTAACCCCAAGGACCATATGAAGCAATACGATCTCAAAGACATGCTCGAGTCTGCAGTACATTTCGGGCACAAGACACAAAAATGGAATCCTAAGATGAAAAAGTATTTATATGGTTCTAGAAATGGAATCCATGTTTTTAACCTTGAAAAAACCAAGGATTGCTTATTGAAAGCTGTTGAGTTCCTGAAGCTTGCTTCTGCGAATGGTAAGACAGTTTTGCTTGTTAGCACAAAGCCACAGGCTTCACAACTTATCACTGAAGCGGCACAGGCTACTAAAATGCCTTATGTTGTGAATAAATGGATGGGTGGACTGCTTACAAACTTTTCTACAATGAAATTGCGAATTCGCTATTTCAGAACACTGAAAGAGCAAGAAAAAACTGGTGAGTTTGAAAAGTATACAAAAAAAGAGGCTTCGGATCTTCGTAAAGATATTACTAAACTTGAATCGGCACTCGGTGGTGTGAGTACTCTTGAAAGATTACCAGATGTGCTTTTTGTAGCTGATGTTGTACGTGATCATATCGCAGTGAAAGAGGCTAATAAGATGAAAATTCCAGTTGTGGCGATTTGTGATTCTAACTCTGATCCTGACGGCGTTGCTTATCCAATTCCTGGAAATGATGATGCCATTCGTTCGCTCACTTATTTGATAGGTGCGGTAAAAGATGCTATCGTTGATGGCAGAAAATAGTTCTCTATTAGCCAGTTAATTTTGATTTTCATGGCAGATCCAGTCCCACAAAATCCAGCTCCGGCTCCACAGCAACCACAGGCAGTACAGCCAGCACCTCAGCCGGTTGTGCCAGCTGCTCCGGTTCAGGAGGTTCAACAAGCTGCTCAGAATGTTCAGCAGGGTGCTCAAGACGCTTCTCAATCAGTGCAGCAAGCGGGTCAGGCGGCACAGCAGGGTGTACAAAATGCCAGTCAGGCCGTAACTGGCGGACTGCAACAGGGTATGGATGCTTTAAAGGGAACAGGTGTTACTGACCTTTTTAAAGTTGCCGAAAATCAACCAAAAGTGAATTCAACCGAGAAGTTGTGGGCAATGGTTTCTTACATTCCTTTGGTGGCAGTACTTGCTCTTTTGATTAGTGGTGAAAGTAAATATGTGCGTTTGCACGGCAGACAAGGGCTCCTTGTTTTTCTTATCTTCTTCTTTTGTATCTTTGTTTATCTAGTCCCCTTCATAGGTCCGCTTTTTGGAGGTTTGATCCAGTTTGCACTTTTTGTTCTTGGGGTATTTTCAATGTATCAGGCACTCATCGGTAACTGGTGGAAGATTCCGGTTTTGGGAGATGTTGCCGAGATGATACCGATTGATTTCTTTACTACTATTACGAAAGAGGTTGTTACAGGCCAGGCTGCTCCACAAGATGCGCCGACGGGTGAAGATCAACCTCAGCAAGCTGCTCAGGAACCTCCCCAGCAGCCTACACCTCCTTCCGCTTAATAATTATTTTTTAACTCGATTCTGAAATGTCCGTGTCTCTTGATCAAATCAAGGAGCTTCGTGAAGCAACTGGTGCTTCCATGATGGCTTGCAAAAAAGCTCTTGAAGAGTCAAATGGTGACTCAACTAAAGCCATCGAAACTTTACGTAAAAAGGGTGAAATGAAAGCGGCTGAACGCAGCGAACGCAGTACTGGGCAAGGTGTAGTTGCTTCTTATATACATGGTAATGGTAAGCTCGGTGTGCTTGTTCAGCTTGCATGTGAAACCGATTTTGTTGCTCGAAATGAGGATTTTGTTACCCTTGCTAAGGATTTGGCTATGCATATAGCAGCTACAAACCCACTGACTATTTCTCCTGACGAGGTATCACATGAGTTAGTTGAAAAAGAACGTGAAATTTGGAGAGCTCAATTGATCAGTGAAGGCAAAAAGGAACAAATGCTTGATAAAATCATGGAAGGTAAGGAAAAGAAGTTCCGTGAGGAAACTTCGCTCTTGAAGCAGGCTTTTGTAAAAGATCCAGAAAAAACTGTTGAACAGATTTTGGTTACTGCAGTTAACAAGATGGGAGAAAATATTAAGGTTGTTCGCTTCTCGAGATTTTCGATCTAATTAGATTATTCGTTTAATGACTCAATTTTCATCAGTCGAGAAGGCGCTGACAGCTTTAAAGGCCGGTAAGATGATCATTGTTGTTGATGATGAGAAGAGGGAAAACGAAGGTGATCTTGTTATGGCTGCATCTAAGGCAACTCCTGAGGCTGTGAATTTTATGATGAAGGAGGCGCGTGGTCTTATATGTGCTCCGATTGCACGTAACATTGCCGAACGACTTTGCTTGAGGCCAATGGTAAATGAAAATACTGAAAGTGCTAAAACACATTTCACAGTTTCTGTGGATTTTAAAATGGGTACTACTACGGGAATATCTGCTTCAGACAGGTCAAAAACCATAAAAGCTCTTGCTGATTCCAAATCGGTTCCGGGCGATTTTTTACGGCCAGGGCATATATTTCCCCTGATTGCAGAGGATGCAGGCGTCATGAAGAGAAGAGGCCATACGGAAGCGGCGGTTGATCTCGTGCGCATGGCAGGTTTGGCACCGGCAGCCTTTATTTGCGAAATTGCTCAAGACGATGGAGAGATGATGCGCCTTGCCAACTTAAAAATATTTGCAAAAAAGCATAATCTTGAACTGATTTCGATTGAGGATCTGATTAACTATCGAACTTTAACTGAAAATTTTGTTGTTATGGACACATCCGCCAAAATGCCTACCAAGTTTGGTGATTTTGACATGCAAATTTTTAAAACAACTTTTGATAATCAGGAAGCTATAGTTTTAACCCACGGTAAGAAGAAAAAGGGTGCTACTCCATATGTCAGAGTGCATTCTGAGTGTTTTACCGGGGAGACACTTCATTCTAAACGTTGTGATTGCGGAGAACAATTGGATACGGCTCTAAAATTTCTTTCTGGGGTTGATTATGGAATGATCATTTATCTGCATCAGGAGGGTCGTGGAATTGGATTAGCAAATAAAATTAAGGCTTATCATCTACAAGACATGGGAATGGACACTTATGATGCGAATGTGAAGCTTGGTTTTGCGCCGGATGCCAGAGACTATTTTTTGGCATCTCAAATATTGAAGTTTTACAAAATTGATGCCGTTAATTTGCTGACGAATAACCCGCATAAAATTGAGAACTTGGAGGCGTATGGTATACGTGTTGAAAAGAGGGTTCCCATAGCTATGGTGCCAAATGTGGTGAATGATGAATATTTACATGTAAAGAAAATTAAGTTTCATCATATTTTACCGAATGCAAAAAAATAAACGGCATGATGATGCGTATTTTATGCGACTCGCCCTTGATGAAGCAGCTAAGGGTTCTGGATCTGCGTGGCCAAATCCAATGGTAGGTGCAGTTGTGGTGAAGGGTGGAAAAGTTATTGCTACTGGTTTTCACAAGAAACCCGGGAAACCGCATGCTGAGGTGAATGCTTTGGCTCATTTGACGGTTGGTCAGCTGAAAAATGCTGTTGTTTATGTAACGCTTGAGCCTTGTTGTCACTTGAACAAGCGGACTCCTCCTTGTGCAAATTTTTTGATCAACGCTGGTGTAAAAAGCTTAGTGGTAGCCATGCGTGACCCCAATGAAAATGTATCTGGTTTGGGTATTCGGCAACTTCGACGTGCCGGAGTAAAAGTGAAGGTTGGTGTTTTAGAAAAAGAGGCACGGGCACTGAATGAAAAGTATATTTATGTGATGGAGCATAGGTCAACTTTTGTTGCCCTCAAACTTGCTATGAGTTTGGATGCTAAAATCGCTACTTCCAGCGGTGAGTCAAAGTGGATTACCGGGGTTAAGTCGCGAAAACAGGTTCATGTCCTGAGAAGCCAGTATGATGCGGTTCTGACTTCTTCTGAAACCGTTTTAAAGGATGATCCCGAGTTGAGTGTGAGGTTAGTTAAGGGAAAACAACCCTTTCGTGTGATTTTGGATCGGCATTTGAAAACAAATTGTAATGCCAAGGTCTATAGAGATAGATATGTTGTTGTTTTTGCCACTATTGGTGTGAATAAAGCGAAATTGGCTCAATTTACTCGAAAAGGCATCGAGGTTATTTGTTTGCCTGAACATGAGTATCGCTTAAAAAATATTATAAAGCTGCTGTATAAGAGATCGATTTTTAGCTTATTGATAGAGGCTGGTGGTACTCTGGCTAGTTCTTTTTTAAAGGAAAAATGCGTTCACAAAGTTTATTTTTTTTACGCTCCTAAATTATTGGGGGCGGAGGCGAAGTCCGGAATTGGCCCACTGGAGATTGGTGCTTTAAGTAAGGCAGTTACATTTCACAATGTTTCTATTCAGCGGTTTGCAGAGGATTTTATGATTGAGGCTTCTTTATGACTTTTGGTGAGTATTTACGGTATTTATTGTTAATGATTTTTAGGCCACGTTCTTTAAAAACGATGGAGTGGAGAATGTTACGATTGTTGAATAGGGATCGCAGGCAGCACGGGCTTAAACCTGTGAGAATGCAGCAGGATTTGCGTAAGGTTGCCAGAAAGCATAGCTTGGATATGGCGCAAAAGGATTATTTTGATCATGTAAATATGAAAGCTCAATCCCCTAGCGACAGGTTGAGATTGTCCGGAGTTACTGATGT
Organism: Candidatus Peregrinibacteria bacterium; assembly: GCA_020851415.1. Taxonomy (GTDB): domain Bacteria; phylum Patescibacteriota; class Gracilibacteria; order UBA1369; family UBA1369; genus JADZCU01. The sequence continues at coordinate 3,326 of JADZCU010000053.1, read as the reverse complement.
TGTTTCCGGTGAAAATCTGGCGAAAATTGGAGGATTCCCAAATCCGACACAACATGCTGAGGTTGGTCTTATGAACAGTCCTGGGCATAGGGCGAATATTTTGAATGCCCTGTATAATACAGTAGGAATAGGTGTTATTCAGGATAAAAAGGGGGTCTATTACTTTACGCAGAATTTTGCTAAACGAGAGATTATTTTTAGTAAATCTATTCCTGAGAGAATACGTTCTTCCCGTCATTTGATTATACGTGGGCAAGTTTTTGGAGATATTCACACGATTCTTTATCAGGTTGTTCCATTTGGTAGAGCTGCTGACATGCGGCAGTCCATAGTGAAAATTAGTGATAAAAACTTCCAATTTGCTATTACTTTTCCCGAGCCGGCGAGCTATGAAGTGTCGATTTACGTTCATTCACCTGATCAAAGTCAGTATTTACTTGTGAATAAGTTTTCTATTAAGGCTTACAGGGGACTATTTACATAAATCCCCTTTTGTTTTATAATAGTATGAATACTGTTATTAACATTCATGCTCGTTAAAGCTCTTGAAAAGCTGTTTAACATTTCGCCGCCGGAGTTTTCTCGCACTTCGTACGCTTGGCTTTTGAAATTTTTGCTCAAACTTGGCTCAATTATTGGTACAACTATGGTTGTTTCAATTTTTGTTACCAGGTATTCGATTGGAGCGCTGCCTTTTGTTTTTCTGATTCAGGCTTTGTTTACTATTGGTGGAATGTTTTTGAGTTCGATTATTATTCACCGTTTTCAATTGCGGTATTTGATCGTTTTTCATCTTATTGCCGGAGCAATTGTTTTGTTTTTGGCTTCGTTTGCTGGTGATAACATGTTTTTATTTTTGGCTTCAATGATTTTTGTGGGTGGCGTAACAATCCCGCAATCTCAAATTTTACTTTCTAATTATATTGAGGATTTCTTTACACCGGGTGAGGCTGTACGCATATTCCCTGTAATTGAATCAGCGGAAGTTATTGCCGGTATTGGCGCAGGCTTTCTTGTCTCACAAGTTTTTCCGATGGATCTGGGAGTTCGATTTGTATATGTATGGGCGGCGCTGCTGCTGGTTCTTTCGCTGGTTATTTTCTTTTTTCAACCGCATTCACCAAAGTTTCTTCATTATCTTTTTGAGATAACACATCAGAAAAAACGAACTAAAACAAAAAATATTTTTACTGATGGTTTTAAGGAAATTCTTCGCATTCCATTTTTGAAAATTCTGTTTGTGGCTATGTTTTGCTACTGGTTGCTTTTCCAGTTTATTGAATTCCAGTTTACGAAGGTTGTTCATGATTCGTTGGAACATGGGAACGTTGAGGGCGAAATGGCTCAGAGCCTTGGTTCGTTGCACTTGTTCTTTTATTCTTTGGCTTTAGTTATGCAATTAATGCTGGCCGGAAGAATTATGAAATATTTAGGAACCGCCGGCGGATTTTTGTTCCACGCACTTGTTTCATTGATGGGAGTTATTGGTCTTGTTTTTGGATTCGGACATTTTGCGACGATGTTGGTAAAAAATAATTATGAAATGAGCGGGGTTGTGTTCAAGAGCTCTTATGAAAACTCTTATTATGCTTTTAAGCATGGTACGCAGCGTTTCTATCGTGAGCTGTTTGAAGGGGCTGTAGCGCCTGCTGCCACGGTTTTTGCTACGGCAGTGCTTTCCTTACTTAACTGGTTTTTTATTGATGAACATCTTCCGATAGTTACGAATTTGCTGTTAGTTTTCGCAACTTTTGGGTTGGTTGTTTTGGCAGCGATGATGAAGGAGCCTTATACGAATATGGTTAAACAGCATTTGTTTCATCCGGTAAAACATAGCCCGCAGGGGCATATCCTTGAAATTTTGGCGGAACAGGGTCACAAAAATAATGTAGATGATTTGATGAATTTTTATAAACTTTGCGGCAAAAAATATAAATCTCATGTCTTGCAATTGCTTACGCAAAAGCCAGATACGAAGGTTGTTAATTTCCTACTGATGATTTTGCATCACTCGGCTGAAAAAGATGTTATTGATGTGCTACAGGCTCTAGAACATAATGTTTTGTTAAAACAAAGCTACGCAGGTTCTCCATACCTAAAACAAAAAGTTATTAAGACTCTTCATCTGTTTTTTGAAAAACAAACGAGTGAATTGGTTCAAGTCGGAGTCCTGAGAGCGCTGTACAACATTGACAGCGGGGCGCCGGCTTTCTTTGTTCATGTTATTGCGAAAGATGTTTCTCCTAAGGTGCTGAGTGAATGTTTGCATTTAATTTCTCTCTCGCGCGATGAAGAGAAGTATTTCTTTATCCAAAAATATTTACGTCATGATAATCCCCTTGTAAGGGCTGAGGCGGTTAGAACGCTTATGTTATCGCCTAAGTTTAAGAAAGATGCTCAACTAATTTTTGAGTCGTTTTTGAAAAGTTCAACGGATGAGGAAAAGTTGGCTTTTGTAGAAAAACTTTATAAAATTCAGTCTGAAAAAAGTTATATGGCTTTGATGGGTTGGGTGCATGATCAAAATCAATTAGTGCGTTGTTCCGTTATGGCTGCAGTTTTAAAACAACATCACTATCATATTGCCCAGACTTTTGCTCATGAGCTTTTGCAGGCGAGTGATGAGGTTTTGGAACATATTGAAAAACTTTTGCGTGATGGTTCACAGCATTTAAAGAGTGTTATCGGCCAGGCATTGCTTCAGCAAAGTGCTTTGCACGGAATAAATGTACAAAAAAAGGATCTTGAATCTGTACTTTCCCACCTGACTCCGGATAAGCTTTCCCGCCTCTATAAGGCATATAAAGCTTGTGGATGTACCGATGAATCTCAATATGTTGAAGATATTTTGGAGACCCTTTTTGCGGAACAAAACCCAATTAGTTCTTACATTTTGGCTGAAAAAGCCCTATAATAAAGAAAAATGTTGTATATGATGAATATCAAAGATAAAAAAATTAATAGTCAAAGAAACTTTACTCTGGTGAGCCTTGAAGGAGCTCTTGATAAGGTTGGGCTTGAAAATATCAGAGCAAGCCTGGATGAAGTTTTAGCTTCGACTGAGACACAGTATTTTGTTCTTGATTTGAGTGACCTGAGCTATGTTAATAGTGAAGGCGTTGGATATTTGTTGACTCTTCACTATCGTCTTTTGAAGCGCGATTTGAAATTTGTTTTGGTTGGTGCGAGGGCTAATGTTAAGGATGTTCTTGAAGTAATTGGTATGTTGTCTATTGTTCCGTATTTTGATACTTTTGAACTATTTGAGCAGAGCTTATGATTTTTTTTCGTAAAAGTATTTTAAATAGAGTTTTTGTTTATTTCCT
>JADZCU010000052.1 GCA_020851415.1 Candidatus Peregrinibacteria bacterium | reverse complement strand
GAGGAAAAAATATTCAGACGGCTGTGACTGATTTGGAGCGTTGGGGCATTAAGATTTTACGGATGTCCCGCTTGTATGAAACTGAACCGGTTGGGGTTAAGGATCAGCCGGCTTTTTATAATGCGGCTGCTGTTGGCGAGACGGCTTTAACTCCCGAAGAGGTGTTGATGGCTGTGCATGCGATTGAGCGAAGTTTGAAACGTGAGCGAAAAGTGAAATGGGGACCGCGGACGATTGATATTGATATTTTGATGTATGATGATTTGGTTTTGGAGATGGACGGTCTGGTAGTGCCGCATCCCCGAATGGTGGAGCGCCGGTTTGTTTTGGCTCCTTTGAGTGAGGTTGCGGGTGCCGTTATTCATCCGGTTTTGCAGAAGACGATTTCGGAGCTTTTGAGTGAGTGTGAGGATACGGCTGAAGTGAAGCACTTATAATTTGTTTGGAAGCAGGGTATTTTTTAGGTTCTATTTGTGTATTTGTCGTGGTTGTATTTAAATGTGAACAACCTTAACTCTTGTAGATGCTTTATAAAAGTTTGTTCAGACCGCTACTTTTTCTCTTGAATAGTGAAGATGCTCATCATTTGGCTATGCGCTCTTTGAAGTTGAGCAGGTATATTGGTGTGCCGTTTTTGCTTCGAAAAATGATGCGGGTGGATAAGTTAAATAAGCCAAAAATTGTTGCCGGGCTGGTTTTTAATAACTGCATTGGTTTGGCTGCCGGGTTTGATAAACACGCGAAACATTTGCACGCATTGCAAGATTTGGGGTTTGGACATATTGAGATTGGTACTGTTACGCCACTGCCACAGGAGGGAAACCCGAAGCCGAGGTTGTTTCGATTGCCGAAAGATCAGGCGCTGCTGAATAGAATGGGTTTTAATAATGATGGTGTTGAGGCTATTTATAGACGTTTGCAGAAGCGACCAAAGGGTTTGATTGTTGGTGCAAATATTGGGAAAAACAAAATTACTCCCAATGAGGACGCGGTAAGAGATTATGAGGTTTGTTTTGAAAAACTGTTTTCCGTTGTGGATTATTTTGCCATCAATGTGAGTTCGCCGAATACACCGGGGCTTCGGGAGTTGCAGGAGAAAGATTCTTTGATGAAGATTTTGAGTCGGTTGCAGGAATTGAATAAGAAAAAAGCTTCTCAAAAACCGATTTTCTTGAAGATTGCGCCGGATTTAACAGAGGGGCAGCTCCATGACATTGTGGATGTTGTACTTCATACGAAAGTGAGTGGAGTTATTGCTACTAATACGACCACCAGCCGGGAAGGACTTATGACAAATAAGGCAAAAGTTGAGGCGATGGGGGCGGGTGGGATAAGTGGAAAGCCGCTTCAAAAGAGGTCTACCGAAGTGATCCGGTATTTGAAAGAGAAATCGCACGGGATGTTTGAAATTATTGGAGCCGGAGGGGTGTTTAACCGTGAAGATTTGGTGGAGAAAGAGGAGGCGGGAGCGAGCCTGGTGCAGATCTATACGGGCTTTATTTATGAGGGACCGTTTATTGTAAGAAAATTATTGAAATAGTTTTGGCAAGTTCCAAGTGATGGGGTTATAGTGAGGCAGCTTTAAATTTTTGATTGATGCAGTCTTTACAGGAACATCTTCAGTTTTTGCGACAGTTGAGCTTAAGTTTGCGCATGGATTTGCTTACGATGCTTTACCGCGCCCAGTCCGGGCACATGGGCGGTTCACTGTCTTCGATCGATATTCTTTCCGTTTTGTATTTTGGTCAGCTGCACAGCGGGCCGTTGATGAATTATGATGCCCGAAAACCGGGTTGGGAGGGGCAGGATTATTTTATTTTGTCCAAGGCACATGCTGCACCGGCTTGGTATACGGTTTTGGCTGAAGCGGGGTTTTTCCCAAAAGAGGAGCTTCATCATTTGCGTCAGTTGAATAGTTTGTTGCAGCCCTATCCTTTGCGCAAGATCCCGGGAGTTCCTGCGGGCGCCAGCACGCCTGGGCAAGGACTTTCCACTGCGGTTGGCCTGGCGCTTGCTTTGAAGATGGATAAGCAGCCTAACAGAGTTTTTACCCTTATTGGTGACGGTGAACTGCAGGAAGGTACTGTTTGGGAAGCCGCGCTGATGGCGAGTCACAATCGGCTTGATAATTTGGTGGTGTTTGTGGATTGGAACGATTTGCAAAATGATGGAACGGTGCGCGGCGTGGTTGGAGTTGAACCTTTGGCGGATAAGTTTCAGTCTTTTGGTTTTAAAACTATTCCGGTGCGGGATGGCCATGATACTGAAGAGTTGTTATTTGCGGTTGAACGGGCGTTTGAGACGCAACGCAGGCCTTCGGTGATTGTGGCGCGTACGGTGAAAGGGAAAGGTGTGGCTTTTGCTGAGAATAAAGCTTTTTATCATAGTGAGGTGTTGAGTCAGCAGGAGATGGCGGAAGCTATACCTATGTTGGAACGGGAAATGAAAAGTTTGTTAGCAAATATTTAATGTTTGTAAGTGCACTTGTCAGTGGATTTTTTGCCTGGAGATTGGCTTATATGACGCCGTTTCTGGTTCAGGGGCCTTCCATGGAGCCGACTGTTCATAACGGAACACTTTTTGCTTTGGATACTTTGGCTTATCGACTTGGATTACCGGAGCGCGGTGATATTGTGGTTTTTCATTTTGAGGATGATCCGGACTATTTTTATGTGAAGAGAATTGTGGGTTTGCCGGGCGAAAGAGTGCATGTGGCTACCGATGGAGTATATTTAGAAGATCAAGGTGGAACTAAGTCAAAGCTTTTTGAGCCTTATTTGGCGAATGCTGCAAGTGCTGCGACCGGAAAATCCTTGAAAAAAGGGTATAAAGATGAGACATTTGTTGTCCCCCCGGGCAAGTATATGGTGCTGGGGGATAACCGGGCGGATAGTTTGGATTCACGTTTTTTTAAACATCCTTTTATTCCCCGGGAAGACATTCAGGGCAAATATTTATTTACTCTTCTGGGGATATGAAGTTCACACGTAAATTTCTGGTTGTCGCATTGCTCATGGTGAATCTGGTATTGGCCGGTTGTTTCTTTGGCGGTAATAAAGAGACCCCAAAAAATATCGGACCTGCTGTTTCTTTTAATGCTGCGAAAGGACATTTTTACTTTGCTGTGGATATTGCGGATACTTTAGAGGAAAGAAAAAAGGGCTTGATGTGGAAGAAGAGCATGGGAAAATACAATGGCATGCTGTTTATTTTTGAAGGTGAAGAGGCACGCAGATTCTGGATGAAGAATACGTTGATTCCTTTGGATATGATTTTTATGGATAAGGATTATCGCGTTGTGAGTGTTATTAAACAAGCGCAGCCTTGTAGGAAAGATCCGTGTGAATCGATGAGTTCGGGGAAACCTGCGAAATTTGTTCTTGAAGTTAACGGCGGAATGGCCGATGAAATGGGCTTGAAAGAGGGCGATACAGCCCAACTGACACTTTAGGTTTTTTTCTGACTATGCAATATAATCCAGATCTTTTACTCTCAACACAGAAAGCTTTTCTTGATGGGTTTGTGAAAATTGGAGCCAAGTATCGAAATACGGTTTTGCTTACGGCCAATCAGGCGACATCGTCCGGGACTCAGCCGTTTTTGCGCGCTTTTCCGGAACGTCATTTTAATTTTGGGAATGGTATTGAGAATATGTTTGGGGCGGCCGCTGGATTTACGATCCGTGGCAAAGTTCCGTTTGTGGTTTCTTATGCTCTTTCTGCCACCGGGAAAAGTTGGGACAATATTCGCAATTTGATTTGTGTGCCGAATATTAATGTGAAAATTATCGGGACTCATGCGGGTTTGCTTCGTGCGGAAGAGGGAATGTATCACCAATCACTTGAGGATATTGCGTTGATGCGTTCACTTCCGGATATGAAAGTGGTGTGTCCTGCGGATGCGACTGAGACGAAAAAAGTTT
>JADZCU010000051.1 GCA_020851415.1 Candidatus Peregrinibacteria bacterium | reverse complement strand
TCCGAAGATCTGGACACTCCAATGTTTGGCATCCAGGCTCATCAGGTAGAAAACCGTCTTCAGGAACGAGGAAAAAATCTCTAACAGATTTGCCTCAGCAAATCCGCGTCTGCCCCAAGCAGACATGGCAATAAAAGTTTGCATTGCAAACACCCAGCTGCCGCAGGCAAAAGCAACAGTCACTTTTTCAACACTGCCTATGAAAAAAACTATCGGAGTTCTAGCCTTTCAGGGCGGCGTCATCGAACACAAAAAAATCCTCTCGCAGATTGGAGCGATAACTAAAGAAGTACGCTCAATCCAAGATCTGGAAACCTGCAACGCACTCATAATTCCCGGAGGTGAAAGCACAACCATCGGTTTTTTTCTGCAGGAATCAGGACTCATGAAAGTCATTCAACAAAAAGCCAAAGAAAATTTCCCAATCTGGGGCACCTGCGCCGGAGCAATACTTTTAGCCAAACATATCAAAGCAGATATCATTCCACCGCACCTTGGGCTGATGGATATAACAGTCGAACGAAACGCCTATGGTAGACAATTATCCAGCTTCGAAGCAGAACTAGAAATTCCCGAACTCAAAATAAAAGATCTCCAAGCAGCTTTCATCCGCGCACCCATAATTACATCCGTCCTGGGAAAAGCCAAAGTTTTAGCCAAACACAAAAACGATATAGTCCTGGTAAAAGAGGGAAACCTCCTGGCTTCAACCTTCCATCCTGAACTGGTTGGAGAAACAAGACTCCACCAATATTTTTTGGAATTATTAAAAAGTTAAATAAAAACAGGAGCCACCACAGATACACATAAGCGCATTCCGCTCAAAAACAGACAAGTGTTTACAGAGCTTCGAGGCCAACATAACTTTTAATTGAGCCGTTTTTCATGTATCCTGATTTCGATATAATTACCCATCTATGCCTGCCAAGCCAGATCTCCAAAAAATTCACAACCTCCTGAACCGCGGAACTGTAGAAGTTTTAGTAAAAACCGACCTCGAAAAAAAACTTTTATCCGGCAAAAAACTTAAAATAAAATTCGGTATAGACCCAACCGGAAGTGACCTCCACATCGGTCACATGGTCGTAGTACGGAAACTGAAAGAGTTCCAGGAACTTGGTCACGAAATCCAGCTACTCTTTGGAAATTTTACCGGACAAATCGGAGACCCAACCGGAAAAGATCAAACCCGAGTAATTAAGACCCAGGATCAACTGGAAGCAAACGCCAAACATTATCTGACTCAGGTAAGCAAACTTTTAGATATCAAAAAAGTAAAAGTTGTATGGAACGCAGACTGGCTGAGAAAGTTAAACTTCGCGGATATTATTCAACTCGCATCACAGTTCACGGTAGCCCAAATGCTGGAACGCGACATGTTCCAAAGACGTATGGCTACTAACTCCCCAATTTCCGTACATGAGTTCATGTACCCTCTCATGCAGGGTTATGACTCAGTGGCGCTCAAATGTGACGTGGAGCTTGGCGGCACAGATCAGACATTCAATTTACTGGCAGGTAGAACACTGCAAAAAGCCTATGACCAGGCCCCTCAGGATATTATGACAGTGCCTATCCTGGAAGGAACGGATGGCAAACTCAAAATGGGCAAAACAACCAACAACTATATTGGCGTAAACGAATCACCAAAAGAGATGTACGGAAAAATCATGTCCATACCGGACAATGTCATCATGAAATATTTCGAACTAGCCACAGATGTTCCCCTGGCAGAAATTGCCAAACTGGAAGAATCCATGAAGCAGGGAGAAAACCCGAGAAACCTAAAAATGCGCCTTGCCCGTGAGATTATTCAGATCTACCACGACCAAAAATCCGCTCAATTAGCCGAAAATGAGTTCATAGAAATTTTTGCCAACAAGGGTTTACCTGAAGATATTGAGGAAAAAACAGTTGCACAAACTACCCTGAATATTATAGAATTACTTACTATCACTGGCTTAACCTCATCAAAAGGCGAAGCGCGCAGATTAATACAGGGCGGAGGAGTAAAAATCGACGGCGAAAAAGTAGCCGATCAAAATATAGTAGTTGATCTCAGTGAAGAAAAACTTCTCCAGGTCGGAAAAAGAAAGTTTCTCAAAGTGAAAACGAGATAAAACAAAATTCCCATTATTTTGGTCTCAAAAAACCAGATGGCGAAAATTGCAACCCTAACTGATCTCGTTTCCCTCCGAACCCTGGAAAAAATCCAGGATAATTTTAGTGAAGCAACAGGCATAGGATGCGTAACCCGCAACCTAAAGGGTGAAGTAATAACAAAAATCAGTCACGCCAGCCACCTCTGGCAGGAAGTCATGAAGCACCCCGAGATTGAAAACGAACTCAATCAGGAACTTTTGCCGATTCTTGATAAATGCATGAAAACTGGCCAAACCCAAATTTTCAAACGCTACATGGACCTGCCGGCCTTTGTAGTACCAATCGGCATCGACGGTAAAACCTACGGATTCTTAATAGGTGGACTGGTGCGTTTTGGAAACCCAAACATGGAACTCTGCTCACAGGAAGCACGTAGGTTAAAAATCGATCTCGACAGCTTTCTGACCATGTACCTGGAACTGAGCTTTGTAACAAACGAACGCTTTGAGGCATGTGCTAAATTACTGAAAATTGTAGCCAGCGCTCTTTCTAATCTTTCAAAGGAGGGGACTGAAGCCAAGGCAAAATTGGAAGATATGGAAACTCTCAACGGTATGCTGGAAAAAGAGATTGAACAAGCCTCCGTAGAGCTAAAACTTACCGAGGATCGCTACAGAAACCTCTTTTTTACAGTACAGGATGGGGTATACATAACTGATATGGCCGGCAGAGTAAAAGATATCAACCCAAATGGAGCCAAAATGCTCGGATACGAAAGAGGAGAGTTGATCGGCAAGTTCATGCGTGATTTATATGTCAATCCACAAGATCGGGACGAATTTGTGAAGATGATTTTAAAGCAGGAAAGGGTGTATAATTTCAATCCCTACGTCCGTCTCAAAAACGGCCAGACCAAATTCTTTGAAACCAACTCATCGGTTATCAAAGATCAGCAAGGAAGAATAATAGGCATACAGGGTATTTTCCGAGATATAAGCGGCCGAAACCATCAAAACTTGAATACAATAAACAATTCCGCCAGTAATGTCCCTCAGTCAACCAATCAGCACAGCCCTTCGAACGACCAAAGTTCATCTTAGTCGATTACAGGAACTGGGTATCCACACCGTACGTGATCTTTTACTGTTTTTTCCTCGTGCTTACGACGACAAATCACAATATACATGTATAGCCGAACTCCGAACCGACGAAGTAAATAATGTTCGCGGCATCATCAGTAACATCTTCCATAAAAGAACCAAAAACGGCAAATACCTTACCAAGGCTTTATTTAGTGATGAAACAGGTTCCATAGAAGTAGTCTGGTTCAATCAACCTTATCTTAAAAGAGTCCTCATCAGTGGCAAAGAGATCGTTCTTTCAGGAAAAGCAAAATTCGGTTTCGGTAAACTAAGCCTTCAAAGCCCATCCTTTGAAGAAACAAAAAAAGAACAAACACACTCGGGAAGAATTGTTCCGGTTTATCATCAAACAGAGGGTATAACTTCCAAATGGCTCAGGGAAAAACTTCAACCATTACTGGAAGAGTGGGTATCAAGACTTGAAGATTTTTTACCGGAGGATATACGAAAAGAAAACGACCTAATGGATTATCATAAAGCGGTAAAAGAGGTTCATTTCCCCACCAGCGAAGAAAATCTTGAAGAAGCAAAAAAACGCTTAAGTTTTGATGAGTTATTTCTACTACAACTCAAAGCGTTACAGAAAAAATGGCATTGGCAAAATGTTTCAGAACATGAACAAAAGCCAATGCAGCAGCACACAGACCTGGGGAATTTTCTGAAAAACCTTCCGTTTGAATTAACAAACGCCCAGGTAAAAACTCTCAATGAAATCCTTACAGATTTAAAACAACTCTACCCGATGTCTCGATTAGTCCAGGGTGATGTAGGTTCTGGAAAAACCGTCGTCGCTGGTGCGGTTATGCTCAACGCTATAAAGCACGGGTATCAAACGGCTCTCATGGCTCCGACTGAAATTCTGGCCAGACAACACTACCAAACACTTTTCAAACTCTTCAGCCCGTTTGGGATCAACATCCAATTCATAGCGGGCAGCACAGTACAATCACAAAAAGAACAAATCGCCAATGATCTAAAAACCGGCACAATCGACGCTGTTGTTGGAACACATGCACTCATTCAGGAAAATATCGGATTCAAAAACCTTGGCCTGGCTGTAATCGACGAGCAACATCGCTTTGGCGTAAAACAAAGAGACATCCTAAAAAGTAACGGCAGCCCACACTTATTAAGCCTCTCAGCCACACCTATTCCCCGAACCCTGGCCATGACCCTCTACGGCGATCAAGACCTTTCCGTCATCGATGAAATGCCAAAAGGACGTCAACAGATCATCACGCGAATTGTCCCAGAGAAAAAGCGCATGGATGCATACCATTGGATTGAAGAACAAATAAAAAGCGGCAGACAGGCCTTTGTTATTTGCCCACTGATCGACGAATCAGATGTCCTGGAAGTAAAATCAGCAATCCAGGAGTTTGAATATTTACAGGAACATATCTTCCCGAAACTTAAATTGGGACTCCTTCACGGAAAAATGAAAGCCAAAGAGAAAGACGAAATCATGGAGCTTTTCAAACAAAACATGATAAATATCCTGGTTTCAACATCGGTCATCGAAGTAGGTATCGACATCCCAAACGCCACTATTATGATGATCGAAGGAGCAGATAGATTTGGCCTCTCCCAACTTCACCAGTTCCGCGGTCGTGTCGGAAGAGGGGAACACCAGTCTTACTGCTTTCTCTTTACCGATAAAAAGTCTGACGAGGGGAAAAAACGCCTTCAGGCCATGGTAGATCACTCAAGTGGCTTTAAGCTGGCCGAAATCGACCTGAGCCTGCGTGGCCCCGGTGAGATATACGGTGTCAAGCAAAGCGGTATCCCAGACCTTAAAATGGCTTCACTAACAGATTCAATTACGATAAACTTAGCCCGCGAAGCTGCCAAAAAACTTATAGACCAGGATCCGCAGCTTTCCAACTATCCCAAACTGAAAGAAAAGGTAAAAGAAATGGAAGAAGTCTTTGTGAACGACTAAATCGAATAGAATGAAAAAGAAGATTGCAATTATCTGCGGAGGTCCATCAGCTGAAAGAGGTATATCTCTCAATTCAGCCCGTTCGGTGTACGACAATCTGGATAAGGATAAATACGATGTATCCTTAATTTACTTCAACACAAAACTGGACGCTTTTTCAATTTCCGAGACACAAATCTACTCAAATACCCCCATGGACTTTGACTTCAAACTCAAAGATTCAGACTTGAAATTGAGTAAGGAGCAATTGGTGGAAAAGCTCAAGAATGTTGACGTAGCCTTCCCGGCTATACACGGACTTTTTGGGGAAGATGGACAGCTCCAAACCATGCTCGAAAATTTAGGCGTAAAATATGTTGGCTCAGGACCGGAAGCATGTCGTATTACCAGCGATAAACATATTTGTCAGGAGGTTCTTGGGAAACAAGGATTCCACAGAGTACAAGATTGGGTCATAAAGAAAGGGGATACCCCACCAGAACTTCCGGAAGGCAGATATGTAGTAAAACCTTTACATGGTGGTTCCAGCATTGGCGTTCATCTTTTTACCAACTCAAAAGAATTAGAGGAAATTCTGCCGGAAGTTTTTAGCCACGAACATGAAGCCATTATAGAGCCACATATCGATGGTCAGGAATTCACCATCATTGTGCTTGAAAATGCCGAAGGTGAAGCCGTAGCAATGTATCCTACAGAGATTGAATTCAAGGCCGATACCTTTTTCAACTATAGAAAAAAATATCTTGCAACTGCAGAAACGCGTTATCACACACCCGCACGTTACAATAACGAACTCACTGAAAAAATTCGCACACTCGCAGAGCAAGCATTCAAAGCGATTGGTATGCGTGACTTTGCTCGTCTGGACGGCTGGATACTCAAAGACGGAACAATTTGGTTCAGCGATTTAAACGCAATTAGCGGAATGGAACAAAACAGTTTTCTGTTCCAGGCAGGAGCACTTGTAGGCTTAAGTCACAGACAATTACTGAACTACATAATTGAAAAAAAGATCGACGCACCATC
>JADZCU010000050.1 GCA_020851415.1 Candidatus Peregrinibacteria bacterium | reverse complement strand
GCCGTTTGGCTATTTCGAAAAAAATATAAAAAAACGTATCTGCAAATCGGAGACATCATCTGCAGCATAGCTCCGGTCGGACTATTTTTTGCCAAAATTGGAAACTTCATCAACGCTGAGCTCTACGGAAGAATTGTTCAAATATCAGAACCGTATCGTCATATGGGTGCCCACCCGGCTTTCCTTAATTTTCAGGATTCGTTCTGCGTCTACTTTCCTACAGATCCAACAAATTGCCGTTATCCGTCGCAGCTTTTAGAAGCAACACTGGAAGGCCTGGTACTTTTTATCATCGTCACACTGGTAGGGAAAAAATTTGATAAACGTGGAGTTGTTGCCGGGACTTTTCTCATCTGTTATGGAATATTCAGAATTTTTATCGAGTTTTTCCGCGAACCCGACCCGCAAATTGGATTCCTCTTCGGAGGAATAACCATGGGACAACTTCTTTCGGTAATAATGGTAATCTCCGGCCTGATGATTTTCTGGCATATCAAAAAATCCATTCATCAGAAAAACAAAAAACAAGTATAATACAAAAAACATTTATATTTTAGGTATGATTCATCCTATCTACGAACTCTGCAAAATAGTATTCAACAAAGAAATGCATCCCAAAGAAAGTCGTGAATTAACTTCAGAAGAACACGCCCGCTTAATCAAAGAGCGACGCGACAAAATCAAAAGTTTCCGTGCCAAAATGGATTTAATGAGAAGGCCAAGTGAAAAAATGGCCGATATAATGACCGATCTCTTTGGATCATTCTGGTTTCTGGTTTTAAACGCAGTATTTTTTCTTGCATGGGTTTTGTTAAACAACAACGTTATTCCAGGCTTCAAAACATTTGATCCATATCCATTCACATTTCTCACCATGGTGGTTTCGCTGGAAGCGATTTTTCTGGCAATTATCGTTCTTATAAGCCAAAATCGTGCGGCAAAAATTGCCGATCTTCGTGAAGAAATTGATCTGCAAATCAATGTGCGAGCCGAAGAAGAAATAACCAAAATACTCAACATTTTGGATGCCATCCATGATCATATGGGACTTCCAGTAGAAGATGATGACGAACTCAAAGAAATGAAACTCAAAACCAGTATTGATGAAATCGAAAAACAGATTGAAGAGGAGAACAAAAAGAAGTAAAATGCTGGCTCATTTAAGCGGAATGGATCACATTTACTGGTGATTCCAGAGCTAACATTAAAAAATGAAAAGAGGTTTTTGGGATAAACTCCCGTCCCCCATTATCGGCATTTCTCCAATGGATGGCGTCACTGACGCACCATTTCGTTTAATCACGGCCAAGCACGGAAGTCCCCACGTCACCATTACCGAGTTCACTTCCGTGGAAGGTATTTGCCATGGTTCCGTAAAAGCACTCATCGCATTCAAATTTGATAATATCGAGCGTCCTATCGTCGCTCAAGTTTATGGAATCGATGTCGAATCTTTCTACAAATCTGCCTTTGTTGTGGCAGAACTGGGCTTTGACGGAATTGATATCAACATGGGCTGTCCGGCAACGAGCGTTTCATCACGCGGCGCAGGTGCGGGACTTATTCGAACACCTGATCTCGCCAAACAAATCATTCGCACTACCAAACAAGCATTGAAAGACTGGAGTGAGGGCAAAAAAATCGAAGATGTAGATTTACCCAAAGAAATTGTCGCCTGGGTGAAAGAGCATCAGCCACAAAATATAGAACGCCACCTGTTACCGGTCTCTGTAAAAACCCGTATCGGTTATAGCGAAATCACCGTTGAAGAGTGGGTTAAGCACTTACTGGAAGAAGAGCCCGCAAATATCTGTATACACGGCCGCACACTCAAACAAATGTACACCGGCAGCGCAAATTGGGAAGCAATCGGCAGTGCGGCAAAAATCATTAAGCAGACCAAAACAACTGTCATGGGCAATGGTGACATTCATTCCATGCCGGAAGCCTTGGAAAAGATTAAAACTTATGGCGTCGATGGTGCCCTTATCGGCCGCGCCGCATTTGGTAACCCATGGCTCCTCAAAAATCTCACACCTACAATCGAAGAAAAATTTGCAGTCGCAGTTGAACACGCCGAGTTGTATGAAAAAATTCTGGGTGCCGATTATTTTGTTCCCATGCGCAAACATTTGGCTTGGTATATACGTGGATTCAGCAACGCCAGTGAACTTCGCCAAAAGCTGATGCAGGCCAAATCAAGTCAGGAGGTAAAAGATATTCTCTCTGTGGAAACACTCCAAAATGTTACGCCTGTGATCTAAAAAATCACTCACACAGAAAAAAACAATCTGCCGAAATTTCAATTATTGAACAAAAGCGATACAATAAAAAAGTATCACTTTTTAACAAAAATATATGGTTACCAAAGAGTTCTGTTATAACCTTCCAAAAGCCGAACTGCACCTGCACATAGAGGGCACTTTTGAGCCCGAACTCATTTTTACAATTGCTCAAAAAAACAACGTCACACTCAAATATAAATCAGTGGAAGAAATTCGAAAAGCTTATAATTTCAGCAATCTGCAAGATTTTTTGGACATCTATTATCAGGGCATGAGCGTACTTATTCACGAACAGGATTTTTTCGATCTCACCTGGGCATACTTGCAAAAAGCACACGAACAAGGTGTAAAACACGCAGAAATATTTTTTGATCCACAAGGACACACAGCCCGGGGCGTAAGTTTTGAAAAAGTAATTACCGGCATTAGTGGTGCCCTCGAAAAAGGGCAAAAAGAACTGGGAATAAGTTACAAATTGATTATGTGTTTTTTGAGGCATTTAAGTGAACAAGATGCCCTCAAAACCTGGGAAGAAGCAAAACCGTATCTCAAAAATATTCACGGTGTAGGACTCGACTCCAGTGAAGTCGGCAACCCTCCGTCAAAATTCTCAAACGTATATACAAAGGCGCGGGAGGCCGGCCTCTTCTGCGTAGCACATGCCGGAGAAGAAGGACCCGCATCATACATTTATGAAGCACTCGATATTCTAAAAGTAGTGCGCATCGATCACGGCAACCACAGCCTGGATGATCAGCAGCTCGTAGATCGGTTAGTAAAAGAAAAAATGCCCCTCACGGTCTGTCCCCTTTCCAATCTCAAACTCAAGGTCGTGGAAGATTTATCAAAGCATCCACTCAAAAAAATGATGGATGCAGGATTACTGGTAACTCTCAATTCAGACGATCCGGCCTACTTTGGTGGATACATAGGCGATAACTATTTCGAAATTGCCAAAACGTTGAATCTTTCAGAAGATGATCTGAAACTATTGGCAAAAAATTCTATCAACGCAACACAATTAGACCAAAGTTCCAAGAACCAATTATTAGAAAAAATCGCTTAAAATCAACGAAAGATTTACAAAAACGCTCCGAAGTGGGAAAATCCGGGAGATGGAAGAAATCACGCAACATGACCTTCTGATTATCGGTGGCGGTGCTGCCGGACTGCGTGCAGCAATTGCAGCCGCCGAAGTAAATCCTGACCTCAAAATCGGGATAGTTTCAAAAGTATATCCAACCCGCAGTCATACCGTATCGGCTGAAGGTGGATTGGCGGCAGCCATTAAAGACTATGACAGCCTGGATCAACACGCCTACGATACTATCAAAGGAAGTGACTTCTTGGCAGATCAGGACGCTGTCGAATATTTTGTTCAGCACGCCAAAGAAGAAATAATGCAGATGGAACACTGGGGTTGTCCTTGGAGTCGCGAAAAAGATGGAACATTAGCCGTGCGCGCCTTTGGCGGAATGTCGGTAAAACGCACCATTTTCGCTGCTGACAAAACCGGTTTCTACATGATTCACACGCTCTTCGAAAGAACCCTGAAGCATGAAAATATCAAAAGATATGATGAATGGTACGCCACAAAAATTACCACCGACCAGCATGGAGTAACTGGCGTAATTGCCATGCAGATGAAAACCGGAAAACTGCATGCGTTTAGCGCCAAAGCGATTATCGTTTGCACAGGGGGCGCCGGCCGCATGTATCGCTTCACCACCAACGGAGGAATCAAAACCGGTGATGGTATGTATCTGGCTTACGTTGCCGGCGCCTCCCTCAAAGATATGGAATTTATCCAATTTCACCCCACTGCGCTGGCTCGTAACGGCGTCCTCATAACAGAAGCAGCCCGCGGTGAAGGCGGATATTTGATCAACAAAGATGGTGAAAGATTTCTCAAAAACTACCTCCCAGAAAAAATGGAACTGGGCCCGCGCGATATGATCAGTCGTGCCATCATGAGTGAAATCCGTGCCGGTCGCGGATTCAAAAGCCCATACGGCAACTACATACACCTGGATCTCAGACACCTGGGCGATCAATTGATTAAAGAAAAATTGCCACTGGTACGTGAAATCGCCATGGAGTTCGCAGGTATTGATCCTGCCAAGGAACCTATCCCGGTAACCCCGGCTCAGCACTACACCATGGGCGGAATAGACGTGAACCTTGATATGGAAACTTCAGTTCCAGGGCTTTACGCAGCCGGCGAAACCAACTGTATCAGCATCAACGGAGCCAATCGCCTTGGCTCAAACTCACTCACTGATTGTCTGGTTTTCGGCAAAGTTGCCGGTGAAAAAGCTGCTCAAGAAATTTCAAAAAAGACATCAAAAACAACCGCTCAGATGAAAACCGCACTCGAAGATGAAGAAAAAAATATCGCCAGATTACTTGAACAAAAAGGTTCAGAAAGCGTGCCGGCTATCCGCATGACCATGGAAGAAACCATGGACCAGAATGCCGGAATTTATCGTGACCAAAAAGCGCTTGAAGACGGTCTGAACACGCTCCTGGAACTTCAACAAAAACTCCAGCACGTTCAACTCAAAGATAAAAGTAAAATATTTAACACCGAGTTGATTAACTGCCTGGAACTGAAATCCATGTTAACGCTTGGTGAAGCAACCATACGCTGCGCGATGGCAAGAAAAGAAAGCCGCGGAAGCCACACCCGAAGCGATTTCCCGGATCGTGATGATAAAAATTTCATGATACATCACGTGGTAACAAAAAAAGATAATGCCATGAGTTTAACCAATGCACCCGTAACAATCACCCGCTGGCAGCCTGAAGTCCGCAAATACTAGAATTTCGAAAATTAAATAATGTTAGAGCCAATGGCAAAAAAGGTCTCACTAAAAATCAGGCGCTATAATCCGGAAACTCAAAAGTCACACCTTGAGGAGTTCGAAATACCGGAGAAAAAAGGAATGACTGTTCTGGATGCAGTGAATCACATTAAAGATACGCAAGACTCAACGCTTGCACACAGATGGTCATGCCGCATGGGTATCTGCGGAAGTTGTGGAACAATCATCAACGGAAAACCGGCTCTTATGTGCCAAACATTTTGCGAAACCGACAAAGGCTCAATCACGGTTGAACCATTACGAAACTTTCCGGTGATAAAAGATCTGATCGTAGATACAGATAACGCCATGGAGCATTTTCGCACAGCAATGCCTTATACAGATATAATCAACCGCCACGCATCGCTCGACAAAGAGATGATCCAAACACCCGAACAAAGAAAAAAAATCGAACAATCCAGTCAGTGCATTAAGTGTATGCTCTGTTATTCGGCATGTCCGGTAGTCGGCCACAATCCAAACTTCATCGGCCCCGCGGCGGCCGCACTCGCCTATCGCTACTTGGAAGACAGTCACGACGAAATACCGAACGAACGCATGGACTCCCTCACTCAAAAAAACGGCGTATGGCAATGCAGTTTTATTGGTGAATGTTCGGTAGTTTGCCCTAAAAAAGTTGATCCGGCAATCGCCCTGCAACGTCTAAAAACAATGGGTGTACTCCATGTAACAAAAGCTTTGCTGACTAAACGAAAAAAGTAATCATGAAATACCTGGAACAAAAACCCGGACACTTCTGGTGGACAATAAATCACCGCTATACGCTCTACATTATAAGAGAGTTCAGCGCTGTTTTCATTTTGATCGGACTGGTTTCAATCATCGTAAATATCATCGACAACAACTTGGAAGGGACGAAAGCAATGATACTCTCTCCACTTGATACAATCCTTGGATTTATTGGTCTGGTTGGAGCCATAATTCATAGCTTAACCTGGCTCTGGGTTATGCCAAAAATATCTCCGATACCACTTCCAAAAGCTGTACAAATTATAAGCTATTTTCTTCTGATAATCGGCACAAGTGCTGCATCAATTTTGGGAATTCTTGCCTTACTGAAATAATGAAAAAAACACCATCAATCATCACCGGACTTTTATGGGGTGCATTCGCAGGGACTGCGACGGCGTCAGCATTTCTTCTTCCCGCGTTTTTTGCAGGATACCTTTTCGTGCCGGGATTCTTAACAAGATTTGATCTACTGATCGAAGCTTTCGTAATATTGGCATTTTACTGCGGCTGGTACCACGCCTGGTACAGACTGAAAGCACTCGGACATGATCTGGATTTGGGCACCGGGGCAAAAGTCCTGGAAATAATCTCCTACACCATGATCGGCGTCGGAACCATAACTTTCATCATTAAAATTATCCAATTTTTAACAACACCAAGATAAATGCTTTCACTTCTATTTATCGCTTTCATTGGAGGTTTTTTAACTATTGCCGCCCCCTGTATTCTTGCGGTACTTCCTATTATTTTGGGATCCACTATTGGCCACCAAAGTAAATTCAGACCAATAGCAATAGTTGTGGGACTTACGTTAAGTTTCACCGGATTTGGCATTCTTTTTACTTATGTAACCAACTTGTTTGGCATATCCAGCGAAACACTTCGAACAGTTGCGTTACTATTTTTGGCAATCTTCGGTCTGGCTCTTATTTTCCCGGGTGTTTTTGAAAAAGTTATTTTTGAACTTCAACAGTTTGCAAAAAAACTGCTTCCCACAAAAGATCCGGCAATAAAATCTTCAGGTGAAACACTAAAAGAAAAAGGTGTTATGGATGGATTTTTAGTAGGAGCTTCACTTGGTCTTGTTTGGGTACCTTGCGCAGGTCCAATTTTAGGCGCAATCCTTACCCTCGCGGTTACTCAGGCAGATCTTGGAAAAACCGTACTTCTCATGCTTTTTTACTCTCTGGGCGCCGGCATACCAATGCTTACCATCGCCTACGGCGGAAATCTGGTTATAAACAAACTCAAGTTTCTCAAACAACGTGGTGAACAAATAAAAAAATTATCCGGCATCGTTTTATTGGTGGGAGTAGCCTTTATTGCTCTTGGCCTGGACGTAAAAATCCAAACTGCCCTCTACAGTGTTTTCCCCCAATTTACAAAATTTGAAGAAAAACTTTTGCAACAAACCAGCGGAGAGCTTGGATCACAAAAATCCGCAGAACAAAACTCCCCTGCTCAAACAAACGTATCTTCAGAAGCAGGCAACATACCCCTATTAGAACCGACCCAAAAAGCGCCGGAACTCACCGGTAACCAGGGCTGGGTGAATTCTGAACCGCTTAAACTCAGCGACTTAAAAGGAAAAGTAGTAATAATAGATTTCTGGACCTATAGCTGCATCAACTGCATCCGCACACTCCCCTATATCAGCACTTGGCACAAAACATATAAAGATGAAGGGCTCGTAATTATCGGTGTACACACGCCGGAATTTCCATTTGAAAAAGACCTGAATAATGTCAAAAAAGCGATAAAAGATTATGGCATAGAATATCCTGTTGTTCAGGATAATGAGTTTAAGACATGGCTCGCCTACGACAACCATTATTGGCCAGCAAAATACATTATCGACAAAAACGGCTTCATTCGTTACACCCACTTTGGCGAAGGTCAGTATGAAGAAACAGAAAAAGTTATCCGCCAACTTTTGGCGGAAGGAAAAGCTTCATCAACCATGCCTGAAGAAAAATCTTCGAGTGTCCAGGCGGACAATGTCGATTTCAGAAAAATCGAAACCCGTGAAACGTACATAGGTTACGAACGTGAAGAAGCTCAAGGTAACAAAGAGGCCATTATCGCTGATAAAGAACAAACCTTCAAAGAGCCCGCCCAAATCGAAACAGATATGTTTTATCTGGTTGGGAAGTGGATTGTTGGACCTGATAGTGCCAAATTAAGTGCAAAAAACGGCAAAATCATCATAAATTACAAAGCAAGCCAGGCAAATCTAGTCATGAACGGTAACGGGAAAACACTGAAAGCCAGAGTCCTACTGGACGGGAAACTCATCGCCCCTGGCATACGCGGAGCTGATGTGGCTGCGGACGGAACCGTTACTATCAAAGACGCGAAGCTCTACAGTTTGGTAGATACCAAAGACCAATACGAACGTCACACCCTCACTTTAGAATTTTCGGACTCGGGCGTTGAAGCTTTTGCCTTTACCTTCGGCTAAACCACAGCTATAATCCGCGCGAAATAATTTTATATTCCTGTCAAAATGACGAAAATAATCAACATCGCGATTATCGCGCACGTAGATCATGGTAAAACAACTCTTACCGATCACCTTTTAAAACAAGGTCACGCTTTTACTTCCCACGAGAAGGTAGACGAGCTCGTAATGGATTCAAATCCGTTGGAAAAAGAACGTGGTATTACAATTTTGGCTAAAAGCTCGGCCATTACATATAAGGATTATAAAATTAACTTGGTAGACACCCCGGGACATGCCGACTTTAGTTCTGAAGTAGAACGTATTTTGAAAATGGTAGATACAGTTTGTCTCTTAGTAGATGCAAAGGAAGGTCCGATGCCTCAAACAAAATTCGTACTTTCAAAATCTCTGAAACTCGGTCTCAAACCGATTGTGGTTATCAACAAAATCGACCGTAAGGATGAACGTGCTCAAGAAGTAGTAGACATGGTTTTTGATCTCTTCGTGAAACTTGGTGCTAACGACCAACAGTTGGACTTCCCTATCGTTTACGCTATTGCCCGCGAAGGTATTGCCAAAAAGAACATGGAAGATGAAGGAAAAGATCTCACTCCACTCTTTGAAACCATTATCGAAAATGTAAAACCATATCCGGATTACAATGACCAACCACTTCAAATGCAGGTTACAAACCTGGCATATGACGATTATATCGGTCGTATTGCTATCGGACGTGTAACTCGTGGAACCATCAAAAATGGCTCACAAGTTGCAGTTTGCAAACGTGACGGTTCAGTAAAACCGGGAAAAATCGTAAAACTTTTCAACTACCAGGGTATTCGTCAGGTTGAAATTGCTGAAGGCGAATGCGGAGATGTGGTAGCCGTTGCAGGTATTCCTGACATCACTATTGGTGAAACCATCGCTACACCTCAAAATCCAGAACCATTACCTCTCATGGAGATCGATGAACCAACACTTTCCATGAACTTCCTGGTAAACAACTCACCTTTTGCCGGTAAAGAAGGAAAATTTGTAACAACACGCCACATCAAAGATCGTTTGGCGAAAGAGTTACAGACAAACGTAGGTTTGCTTGTTGAAGAAATCCCAAACTCAGACGGTTATAAAGTTTCCGGACGCGGTGAACTCCATCTTTCAATTTTAATTGAGAACATGCGCCGTGAAGGTTTTGAACTTCAGGTTTCACAGCCGGAGGTGATTTTCAAAGTTATCGACGGCAAAAAAATGGAACCAATTGAACAAGTAATCATCAATGTACCTGACGAATACTCCGGTACAGTCATTGAAAAACTTGGTGGCCGTAAAGGTGAAATGCAAAACATGCTTTCAGAAAACGGTACAACACGCATTGAATATACAATCCCAACTCGTGGTCTTCTTGGTTTCCGTTCTGAATTCATCATGGATACACGTGGTAAAGGACTTATGGATCACAGTTTCTATGAATATCAAGAATATAAAGGCGAAATCAACCACCGTAGCAGTGGTGTACTTATCTGTGGCGAACAGGGTGTTACAGTGGCTTTCTCACTCTATAACCTCCAGGAACGTGGTACACTCTTCATACCACCGGGTACTCCAGTATATGAAGGTATGATTATCGGTGAAAACTCCAAGAGTGATGATTTGGTTGTAAATCCAAATAAAGAAAAGAAGATGAGTAACATGCGTACAACATCTTCAGATGAAGCTATCCGTATCATCCCACCGCGTACACTCAACCTTGAACAATCTCTTGAATACATTGAGTTCGATGAACTCGTTGAAGTAACACCTAAATCCATCCGTATCCGCAAAAAGCACCTTACAGAAAACGAACGCAAGCGCGCAGGCAAGAACTAAAAGTCGATTCAAAACAACAAAAAACCAACCCGCACGGGTTGGTTTTTTAATCCCTAAATTTCTGAACAAAGTCCAACATCTACTTTGTCTCATCAAACAACTCCCCATGCAAAACCTTCACCGCCTTTTCATAATCTTTCTGATCAACCACAAAGGTGAGGTTTGAATCCTTATCACCACCATCAAACTCAATATTAATTCCATTGTGTCCCAAAATTGCAGAAAGTTTTGCCAGTAAACCAACTTCGCCTCTCAGTTTATTACCAATACAACAAACAAGGGCCAATTTATCCTGTCTTTCAACGCTTCCCAACCCCCGAAGACGTAACTGAAGTTTATCTATATTCGGATCATTAGAATTAACACTAAAAGATAAACTCGTAGCAGAAGTAGTGATGGCATCAACACCGACACCTAATCTTCTGCATTCACCCAAAATATCAGCCGCAACACCTTCCTGCGCAACCATACGGTCACTTTCCACAGTAAACATCGTCTGATTCTTTTTTCCGCTCACAAAACGAATTCCCTTCATTTCTTTATCCAGCTGGGTATTTTTGTGCCCTTCACCATTGGGAATAACTCTGGTTCCCTTATCCTGGATATCAAAAGTATTTCTTACAAAGAGGCGGACCCGCGACTTATCCAGAACAAAAATACCATTCGGATTTATCGCTTTCATACCAGCACCTGCAGAAAGTTCAGCCGCTTCACGGAAAGTTATAATACGTCGCAAAAGCGCTACTTTAAAATCATTATGCGTTATATGCGTTTTACCGCTATATCCAGGTTCAACTAAACGAGGATCAGCAGATAATAAACCAGGAACTTCCTTCCAGATAGTAAGGTCAACAGCCATACCATCCTGGCTCAATTGGTCATCTAATCCACGGGCCACTATTGCAGCTGTCCAATCGGTATAACCACGTTCAATAGTTTCCTGGATAGCTCCCGGAACCCAACCAACATATCCAGGAACAATCGGACTTTGCCCTTTTTTTAAAACTCCAAGAGCTTTACCACCCAATCCAGTTGAAATATCCTGATAAAGTTTCAATTTATCGGCACCACGAACTGGATGAATCTGCAACCCATTAGCAGGTCTTGGAACGACATCTGTCGTATCAATGTCCTGGTATACTTTCCCGATCTCAGACCTGGCCGTTAATACAACAGAAAGTGCATGTGCAGAAAATACCTCACCAATACTAATAATACGGTCACGGACAATATTTTTCAGTAGCTCTCTTTCACCTTCCGAAGCTACTAGCAACTGATCAACATAAAATTTTAAAACCTTCAATGCATGAGCTACATAATTTCGTAAAAAATTTTCAACATGAGACAAATCAGCCCCATCTTTTTGGCTGACTGCTGAACGAATTCGCTGAAGGGTATCCTGGATTAATGGTTCAAAAGCAGTAACATTCATTTTCTCGCTTCCCAATTTTTGAAAAGGGATTAAACCGTCTGCAATTTTAAAAAGCTTATCAGTTACACCACTAAAGGCTGACACAACAAAAACCGTATGAGCATCAGCAGATTCCTGACGTTCTATAGCCTCCACCTGATCCATATCATCCATTGAAGTTCCACCAAACTTCATAACCTCAACTCGTTCATGTTCAAAAGCCATAAAACAAAAATAAATAAAAGTACGAGAGAAATTAAACTAGGATTCAATTAAATGTCAATAAAAACGGCTTTGAGATAAGAAAAGACCTCTATTACCGAATTGTGAAAAAGCTGTTTTCATGATAAAATACTAGGAAACCCCAAAAGAGGTTTAACGAAAAGAAAAACAAATCAATCTATGGCAACAACTGTTCCAGGCAGCGTAAATGTTAACAGCGACGGAGTAAACAGCGGATCATCGCTCGATTTCGAAAACCTGCTCCCGCAAATTTTGGAAAAGTTCCTGCTGGTTCTGGAAGGTGCCATAATTATTGCTGTAAGCGTTTTTTTAATCGCCATCATTCGCGGAAAAATAAGGAAATTTGAAACACTGCATGAACAACAACGCACAGCGCTCAACCTTCTGGAAAAAATCACCAGTGGTTTTTTACTCGTTACGGGTGTAACTATCGCTCTCAAAGTTATTGGCATCGATATGACACTTATGGTCAGCGTCGCAATACTTGGTTTAAGTTATGGCCTTCAAGACATTATCAAAAACTACGTGGCGGGAATACTCATCCTTTTCAAATCTCCTTTCAAAATCGGAGACACCATCAAAATTAAGGAGTATACCGGCAAAGTAGCCAAAATCGATTTCCAATCAACAACGCTTTCCACTTTCGACAACAAAGATGTCACCATCTACAACAGCGACGTCATGACACAGTCAATTATCAATTTCAGCAACAACACTGTACGCCGCATTGATTTTGATGTAACTGTTGGATACGCCTCAGACATGCCAAAAGCTTTGCAGGTATTTGATAAAATTCTTGCCAATTATCCGGCAGTTTTAAAACTACCAAAACACGCTATAACATTCAAAAAGTTTTCAGACATGGGCGCCGTTTTTTCGCTCCGTTTCTGGATTCAGCGACCATGCAACATCCTCCGAATCCGAACAGATATCGCCAGCATGATCGCGCAGGCGTTCGATGAACAAAATATCTACATGCCTTTTGGCAAAGGTATCGAAACTGAAAATGAAGCGGCACTCGGAAATGTCTCAGATATGCGTAAACAACGCATCCAAAATTTTTACGGTCAACCAATATTCACCCAGGTCGATGCCCCTGAACAGCCAGGTCAAGAACCTCCAGTAGATTTCGACGAACCGGAAGCTTAAAAATTTCAAACTAGATATGCATAAAATGCAAAAAACTCCCGGAAGATCGAATACAGATCTCTGGCTTCAAAGTAGTGAGCTGATGCCCAATAAATTTCGGTAATCCCCTGCTTTTGAAATGCCAATTTAGTTCGAGCTATATGAAAATACTGAGAAACAATCAGAACCGATTTCCAATTATTATCGCTCATAATTTTTGCTGAATTTTCAGCTGTAGCTTCCGTGGTAATCCCGGCAGAATCAACAAAAATATTTTCAGCTGGAATACTTTTATCAATCAAATAATTAGCCATAACCTCAGCTTCATCTCGACCTTCTTCACCGGTACCACCACTCACAATAAAGTTCTGCGTTTGCCCAAGAGAAAAAATTTCAACCGCTTTATCCAAACGAGCTTTTAAGCGGTCGGAAGGTTGCCCCTCGGGAGTTACTTCATTTCCCAATATCACCGCGACATCAGCTACATGAACATTATCCTGCAAACCGGATAATGTAATAAAAACTGTATGAAAACAAAACCAAGAAAAAAATCCTAATAAAATAACAATACCAACGATTTTAAACTGTGCTGTTTTCAAAACATAAAAGTTAACTTCCAAAAAAGTAACACCAATCTTCTGACAAAACCAGATTCAAAAATATCAGAAGTTGCAGTACAATAAACTCAACTTCTTAAAATTCAATTATGAAATTTCGCATTGAACGCGATGTCATCGGTGAGGTCAAAGTACCAGAAGATGCCTACGCGGGTTCTTTCACGGCGCGCGCACAGCAAAATTTTCAAATCAGTGGAATTGCGGCGCCACAAGCCTTCAAAAAAGCTCTCGGTATCATAAAGAAGGCTGCAGCTATAACAAATCTAGAACTCGGCGAGTTAGATAAAAGAGATGCCAAAGCCATCATAAAAGCCGCAGAGGAATTTATTGATGGTAAATTCGACAATGAATTTATTTTAGATGTTTTCCAGGCCGGCGCAGGCACTCCCTTCAACATGAACGCCAACGAAATTATCGCCAATCGCGCCAATGAAATTCTCGCAAAAAAAGAAAAAGAGATCAGCGGAATAAAAGGAAGTTACAAACCAGTAACACCCAACAATCACGTCAACTGGGGACAATCCTCAAACGACGTTATACCAACGGCAATCAGACTTGCTGCACTTTATCGCGTAGAAAGTCTCCACGAAGAATTGGAAAAACTGGAAAAATCTTTCAATAAAAAAGCTAAAGATTTTCACAAAATCATTAAAGTCGGGCGCACACATATTCAGGATGCGGTTCCAATTCGTTTGGGCCAGGAGTTCGAAGCTTATGGTTCAGCCATCAGACGCTGCAACATGTACATAGCGGAATCTTTTGATCATCTCACGGAACTGGGTATTGGCGGTACAGCGCTCGGGACAGGCATCACCACACATCCAAAATTCCGCCCGCTCATGGTCAAAAATCTAAGCAAAATTACCGGCATTAAACTAAGCGCCACAAAATACCCAATGGAGCTGACTCACAGCATGAATGCATTCGCCATAGCCTCCAACAGCCTAAGGGTACTGGCAAACGATTTCATTCGTATAGCCAACGATCTCAAACTCCTGGTTTCCGGACCAATGGGTGCCATATCAGAAATCCTCATTCCCGAAGTCGAACCGGGATCCTCAATCATGCCTGGCAAAGTAAACCCATCCGTCCCAGAATGCCTCAATATGATTGGATACCAGGTTATAGGAAACGACACCGCCATCAATTACGGAGTTCAATCCAGCCAGCTGGAGTTAAACGTCATGACTCCAATGATCATGCATAACCTTATGTGGTCATTAGATCTTCTCACGAACGGTTCAAAAATGTTCCGCACACTCTGTATAGACGGCATCCAGGCCAACGCTGACCGTTGTAAGCAGTTCCTGGATGAAAGTCTCTGTCTTGCCACAGGTCTCTCCCCTTACCTTGGCTACAAGGTAACTGCACAACTGGTAAAAGAGGCTCTCAACAAAGGAAAAACCCTAAAAGAAGAACTCATCTACCAAAATTTCATGAGTGAAAAAGATCTCGATAAGATTCTCGATCCGGCAAAACTCACGGCTCCAAGCCTCACAAACAGAAAACTTGTCGATAAAATCATGGAAAACCCCAACTATAAGGACTACTTACGCCGGGTTTCCTAAGAAATATCGCAATTTTTCCGCGTAAAACTTGACGAAAACAGGCTACTCGGCTTAAAATCTCACCGCCCTTAAGAAAATAATGGGTTTTAATCTAAGAATTTTATGTCAAACAAGCACATCAACCATAAACACGGCCTTACAATCGCCGCTGCCCTCAGACCAAAAAGCAAAATGTGGAAGCGCGCTAACAAGCTCAAACTCCGCCCTGCCAAAGACGCTCATTTACAAGCTCTTGCAGATGCAAGAAACGCTGTCCCTTCAATGTAAACAGCCAATTCAAAAGATACTGTAAAAACCCTTCTTTTTAAGAGGGGTTTTTTGTAT
This sequence comes from Candidatus Peregrinibacteria bacterium, assembly GCA_020851415.1. GTDB lineage: Bacteria > Patescibacteriota > Gracilibacteria > UBA1369 > UBA1369 > JADZCU01. The sequence continues at coordinate 98,972 of JADZCU010000050.1, read as the reverse complement.
CCGCACAACTTCCCCTGGCTCACCAACGGCTACCCAAGCCACCCCAGACCAACTGAATATCGCGTAATTAAGCTTTTCATGCTATAATATACGGATTTACCTGAATAAAATTTCGTATGGACATCAACGGTCTGATCATTCCACTTGGCGCTAGCATACTCATCGGCGCACTCATGGGTCTGGAACGCGAAAAAAACCGCATAACCTCAAAAGGCTTAAGCGCAGTTGGTATTCGCACAGACATGCTCATTGGTCTTTTCGGCGCAATATCCGCATTACTTGGGCAAACCATCGGCATGTGGATTTTTGCCTGTTGTCTCATCGCCATGCTGGTTCTCTCCATTAGTTCATACCTCTACCTTTCCATAAAACACGATCGTATCGGTGTAACCACAGAAATCTCAACAATTCTGCTCTTTTTATACGGTGCCATGACAGTGTACGGCTACATGCAGCTCGCTCTCATTCTAGCCATCCTCACAACGCTGGTGCTTTCCATGCGTCAACGCCTCCATAAAGCAATCTACAATATCAATGATCGCGAACTCTACGACACTATCAAGTTTGCACTCATCACCTTTGTCATATTGCCGTTACTTCCAAACCATTCATACGACCATGAAATCTTTGATTTCCTCTTCCCAAATCTGACACCCCCACCTGGATTCGACAGTATCAATGTACTCAATCCCTACAACATCTGGTTTTTAGTTGTACTCGTTTCCGGTATCAGTTTCCTGGGCTACATCCTGGTGAAAATCTTTGGTAAAGGACACGGCATAGCTTTTGCCGGACTATTGGGAGGTCTCTACTCGTCAAGCGCCACATCTCTGACACTCGCCGAAAAAAGCAAAGAAAATCCCAAGGTAGTAACCCCATACGTCGCTGGAATAGTACTGGCATGTGCCATTAGTTTCATCAGAACTTTTATTCAAATAAGAGTCCTGAGTGAAGAAACTTTCACTTACATTTTAGCACCCATCGGGCTGATGTTTTTATACCTGCTCATAGTTGGACTACTCTTCATGTCACGGGCAAAAACTGACCACAAAACAACATCCGTAAACAAATTCGAGACCCCATTCAAAATCAGCCAGGCATTCAAGCTGGGTGGATTTATCGTTGCCGCACTCGTCTTTGGAAAAATCATACTCACATACACAAACATCGAGTGGTTTATGTTACTCGCCGGCATCATGGCATTCTTTGCCATAGACGATCCGATCATTATCAGTACCGCATCCTCCGCCGGAAGCTTAATCAGTTTTCACAATGCAAAAAATATAATTATGGTAGTAATTTTCCTGAATATGATTCAGAAAATTGCCGTCGCATATTTCTTTGGAAACAGGAAACTAGTGAAGCCCTTGGCAATCACTTTTGCAGGACTTTTGCTTGTCACTTTAGCCGGCATATTCTATTTTTAGACCCGTACGCTTTTTGCATCTCATGGGTCTATTCAAGAAAAAACCAAAAACAGGAGAAAGGAAATCCAGCAATATTTCCCAGGCTCGTTCGCCGTACCTGAAAAAACTTTCCATCCCGGATCGTATAAAACGACGCAAAAACCGGTCTTCACCAATGAATTTAATTAAACCGGCAAAGCTAAAACTGCCGTCCAACCGCTGGAAAAGAGTGCTGGCTTCAGTACTTTCTATCGGCATTCTTTCATTCGGCATTTACGCCATTTTTTTCTCAGACTATTTCGCCATAGAGAAATACACGGTCGTAGAAGAAGATACAGTGATAGATGACAACGATGTCGTAAATGAAATTCTCAATCAAAGCTTGGGAAAAAATCTGGCAACCCTGAACGAAGGAGAAATTATGGCGCAAATCAAAACTGTCGAACCGGAAATTCAAAAACTGCGCATTATAAAAATCTTTCCAAAAACCCTGAAGGTTCAATACGAAAAATTCCCGACTGTCGCAAATCTCATCAACACCGTCGGCGGTGTTCAAAAAAAATTCCTACTGGATAGTCAAGGTTTCATAACCGAAGAAAATGCAGAAAATCCAAATCTCCCCTACCTGAAAATTGAAACAAAAGAGGTACTCCCGGTTCGCACCACCTTCTTACAAGACCCAAAAAGATCTTCCGAAAGATTAAATTATGCCCTACAGGCCATAAATCTCTACGAAGAAAGGTTTGGTATGAAAATCCTCCACGCCCAGTTCAAAACCCGTGAACGTGAACTTCATCTCTATACCGAAAAGTACTTCTATGTCATGATCGACATGGAAAAAGACATCAAGGTTCAACTGGATAAACTCAAAAAAGCACTGCCAAAACTAGATATTTACAACACCCCACTCCAGTATATAGACTTGAGAATATCCGGTAACAACGTCGAAAAGATAATCTATAAACGCAAAAAGTAATGATTTGGGCAATACTTGGCATAGCAATCGGCATTCTTCTGGGATTAACGATCAATTATCCTATCCCTTTCGAGCTTACCAAATACACGGCAGTAGTTATTATGGGTATCTTGGACTCACTCTTTGGTGCCATCCGCGCCGAAGTGACCAAAGATCAGTTTAATGCAGCCATTTTCATTACCGGACTCCTGTTTAATATCATCCTCTCCTTTGCTATAACCCTTCTTGGCGACAAATTAGGCCTGGATCTGTATATAGCAGCCACTTTTGTCTTCACATTCCGTATTTTCTCAAATGTGGGTATCACACGCCGCGCGGTTATCCAAAATATGATCGAAAAGAAAAAACAGAAGGAAGGCTCGAACGCTTGAAAAAAAGGCCAAAAGTGTGCTATAATAAACACGAAACTTAAAAATAAAACTTAAAAAGAAAATCCAATGACTAATGCATCGAAAATAGCCTTGTTAAAAGAAATGTTGGATAGCGCCGAAGCCAACATCCGTTCAGCAAAGCAGCTTCTTGGTGAAGTCGCAAATATTTCCGGCAAAAACCAGTACGCAACCATGGCGGCAAAAATGGGAACAATGAGTGAAGATGAAGAAAAACAGGTTATAGAAGGTGTTTTCGACGGTCAAAACATGATCGGCCCGGACAAAAAAATGTATTCCGTCCCAGCAAACTACGCCAGCAAATCAAAACTTATTCCTGGTGACGTTCTCAAACTGACCATCCTCGACGACGGATCTTTCGTATACAAACAAATCGGTCCGGTTGAACGCAAACGTATCGTAGGAACACTCACATACGACAACGGTCAATACCGCGTTTTAGCTATATCTAAAGCCTATAAAGTACTCCTCGCCTCGGTTACATATTTCAAAGCGGAAGTCGGAGATCGTGTAACATTGATCGTTCCGGAACTGGAAGACAGCGAATGGGGCGCAATTGAAAACGTCCTTCCAAAAAATGCCGGCGATGAACTCTCACTCGATGATTTAAACATCTAGTAGAGCAAAAACACTTCAACAAAAAATAAAAACTAAAAAAAAACTCTCATGTTGCTCGATAAAATTTTTCGAACGGCGCTCCAATACAAAGCATCCGATGTGTACATAACAACCGGCTGCAAACCGGTTCTTCGTATCAACGGAGATATTATTTTGATTGAGGAACACGCAGTTCTCACCAAAAAAACTGCCGAAGAATACATTCTGGAAATTCTCACCGAAGAACAGAAACAGTATTTTGCCAAAAATCTGGAAATAGATTTCTCGCTGGATATTCCAAGCATCTGTCGCTTCCGTGTGAACGTCTTCGTTCAACGGAAAGGAATTGCTGCTGTTTTTCGTCTGATTCCGGAAGTTGTGTACAGCATCGATGAACTCGGCCTTCCTGAGACCCTTAAAACCATCACAGGCTTTAACAACGGTCTGGTAATAGTAACTGGTCCTACCGGTTCAGGTAAATCAACCACATTGGCTGCCATGCTCAATGAGGTAAACGCAAATGAGGCGCAGCACATCATTACTATTGAAGATCCAATTGAGTTCGTTCACGAAAACAAACGTTCAATTGTAGAACAGCGTGAATTAAAGAGTCATACTTTAAGTTTTGACCGTGCGCTTCGCTCAGCACTTCGTGAAGATCCTGACGTTATTTTGATCGGTGAAATGCGCGATCTGGAAACTATCTCTTTAGCTATCACAGCTGCTGAAACAGGTCATTTGGTTTTCGCAACACTTCATACAAGTGGAGCTGCCAAATCTGTCGACCGTATTATCGACGCCTTCCCATCCGAACAGCAAAATCAAATTCGCGCCCAGCTTTCAGAAAGTTTGCGCGCCGTAATTTGGCAAAACCTGCTCAAAACAAAAGACGGAAAAGGACGTGTTGCTCCACTCGAAATCATGATCAACACCAACGGTATTGCCAACATGATCCGTAAAGCAAAAACACATCAAATCAATTCAGCAATCGAAACAGGCTTCAAAGACGGCATGCAGACTATGAAAAAAGCACTTATGGATATGCTCGAAGCGGATCTCATCACAGAAGAAGAAGCCATGAAATCCATGCCTCCTGAATTCGAAGCCTAAATCGTTCTTTGCTCCTTGCACATAAAAATCATTTCTTATATCCTCTACCCGGCTTCTCTGGGGTCATAGCTCAGCTGGTAGAGCGCGCCCTTGGCATGGGCGAGGTCAGGGGTTCGATCCCCCTTGACTCCACCAGATCGCCCAGAGGCGATCTGCGCCCGCCCCAAAGCGGGCATAGCAAAAAGAAGTTTTCGGAGAAAACACTAAGCTGCCGGTCAGGCACAACTCAAAAAAGTAAAAATACAAAAAAATCAGCTCTAAAATTCAAGAGCCAAAAATAAAAACTAAAATTATGAAACGTTTCCTCGCCACATTTACACTTATTATTGTTGCACTGGGAGTACTCAACTTCAGTTCATTTGCTTTTGCAGCGGATCCACCTCCTGCCGGAAGCAGCTCCGACCAGGCACTTAAAAATATGGAAACCTTTAAAACAGGAACCTATTTACTCGCAAAAGGGCAACAAAAACCTCTGCCAATTGGTGCATACATAGTACGTCTGATTAACTTCCTCTCAATGGTGATCGGTTCTTTTGCCTTTGTGGCAATCGTCATCGGTGGAATTATGATGGTTGGCTCAGGAGGTCAGGAACAAGCCATCAGCCGGGGTAAAGATATTATTAAATATGCAATTATGGGCATGGTGGTAGCCTTTTCCGCATTCTTTATAACATCATTTGTTCAAAGCATTTTCTACGAATATGGCACATAAAAACTTTTTCAAAACTTGCTTTGTTTTACTGGCGATTTTTACAACGCTGATTCCAAACATGACCTTCGCAGCCGTAACCGGAATCGAATGTGCAGAATTAAACGACCCCAAAAAGACCAAGGATTGGATTATTACAGTCCTTGAAGAACAGTTCACCGGTAAAAAATCCGACACATTTGTTGATCAGGAATTAGCGGTTAAGGACTGTTTGCGTGTAACTAAGATTGATAAAGATGGTAAAGCAAACTCTCAATATGAAAAATTGGGAGCATGTCCAGCTGACGCAAAATGCCAACGCGTTCAAGTACTAATGGCAAAAAGCGGTACCGCACTCCTCTATGGGTATATCGGTTTTATTTACCGTTGGGCAGCCGGAACCATAGGCATGGTCTGCGTAGGTATGCTGGTTTATTACGGCACGCGTATTGCGGCTGCAGGTGACAACGCCGGTGTAATCGACGAAGCCAAACAGCACATTATGCAATCATTGGGAGGACTCATACTGCTCTTTTTATCTGCCGTAATCCTGTACACCATTAACCCCAACTTCTTTGTCATTTAAAAACATACAACAAGTTGGAATAATGGTATGTCTGCTCAGCATTATGCTTGGAACAAACATCGCTTTCGCTGTCCGCGCACCAATCGTCCCTTTAGATAAAGATAACAAACCAACACTGGCTGACCAACTCATTCTACCGCACAGCGACTCAACAACCCCGGAGGGAGATGTCGGTGGAAGATTGCTTCCAACAATTACCACAATTGTCGTGGGTGCCTCTGCGGGTGCATCAGTACTTTTTATCATCATCGGCGCAATTCAGATGCTCACAGCCTATGGTAATGACGAAAAAATCTCCAAAGGAAAACAAACTATTACATACGCCATTGTTGGTCTGGTCATTGCCATTCTTTCCTACGCCATAGTAACCATCATCAGCTCAATCAATCTCAACTCTCCACCACCAAGCAGCACTTAGCATGAAAAAAATACTTATCACAATTATAGCAGCCTTCACACTATTCAATGGAGTTTACCTGATTCCAGCTGCTTTTGCCCAAGAAAGTATCGTTCCTACAGTTACCTACCCAAATGAAGCTAATAAAGCAGGATCAAAAGTCAGTTTGGTAAAACAGCTCCCCAGTGAATACTGGCAGGTACTCCTTGCTAATGTTATTAAATTTATCCTGCAAATTACCGGATCACTCACTTTTATATCCTTCATAGTCGGAGGCGTAATTATGGTGGTTGCCCGTGGTAATGAAGAAGAGGTAAAAAAAGGAAAAGGGATTATCTTGTGGTCCGTAGTGGCTTTGCTTATTATTGCCATTTCATATGCGATAGTGACAGGTGTAACTCAACTGGTTTTCTTCCAATAATTTTAATGAAAAAATACTTCCTCAGTCTGGCAATACTGTTCATTACCCTCCTGACACTCAACGTCAGTCCGGTTTTCGGACAGGTTCAAATGGATCCCAATCTGAAACCGGAATATGCGCCGGGTTATACAGCAACGGGCAGTCGTGCCGCACCAGTAACAGCAGTACTCCAAACGCTTGCCGGCAGTCTCATTTACGTTGCCGGCCCATTGGCCGTACTTATGATAGCAATCGGTGGTTTTATGTACGTCACATCACATGGTGATTCAACTCAAATGGAAAATGCAAAAAAAACTATCATGTTCGCGATCATAGGCCTCGTTGTGATCATCTTATCATGGGCAATAGTCACAAACATCGCCCTGGTATTCTTGAGCACAGGAAAAGTCGGCGTTGACCCCGGAACGGACAGTACGTCTGCACCTGCACCTTAAAACTCACATTCAAAAAAAGCCCGGTGTGTATCGGGCTTTTTTTGAACTTACATTGTACACAAAAATATCAAATCTATTTCTGTGGTTCTTCTACTCTGGCAAAAAGCGGCTCCGCCTTTTGCACCGGCTGACCAAACTGTAGCCCCCCCCACAAAATAGCCTTCCCAAAATCAAGGTTCTCAGTCGCCTGTCCCAAATAACTACTTATTTTCGCCGAAGTAGCGGGCAAAAATGGAAGCAATAGTAAACTCAAATGTCTGATCATTTCCAGCAACGCATATATCACACGAGCTAAATCCTGAGTATTTTCCTTGGCCAAAACCCAAGGTTTAGTATCATCCACAAACTTGTTGGCATACGAAGCAAAAGCAGCCACTATTTCCAACGCTTTCTTCAAATCAAATCCATTCACTGCCTCCTGATACTCTTTCCAAACTTTCATAACCTCAGGACCCAAAACATCCTCACTCTTAACAGCCTCAGGAACTTTCCCCTCAAAATACTTACCAGTCATAGCCAACACGCGACTCACCAAGTTTCCAATATTATTGGCAAGCTCGGTACCGTAAACAACCTTAAATCTCTCCACACTAAAATCTCCATCATCAACTGTTGGAATCTCCTTCAACAAAAAATATCTCAAAGCGTCCGCACCATATTTATCTACATACTCATTCGGATCAACAACATTATTCAAAGACTTACTCATTTTCTTCCCTTCAGAAGTAATAAATCCATGAACATAAATCGCCTTTGGAAGTTCAATACCTGCAGACATCAACATACCAATCCAGATAGCTGAATGAAAACGCAAAATATCCTTGCCGATCAAATGAACATCGGCCGGCCAGTAACGCTTAAACTGCTCTTCATCACGGCCATAACCAATACCTGTAATGTAATTTGAAAGCGCATCACACCAAACATACATCACCTGATCCGGATCATTTGGCACATCAATCCCCCACTTCAAAATCTTCTTCGGACGGGAAAAACTCACATCCTTCAATCCATCTTTAATCACATATAAAATCTCGTTCTTTTTCGATTCAGGGAAAATTTTCAACTCTCCCGTTTCAATTTTCTTCCCTATTGCATCAGAATATTTAGAAAGTTTAAAAAAGTAGTTTTCCTCACGCAGCTTTTCCGGAACCCGGTTATGGTTTGGACATTTCCCATCAACCAGATCTTTTTCCAAAACAAAAGCTTCGCAACCAATACAGTACAAGCCTTCATAACTATCCTTATAAATATCTCCCTGCTCATTCATCAAAGTCCAAACTTTTTGTGCACCTTTTTCATGATAATCATCAGTGGTACGAATAAAGTGATCATAACTCAAATTCAAAACTTCCTTCAGTTCCTTAAAATAAGCTGCATTCATATCCACGAGCTGTTTTGGCTCAAGTCCCTGCTCCTTGGCAGCCGTTTCCAACTTCATACCATGCTCATCAGTCCCTGTCAGTGAAAAAGTATCATCCCCAATCATACGATGATAACGGGCAAGTACGTCAGCCTGAATAAGTTCCATGGCAAAACCAATGTGAGGTCTGGCGTTCACGTAAGCAATCGACGTGGTGACATAAAATTTCTTCGACATAATCAACAATAAATAAGAGAATCCCTCTTATTCAAGCGATAAACCATCAAAGTGTCAAACCTTTCCTCTAACGATACCCAAAAATTACAAACTCAGAGGCTGAAACGGAAAACCCGGTAACAACGGAAGTGTTAACTCAGGCAACTTATTCGGATCTGTGTGATACAAAGAAAAGTTAAATACCGGCAGGAAGTTATTCAATTTCAAATTCACATCAATACTCTGTTTTACTTTACCGTCAGATGAAAAACCATCACTGCGAATGTGCGCATATTCTCGCGGCATAACATCTTCATCCGCCTGAACTCCACTCACGCAAGTAGTGCCGGAGACATCTCGTTTCGCCAAAATTCTATAATAAATATTGGCTCGTTTATCACGAAGTTGAGGGTTACTAACCCCTACGATATCCGGATTCACAATATTTGTAATCGTCAGATAATTTTTCTTATGATTAAAGATAAAATCTTTAATCGTGCAGCCTTTCTTAATACCAAGACCTGAAGTAACCATATTACCGGCATCTCCCACATAACATTGGCGAGCCTGACTCCAAACATCACCCAAATCTTCAATAGTATCACCCTCGGTAACATACTTAGCCACAGGTAAAATACAACCGTCAGTCAACTCCGAACTCGATCCGATACAAACCGGGTGAGCCGCAGAATTTCCCGTAGCAGCAGGGAAAAAATCAGAGATCGCATGTGTTCTGGTGGCAACGGTAGCATCACCGTCAGTCGGCGTACCAAAAACCTTCCAGCGCAAAATATCAAAATCTTCCAGCTGTTTAGCCGCAAGTTTTACCGATTCATCAGCCTCAAAATTCACATAATACTGCAGAACAAAATCCTGCACATCCTCAAACGTACCATCGCCGCAATCACTAAAAAGCGGAATAGTAACGGTATCCGATAAAGGCAAAACATTATAAGTCGCCTCAAGCGCATCCTCATTGCTGCCCTCATATAAAAATTTCTTGGTCACACCCACACCTGGTTCCAAGTAAATCGGCACATCCGCATCAAAATAAGGATAAGCATTTCCCTTGTTACGAATATTATATTGATAATCAGGCTCAACACCCGTCTGGGTAATCCACTCTTTTACACCCGAGTCAGTGAGCGCAACAGCCTGCGGAAGTCCCTTTGTCTGATAACCCGGCAAATGCTCACGCAAATCCAAAAGTGCATTCTCAACACCGGCTTCAGCTGAATAATAAGCCATTCCCGCAGCCACCACGTCACCGGTCTGATTGATTTCACGAATAATCAATGAACTCAGTCCAAGCGTAATAGTCATCAAGATACCCATTACCAGAATGGCTACCAGAAGCGAACTTCCCTTCCTATTTGTGTAAATATTTTTACTCATGATGCGCGACTATAAACACGTGAAGATAAAGTGGTTTGAAAATCCATAGTAAACTCCGTACCTGCTCTTGTACCGTTTACGGCAGACATAAATACAGACACCTTAGGTTGAAACTGCGTACCGTTCTTTAAATAAATATCCGGATCATCACTATAAGGATTCCTGTCGGGGAAAATAGCAAAGGACATCGAATGAATTTTCACCAAATCACTGTTCAAAGCACGATAACCGTTTGTCTCCTGAGTACTGGCACCAGTCTCTGTAGTCCCTGCAAAACCCTCAGCAGGAATCCAGGTGGAACCCGAAGGGTCACGTTTAAATTTCTTATACCATAAAGTCTCAGAGGTCTGATCATAGCAGAAAAACGATCGCTCCAAAGAGTCCTTATGAACAAGAGCAAGTATGGTAGTGCGGCCTGCCGAAATTGAAGCGCTTAAAGCTCCTTCCTGACAGTTCTCATTCGCCAGATCACTCTTCGCCTCATAATAATCATAATCAATAGTCCCCAAACGAACATCCTCAGCCAAAAGTTCCACTGCTGAACGAACCTCGCTATACATCTTTCTGGTTTCATTCGCCTGCCTTTGTGCCTTCACAATACTCACATAAGACGTAGACACAATCCCCAAAAAAATCACAAAAATAACCAGGCTCACCAAAAGTTCAATCAGAGTAAAACCAGATCGAAACATTCGAACTTTTTGAGATGGGCTATTTTTTGTAATTTTAAACTTCATGTAATCTAAAAATTTATTATTTTTTGGATACCCTGCTACGGCTTCCAGTCAGTCAATTCAGTTGTTAAACGCACCTCATGCGCTTGTGCGTCTTTCCATGAAACCACACTCGTAACGCGTAACTTTTTTTCATACCCAAGTGAAGTCCCCTCAGAAAGTTTATGCTCAAGAGGTTCAAGAATAATAAAACGGTGAAAAATCGAAGGATCACCGCCGCCATGGCGATACTGAACCTCATCCGGCCCCGTGCTTTTCACCTTATCCAAAAGCGTATCGGCACTTTCCAAATACGACGTTTCCTCAGCTCCCCCAACGGTAATATCGTTCAATCTCCATGGAGCGACATCGGCAAGTCCGCCGGCATCCAGATCCAGTAATGAAGTCTCAAAAGACTGATAATCAATAGTATAATAACGTTTATCGTTCACATCTTTCGGGAAATCAAAAACAAAAGGCTTTGATCCATCCGGAAGATCCGTCTGGAAATTCGCATTCAAAAGCCAGCTACTATCACGCATATTTCGCACACCTTCAATTCCTTCCTGCGCCAAGCCATAAGCAATAAGGGTACTCATGTTATTTGAATTACTTCGAATAATTGAGACCAATAAACTGGTTGAGGCAAAAATCACCATCACTAAAATAGCGATTGAAATAATCACTTCAACAAGAGTAAACCCACCTGATTTTTTATGAATTTTTCTCATAACGTTTGTTGAGTTGAAGCGGGAAGTTTTTGGGCAATACCAGTAGTAACATCAAATGTAAAAGTTGTAGAATCCGTCCCATTGGCAGACGACATTTTTATAAGAACCCTGGGATCATTCGCCTGAACAAAATTCTCAACGGAATTCAAAGCTTCGCCGCCGCTCACGCGAGCCTCCGGCGGACGGAATATCAAAGCATAACTATCCTTTTCAGTCCCAAAAACCGATATTTGGGGAATAATAAAATTCTCAAATTCACTAAAAGTTGTCGCCTTATAAAAACCGTCCCTCAAATCACAAAAATCACTCTTATTCACATCAATAGACTCATCCACCGAAATATAAGGAGCCTGCACAGTCTGAATATAAGGTTCTGTTTTTGAAAAAATCATCCCATAACAGGTTGGTATCTGTCCGGTTAACGAACTCCCGCTACGGCCGCTCTTAGCCAAAGATTGCTGCTGACGTAAAACCGTCATAACAGTATCGGTAACTATAGAAAGTTTCGCCTGTCTTCGCGCAACCCCATAACTTGAAACAGCCAAAACTGCCAGGATTGCCACAATCGCAATCACGACAAGAATTTCTATAAGAGTAAATCCACGACGACTATTCATCAATGAGTGCGGTTATACAAGTTGGCTCAGGCGGAAAATTGGAGTCAAAATCGCCAAAGCAAGTAATGCAACCGTAAAACCAACAAACACAATCATAATCGGCTCAAAAAGACTGGTAAGCCGTTTTAGTGAATTATCAATTTCACGATCATAATGTGAAGCAATTTTCTCTGAAATCGTACCAATAGACGCTGACTGTTCTGCAACAGCCAACATCTGGGTGATAGTTTCCGGAAAAAGAAATGGAGAATCGGCAAGTGAAGTAGAAATACGTTCACCCTGCTGAACTTTGGAAATCACTTCCCAAACTTTCATACGATACAATTCACTACTAAGTGACGTAGCAATAATAGTCAAAGCCTGAACCACCGGAAGACCGGCTTCAATCAAAATACCCAGCGTACTTACAAAACGAAGCACCAGGACACGTCTAATCAAAGTACCAATAATCGGCATTCGCAGTTTCAATAAATCGAAGCGATATTTACCATTTTCAGAAGAGATCCAAACCTTGAAAACAAGATAACCGATAATGCCTCCAAAAAGAATTGCCCACCAGTAGCCTGAAATAAAAGAGCTCATCCCAAGCAAAAGCTGAGTAGCAAAAGGAAAATCTTTCTCCTCAAGTCCGCCCTCTTTTAACAATCCGACCAAACTTGGAATAACCCATACAAGCATACCAACTGAAACCAAGGTCAAAACTACCAATACAGCAATCGGATAAATAGAAGCCGTTACGATTTTCATTTGAAGTTCATGAGTCTTATCCATCTGATCAGAAAGCCTGAAAAGCATCTTATCCATGTTGCCCGCAGCTTCACCTGATCGCACAATGCCCACTTCCATTTCACCGAATACATCTGGAAAGCGCGCCAAAGAATCCGAAAATTTCTTACCCTGAACAACCATAAAAGCCACTGTGTTCAAAACACGACGAAAACGCTCATTCTGGGTACGATTCGCAAGCATCTTCAAGGCTTGAATCAAAGGCACACCAGCGTCCAGCATTACCGCCAGTAAATGGAAAAAATATGCCTTCTCCTGAAGAGGGACTTTACTATGATCAATAAAAAAATCGTCAACTCGGGTAAAGAGAGACTGTTTTGAGCTATCGTAAATGCCATAAATTACTTCAGGGCGTCTCTTATCCACTTTCGAAGCGAAATTTTTAACCAATGAATCGAGGCCTTTAGTATTAATTTTCTGTTGCTGCATAATAAAATCTAAACTGAGTTTTTAAATTTCGCCCTGATAATAAGTTTCCATGTTCACATTAAAGTTTGAGAGCGGATTAGCCGCATCACGACTTCCAACCTGGATGGTGATAGATTTCACGTTAAGTTTTCTGGCATTGGCTTCAATGTCACGAAGAAAACCAATCAGTGCACCTTCAGTTCCCTGAAGATTTGTATTCACCACAGCTTTGGCGATCTTTCCTTTTGGTGCGGTAGTTGGAACGCTAAAATTCACACTATTCAAAATAATGTCGTTCTTCAAAGCCACACCCGACAAATCCAGAATCAAATTATCCTCTTCCAGTTTCTCGGGAATAGCAGAAAGAGATGTCTGTTTACTAACTTCAGACGCTTCATTCAATTCCTGCTGAATCTTTTGAAGATCGGTTAAACGTGCCTGAAGTTGCTGCTTCTGCTGAAGTTTATCGTCACGTCCAAGTGCAAGACTTGATGACTCGTCCCAGGTTGGTTTTACATAAAAAACAGCTCCCAGAAACACCGCCAGAAAAAGCACCAGTGGCACCGCCATGGAAGATGATGAACCCGAAACTTTTGGCATTTTATTTTCCATATAATTGTATCAAAAAAAAATTATGAATTTCGTGAAACTTTCGGTTTTGTATCAACCGATTCCTGTGTAGATCCATCTGTCAGATCTTTAACTGTTTCTACATCAGCTTTATCCTCGTCATAGAGCAGATTCAAAGTGAAAGTCAGAAGTTTTTGCCCATCATCTGTCTCGCCACGTGAAATATTCGGGACATAAGCGTTTCTGAAGAATGAACTTCCGTTAAACGTAGCCAAAAGCTCAGCCAACGTTGGGAACGGCTCAATTGCCGTAGGAACAGTTTCCATATTCAAAGTTATTTTGCCTCCGGCAGAACCATTGTAAGAAATAACCACAAACTTACTCTGTTGTGTGGCTGCATCTACAGGCAAAAGCGACTGAATACGGGTAATCACGCGTGACCACTGAATCTCATCACGTTCAATTGAAGCCAAAAATTGCTGCGCCAACTGCGCGGATTGAACTTTCAAATCCTCCAATGCGGCAATCTCTGTATTCAAAGACGCAATATCCGCGGCCAGCACCTTCTGCTCTTCCAAGAGCGCAGATTTCTGAAGCGTAAGATAAACACCTGCAGCACCCACCAATACAAGAGAAATGATTGAAAGCACCAGCATTCCCGAGCTACGATGTGGACGTTCCGCAGGATTAGTAGAATTTTTGTGGATTTCCATATTGATATTTGTTTGAAAATAATCATACTATTATATCACTTTTGACCTTTTAAAGCAATGAACCAGGATCAGTCCGAACAAAAAAACACACACCCGGTAACCATCAACGAAGGTTTTATTTGCGAAAAGTGCAAAAAAGAAAATCCAAAAGCCACAAAAACCTGCAGAAACCACTGCAAATTCTGTCTCTATTCCAAACACGTCGATGACAAAGTCCCGGGCGACAGAGCAAGCACATGCCTCGGATTGATGGAACCTCTCGGAATCGATTACAACAGCAAAAAGGGGTATCAAATAGTCTACTTATGCAGAAAATGCAAAAAAAGGGCTCGCAACATAGCCGCAGACGATGACGACATGGATCTTATAACCAAAATCATGCAACGCCAAAACATCGGATTCGATTTTTAAGCCATCAATGCGCCTTGAATCATGAAAAATCCCCTCCACAACACACCAAAAAAAGTACTCGACCTCCTTTCAAACCCAAAATCACAAGGATGTATCATCAAAAAATCCACGGTGATCATTGCAGTTTCCGGCGGTCCTGATTCTGTTTTTTTGTTACACCTGGTTAAAAAACTGGAAAAAAAATTACACCTCCAAATCATTGCAGCACACATAAATCACAAACTCCGTGGAAGCGAAAGTGATGCCGACGAACGCTTTGTCAAAAACTTATGTAAAAAGCTCAAAATAAAGTTCGAGACCTCAACTTTACCCGCCATCAAAAAAGGAAACATTGAAGAGATTGCCCGGGATTTTCGATACAGTTTTTTCAGCAAACTCCAAAAAAAATACAAAGCCACTCACATACTTACCGCCCATCACGCAGACGATAATATCGAAACCGTCCTCATGAATATGACACGGGGAAGCTTCGCCCGTGGACTCAAAGGGATGGATTTTCACGGAGGCGTTCACCGCAATGTGCTCCGTCCCCTGCTCCATTTAACTAAAGAAGATATTTTACAATATCTCAAAAAACATCGTCTTGCCTATCGCATAGACAAAAGTAACACCGATGAAAAATATTCACGAAATTTCATCCGTCATCAAATCATTCCGTTATTCAAAAAACTGAATCCCAATTTCGCTCAAACTTTTCAAAGAAATCTCCAACTCTTCGGTGAAGTAGATAACACACTCAGCACACTATCCAAAAGTTGGCTGGCCGCAAATTTCATGAAAAATGAATGCTTAACCAGCATTTTCACAGAACAGCCACCACTTTTTCAGGAGTGCATTTTAACCGAGCTGTATCAACAAAATTACGGCCATGGTCTGAATCTCAGCAACCAGCATTTGGAAAGCGTGAAAGCGCTCATCACGCAAAACATTTCCGGCAAAAAGAAAGAGTTTGGATCAAAATATTTCCTTGTAATTAAACGAAACACCCACGGGAAAAAAGTAATGAAATTAGAAACCCGCGGTTCAATTCATTAAAAGACCAAATTTCAAAGCTCTCTAAATTGATATTTCGGCTTGAAGCAAGTAGAATACAAATACTTTGATTTTTACCGCAGTTTAAGATGCCTATAAACATGAAAATGCCGCAGAACCGCCAGGGTAATACGCTTATCTATCTCGTTGTAGCAGTACTTCTCATTAGTGGTGTGTACATGCTCTTCAGCCCAACTGAAGGCAACATAAAGAAAGTCACACTGGATCAGTTCTTAACAGAAGCCAAATCGGGTGAAGTTGACCAAATCACGGTCAGTGATAACCGTATCAACATAACTTTGATTGATGACACAAAACAGTACACCTTCAAAGAACCCGGTGACACCATCAACGACCTTCTGGAAGATGTTCCGGACAATATCCGTAAAGAAATTTCCACAGAAGTAGTTCCAACCGACGGTCAGGATTTCTGGGTAAACCTGCTCATCAGCATAGTTCCATTCCTGCTCATAGTAGGATTCTTTGTTTTCATGATGCGTCAGGCACAAAACAGCACAAATCAGGCCATGTCTTTTGGTAAAAGCAAAGCCCGCCTGCACGACAAAGACAAACAGCAAACAACATTCAAAGATGTTGCAGGAGCAAAAGAAGCCAAAGAAGAGCTGGTGGAAATAGTAGATTTCTTGAAAAATCCAGGCAAATACACCAGCATGGGAGCAAAAATTCCAAAAGGAGTTTTGCTCGTTGGTCCGCCGGGAACCGGTAAAACTTTGCTTGCCCGAGCGGTAGCAGGTGAAGCCAACGTGCCGTTCTTCAACATCTCAGGTTCAGAATTTGTGGAAATGTTCGTAGGCGTGGGTGCAAGCCGTGTTCGTGATCTTTTCAAAAAAGCGAAACGAAACGCTCCATGTATTATTTTCATGGATGAAATTGACGCGGTAGGCCGCCAACGTGGCGCAGGCCTTGGTGGTGGAAACGACGAACGTGAACAAACACTCAATCAGATTCTTACCGAAATGGACGGCTTCGAACGTGAAACCAACGTTATAGTAATGGCTGCAACAAACAGACCAGACGTACTCGACCCTGCCTTAATGCGTCCAGGACGTTTTGATCGAAACGTTATTATCGATATGCCGGATTTAAGTGCGCGCGAAGAAATTCTCGCAGTTCACGCAAGAAACAAGACTTTGGCAAAAGATGTTGATATTAAAAAAGTCGCACAAAGCACAACAGGATTCAGTGGAGCTGACCTGGAGAACCTCATGAATGAAGCAGCAATCAGAGCAGCAAAACTCAGTCAAAATTCAATCACGGAAGAAGATCTGGAACAATCCATTGAAAAATTGGCAATGGGACCCGAAAGAAGATCCGTAGTTCTCTCAGAAAAAGAAAAAGAGATCACAGCCTTCCATGAAATCGGACACGCCGTTGTCGGTCATCTATTACCAAATTGTGATCAGATAAGAAAAATTACCGTTATTTCACGCGGACGTTCTCTGGGTTCCACCTGGTCTATGCCCGATAACGACGGCCATTTGGTAAGTAAAGCAAAATTTGAAGACACCATGTGTATGGCGCTTGGCGGTTATGTAGCTGAAGAGGTTTTCTTTAAAGAATTAACCACCGGTGCATCCAGCGACCTGGAAAAAGCAACAAAGATCGCCCGCAACATGGTGACCGAATATGGCATGAGCAAGCTCGGTCCAATTATATACGGCGACAGAAACAAAGAGGTCTTCCTTGGACGTGATTACGGACATGTACGCAACTACTCCGAAGAAATCGCATCAGCAATCGATAAAGAAGTAAAAAACATTGTCGATTCCGCCTATGCCCGAACAAAGAAATTGATTATAGACAACAAAGAACTCATGGAGCGCATCGCCAAAAAACTGATTGAAAAAGAGACGCTTAATCGTAAAGATTTCATTAAATTCTTTGGTGAAACTGAAGATAAAGAAAAGCCTGAAAAACGTCGTAGTACAAAAAATAAAGTAAATGAAAGCTCAGAAGAAAAAGCTTAAAATCACATTATGCAAATGACCAAAAAACATATCGCGGTTCCGGCAAAAAAAATTAAATCTGCTTCGCCTGAACACAATCAACCAGCGGCAACAAACGAAGAAGAGTCACTCGGACAACTGACATTGGATATTTACCAGACTCCTTCTCACCTAGTTATTGTTGCACCCATCGCCGGAGTAAAAATTAACGACATTGATGTAAGCGTTACGGAAGATGTATTAACCATTCGCGGGAAGCGCCATCAGGAACTCACAATCGCTTCTGAGGATTACTTCACCCAGGAATGTTTTTGGGGTGATTTCTCCAGATCCGTGGTACTGCCAGCCTCTGTTGATGCCAGCAAAATTTCCGCAAGTTTCAAAGATTCAATTCTCAAAATTTCAATTCCAAAAACCGATCGCGTGCAATCAAAGGTAATCCGCATCAAACCTGAATAAGTTTAAACCAACAAATAATGAAAAAAATCCGTAAAGCAGTATTTCCAGCAGCAGGCTTCGGTACCCGTTTTTTACCGGTGACCAAGTCACTTCCAAAAGAAATGCTCCCGATTGTGGATAAACCGGTTATTCAATATTTGGTTGAAGAAGCGGTGGCAGCGGGAATTGAAGAAATCATCATTGTGACGGGCCGCGGGAAACGCTCGATCGAAGACCATTTTGATTACTCATTTGAGCTCGAACACACCCTGGTTGAAAAAGGAAAACACAGCCTACTGAAAGAAGTTCAGGGCATAGCAAACCTAGCCAAATTCGTCTATGTGCGCCAACCAATGCCACTCGGCGATGGTCACGCCATCCTCTGCGCCAAGGAACTCATCGGCGATGAACCATTCGCAGTGTTATTTGGTGACGACATCGTTGATCACAAAATACCGGCCATCAAACAACTCATAAACGTTTATAACCAAACCGGCAGCTCCGTAATCGGTTTAGAGAAAGTGAATAAAAAAGAAACCGACCAGTACGGTATTATTAAACCCAAAAAACATACCGGAAGAGTTTATGAAATTGAAGATTTAGTAGAAAAACCATCCCCCGCAAAAGCTCCATCAAATTTGGCTATCATCGGCAAATACATAGTAACTCCTGAAATCATCCAGGCTCTGGAAAAATCCAAACCAAGTCACGGAGGAGAAATAAGGCTGATTGACGGTTTCCGTGAGCTGAAGAAAAAACAACCCGTCTACGGCTACGAAATTGAAGGGAAACGTTACGACACTGGCAATAAACTGGGTTTAATCACGGCAACCATAGATTTCGCACTCAAAAGAAAAGATCTTGGTCCTGAGCTTCGAAAATATCTCAAAAGTTTGGATCTTTAAGTATCCACCAATAGCTGATGAACATCATCGAGGTAATAAAATTACAGTAAAAGAGCTCAAAATCTCCTTCTTCAAAACAGGCAAAGTCGACGAAATACCTCCAATAAATACCGGGAGATTTATTTGTTATATATAAGGTATAAGATTTTCCTTCTTTTCAATGGTTCATAACTTTTTACCAAAATGTCTAGCGTTCATGTACTCGTACCTTGATTTTATGTGTAAAAAAAGCTACAATTATCTGATTCAAACAAAAACAAAAATTTATGTATCCAGCCGAAGAGTTCAACCTCCTGTTAAAGGAGGCTGACAAGAAAAAATTGCAAGGTGAACACATTGAAGCCATCAAGATTTGTGAACAAATCCTGGTGAACGATCTTGAATGCGTTGAAGCATACGAAGAGATCGGCGACAATTATTTGAGCCTTCGATACTACGACAAAGCGAAAAAAGCTTTAAACCGCAGTCTCCAATTAAATCCACGCAGTGCGAACGGTAACTACCTGCTCGGTTTTGTGTTCTCAGCGGTAGGAGACTGGAAACGATCTATCGAATATCTTGAACGTGCGGATGAAATTGAAGCGAACCACCCGGAAATTCTTCGTTGTCTTGGCTGGTCTATCTTCCATGAAGGCCAACGCAAACGTGGCATTATCATTTTGGAACGTGCCTTAAATTTGAGCCAAAACGATCCGCTCATCTTAAGTGATCTTGGTGTATGTTATTTGAACGACAAAAACTTTGAACGCGCAGCAGTGCTCTTCAAAAAAGTTTTGGAAATCGAACCACAAAACGAAAAAGCCCGTGAATGTCTCAATGCGGTAAAATTCTTCCAAAAAGAGTTCAAAAAACTTCGCAACTCAAAAGAGTAAGACCGCATCCACATCAGAAACCTGAAGAAGCTCGACAGAGCTTTTTTTTATTGCAAAATATTAAAAAATGGCTACAATAAGGCTGCTTTCAGGTGAATGATCGCCCTATTTCGGTAGGGAGGAAAGTCCGAGCACCGTTAGAAGGTGATAATTTCTAACAGAAATGGCTCTGCTCCGAGAGTTGCAGAGTACGGAAAGTGCCACAGAGACAATACTAATCCGGCTTCGGTCGGATAAAAGGTGAAAAGATCCATTCAGTGGATCGCCCTCTGGTGACAGAGATGCGTGGTAAACCCTATCTGGTGCAAGGCGGGATGGAAGATGTAGATTCAGCTTACTTCTAAGAGCCTGCACTTCCCGCCGCATGAGTCATACAGCAATGTATGGCCTAGAGAGATGATCATACCCCGCAAGGGAGACAAAACTCGGCTTATGATCCTGAAAGCATCATAAACACCAGGCTCATGAAACCTTCTGAAATATTACTTGGCATATTGCGCTTACCGGTGGATTTTTTTGCCGGAATAATGGCCTTTTATCTCGCATATCAGATTCGTTTCAATACAGATCTGATACCTTTCATAAGCCTTCCTCTGGATTTAGGATCATTCCCTACCCTTGAAAACTATTTCATTTTCAGCGCAGTCGGGGTAATAGTTTTAATGATCTTGATGGCTCTCAACAACCTCTATTCGCTCAAAAGTAATACCAAGTACAGTCGGGAAACAGGAAAAATAGCTATCGTTATTTCCGCGTGGTTAATGCTAATCATCGCCTACTTTTTTGTCATTCGTGAATTCCCTTTCTCACGTTTAGTGCTGGCATATACGTGGTTTTTAATGATCGTATGTGTTTGTGCAGGACGTGGACTCATTAGAGTTATTGAATCATTTTTATTACTCAAAGGTATCGGCAAAAAAAATGTACTGTTCATTGGGGCGACACCAATCACTGAAAAGCTCGCACTCAGTATGAAACGCGATCTCCATTACCACATTGCCGGTGTATTAGATGACAAAATGGGTAAAATAGACCACATAAAAACTTTGGGAAAACTCAACGAGCTAGCAAAAATCGTGAAAAAATACCACATAGAAGAGATTATTCAAACAACAAACAATCCAAAGCAATCGGAAGACGCAACGGACATCCTGGATTTCTGCCGATCACGGCAAGTTGGTTACCGATTCGTGCCTGATCTTTTGGCTGTGCAATCATCAAATATTGAAGTAGAAACTTTTAACGGATTGCCAATTATCACCCTAAAACCAACACCCCTCGATGGATGGGGAAGAGTTTTAAAACGTGCTTTTGATATTTTCGCATCAGTAGTCGGCCTAATTATTTTGTCGCCAATACTTTTATTAGTAGCAATTCTAATAAAAGTGGATTCAAAAGGAACTATTCTCTTCAAATACCTGGACGACGGTTCAAGAGTAAAACGTGTCGGCGAACAGGGGAAACTTTTCAATTTCTACAAGTTCCGCACCATGCACCCAAAAACTCATAACCTCCGTTACACGGAACTTGCCGAACAAAACACCCGCAAAGGAACCCCCATGGTAAAAATTAAAAACGATCCTCGCGTAACAAAAATCGGCAATTTTCTCAGAAAAACCAGTATCGATGAACTCCCGCAACTCATCAATGTTCTCAAAGGACAAATGAGCATAGTAGGCCCGCGCCCTCACTTACCCGAAGAAGTAGCCAATTACGAAAAGCATCACAAGTTCGTCCTCACGATCAAACCAGGCATCACCGGCCTCGCCCAAATCAGCGGCCGCTCCGACCTGGATTTCGAAAAAGAGGTACGCTTGGACAGCTACTATATTGAACACTGGTCACTCTGGATGGACATTAAAATCATTTTCAAAACTTTCGGGGCAGTCATCAAAGGGTACAAAGAATAATCCCATCGCCCGCCTTACAAAGCTCATAGTAAAAACCACACAATAACTACTGTAACTAAAAAAGAGCGTTAGAGTTCATCTAACGCCCTTTTGAAAATCATTATTGAATCTTATATAAAGGTCGTTTTTCAACTTTTAGAGAACCACTTTGAACATCAAAATTCTGACTGTAGTTCAAAAGCAATTGACCTTTTTCGGCATATATCATCATGGTTTTTGCTGAATCGTTTTTATCATTTTTAGTAATGATCCAGCCATTTGATTCCAATCTTGCCTGATAACCGGTTCCTACGGTTTCAGGAATTCCCTTAAAAGAAACATTCCAAATATTCTTGTCAGGATCATATTTTTGACTCCAAATAGTTCCTTCTTCAATTCGTGGAACATCATTTGGGATATTACCAGGTCACATTTTTTCTTTGTCGAAACTCACGCCAAGCTCGCTATTTTTATCCAGTTTCAGTCCCCTTTCCGCCAAAATTGAGTTAATCGGGCCGGAAGCAATGCCCCAGGCTATTCCACCAATTATGGCTACAGCAATCGTAACAAACGCATATTTTTTAATCTCCTGAGGTGATTTATTTTTGAGCAATTTTTGAATCTGGTCATCCATACAGAAAAAATAAAAAAATGAGAATTAAACCGGAAACGATCATACCACAAAAGCGGAACCTTGTGGATTGCCTGAAGCCCGAAACTACTCTAAACTATCGATGATATAATCTGTTTTTCGATATGTACAAGCTTATTAATAAAATACTGGGCGATCCAAATGAAAAAACCGTTAAAAAACTCTGGCCAATCGTAAAAAAAATTAACGCTCAATTTGAAGAGTACGAAAATACTCTTTCTGAAAATGACATCCCGTTAAAGACAGCGGAATTCAAAAAACGAGTGCAAGAGGGGGAATCAGTAGATAAGCTGCTTCCGGAGGCGTTCGCGTTGGTAAAATTTGCCTGTAAAAAACTCGTGGGCAAAAGCTGGCCGGTACGCGCCCGAGATGTTCAGTGGGAAATGGTGCCGTTCGACGTTCAGCTTCTTGGTGGAATTGTTTTACATCAGGGAAAAATCGCCGAAATGAAAACTGGTGAAGGGAAAACTTTGGTTTGTACACTTCCGGTATATCTAAACGCTCTCACGGAGAAAGGCGTATTTGTAGTAACCGTTAACGATTACCTGGCTCAACGTGACGCCGAATGGATGGGTGGACTCTATAAATTTATGGGACTCACCATCGGTTGCGTGGTTCACGGCCAAACACCTGAAGAGAAAAAACAGGCATACGCCTGCGATATAACCTACGGCACAAATAATGAATTTGGTTTTGATTATCTGCGTGACAACATGGCGGGATCTTTGAACCAGGTAGTTCAGCGTCATTTGAATTACGCCATAGTGGATGAGGTGGATTCCATTTTAATTGATGAAGCGCGCACGCCACTTATCATCTCATCTCCCGCAGAAGAGTCCACTACCAAATACGTCCGCTACGCTCAACTCGTGAATGGACTCAAGGAAAATGAAGATTTTGTCGTTGATGAAAAATTGAAAACCGCCACTCTGACAGAAGTTGGTATTGCCAATATGGAGCAAAAACTTGGTGTTGATAATATTTATACCGACGCAGGATTCCTTGAAGTACATCACCTGGAACAAGCCTTAAAAGCTTTCACTGTCTATAAAAAAGATGTGGATTATGTGGTAAAGGAAGGTGAAATTATTATCGTTGATGAGTTCACGGGACGCTTGATGCCGGGTCGCCGCTACTCGGACGGTTTGCATCAAGCCATTGAAGCCAAAGAAAATGTGGAAGTAAAACGTGAAAGCCGAACATTTGCCACGGTTACTTTCCAAAATTACTTCCGTCTTTTTGAAAAACTTGCAGGTATGACAGGTACCGCCGCAACCGAAGCGGAAGAGTTTTATCAAATTTATGGTCTTGATACAGTCACAATCCCAACCAACCGCCCGGTTACCCGCAAAGATGATGCCGACATGATCTACAAAAATCAGCGCGGTAAATACCTGGCTGTTGTTGAAAAAGTAAAAGAACTTCACGCCAAAGGACAACCGGTTTTGATTGGTACCATATCAATCGAAAAATCTGAAATTTTGAACAAACTGCTCCAAATTGAAAACATTCCCCATAAAGTATTGAATGCTAAATACCATGAACAGGAAGCCGAAATCGTATCGCAGGCCGGACAAAAAGGTGCAGTAACAATCGCAACTAACATGGCGGGTCGTGGTACGGATATCAAACTCAGCGATGAAGTAAAAACACTTGGCGGTTTAGCCGTATTTGGAACTGAACGTCACGAATCACGCCGTATCGACAACCAGCTTCGCGGTCGTAGTGGTCGTCAGGGGGATCCCGGTTTAAGTCAGTTCTTTGTTTCCATGGAAGATGAACTCATGCGTTTATTCGGCGCCGAGCGCATCCAAAACATGATGGAAAATCTCAAGCTTCCAGACGACATGCCGATTCAAAACAAGTTCATCAGTAACGCCATTGAAGGCGCACAGAAAAAAGTTGAAGGCAGAAACTTCGACATTCGCAAACATCTGGTTGAATACGATGACGTCATGAACAAACAACGTGAAATTATCTATGCTCGCCGCCGCAAAGTTTTGGCTGCGGACAACATGAAAAATGACATCATCATACTGATTGAAAAACAGGTTGAACATCTGGTGCAGGCACACACACACATGAAAAATGAGGAAGGAACCTGGGACATTAACGAACTCTTAGCCGATGTGCACGCCATTTGCAACAATCCAGATCGTCCATTCACATTGGAAATGATCCAGCACCTGCAGGATCCTGAAAACATTATTGAAGTAATCAAAAAATATCTTTTTGAGGAGTACCAGGCACGCGAAGATATGCTCACGGATACCGACATCATGCGCCGTATTGAACGCAGCGTTAACCTAAGTGTTATCGACGCACTCTGGATGGAACACATCGACAATATGCAACATCTGCGTGAAGCGGTTTCATTAAAAGGCTACGGTCAACGAGACCCCCTGATCGAGTATAAAGAAGAGGCCTTTATCATGTTCACCAAACTTCTTGGTGATATTCAGGCCAACACGGTAAACACATTGTTCCGCATGAATTTCATGCAACAGTTACCGGATCACTTACTTCGCACCAGTAAGCCACAAACACTCACTACAAACGAAGCGCAGATCGAACAACCGTTGAGTGGTAACAGCAATTCATACTCAACAATCAATGCCGATATGGAAGATGACGGTACATCCGCACCTTCTAATCCGGTAATAATAAAAGCCACTTCACAACCTGAACCAAAAGTTGCCGAAGCGGGTCGCAACGATCCATGCCCTTGTGGCAGCGGCAAAAAATATAAGAAATGCCATGGAGCAGCATCCTAATCACAAAATTAGTAAAAAAAATCCCGACTTTTTAAACCTCCTTTTCCGCTTTATTTTGGGGTTGCTCGGAAGCGTGTTTATCAGCATTTTGATCCTCAAAATTCTCGGCAATTTTTATATCCTGCTGGTGATCGCTCCAATCGCGGATTTCTTTTTATGGAAAAATTTACAAAAGAATAAAGCCACACCGGAAGGCAAATGGGTGCTTTACGGAGCAATGACAGGCTTTACCTTGCTACTGATTGGACTCTTAATCGTCATCATCGGTCTGAACGTTGTGTTGCAAGGAATCATTCAATAGAACAAAAAAACAGTCACAGAATAGACTTTTACAACCTGTCTGTTTTTTCATGTCCAAATATTTTAGTCCCCATACCCCTGAAGGTGCGTGGAGTGCCACTTCCAGGCAGTTCCAATAATCTCTTCGAGGCCGGAATGTTTTGGGGTCCACCCAAGCAGTGTTTTTGCTTTTTGTGAATCAGCAACCAGGACAGCAGGATCTCCAGCGCGACGCAAAGTTATTTCATACGGTATTTTCTTCTCTATAACTTTCTCCGCCGTTTGAATCACTTCCCAAACCGAAAAGCCGTTACCATTACCCAAATTGAAAACCTCACTTTGCCCCTTTTCAAAAAGGAAATTCAAAGCCAGCAAATGGGCGTCCACAAGGTCGGTCACATGAATATAATCACGAACGCAGGTACCATCTTTTGTCGGATAGTCCGTTCCAAAAACCGACAACTTATCGTAAATCCCCAAAACTGCCTTCACCAAGCGCGGAACAAGGTGCGTATCAGGAATATAATCCTGACCAATCTCACCGGACGGATCGGCACCAGAAGCATTAAAATACCTGAGCGCAACATAATTGATACCATACAGCTCTCGGTATTTTTCCAGCAGCTGTTCAAACATTAACTTTGATAATCCATAAAAATTCGTAGGCTTCAACGGATCGGTTTCCTTAATCGGAATTGAAACCGGTTCACCATAAACAGCCGCGGTCGAAGAAAAAATAATATTCTTTGTGTTTCCCGCTCTCATAGCTTCTAACAAGTTCACTCCGTTCACCACATTACTTTCAAAAAACATCGCAGGTTCTTTCATCGAAAGTCCTACTTCAATCGCGCCGGCAAAATGGAGCACTCCATCAAAATGCTCGTGAACAAAAAGATCCTTTAAAGCCTGGGCATCTTTCAAATCCATTTGAAGAAAGCTTGCACGCTTATCAACAGCCGCCGCATGCCCTTTGGAAAGATTATCAACAACCGTAACCTTATAACCTGCATCAGCCAAGGCCTTCACCGCATGCGAACCAATATAACCAGCACCGCCGGTAACCAAAATCGACTGCATAAATCAACTCGGAAAATGGGTAATCCTCATTAGCAGGTTACACCAATTTTACCTAAAATGTAATCTTCCAAAGATTAGACTGGCCAACTGAACCCGGTTCATACTCAAAGCCCGTAGCAGCTGGGTCCTGATCTCCAGTTGTAGGATCCACCATTGTACCGTTTGTTGTGCAATAAGCATCGGCTTCAGCATCACTAATTGGGGCCGCAACACCCAGTTGAAAAAATTCAACTTTAGAAGGTGTAACCGGCGAATCGATTACCAGTGAATTCATCGTTGCAGCATCATGAGTCTGAACAATTAAACTTCCATTATTTTTTACACAAACCATACCCGGCACAGTCTCAAAAACATTATCTGCAAGCGTGTTGACTCCATTTGGCGCACAACCTGCATCGTATTGCTTCACATCATATTCTCCACCATTGGCATCTCCAACAATCACAGGAATATCCGCACAGCCACCACCATTACCTCCGGCACCGCCTTCATTCATGCCGCCAACTCCTCCAGAACCACCTGTTGAACTACCGGAGCCCCCTACGTTTTCCATTCCACCAACTCCTCCAAAGCCGCCATTTGAGCTGGTACTCGCACCGGAACCTCCTACGTTCTCCATACCTCCAACACCACCATTTGAACTAGTGCTCGCGCCGGATCCACCCACATTTTCCATTTTACCTCCGCTACCACCAACACTGCTGACAGATCCACCTGCCGCACCACCACCTTGTGCACGAAATTTTTCAAAATCCTGAAGACACCCCGAAGACACTCCTACAGATGCCGTAGCTCCTGTAGTAGCCAAAAAAGCCATAAGAAAAGCACGTTTTGCAATTGATGAGCGCACAGATCCCATAACACCATTAACTGGCCCCGTCTGAACGGTGACTCTTTCATGTGGAGTCGAAACATCTGGTTGCTGTTCGACACGTTGCAAGTTTGGTTCTACTTCTAACATATAAGAAAAAAATTTATGAAAAGTAAGATATAACTTAATTAGTATTTCACTATAAAACCGTTCGTCTGAGTTTGAGTAACAGGAACGTATTTATAATTATCTGCCGCAGGATCTTTATCCGCAGTCGTAGGATTCAAGCTATCACCTGTGGATGAATTACAATAAGCATCGGCTTCAGCATTGCTGATAGGAGTAGTAACTCCAAAACCAACTGAACGAACCGTAACAGGCTTTTCTGAAGCAAAAAACTCAATCGCATTCTTATTCGCTGCATTTTTTATCTGAACAACAAAACCACCACCCGGTTTAACACATAAATCCTGCTCACCAGTTTCAAAAGAACTATCAAGGGTATTCACGCCATCAACGGCGCAATCCTGATCATATTGTTTGACCTCATATTGACCGGTAGTACTTTTAATTTTCACAGAAACATCTAAACAGCCAGCTGCTCCGCCACCTCCAAATCCGGCGTCACCGCCAGTGTTCAGTTTACCACCGATACCGGAAACGCCGCCCTGGCCTCCCGCATTCTCTTTTCCAGCCATACCACCTGAACCACCTACATTCTCTTTGCCACCAGTACCGGAGGCACCGCTTTTGCCCCCCGCATTTTCTGATCCTGCTGCGCCACCCGATCCATCGCCGGAAGTAAACTCTTCACCGGAGCAGCCCAAAGCAGCCGCAGCCGTCGTTGTAGTAATTGCCAACAAAGCAGCAACTCCAATATTTTTAGCAAAACGTGACTTAAGAACTTTTGCCTCTAAGTGAGGAATAGAAAGTTTATCCATAAATATTAATAAGAAACATGTACAATATTCGTAGGTCCTACAGATGACGGAGTATATTCAAAACCCGCAAGCGTAGGATCCTGATCTGCAGAAACCGGATCAAGTGTTGGACCATTCGTTGAGCAATAAGCATCAGCCTCGCTGTCGCTTATAGGTGTGCTAACGCCCAACTGATAAACTTCCACTTTTGATGGGACATCAGGAGATATAAATTTCAAAGAATTCATATCTGCTGCGTTCTTTATCTGAACAAGGAATCCTCCACCGACTTTAACACAAAGATCTGTAGTACCAGTCTCAAAACCACCACCTAAAGTATTAACGCCATCCGGAACACAACTTGCGTCATACTGCTTCACCTCATATTCACCCGTTGTGTCTTCTATAGTTACAGGAATATCCATACAATTGCCACCTCCAGTACCACTTGTTCCGCCCATGCCTCCTGCGCCACCTTCATTCATACCACCTGTTCCACCACTACTTGAACTGGTGCTTCCGCCCATACCACCAACATTCTCTGAACCACCATTACCGCCAGACGAGGAACTGCTAACATTTGTTCCACCAGTCCCACCCTGCGCATTACAAGGCTCAGGACATGATCCAGTAGAATCCAGTAAACAGCTTGCCTGGCCTAAAGCAAAAAGACCCGCTGCCATCAATGCCTTCGCAGAAATACTTTTTGAACACGCTGCCGGTGTTCCCGCGTGAATGGATTCAGCACAAACTTGATCAGCCGCCGTTCCAAGATGTAAATCTGACGTTTCAGGACACAATGAATCTGTTTTCTGAATATTCATACAAAATGATAATTAAAATACAATTTTGTAACCATTTGATTTAGGAGATCCACCCAGATATTTGTACGAGTTCGCAGCCGGATTTACATCATCCGAAGCAACATTCAAAGTTGACCAACCAGCAGAGTCTGGACAATAGGCATTCGCTTCAGCTTCACTAATTGGTGTAGTAACACCAAATGAAACTTTCTTAACAGCTAAAGGCAAACCAGTCGTATCAAACTCAACAGCATTACCATCCGCACCGTCATGCACCTGTAAAAGAGCAATATCACCAGTCTTTAAACAAAGAGTTGTCTCTGCACCGGTAAAACTACCCAAGGATGAATATGTCACAGCCGCTGGACTACAGCTACCGCTGTAAACACGCAAAACATATTCAGTCATATTTTTAAAAGTAACCGGAATATCAACACAACCGGCATCGGCATCTATAGCCGCATCCGTAACATCTGCATCTGCGTCGGCACTTGCATCAAGTCCCGCATCAGCATCCATAACATCCGCGTCTGCATCACTACTTGCATCCATGCCGGCTTCGGCATCCTTAGTATCAGCGTCCATAGTGCCAGCATCCGCATCTTCTTTGGCATCCGGGAAATCTCCTGTATCCATATTTGCATCTTCTACCGGGAAAATTGCGTCAGAATTCACACCGGCATCAGTACCGCCTTCGTTACCCGTACCACCTTCACCGCCTGCACCAGTAATATCTGCCGTTCCTTGAACATCCAATCCACAACCCATTTCACTAACTGACACTGCAGTACTTCCCAAAATAAGTCCCAATGCAGCAGCCAATTTTCTGCTCTTAGAACTTGATGGTCTAACCACAGATGATTTAAAGTTATCTAACGACATAATTATAATTATTAATATTTAGGGGAAGTATATTATAATATATGTACCATAATGTCAACTGCAGTAGTCAACACTTTTTGACACCACCTAATTTATTAGTACCCAACTATACGGAAAACATTACAGTTTGCACGGAAAATATGTTGCACAAACGTCAAAACTATACCCTAAACACAAACAGAAAAAACATGAACACAAGCCAAAAAAACCGCTTTTCAGGGCGGTTTATCAACAAGGTATCAGTCTATATAAATCTCCCTCGCCTTGGCACCGTTCACCGGTCCAATCAGGCCGTTTTCTTCCATCAAATCAAGCATTCGAGCGGCACGTGCATACCCAACCTTCAATCTTCTCTGCAAAAGTGATGCTGAAGCCTTGCGGCTTTCAGCTATAACCTCAATCGCCTGTTGATATAAACCATCATCATCAACTTCACCCAAGTCACTCTCCGGAATCCCCTGCACCTTCTGTTGAGCTACCTTTTGGGAAATAATCTCATCAACATAGTTGGCTGGAGCCTGAATCTTAATATTAAGGGTAACGCGCTCAATTTCCTTAGAAGACACATAAATACCCTGAATACGAAGAGGTCTGCTCATACCGCCAGGCAAATACAACATATCACCCTTACCAAGTAAATCCTCTGCTCCAGATCCATCCAAAATAGTACGAGAATCAATGCCGGAGCTCACGGCAAAAGCGATACGTGTTGGAACATTCGCCTTAATCAAACCGGTAATAACATCCACAGATGGACGCTGCGTAGCCACAATTAAGTGCATGCCCACCGCACGTGCCATTTGAGCAATACGACAAATGGAAGCTTCCACCTCTTTACCGGCAGCCATCATCAAATCCGCCAACTCATCTATAACAATTACGATGTTTGGCATTTTTTGGTGAATTTTTGGAGGAGGTGCTACTTCCTCACCCTCCGCAACCTCTGTATTAGCTTTTTCTGCCATCTCAGCCTCAATGCGTGCTTTTTCTTCCATTGCCCAGGCATTAAACTCCTGAATGTTTCTGTGCCCCGTCTCTGCACACAACTGATAACGACGATTCATCTCAGCAACAGCCCAACGAAGAGCAATTGCAGCCTTTCCAGGATCAGTAATAACAGGAGTGAGTAAATGAGGAATCCCATTATAAGTATTCAACTCAACACGCTTTGGATCAATCATGATAAAGCGCAAATCAGCCGGTGAATTTTGATAAACCATTGAAAGCAAAAAGCTGTTCATACCAACAGATTTGCCTGAACCGGTTGCACCTGCAACCAGCAAATGTGGCATTGAAGCCAAATCTCCGCAAACAGGTTTTCCCGCCACATCACGACCTAACGGCAAACGCAAATTCGATTTAATTTCACTAAACTCTTTGCTCTCCAAAAGTTCCCGAAGATGAACAATCGAACGATGATCGTTGGGAACCTCAATACCAACCAAAGATTTACCCGGAATCGGCGCCTCAATACGAATCGCTTTAGCCGCGAGAGCCAAGGCTAAATCACTCTTCAAACCGGTGATTTTAGAAAGCTTAATTCCTTCATGCGGACGCAAAGTATATTGAATAACCGTCGGCCCCACATGAACCTCATGCATCTCCACATCAATACCAAACTGATGTAATTTATCGCGGATCTTTTTAGCATTATCTTTCAAAAGCGCATCATCCTGGGCAATATCACCCACCGGTGGATCAAGTAAATCCAGGGAAGGCGGCGACCAAACATACGTTTCGCCATCAGACTCCAAAGCCTGAACAGGCTGTTCATCCTCTTCAATAATCTTAATTTTTCTTTCCTTGGTTTTCTCAGCGGCAACTTGAATCTCTGGACGCTTGATAGTCAAAACTTCAAGATCAGCGTCACTTTGGCGGGCTTTATTTCTTTCCCGTTCAAAATCCTCTTCAGAAATCTCTCCTTCCTCCTCTTCATCCAAAATATTTTCTGCCTCCTCAGTCTGTTCCTCACGTTCCTCTTCCTCAACCTCCTGTTCTTCAACACGTCCACGGGCAACTTTTTTTCGAACAATCTTAATATCAGGTTTCATAAACGCCATTACCTGTCGGAGTGAAATCTCAAAAGTCAGAAGCGTGCCAATAACCAGTATCGTAAAATAAATGGCACTCGCACCCAAATGACCGACATTCAAAAGCTCACGGAACAAAAAATTCATTACAAAACCAATGTATCCGCCATAATGACCATTTTGAGCTTCACTATACAAAGCATCCATCGGCACCGAAAGATGCAAAATACTTAACCCCGAAACCAAAAGAAAATTAATACCAATAATTCGGGATGCCGGAAAAACAACTTTCTTGGAAAACAGCAACGCCACCGCCGCACCAATAAAGAGGATCGGCAAAATATTCACGCCCCATCCTAAAACAGGACGCAAAAAGCCCATTAGGACTTCGCCAACCAATCCAAACCCGTTATTAATACTCAAATATGTACAAACACCAAAGGCAAAATACGTAACCGCCCATATTTCACGCATTACGGAAGACTTCAAATCCAGGGTAACTTTCCTGGTCGATTTTTTACGGGAAGATGTTCGACGTTTACGAGCCATAATAACAGAAAAATAAACGACTTAATTATACATTAAAAAACCCTTTTGGGAAGCGTCAAAAGTTGCTATCATAAGCCGCGTACATCTATTTCTGAATTTTCTTTATGGTCCGCACCCGATTCGCTCCGTCCCCGACAGGCTATTTACACGTTGGTGGCCTTCGCACAGCCCTTTACAGCTATCTTTTCGCCAAAAAAAATGGAGGCCAGTTTTTACTCCGCATTGAAGACACCGACCAAAAACGTTATGTAGAAGGAGCTTTGGAAAATCTGCTCAAAACATTGGAGTGGGCGGGACTCCACAATGACGAAGGTCCATACTTACAAGATGGCAAAATAGAACAAAAAGGTGACGTTGGACCATACATTCAATCTGAAAGAACAGAGCTCTATAGAGAGCATGCCCAAATGTTGGTTGAAAAAGGTGCAGCGTATCCATGTTTCTGTACCCCAGAAAGACTGGATGAAATGCGCAAAAAACAGGAGGCAATGAAAATGGCGCCAATGTACGACCGCATGTGTCTCAAGCTGACGCCGGAAGAAATCCAGGCAAAAAAAGATGCCGGAACACCTTTCGTCATCCGCCAAAAAATTCCTCACGGTGAAAAACTCCGCTTCACAGACCTCATTCGTGGCGTCGTAGTTTTCGATACGTCCAATGTCGACGACCAGGTTTTAATGAAATCAGACAACTTCCCGACCTATCATTTAGCCAACGTGGTTGATGATCATCTCATGCAAATAACTCACGCAATTCGTGGTGAAGAATGGCTTCCATCTACGCCAAAACACATATTATTATATAAATCTTTTGGCTGGCTGCCGCCAGAATATGCGCACATCCCCTTACTGCTCAACAAAGATAAAAGCAAACTCTCAAAACGCCAGGGCGATGTGAGCGTGGAAGACTACATCCAAAAAGGCTACACCAAAGAAGCCCTGATAAATTTCATCGTGCTGCTGGGTTGGCATCCAGGAAAAGGCGTTGAAGAAGAAATCTTCTCAATTGATGATCTCATTCAAAACTTTTCCTTGGAAAAAGTTCACAAGGCCGGAGCAATTTTTGATGTTGAAAAACTCAACTGGTTCAACTTCCAATGGCAGAAAAAAGGATACCATGAAAAACTAGAGGCAGAAGCCAAAAAAATCGATGCATCCGTACAAATTCAGACCAGCCCAAAAGGCGAAAAACAGTATCTTTTTGCGAACATCAAAAACGCCAACGAATTTGCCAAAGTTCGCGGTGATGAACTCATAAAAATCTGTGGAACACACCTGTTCCGCGAATGGTTGTCCGATACACGCATTGCTCAAAAACTCATCACCATCGAAGAAAAAATTCTCCGCAACCCAAACGAAGTGGAACAACATATTAAGTTCTATTTCAATGTTACCGACTGCTCAAAAGATCTCTTTATGAATGCTAAAATGGGCGTAGATGACGCCATGTGTGCCAAAGCACTATCCGAAAGTGCCAAAACACTCGAAAGCTTCGAAAACTTTGATTCAATGCAAGCTCTTCAGGAAAGTTTACTCAAGCTGGTAACAGACCTGGGCATCAAAAACGGACAACTCTTATGGCCGATGCGGGTAGCCCTCACCGGAGAACAATTTTCACCCGGAGTTTTTGAACTTCTTTGGGCACTTGGCAAAGAAGAAAGTCTCAAAAGATTGAAGGATGCAAAGGCAAAATTCTTCGGTTAATTCAAGAAATTTTGCCCTTTACAACATGCCAATGTAAAGGCACTATTGAGCTGTTAGAACCTGATTGAACACATATGAACTTTGCTGAATTAAAAGAGATTATTAAACAACTCAAAAAGATAGTTCCTTGTTCTCAGTGCAACAAGAAATTTATCGAAGACGGCATTCGTGTTCTCACGACGATTCAAAACGAAGGACTTTTTCATATGTCATGTTTCAACTGCAATAACCAGGTCATCGTCCATGTCACCATTTCCGAACAGGAAGGCGACGAAATCGAACAGACACTTCCGGATATGAGCAAAATGAATATTCGTACACACCGCAACATTCCGGTGAACGAAAACGACATTTTGGATATCCACAATTTTCTCAACTCCTTCAACGGAGACTTCAAAGAATTTTTTACCAAAGAATCCTGATGAAAAAAACTGCTTTCCTCTCACTCACCGCGATTATAACGGTATTCGCCCTCACCGGTTGCCAGCAACTTCAAGAACAGGCAGATAAAGTAAAAACCGATGTCACCAGAAGTTACGAAAGCACTTCCCAGGAAGTAGTAAAAACCAAGAATCAGATTGATAAGAAAGTACAGGAGGTCAACGACGCAGCTGCAGCAATCAAAAAAGTAACCGAATAGTCCCCTCTTATTTCAGGGGATGCCAAAAGACATTTCCCGTGTGTCATTATTTTGCCATGGCTAAACTCAAAGTTCAGTTCCACATGCACACCAAACAGGATCCGATTGATGGCATTGCTCATAGTGAGCATGAAGCCATAGACCGGGCTGCAAAACTTGGCTATGACGTCCTGGCGATAACTTGCCACAACGTTGTGATTTTCAACGACAGCCTCAAAAAATACGCTGAAAAAAAACGTATTTTACTTATCCCTGCGATTGAAAAAAGTATCCTCAAAAAGCATGTTCTTATTCTGAATGCAGATATTCGCGCCCAGAACATTAAAACTTTCGACGACCTCAGAACATACAGACAAGTAAAACCGGACTGTTTCATCATTGCGGCGCACCCTTATTATCCGGCGTCCATTGCTCTCAAAAAACATCTGGATGCAAACATCGACCTTTTTGATGCGGTCGAATACTCATGGTTCCACACAAAATGCATTAACAAATACAATACCAAGGCTGTGAAAACTGCAGAAAAACACAACCTGCCCATGATAGCCACCAGCGACAATCACCTACTGAGATATTTCGATCAAGGTTATACATTGGTCGATGCCAAAGAAAAAACCACCGAAGCCATTTTCAAAGCCATGCGGGAAAAAAGGATCGACATTGTAAGTCACGATCTCAAGTGGTGGCAATTACCGCTTATTTACAGCGAAATGATGATCCGCCAACTGGCAAAAGCAGTGCTTCTAAAATAACAAAACCCGTATATAAATAAAAATTAACCTACCAGAAAACGCTTATTTCTGATGTCGGTATTTTTCAATCAGTTTCTGATAAATATAAGCCGAAGGTCGTGGAGTTCTGGCAAAATTTTTGTAGTTCACTTCCACCAGACCAAAACGCGGATCAAAACCGTCAGCCCATTCAAAATTATCGGTCATTGCCCAATGCAAATATCCAAACACCTGCACCCCGTCTTTTCGGACATTATCTATGTGTTCAAGAATGTCTGTGATGTACTTTCCGCGCAGCCTATCCGTATGATCCGCAACGCCGTTTTCTGTAACGATAATCGGCTTGCGGTAGCGCTTCCACAGGTCACGTAAAAGTCCGGCTATCCCCTGTGGATAAACCTCCCATCCCATATCCGTTGTATCACACGAATTGCACGGATAAATAAAAAATTGCCCCAGTAATTTTAAATCAAATTTCAAACTGCGGTGAAAATAATAATTCAGTCCTATAAAGTCCTGATACTTTTTAATCTTATCCAAAAACATATGGTTCCACATATACTTCATTAAAAGAACCAGTGCCTTATCCAAACCACTGTTATGTCTGCCCGGTGAAAACGCCGGATTATTTTTAGCAATGCCGATTTGCAACTTTGGATTCAACTTTTTCATCGCAACGTAAACCTGTTTATGCGCCTCAATAAGATTCCCGTAAACTTTCCAAAAAGTTATCATACTTTTCTGCAAAGGCGGCCATCTTCCTTCCAGATATGAATAGTATAAATACACTTCCGGCTCGTTAATAGTCATCACATACTCAAGTTCATCCTGAAAAAAATCAGTAATTTTTTCACAAAATTTCACAAAGCATGAAATATTTTCCCTTCTAGCAAAAGCGCCTTTTTCAGCAAACCATTGAGGAAAAGTAAAATGCCACAAAGTTACAAAAGGTTTCAATCCATGTTTTTTCAAGCTTCTAAAAACATCTTTATAGTGTTGCAAAACTTTCTCATCAAATTTTCCCTCCTCAGGCTCCACGCGCGCCCACTCAATTGAAAAACGGTGCGCGTCATGACCAAGTTTAGATGCCAAAGCAAAATCATGATCATAAAGTTCATAATGGTTGGTTGCCTTACCAGACATAAACCCTTCTTTTGCCTGAACTTCACGCTCAAATTTCCACCAATCGCTGTGAACATTATTACCCTCCACCTGGTGGGCGGATGTTGCAGCTCCAAAATAAAATTTTCCCTGTGACATAAAACAAAAGATAATTTCAGAACATTATACCACAAAATCTCTTATCGTAGTGACCCAAAAAGTGAAATAACGATAAACTTTTCACATACACCCACCCAAGTTCGCAAGACACCGCATAACTTTGCCAAAAATTCAAAAAAATGCTAAAATAATATAAATTAAAACGAAAACACAAAAAGTATGATCAATCTCATTCAAGACATCAAACAAAGGGCTAAAAGCCTTCATAAAAAGATCCTGTTCCCCGAGTCTTTTGATGATCGCACTCTCAAAGCCATAGAAATCATCGTAAAAGAGCAAACCGTACAACCCGTTCTGTTGGGCAAAGAAACAGTCATCAAAGACCAGGCAGCTAAACTGGGGCTCCAGATCGATTGGAGCAAAGTAACATTCATAGATCAAACCGACGCCGCGCTGCAAGAAAAATACGCGGCAGCCCTTTTTGAAGTACGCAAAAATAAAGGTATGACACTGGATGAAGCAAAAAAACTCATGCTGGATATAAATTATTTCTCCGTCATGGTGGTTGAAATGGGAGAAGTTGACGGACTGGTATCGGGTGCAACATCCTCAACAGGATCAACGGTAAGACCCGCTCTGCAAATCATTAAAACCAAAGAAAAATTTCACAAAGTGTCAGGTATTTTTTTCATGGTTATGGAAAGTCGCCTGCTGCTTTTTGCCGATTGCGCAGTCAACATAGATCCAAACTCACACGATCTGGCTGACATAGCCATAGACACTGCAGAAACCGCCAAACGCTTCGGCATAGAGCCCCGAGTTGCCATGCTCTCATTTTCCACCAACGGCTCTGCAAAACATCCAATGGTAGATAAAGTAAGAGAAGCAATTCAGCTCATCCATGACCGCAGACCAGATCTAATCATTGATGGAGAAATGCAAGTGGACGCGGCATTGGTGCCGGAGATAGCCGCACGCAAATACCCAAACTCAAAAATCCAGGGCGATGCCAATATTCTCATATTCCCGGATCTCCAGGCCGGAAACATTGCCTACAAACTGGTGGAAAGATTAGCAAAAGCAAAAGCCATAGGTCCAATTTTGCAAGGCTTAAAAAAACCCGTAAACGATCTCTCACGCGGTTGTTCAGCTGAAGACATTGCCGATTTGGCAGCTTTCACCGCCTGTGAAGCACAAGAGCTCCAATATATTCCGCCAACCAACTAAACATGCTGATTCTGGTCATCAATGCAGGGTCTTCTTCTATGAAATTCCAGCTCATGGATAGCGGTAAGAATTTTACCACATTGGTAAAGGGAATTGTTGATAGATTGGGGCAGGAAGAACAGATCTATAGCGACAATAAGGGCCACAAGGAAACAACAAAAATCGAAAGCTACAGTGAAGCTCTCGATTACATTCTGAAACATTTCATCAAGCACAATGTCATCAAAAGCTTTCAAGACATCAAAGCTGTTGGACACAGGGTTGTCCACGGCGGTGAAGCTTACAAAAAACCTACAGTAATAACACCCAAAGTTCTCAAAACCATAACGGAACTTTCTTCACTGGCACCGCTTCACAATCCGCCAAATATCGAAGGTATCAAAGCCTGCAAAAAAGTTTTGCCAACTATTCCACAGGTTGCAGTTTTTGATACGTCTTTTCATCAGACAATGCCGGAAAAAGCCTTTCTATATGCATTGCCTCTGGAACTTTACAAAAAACATAACATTCGCCGCTACGGTTTTCATGGAACAAGCCACACCTACGTACTTCAACAGGCGCTCAAGATACTCAACAAAAAAAACGCCAAAGTCATCACCTGTCATTTAGGAAATGGCTGCAGTGTAACGGCAACTCGCAACGGAAAATCGGTTGATACCAGTATGGGGTTTACCCCACTGGAAGGCCTAATGATGGGCACCCGCTGCGGAGACCTAGATCCGGCACTTCCGCTCGCGCTTATCAAAACACTCAAAACAACCCCCGAAAAAATCGACCAACTTCTAAATCGTGAATCAGGCCTCAAAGGAATAAGCGGAAAATATTCCGACATGCGTGATATCTGGGCCACCTGCAAAAAAGATTCAAAATCAAAACTAGCCATGGAAATCTACTGCTACCGTATTGCCAAATACATAGGTGCGTACGCAGCGGCACTCAACGGCGTTGATGCAATCGCCTTCACAGCCGGCATTGGTGAAAACGCCTGGTATGTCCGCAAAATGGTATGCGACTACCTCACATTCCTGGGACTGGCGCTCGATAAGAAAAAAAACCTGCTCAACAAACCTCTTATCACAACACCAAAAAGCAAAGTAAAAGTACTGGTGATCCCGACCAATGAAGAAAAAGAGATCGCCCAAGAAACCGCCAAACTATTAAAAAACAAATAATCAAAAATCAATGTTTTATCTAAAACCAAAAAAAATCGACATCACCGTAGGTAATCGCTATGTAATAGTGGTAAACGAAAAGACGGCTCACCATATGGACCTGCACGCCGCAGACCGTATTTTTATCAAAAATGGGCAAAACCACGCAATCGCCATTGTTGATATCTCAAATCATGAAACAAAAGATGGAGAGATCGGACTCTATCTGGATACCTGGAACAAACTTCAGGTTATACGCGGGGACAAACGCGTATCAATCGAAATGGCCCAAAAACCGGAATCCGTTATCTACATACGTGAGAAACTTGACGGAAAAAAACTCGACGCAGTCAAAATGAACAAAATTATCGAAGATGTCGTCAAACAAAAACTCTCTGATGTAGAACTGACATATTTCGTTTCAGGTTGCTACGTAAATGGTCTCGACGACAAAGAAACCGTAGAACTCACCAAAGCCATTGTAAAAAACGGTGGCAAACTCTCATTTAAAAACAAAGTAGTTCTAGACAAACACTGCATTGGTGGAGTTCCGGGAAATCGCAC
Organism: Candidatus Peregrinibacteria bacterium; assembly: GCA_020851415.1. Taxonomy (GTDB): domain Bacteria; phylum Patescibacteriota; class Gracilibacteria; order UBA1369; family UBA1369; genus JADZCU01. Next base: position 58,928 of record JADZCU010000050.1, on the reverse strand, counting down.
AACACTCATCACTGTACCAATTTGTGCGGCAGCCGGAGTACTCATCCCAAAAACATCATCACGCGCCATCACAAGCCCCGCCGGTACGGCTGACACCATGGAAGTCCTGGCAAATGTTCACAACGATGCGGCAAAACTCACCAAAATAGCCAACAAAGTTGGAGGGTTCATCAGTTGGGGTGGAGGCGTAGATCTTGCAGCAGCCGACGATTACATGATCAAAGTACGTAACCCGCTAAGTCTTGATCCTCAGGGGATGCTCCTCGCATCAATTCTGGCAAAAAAACATTCAGTATCAGCCAACTGCGTAGTCATAGATATCCCCTATGGCCCTGACGTAAAGGTTGGCTCAATCGCGGCAGCCCAACCACTCAAAAAACGTTTTGAAAAAATTGCCACCATGCTTGGTATGAAAATCAAAGTAGTCCTCACCGACGGGAAACAACCAATCGGCCGCGGTGTTGGTCCGATTCTTGAATGCATTGATTGTCTTCAAGTACTCAACAACGATCCAAATGCACCAAAAGATCTCCGCACCAAAGCAATCTACATTGCCGGTATAGCGCTGGAACTCTGTGGAAAAGCAAAAAAAGGACAAGGCGAAAAACTCGCCGAAGAAATGCTGAAGTCAGGCAAAGCAGCAAAAAAACTTCAAGAAATGATCGATGCCCAAGGTCGCACAAACATACCGCTGACACCCGGAAAATTTTCCTACGACGTCAAAGCAACCAAAAACGGAACAGTAAAATACATAAACAACAAAGTCATTTCCCGCTATGCGCGAATGGCTGGAGCTCCAATCAACATGGGAGCCGGACTCACCATGAACAAATACATTGGCGATAAAGTAAAAAAAGGCGATGTACTTTTCACACTCTATGCGGAAAGCGCCGGACGCCTGGCCGATACGCTCGAATCGGTAATACCCGATCAATGTTACAAAATCGCCTAATCCCTCATCAACACTAAAATAACCATTTATGTCAGATCATTCACATCACGAGGGTTCAAGTTTCGGAAAACTCCTGGGAAAAGTGCGCCGCACACTGGTGCTCACCGATGAAGAAATCGAAAAACACAAAGAACTCAGCCGACAATGCAGAACAATTCTGCAAAGGAAAATCGATCAACTCACTCAGCAATACGGAAATATCGCTTCGCTCGCGACAGAACTAAGTTTATTCCAAACAAAACTCATTCTGGCCAAAACAGATTATCTCAAAACAAAAGAGCGTGAAGAAACATCAGACATCAACGAAGAAATCGAGGCTTTTCAGGCATACATAGAAGATCTCTACCAAACATCAAGCCTCAAAAAAGCAATCGATGAACACGACGTAAAACCAAGAGCAAAAGTCCTCAGCATCGTCAAAAAAATAGAGGAAAAAGTTCACAGAGCCAGTTAAGTAGCAGCTCAAAAAGCTAATCGTCACAACCATGACTTACCAGCAAATCATCGACGACATCAAAGCTCTCAAAATCCAGGGCGCCGAAAAAATAGCAGTGGCAGCCGTGGAAGCTTTTGCGTTAAAGTTAAACGAAACCAAAGATCTTGCCGAACTTCAAAAAGCACATGATGAATTAGTGGCAACGCGCCCCACAGAACCAGCGCTCCGCAATGCTCTCAAATACTGTTTAAAAAACTTCCAAAGCGATCCAAATATCGCAGATTACGTCAAAAACTTTTTCAAAAACTCCAAAGAAAAAATTGCCGAAATTGGCGCAAAAAAAATCCAGGATGGCATGATAGTTTTCACCCACTGCCACTCCTCTAGCGTTGAAGCGGTACTCTTTAGAGCCTGGGACGACGGAAAAAGATTCACCGTCTATAACACTGAAACCCGGCCGCGCTTTCAGGGCCGCATCACCGCCGAGAACATCGCAGCGCACGGCATCCCAGTAACCCATTTCGTAGACTCCGCCGGCCGGACTTTTCTCAAAAAAGCCGACCTCTTTCTGTTTGGTTGCGACGCAGTAACAACCGAAGGAAAAATCTTCAACAAAATCGGAACAGAATTTTTGGCAGAGTTTGCTTCTCAACAACACACACCAACCTACTCAGTGACCAACTCCTGGAAATTCGATCCAGAAACCGTCAACGGGTTCGAAGAAGTCATTGAACAGCGTGACCCCAAAGAGGTCTGGGACAATCCACCCAAAGGTGTCACCGTCATGAACCCGGCTTTCGAAATCACCACCCCCGATATCCTCACAGGCATCATCACGGAAATAGGAATCTATAAACCGGAAACACTGGTACTGGAAGTTCAGAAAGCCTATCCATGGATGTTCACAAACTAAAAAATAAACCCAATACCATGATTTATCTCGCCTCAGACCACGCCGGATTCGAACTCAAAAATGCCATCATCAAATTCTTAACCCAAGAAGGAATCGCCTTCAAGGATATGGGACCATACGAATACGCAGAATTAGATGATTATCCTGACTACATCATCCCGGCGGCTCAGGAAGTCGCAAAAAATCCGCAAACAGATAAAGGCATTGTCATAGGCGGATCAGGACAAGGTGAAGCCATCGCCGCCAATAAAGTAAAAGGCGTACGTGCCGCACTCTACTACGGCGGATCAAAAGACATCATTACCCTATCCAGAATACATAACGACGCAAACATACTTTCACTTGGCGCAAGATTCGTGACCGAAGAAGAAGCCGTCGAAGTAGTAAAACTATGGCTCAAAACAGATTTCAGCGCCGAAGAAAGACACAAACGAAGACTGGAAAAAATTGATAAATTCACACAATAAAAAACACAAAATATCTTAACAAAAAAACATATGTGCCCATTTGAAAACCTAGACGTAAATAAAATTGTTAAAACAGAGTTCCTTGTTGCCATTTTTGGATCAGCGCGCATCCAAAAAGGATCCAAGCATTATGATGAAGTTTATAACCTGGCCAAAATGATCGGTGAACGAAATTTTGATGTCATAACTGGCGGAGGACCTGGAATCATGGAAGCGGCCAACGCAGGCCATACCGAAGGTGATAAAGCCGGCAAAGCCAAATCCATCGGACTTACCATAAAACTTGGAACAGAAGAAAAACCAAACGACTTCGTAGAAATGAGAAAACATTTTGAACGTTTCGCTGAACGACTCGAAACATTCGCAAAACTCGCCAACGTTTTTGTAGTAACACCCGGTGGCATTGGTACTGCACTCGAACTTTTTTATATGTGGCAGTTGGTGCAAGTCAAAAAAATCGAGTACAAACCAATCATCTTAAGCGGCGAAATGTGGGAACCTCTGGTCGACTGGGTTATTGATTACGCACTCAAGGAAAAACTCATCAGCTCCGATGATTTCGACTACATCTACATTGCAAAAAGCAATGAAGAAGCGATCAACCTCATTGATCAGTTCAACAAACAATACAAAGAAACAGGTAAATGCTGGCCGATCAAAATTGGCAAAAATCAGTCCTAAATCAAGTATGCTACAATGCACCCGACAAACGATAGATACGACCTAATGCTTGCAGCAGCCAAGATGAAAAAGAACATACTGATTTTAACCTCAGAAATGGGTCAGGGACACATGAGTGCCGCCCGGGGAGTTCAAGAAGGCCTGGAATTAGCCTATGGGAAAACCTACAACATCGAAATTGTGAATTTTATTGAATTTTTAAATAAAAAAATCAATAAAGTCAGTAAAAAAACCTACGAAAAATTGGCCAGCACAAACCCATTTATAGTAAATTTTCTCTTCGAGCGCTGGAATAAAAAAAGCCGCATGAAACTGCTCAATATTCTGAACTACCCTATGGTATACAGAAAAATTAAGCAGTTTTTTCTGGAAAAAAAGCCTGACCTGATTATTTCCACCTACCCCCTTTGGGATCACCTCACGGTAAAATTACTCAAAAAATACAATCCTAGAATCCCCTTCATAAGCGTCATAACAGACTCAACCATCGTTCATGAAGCCTGGACCACAGCAGAAGTGGACTACCACATTGTACCGGACAGCAGCACCGCAAAGGCACTGGAAGAACAAAAAATACATCCCAAAAAAATTAAGACCTTCGGATTTCCCATAAAAAAAGTTTTCTTCGAACCGATAAATCGTCAAAAATTTTTGGAATCAGTCCATCTTGATCCAAAAAATTTCACAATTCTGCTCATCGCCGTTTCTCAAAAAAAAGGGAAAAATATCAAAACCGTAGATCAAATTCGTGCCAATAATCCAGATAGCAACATAATTGTCATTTGCGGACGTGATAATCATCTCCTCACATCTTTTGAAAAGCTGGGCAAAGAAAAAAACACGCTCGTTTTAGGTTGGACAGATCAAATGCCCAACTTCATCAAATCTTCAGACATTGTGATAACCAAAGCCGGAGGAGCAACCATAATGGAATGTATAGCCGCCGCCAAACCAGTAATTATCACCAAAACAATCGCCAGACATGAACTTGGAAACGCCCAGTTTGTAACCAAACGAAAACTCGGCGTATTTCTTAAACGTAAAAACTCAAACATCGCAACCGCCATCAACGAGATTCGTGAAGATTACGATTCCTACCTCAGCAACCTGAATAAAGCAAGTAAGCCAAAAGCCAGCCTTGAGATCGCACAATTCGTCCACAAACTCTTGCGTTAAACTTGAATATCCCAATATTCAATGATAGGGTAGTTAATAGAAAAATTTTGCCTAAAATTAACTCTAAAAAGGCTTCAAAAAACCTTTAACACATCAGTGAATGAAACCCGCATTATCCATAGTAATCCCCACACTGAACGAGGAAGGATTTATCGAGAAACTTATTGAGAGCATTATTGCTCAAAACCCGCACAACAAATACGAAACAATCATTGCAGACAGCGGAAGCGAAGATAATACCTGCGCTAACGTAGAATCTTACATCAAGAAATTCCCAAAAAAGAACATCCGTTTGGTACACGCTCCTAAAAAAGGTGTATCAATAGCCAGAAACACCGGCGCAGCGCATGCTCGTGGAAAATACATCCTCTTCCTGGACGCAGATACGCGTATTCCACCAAACTTCATCAAAAACGCACTCAACGAAATCCAAGAGCGCAAACTTGATAGTGCCGGCTGCCCCCTCAAACCATATCCTGAACGCTTAGTTGATAAAGCGGTCTTTTCTTTCTACCAGCATTGCGTTATCAATCCACTTCAATACACAAAACGTCCTGGGTCAGCAGGTGCCGGAATCATCGTAAAGAAAAACATTCATGAAAAAGTAAACGGTTTTGATATCAATATGGAATATTGTGAAGACCTTTACTATCTGAAAGCCCTCAGTATGGCTGGCAAATTCCGTATTCTCAAATCTACAAACATTCTTTTCAACACACGTCGCTTTGATGAAGAAGGTCGTGCACGCGTGTGGTTCAAATATATCGTATGGGGATCTTGCTATCTCTTCAACGTGAAAAACGTTGAGTTCGAATATGAATTTGGCAAATTCAGTCATATGAAACAACGTCTTACTCAGGAAAAAAAACTCGCCAGAGAAGAAGTCGGTACCCAAAATTAATGTCTAGTTTTAGCCGTCTGATTTGTGAAACCTGTTAAAATCGTGCAGTACGGGGTAGTTGTTGCAATAATGGCTCTGGCCATAAGCAAGCTTATTCCTCATTTTAAAGATTTCTCCAAGGTCTGGCAGATGAAAGATACCCTGAACTACTGGTGGATCTTCGCCGCGATTTTTGCGCAAACCTTTCAATACATCGGCGACGGATGGTTTTCACAACTCTTCCTGCGTATAGCAGACATGAAAGTAAGAATCAAAGACTCTCTGCGCATTGCATCTCTCAACGTATTCGCAGCACACATACTGCCTGTTGGTGAAGCAGGCGGGCTCGCAGCCGCCTATCATTTCTATAAAAAACTGGGCGTAGATACAGAAAAGTTTATTTTCCTTTCTATCTGCTGGACAGCACTCATCCACATACTGCTCATTATAATGTTTATTATAAGCGGTTTTTTTGTAGAAAACCCGGCGGGCACCCTCAACACATCAATCATATCCTTTGGAGCACTGATCTTTGTACTGGTCATTCTCGGGCTCTATATAACACTCAAAAAATTCTACCCGCACATTGAAAAACACCTCAGTAAATACAAATGGACCAAACCGTTTCTGTCTTTCATCAAAAATAAGAATGTATACAAAAAAAGGCTCATGCAACACGGCGGACTGGTCTTTTTCGGGTTCCTGGCAGGCATTATCTACTACGCTTCCAATATAGCCAGCCTGGTCTTCTCTTTCCTTACCTTTGGCGTATTACCGCCTATGAGCGTCATCATTTTCGCTTATGCTTCCTCGCTCATCTTTAGCAAAATCACCCTCGCGCCGGCCGGCATTGGTGCTGCAGAAGCTTCACTAATCCTGATATTCCTTGAAGCTAAAATTGACCCAACCATTGCCGTGGGCGCTACACTTATCTACCGCCTGATCTCTTTCTGGTTCCCGATCCCGGCTGGCTTTTTCTCATTCTATTCACTCAAGAAAGAAACAAAAAGCACCGGAGAACTCCCAACAACACTCGAAGAAGAGCTCTTTGAAGATGCATCAAAACAAACCGCTAAAAAATAATCATCAAGTGGCAATCCAAAGAAGTCGCACTTCAATGAATTGTGTTTTCAGAGCACCACAAACGATAGTGAAATCCCCAATCACCGTCGCCATTTCACCAACAAAAAAGAGCTCAACGCTTTCACATTGAGCTCTCCATCTTTCATAGGTTTTACAGATTCACCTGATAAACCTTGGTCGAATCCATAACATAGAGTCGGTTCGTATCTTTATCAACGAACAGGTCACGCAAGTCAGGCATATCATCAAAAACAAACTGTTGCAGATACGTGGCACCGCCTGTTTTGTCGTCCTTGGCATAAACCAATACACGACGCTCGGCAGGCTCAAGAATGTATATGTTAGGCATATCCAGTTCGGTATAAATCTTTGTCGGTTGAGCCATAGGTTTAACCGGCTGTTTCTTGATCGGGAACTGTTCCTGATTGCCGCTAAACAGTTTGGTAATAAAACCGTCCTTGTTCAAAACATACACACTGCCGTCAATTGCCAATGATAAACCGTTCTTAATATCGGCATTTACGTTATAGGCTTCGGCAGCATCAAACTTATCGCGGCGACGAGCGTATCTCCAGATCTGATTACCTTCCGGGTCAAGAATATACAGCTTGTTGCTGTAACCTCTCACATCAACACCCTTATGGAAAGCACCGTCGGCGCTATCTACAAAAGTCATACGATTGTCGGCATATTCAATAACTTTCCCAGACTTTGTGTAAAACATCAAAGAGTCTTTATCCGGATAAATCGTAGCCCCGATAACCGTTTCGTTTTCATCAATCGTCAACGGATCCTGAATCTTATCCAAAACAATTGGATACAAAGCGTTATATTCATAAGCATACAAAGTCCCTTTCAAGCCAAGCAAACCAAGCGCACTGACATTGGAACGCTTCGTAGCAAGATCAACCAATACCTTGGTTTCAGGATGAATCACTCCATCAAGTTTGTCTTTCGTTTCATTGATACCTTTCAAAAGCTCATTCGCTTTCGCACGATGATAGCCGGAATTCAAAACCTCAAGCGCCTTCTTTTCAGCATGAGCCAACATTTCACCGGCCTGATCCTTATTATATTGTCCGGTGGTCTCAGCAGAAGCAATCTCTTCACGCACTTCAGTCAAAACCTTATCGTAATTTTCAATGGCTGCCTGCTCAAGAGCACGGCCCCGGAGCCACCAAACCCCAACAGTCAAAGCAACCACAACCAGAATAAAAATCGGAATCAATTTATCTTTACCCATATTACCAATCTTAAACCCGCTCCCGGATCCGCTTGAGCCACGTTCAATACGCCCGCCACCTTTAGAGCCGCCTTTACCGGCAACCCGACGACGCAAGTCATCAACGCTCCGTGAAAGATTCGCAATAGTATCCTTTAAAACTACCATTGAATCACGCTTCTCAGATTTAGCTGGAGACCCGTTCATTTCCTCTTTCTGCAGATGTGCCACAACTTTTCCACGCTCCTGATCATCCAGATTTGGTCCATTTTCCACGCAGTTCACGGCAATCAAACCAACCTTATTCAAAACTTCACCGGAAAGTTCATCCTTCAGTTCCGCTAAAGTGGAAATCAAATTACGCCCGGAAACAACTTTGGCCAGGTCGGTCTTGCTGATATAGCGAAGCAGTCTTGTGGTATTGATAAGTACCAAATCGCCGGACTCCAGAGTACCACTGGCAATGTTGGTAAATACGTCCTCAGACTCTTCATCGGAAAGACCTTCACTTATGGTTGAACATAAACGGCGTCGCATCAAATAGGCCTCTGCATCACCTGTCTGAGTAAGATACAAATTGCCTCCAATAATAGTCGCAATAATCGCATTAATATTTCCCAAAAACTTTTTACCTCTTCCCGCGGCGAATTCACGCAAAGCTTTATTCACAGCTTTCACAGACTCTTCAAAACGCACGTATTCCTCTTTTTCAGGATCAGCAAAAAACGATTTTCGCATGGCGTCAAACATTGTTTCACCAATCATTTCCGCGTCAGCCGGATTATTTTGAATCTCAAGATTGATAAAGATTTTGCCATTTGTCTCACCACCTTCACCTAAATCGTAGGCATAGTTTTCAACAAAATTTCCTTCATCCCTCCCCACGAAAAGGAACTCATACTGGGTACTTAATGACATTGCAAGTCGCGTTAAGAAGCATAAAATAAACTCTCGACAAAGATACAATAATTACGAGAGAAGATCAATGAGAACCCTCATAATCGACAACTACGATTCGTTTACTTTCAATCTCTATCAACTGATAGGAATCAGCGGCGGAAACCCGCTTGTGGTTGCAAATGACAAATTAAGTATCAACGAAATTACCAAAATAAATCCAACACATATAGTTCTTTCACCGGGCCCCGGAACTGTACTCAAAGAAAAAGATTTTGGAATTTGCATGGAGGTCATTCAAAAATTTCATCAATCCCATCCAATTCTGGGTGTTTGTCTGGGACACCAGGGTATCGCAAAAGCATTTGGCGGAGAAATTACCACCGCGCCAACCATAAAACATGGAAAAACCAGCCCCATTGAACACAATCAAAAAGATCTGTTCAAAAATATTAACAGTCCATTTTTGGGCATGCGCTACCATTCTCTTTGCGTCGCTGATACAAATTTTCCTCCTGAGCTGATTGTTTCAGCCAGATCGCTTGATGATGACGTCATAATGGGGATCAGCCATAGGCAATATCCCCTTTTCGGTATACAATTTCATCCGGAATCGTTTCTTACGCCGGTTGGCGAAACCATAATAAAAAACTTCCTATGGTACAAAAAACCCTCTTCAACAACGTAATATATAAAGGGATTCTTGGCGCAATCACAGGTATAGTTTCAGGATTTGTCCTTGGTTTACTCATCTTTGCACTCCAGCAAATCGGCATCATGTTTTACTACAAACTTCTGGTAGGAGCAGATGGTTATGGCACAGGTGGACCGCCATTTGAGTTCTTTATCAGCCTGGGTATGTGCTTTGGCGCCATCATTGGGAGCGTCTTCGGTGCTATCGCCGCCCTGAAAGAAGACAAAAAAAAGTAAATTGCTGAGCTGTAGCCCCATTTCTGGCTGTTAATTATTGTTTGACAGATAATGGATCAAAAGCTATCCTCTCCAGGCCTTATACAAGTAATTATTTTGCCCTATGCACGGCAAATGGAAACTCAAAAAACGAAAAAGAGCACGAACTCACGGATTCTTAGAGCGTATGTCGACTCCAGGAGGACGCGCGGTGTTAAGCCGTCGCCGAGCCAAAGGTCGCGTAAAGCTTACTGTGAGCCAAGAACCTCAACTGCGAGTAAGGAGCAAATAATGCTCACTGTTTTTTGTCTATGCTTTCGAAGAATCAGCGTTTAACACGCAAAAGGATTGAATACCTTTTTAAGAAGGGCAAAAGACAGACCACTCCCAGCTTCGCTATGACCTTTACACGGAACGATCAACCATTTGCTCGTTTTTCCGTCGTAGTAAGTACAAAAATCCATCCACTCGCTGTTAATCGGAACCGCCTCAGACGACAGTGTTACGAAATCATCAGAACACACTTAACTCACATTCCTTCAAACATCGACGCCATCATCACAGTCCGCAGCGAAGCCTCGAAGCTTCCTTTCGAAGAGCTGTCAAAAAGACTGATTGAAGCCATAAACACCTTGAAGGCTTGAGAAAACCTTGGTCCTCACTAAAAACTTTCATGAACAAAAAAAGCATCCTCACATTTATCGTCGTTTTCCTGATTATAAATTTTGCTATTAACTTTTTTTACCGTGGCAATGACGTTGCTTCTCCATTAAACACGGGGAATTTCGGCATTGAAACAACCAAAAAGGAGTACGGCCAGGACGACCTGGTGGAAGTAAAAATTAAGAACAACACAAAGAGTAACGCCACAATAGCGAACGAATGCCCCTCAGAGCCTCTCAGCATAACTACATATAAGGATAATGTTTGGACTCCAAAAACAGTTACGGCAGAAATTAAGTGCCCAAATACCCAGGCAACGGTCTTAAAACCGGGTGAAGAAACGACTATTCTCTATAGCTCATGGAACCATGCGCTTTTTGGTGAAATCGGCAGATACAAAATCAGTGCCACCATCCAGCCGGAAGACGGAAGTGCTCCGGTAACAGTGGAAACACCGGAATTTGAAGTAAAACCCCAAGGATGGTTCGGCGCAATCTGGCATACCCTCTTTTATCAGCCGCTTTTTAACGCGCTCATGTTCATTGCCAGCATTCTGCCAAATAACGATTTCGGCTGGTCAATCATACTATTCACGATTCTCATCCGCACACTCCTATTGGTACCATCACAAAAGGCGCTCAAATCTCAGCGCAAAATGCAGGAGTTACAGCCAAAACTCAACCGCATTCGTGAAAAATACTCAGATAATCAGGAAATGATCGCCAAAGAAACCATGGAACTTTGGAAAGAACACAAAGTGAATCCTGCAGGCAGCTGTCTTCCGCTTCTGATTCAATTCCCGGTTCTTATCGCCATCTACATGGTAATTCAAAACGGTTTGAATCCGGACAATCACTACATTCTCTACGGTGCTCTCCAAAATTTCTCACTCGCAACCGTAAACATTAACTTTTTAGGAATACTGGATCTGACAAGTATCAACACCTTTGTTTTACCTCTCATCGTGGGCGTACTTCAATTCCTCCAAATGAGACTTGCCATTTATCGTAACGAAAAGACTACAAAAACAACTGAAGAGAAACCGGAAAAAAAGAAATCCGAAACTCAAATGGCAAACGAAATGATGATCTATGTTATGCCCGTAATGATCGCTCTCTTTACAGCTTCGGCACCTGCCGGCATTGGACTTTACTGGGGTATATCCACCCTGTATGGTATCGTCCAACAGCTCGTAGTAAACCGCCAAGTTGAGACTGAAAGTGTGAAAGTCCGCGTAGTGAGCTAATTTCCCAAAACTTTATATTACCCATTATTTTATCTAGCTATGGAAACTTTGATTCAGGAAACAGTTGAAGAAATACTGAAAAAGCTCTCAACTCCGTTTCGCCGTGTACGTGTGGAAGTGAAAGAAAACAACACGTATCGCATAAATATTGAAAGCGAGGAGCCAAGTCTGCTCATCGGCCATCACGGTGAAAACATCCATGCGCTTCAAAGTCTCCTTAGAATCATCATCTGGAAGAAACAACAAGGTGAATATAACATCGTTGTTGATATTGATGATTATCGAAAAAGACAGGAAGAAAACGTTATAAAAATGGCCGAAAGAAAAGTAGATGTAGTAAGAAAAACCGGCAGCGCCCAGTCTTTACCTCCAATGTCACCATACTTCCGCCGCATCGTGCACATTTATCTTGCCGACAAATTTAAGGATATTTCAACCGAATCTGTAGGCGAAGGCGATCACCGTCATCTTACGATCAAGCCAAAAAGTGGTGCTCCTCAAAATTCAACAGACGATTCTGCAGCAATTGTCATGGATGCTCCATTCCAGGGAGGCGTAACACAGGAGAGCCTTTTTGGGTTTTAAGAAAGGACACCGTATCCATGATCAATCATTATGGCGAACCCATCTCGTTCTAAATACAAACATCTCGTGATGTTAGGCTTGATTCTCGGTAGTCTCACGGCACCTGCGGTATTGGCGCTTGAAGCACCGTTTTCAGATGTAACTGAAGGAAACAGCCATCTGGTTTCAATTTCCTACCTAAAAAATCACGGATTTATTTCAGGATACGACGACGGCACTTTCAAACCTGACCAGGAAATCAACCGCGTTGAAGCACTCAAAATGCTCATGCAGGCAATTAAAGGTCCGCAAACACACAATGCGGCAGAAATGAATTTCGAAGACGTAAATACCGAAGACTGGTTCTACGAATCCGTCCTCCAGGCCTGGGAAAACTATCTCGTAAAAGGATACCCGGACGGACTCTTCCATCCCGAAAAAAATATCAATCTGGCAGAAAGTTTAAAAATAGTTTTATCTCAAGAAGGACAACCAATACCACAAACCGTAGAGGAACCTCCCTACAATGACGTTCCTGTAGACGAATGGTATGCAGGTTATGCCAAAGTTTCCAAAGATAGAACCCTGTTTCTGGAAAGCCGTAACGGTGGCAACCTGAACGCCGGTGAAATAATGGATCGCGGCTGGTTCGCGGAACTTATCTATCGAACAATCAAAAGTGCCGATGGCACAAGATTTGCTCGTGCCACCTGGTACGCAGATTACTCAGCCAGTACTCAAACAGCATCGGGAGAACGTTTGGACAATGAACAGTTCACAACCGCACACAAAACACTTCCTTTCGGTACTTGGTTACTGGTAACAAACCTTGCCAACGGAAAAAGCGTTAAAGTCAGAGTAAACGACAGAGGCCCCTACGCTACAGGCATGGATCTTGATCTTTCCAAATCAGCTTTTGCCGCTATAGCATCCACAGGCACAGGCGTAATCACAACCGAGTATTCAATCATTCCTGATACAACAACATCAACCCCAACTGACGGGACAACAACCACTACTACAGATCAACTACCTCCGCCAATAGATGAGTACACATTTTGATCTCATTGAGCGACGACGCTCAGGGAAAATCGTTACCAAGCGAAAACCATTATCCATAGAAGTCAAAAAAAGCCTCTATATGCTTATTTTTGCGCTACTGGGGATCATTGTAGTGCTCAGCATTGTCTTTCTGCTTAATACCAGCCAGTCATCTCAAAAAGGTTATGTTCTCAAACAACAGGAGCTCAGAAAAGAAGCCCTCATGCTTCAAAATCACGAACTGGTAAATAAAATCATTGAAGCCATGACATACCAAAAAGTTGAGGATAATCCAATTATCAAAGGCATGACCAAACCGGAAAATCTCCAGTACATAAAACTACCGAAACAAGAAGAAAATCCGGTCGAATAGGCAGTCGCACATCAACCCAAAAACCTAATTGCTCAAACTGCAACCCTACACAGTAGTTCCGGGGTAATTTTTTTCCATCCAAAGAACAAATTTTTCAGGCACAGCCATAGTAGAAAGCCTGGAACGGTACACCAGCGCCCAATCGTCAAACAAGCCGGTCTCTTTGATCTCACGCAAAGTTACCTCTTCTTTATAAACTTTCAAAAGCTCCATATCTACAACCCAGGATTTTGCAATTTGAGTATCCGGGCGCGGATCGGAGGTAATTTGTGCCAACCCAACGATAGCCGGTTTACCACCCTGAGAATGATAAATAAACACTTTATCACCGGGTTTCATGGTTTTTATAACTAAAAGGGCGCCAGGGTTTTTTATACCGTTCCAAACCGTCTTTTTCTCCTTTACAAAGTCATGAATCGAATAAGTCTCCGGATCAGTTTTAGCTAGAAAATACTGCATATATCACGTAGGTTAAAAGGAAAAGCCAAGTTACAGTATAAACCTTTTCCACCACCATTACGAAACCCAATTGACTTTCCATTTCCAGTCGCTATACTTTGCCCTGCACCTCTTCATAGAGAGGTTAAATCACATTTCCATGGTCCCATCGTCTAACGGTTAGGACATCAGGTTTTCATCCTGAAAATAGGAGTTCGATTCTCCTTGGGACTACCATACTACATGCGAGAAGTGCGTTCCGAAGTGGAAGGAACCCGAGTTTCGCGAGGGTGACTGTAACGCAGAACACTGAGTTACAAATAAGTCGCAACTTATTTGTAATCGAAGTGAGCATTTCCCTTGTGAAACAACCGTTTAAAATAAACAAAAAGCTGTAAGTTTATTGTGGCAAAAGCCCCTTAAGGGTTTCGCCTATACCACTAAAGTCCGGAACTAGACTTTTCAGTGCGGTCAAAAGGCCGCTGAAAAAAGTTTTCAATAAATCGTATTGGTCTTTAATGAGCGTAAAGACGCTGCCAACATCGGTCTGAATCTCTGTTACCTGTTTTTGAATATCTGTCAGTACAGCACTCATAGAAACATAGATCCAAATAAGCAAAATAATCCCTACAATCAAAGGGACAACTTTAATTGCCACAGCCATCCAGTCACGATGCTCCTGTTTTTTCTCATGTTTCACCTGCAAATCCAAAAGCTGCTTCAAGAGCTTATTTTGCTCCTGCAACAGGGTTACAACTTCACTTGATGATGCAGATCCGTTTTCCATGAACTCATTCTACAAGACAATGCAATTGATTCAAATAATATAATTAAGACAAAACAAGGCCGTCGCACAGCACTACAATAAAACAAAAAGTCCTATACACAAATTGAACACTTTTTATCTCAACATTGCCGGGCGCTTTTTCAAAATATCTATCACGTCATAATTCGTTGGCGGAAATTGGTAATCCGCTAACTCATCTACGGCAGACCACAAAAACTCATCACATTCCTTAGCCTCAGGTTCGCCTGTCAAAAGCGAACAACGATGGAATGAAAGTAAAAGCCGCATGCCGTCACGTTCCACCACTGTGCGATAAAAATGCGGGCGAACCGCCACCTCAATTCCAAGCTCCTCCATCATCTCTCTTTTCAAACAGGAGCGTTCGTCCTCCAAGGGACGAGCTTTTCCACCTGGGAACTCCCAATAACCGCCATAACTATCATTGGCTCGCCTTTTTGAAATCAGAACTTTCCTATCCTGGATCACAACCCCGATCGCAACTCGAACACCCTCGAAAGATTTAAAACTCAAACCATCGGGCTCACGCAATTTCAATTTCCTTTGCTTTCGAGCCATAAACTCCTCCACCCCCTGACAAAATCCAGCAAACGGACAATCAACATGCAAATCGATTTGATCCAAAATCCCAGATGAACTTAAGTCCATCATTGCCTGATTAAAGTCCGAACTCCGACCTCTTGGAACCAGTTGGGAAGCAAACTGAAACTGCTCCAACGGTTGCAGGGTATCCCAATATTCAAAGCCAAAAACGTGCCGCATCACCTTATGAAAATTCGTATCAATAGCCGGAACATCCTCAGCAAAAGCAAAACTTGCTACTGCAGCAGCCGTGTATCGGCCAAAACCGGGTAAATCCAACAACTCATTGAAATTATCCGGAAATTTTCCTTCATATAAAGTAACTATTTTCTGGGCTGCCGCCTGCATATTTCGCGCACGACGATAATACCCAAGCCCTCTCCAGGCGCTCATAACTTCATCCCACGGCGCATTCGCCAAAGAACCAACATTTGGGAAAAGTTCCAAAAACCTTCGATAATACTCTTTCACACGCTCCACCTGAGTCTGCTGCAACATAACTTCAGAAACCCAAATTTTATAGGGATCCTGAGAGCTTCTCCACGGCAAATCCCTGGCATTTTTACTATACCACTCACATAAAATTTGGCCGAATTGATAGAAAGATTTATGCTTCACTAAGCCAATTCTATTGGCAAAACATAATTCTTACAACAGCCAAAATTCAATTTCCTTTTAATTCAAGCAGTACGAGGAAGAGCCATGAAAATGCAAGCGATACGTATTCGCAAATACGTTGAGTGCATTTTCATGGCTCTGACGAAGTAATGCGAAGGATTAAAAGGAAATTGCGTCTACCAGCCAAAGAGTTTAGCGACATCATCAGGTGTTTCACGTCGGCGTGCAACCGTCACAATACCGTTCTGAAGTACCACCTTAGCCGGTGACGAAAGCAAACAGTGATGAGAACTAAACGCATCCTGATATGCACCGGTATCAAAAATCGCAATATACTGAGAAGTACCTTCTTCCAAATCTTCCAATCGTGGAAGCAACAAATAACCGTCACTGGCGGCATACTTATCATCCGAATCGCAGCTCAATCCGGCCAACCACACACGGTGACGATGCTTGGCATCCATGTTATTTACCGGCGTGACATGCCATTTTTGATGGATAGCCCAGGTATCCAAAAGGTCATTCATAAAACTTCCATCGATAACGTACCACTGCTTGGCAACAGCCTTTGGAATCTCTTTCGCGCAAACAACCCGATACACTGAAATTTGTGCAGGTGCAGCAATATAACGGCCCCACTCAACAATCACGTTCGGATGTGGAATACCGGCTTTATCACTCAAATCTTTCAGATTTTTAAATATCCTGTAAATAACAGACTCCACGCTGTACATCTTTTTCTTCTCATAAGGGACAGCAAATCCTCCGCCAATATTGATAGTATCCAGGGTCGGATTCACCTCGCGGATCTTTTGATAAGCCTTAAAAGCTTCACGTAAAGCAATAATAATGTCGTTCTCCACTTCAATTTGTGAACCGATATGATAGTGAAGAATTTTCAAATTTCTGATTTTACCAAGCTCAAGAATCTCTTCCTGAAGCAAACCAAAACGGTCAATTTTCTTGTCCCAGTGAGATTTCACTTTTGACTGCAGGTTGATACGAATACCCAAATCTCCGGTAAATCCTTTAAAGAGCTTTAACTCCTCTGTATCTTCAATAATCGGGATAATACTTAACCCCGCTTCACGCAATTTCTTAATCAAAGAAATATACTGTTCGGTTTTTGGACCATTGCAAAGCACACGAATTTTTGCAGAAAAGTTTTCACCTTCCCAAAGTTTTTTTACAATCCACAAATCGTTGGCCGAAGCACATTCCAAATGTGAACCCTCAGAAATCATCGGGAGTACAAACTCCTTATTCTGATTCACTTTCATCGGATAGTGATAGATGAATTTACCTTTATATCCAAGACGCTTGCAGTTCAAATTAGCCACCCGAAACAGATGGTTCAAACGCTCCTCCAGAATTGATGGGAGGTAAATTTCAACAGACGACCCGAACTTTCGAGCCAAATCATGAACGTTGTACTTATAATTACCCTCATATACAACCAGTTCGCCGTCCTTATTTATATCAAAATACTCGGTATTAAAATCTTTCTGACTTAGTTTCCAAAAATTTTTATAGTTCTTGCGCGCAGAAGTGCGCTTAGTTTTTTTCACTTCAGAACTGACATAAAATAATCACGTAATTTCGTTTGTACCAAATATAGAACTGAAGCGCAAGAAGATTTTTGTACTGGGGAAAAACTGACCTGATTTTTGAACAAATTTCCACCATAAAAAAGATCCCGATTCGGACGAAAAAAATACAACTGCAAAATATTCAGTATCAATATCAACAAAGAAATGCCTGTCGAAAAATAAAACAAAAGACGCCATGGAGTAATTGTGATTGATCAAAGCCAAAACAAAATTCATGTTGTAGAAATTTTGTACACCGCGAAAAAGTGGCTGCAAGATGCTTGTTTTTATTGAGGGTTAAATTAGATTAACTCACGTCAGGATAATTTTTATTCACTAATTTTTCCTATTTATGGTTGAAGGAACCATCGCGAAAAAGACATCTCAACAGTCGACTGAGAAAATTGTGGCACGTGAACGGGATTACGATTTTGATTTTGCTATCCCAAATCATCTGCTGGATTTAGATTATCTGGAACTTGAAGAAAAAAACCTGGCCATAAAAAAGGAAAGATCAGAAGGAAAAAGCGGCGAAGAAATGAGAAAAAAATATATGGATTATTTGGCTCAGGAAGTCGGAATCAAAGCCGTTACGGTCTTCTTCAGCGACCTTGAAGGAAGGCTCCACATGCTGGATTACGATAAAAAATTCCTGTTGGGCGCCGAAGATAACCTCACGTTTGATGGCTCATCCATACGCGGTTTTACCGCTCAAAAAGAGTCTGATCTCCGCCTAAAAATCGATTGGCGAACCTTCCGTTTTGCACCGTCAGATTTATTTGGCCGGGGTAAAGCTCTGCTTTTTGCAAACGTATGTGACAAAGACGGCAGCCTTTATGACAGCGACTTCCGTGCCAAACTTTCCAGCCTCTGCGAAGAACTTTCCGCCAAGGGTATCACGGTAAACATCGCGCCGGAAATTGAAGGATTCCTATTCAAAGGATTTAAGGCCGAACAGGTCTTTGACGAAACGGAAGGTTTTGAACTGGTAACTTCCAGCGGTTACTACACATCCCTTCCTCAAGACATCCTTCGAAAATTCATCGACAAATTCGCCGAAGTCCAACGCGCCATGGCCTATGAAAACGAAAAGGATCATCCGGAAGTGGCACCTGCACAATTTGAACTAAACTTCCGCTTCACCCACGCCCTGGATACAGCAGACCAAATTCAGCTCTACAAGCTTCTGGCACGCCAGGTAGCCAGCACCATGGGACTCACCGCATCATTCCTGCCAAAACCGGTACAGGGCATCAATGGCAGTGGTATGCACACCAACATGTCACTCTCTCAAAATGGAAAAAACCTTTTTTATGACGCCAAAGGCAAATTCGCTCTTTCAGAAACTGCCCATAAATTTGCAACCGGAATCCTCTACTACGGCCAAGATCTTTGCCTCACTATCAACTCCAGCGTCAACGCTTATCGCCGCTTAGACCCGGCTTACGAAGCCCCAAATGAAATTAAAATGTCCGCCACCGACCGTGGTTCCATGATTCGCATTCCAATCGGAAACGAAAAAAGCTCTCGCATTGAGGTGCGCACCGTCGCCCCGGACGCCAACCCATACATCGCTTATTACACCCTCATCAAATGTGGACTCGCAGCCATCGAAGCATCTGAATCAGAATTTAAAAAAATGGAGGATGCAGTTTTCAACAAAGAGATCCAAAAACTTCCGGGTGAAATCGAAGCCGCTATTGTAAATTTTGAAACCAGCGATTTCATGAAAAAAATCCTCGGCGACGAAAACCACAGCAAATACTCAACTCTCAAGCGCACCACTGCCGACCGCAGTCCCCGATCACTTGGCACCAAAATCAAAAACGGCGAAATCCTCTTCCACCACGAGGTCTACAACCAGATGATTTGGGCAATGTTCTAATTCAAAATCCACCACAAAAACCGTCAAAGTACAGAAAAGAAGATGCTTTGGCGGTTTTTCATTTTATATCAACAAAAATTTAGAATCTTTTTAAAAATTCATCATAATGATATGATTTAATAACTCCATCACTTCCCTTTATGGCAAAAACCATGAAACTCAAAAGTATCATCTGGAAAGAAGGTAAATATTACGTGGCACAATGCCTCAATGTAGATGTTTCCAGCTTTGGCAAAACTAAAAAAGAAGCTCTGAAAAACATTGATGAAGCACTAGAACTTTACTTTGAAGACGCAAAAACAATGAAAATAGCAAAAGTCGAAAAACCAGAAATCGTCCAAATGATAGTCAAACATGCCTAAATTTTACTCCTCAAAACAAATCACCAAAGTCCTTGAATCAAAGGGCTTTCTTTTTATCTCTCAGAAAGGCAGTCATGCCAAATACCGCAAAACCGGCAAACCAACACTCACCGTGATCGTTCCAATGGACAGAAAAGAAATCCCGCATGGAACTTTTCACTCAATTCTAAGACAATCACAACTCAATTTGAGAGATTTCGAATAACAACAATAAAGAAAATGTTCAGCCAATTCTTGGGAAGAATTTAGACACATACAAAAATTATTTACTTCCCAAACCTCCCGTTACTTTTCGCGAGGAGGAGCGCAAGCCTGTATAGAGCCCTTACGCCAACCATTGAATCCCAGTCATCAGTGACGCCGGGTGCCACCTCACACAGATCAAATCCAATAATTTTTCGACCACTTTTCATCAATGCTTCGAGCATAAAAAAGACCTGTTCAAACTCAAGACCGCCCGGAACCGGCGTTCCCGTATGAGGACAAAGAGCAGGATCCAAAGCATCAATATCGAAACTGATATAAACATTTTTTCCAAGAGGTTTGATAATGTCCTCAGCGATCTTCTTCCAGGTATCACCGCTATACAAACGACGTTTAATATCACGATCCGGGAAAGAAACCATGCGGCCTTTTGACGCAGCAATACG
This sequence comes from Candidatus Peregrinibacteria bacterium, assembly GCA_020851415.1. Classification (GTDB taxonomy): domain Bacteria; phylum Patescibacteriota; class Gracilibacteria; order UBA1369; family UBA1369; genus JADZCU01. The sequence goes on along the minus strand of JADZCU010000050.1, from coordinate 38,496 downwards.
GTCAGCTTCCTGCTCAGAATAATCACGAATGCCAACCACAACCAAACGCTCGATATTTTTCATTTTTGTAGAGTTGTACTGAATGGAAGCATGTGAATATTCAAACCCTTCATAAGCTTTGCGAAGATCAGCATGCGCATCAATATGCAAAATTGAATAGGTTGGATATTGCTTAGTTAAAGCCTTCATAAAGCCAAGTGGCACACTATGTTCACCACCCATAACACCAACCAACTTTCCTTCTTTCAAAAGTTTGGCCGACTCTTTTTCCATCCATTCATTAAGTTCCCTACCACCTGCATTGATCTGTTCATAATATTTCTGAACTTTTTTATCAGTTTCGCTTCCGCCATTTTCCAGGTTATCAATACACTTTTCAGCAAGTTTTCGAAGTTCCTTATTTTTCTGAGCCCAGTACTTTGGAATAGGCTGCATGCCAATTCCCAGCTTCCAGGCATCCGGAATATCCGCATCATAAAAATCCACCTGAGTAGATGCATCAAACATCGTTTTTGGTCCCTGCGCAGTGCCAGCACGATAAGAAACTGTCACCTCCCAAGGCATGGGAATAATCACAACTTCAGATTCCGCATTCGTGAAAGGCAAGCCAAAAAGCTGACCATTCAAAGTGCCGATAGCACTCGGATCATACGCCGCAATTTTCTTCTTTTTACTCTCCAAAGTTTTTTTATCCATGTCGAAAAATTATAGATAAATAATCAAAAAGAACGTTAACAAAATCGCCAAGCAAAATCTACTTTTTCCTCAACTCACGAAGCCGCTCCAACTTCTCTTTCAACTTCGCTTCAATCCCACGATCAGTCGGCTGATAATACTCCTTTCCAGCAAGCGCATCCGGCAAATGAATCTGCCCCGCAACTCCGGCATCAAAATTATGGGCATACTGATAACCTTTTCCATAACCCCACTCTTTCATCATTTTTGTTGGAGCGTTGCGAATATGCAGCGGCACTTCTAAATTTCCAAACTTGGAAACATCTCTTTGAATGTTTCCATAAGCCGTATATAAAGCATTACTCTTTGGTGCCAAACTCAAATACACCACTGTCTGCGCCAGGTTCACACCGCACTCCGGCATACCATTAAAATGACAAGCCTGCATAGAAGCAACAGCCTGTGTAAGCGCATTTGGATCGCACATGCCAATATCCTCAGAAGCAAACCGGATCAATCTTCGAGCCACATATAAAGGATCTTCTCCACCCTCCAGCATTCGCACCATCCAATACAGCGCACCATCCGGATCACTGTCACGCATACTCTTATGCAAAGCCGAAATAATGTTGTAGTGCTCCTCCCCTTTTTTGTCGTAACGCAGATTTTTTCGCTGCAAAACCTTCTGAATTTCAGCCAAAGAAATTTCCGTTTTTTTCACCACTTTCAAAATAATCTCCAAAGTATTCAGTAAATTTCGAGCATCACCATTCGCAAACTGTACCAAAAAATCCATACCTTCCTGGTCAATCTGGATACTGTTAATTTTTTGCAATTGCGCGACTTTTTGCAAAGCGCGAACCAAAATGTTCCGTAAAGCTTCATCACTTAAAGCGTGAAACACAAAAACCTGCGACCTGGATTGCAAAGCAGAAATAACCTCAAAGGAAGGATTCTCGGTGGTAGCACCAATTAAAATCACCGTTCCATCTTCAACATGCGGGAGCAAAGCATCCTGCTGTGATTTACTGAATCTATGGATTTCATCTACAAACAAAACGGTTCGCATACCCATCTTCCTTCGCTCTTTGGCTACCGCCACGATTTTTCGTAACTCCGGAACGCCGCCGGTAACAGCACTCAAAACCTCAAACTCAGCTTCAGTTTCGTGAGCCACAATATTCGCCAGCGTGGTCTTCCCACACCCCGGCGGCCCATAAAAAATCACCGAATGCAGCTGATCGTTCTGAATCAGTTCACGCAGCAACTTCCCTTCACCAACAATCTCCTCCTGCCCAAAAAACTCCTCTAAAGTTTGTGGCCTCAGTTTAAACGCAAGGGGTTCGTCCCAAAGAGCCTGATTTTGTGAATCAAACAAGTTCGCCATACAAAGTGAGTGTATACTCACCAATGAATATGTGCAAATCTAAATTTCATCAATTACGTGATGCATCAAACCAAAATCCCAACCATAAGTGGAATAAACACCAAAGCAAACAGCGTACTCAGAAACACAGCAGTCGCTGCTTTTTCAGGATGCACATTAAACTTCGTAGCAAGTGCCACACTATTGGCAGGCAAAGGCAAAATCGACATTAACAACATTACCGGATAAATTTCAGGTCTAAAAAAGTGAATGAAATTTCTATCTAAATACACAAAGCCCATCATAAAAGCCGGCCAACAAACAAATTTTGCCAAAAAACTCAAAGACAAAAACTTCAAATCAAAAGATTTCAAAGTAGCAGTAGCAAGCCCCATACCAATAATCATCATGCCAAAGACAGTGTAAGAACTCTTAAACTGATCGAAAGCATTGATTATTATATCACCCATTGGGACTCTCAAAAGATTCAAGGCCACACCCAAAACAAATGCGTACACAGTTGGTAAAGTTAAAACCTTTTTCAAAGCTTCTTGAACAGTGTGGTGCCCCTTTGCAACCACAAAAAAACCTACTGTATTTTCAAAAAGAACAAACCCTAAAATCGAAAACACCATCAAACTAAAAACATCGTTTTGAAAAAGTATAAGCGCTACCGGTAAGCCAAAATAACCTGTATTTGCAGTTGCCGAAGTAAACGCAAAAATATTTCGTGTATTGTCTTTCCAGAAAAATTTACTTATAACCCAAAGGATCCCACAAAAAAACGAACAAACCGTCAAAAAGAAAAACGGCAGTGCTAAAACGTCTAATCGAATATCAGCTTTCATAACTCCATAAAAAACCACGATCGGTGCAATAATATAAATAAGCAGAGTCGCGATAGATTCACGACTCACTTTTAAGTATCGACATGCCACAAAACCAAGCCCCATAATTGCATACAGTGGTAGCAACTTGGTCAGGAGCGTAAAAAAGATTTCCATACAAATAAAAAAGTTAAATTCAATTCCAATATAACAATCCCCTTCTCAAAAGTGCACAAGAAAATGCACAATTTACAAACAAACCCAAAAACATTAAGATAAGCAGCCAAACCACACATCAATAATTTCACTCAATGGAACAATCCCAAGCACCCGACTACTCAGAATTTCACGCAGAAAATTTCGGCCAAATTACCAACATCGTCTGGGATGGCGATAACACCCTATGGCCTTGGGTAAGTTACGCAGCCCCAGCTTACGAAGCCATGTGTCAGATCATAGCCCAAGAATCCGGAAAAACCGAAGATGAAGTAGCGGAGGCCATGCGCACAATTTACGCAGAAGCCGGAACCATGGAATACGCAAACCTGATCCAGGACCTTACATCAAAAGGATTTTTTGAAGGCATGCCAAACTACGACCAACACGCCATGGTGGATAAAGTCCAAAAAGCATTTAGTGACATTCGCAGAAAAAAACTCAAGCTTTATGCAGGAATAAAAGAGGTAGTTGAAACAGTCCATTCTCATGGCGTGAAAAACATTATGTTAACCGACGCGCCGGAATATCAGGCGCAAATGCGTATGAAGCGGTCACGACTTTTTCAGTACATGGACGGTATTATAGCCATGCCGTCTCCGGAATTAAAAAATCCACATCCAAAATTTCAAAGACGCCGTGAACGAGGCGACTACAATATTGACTTTGCCAGCCGCGCCATTGAAACCGAAAAACCGCACACCAATCTGGAGGAGGTACTCCAAATGACCCGTGAACAAATCCGCCGCCATGTTGTGGTCATCGGTGATAACCCCAATAAAGATATGGCTCTGGTAGACACTTATGAATGTCGGGGCATTCTAGCCGGTTATGGAAAACCTGATCCGTCAGATTTAGAAACACTCAAACGTTTCGCTCCACCAAGAATATCAAACAGAAATGCCGTAACTACCGAAACCATTGCTCAATCAACCAAATCAAAAGGTCATATCGTTATTGTTGAGAAACCAAAGGATATCCTAAAAGTGTTAAGCCTGCCAAAAACCGCCTGAAAGAACTCAATGACTTTTGAGCTTATTCTCAGTACAATCAATGTATCTAATAACACACCTCATGGATCTTTCAAACAACCCCGTCCCGCAAAATCCCAATCAACCTCAACCAACAGCTCCAAATTCATACCAAAATAACCGGCCGTTAAAACCAGCCGGCAGTGCCGCAACAGTTATTGGCATACTCGTTTTTTTGGGAATAATGGGATTCAACCTGTACACAAACACAGCACAGGAAAAAGAGCTGACTGACATCACAAATTTAGCCAAAAGCGTTGATCAAAACACGCTCACCATGACCAGTGAAGTAACACCCGAAACGGATCTGGGAAAAATTATGAAAGATTATTTCGCCGACATTGAAAATCTCATCGTGGAACATGAGAAAAAACTCGAAGTAGTATCTGAATTTTCGCTTGAAGATCCAACCATATACAAAGATCTAAAACGTCTGAAAGCCGCAAAAGAAAGTATCAACAAAACCGCGGAAGCCGATCAATTTCTTTTCAACGGCATGAAAGACATTATGATTAAATACAATAAAAAATTTACCGATCTGTTTAATCAAAGCGCATACATCGGAAGACAGGCAGATCTGGAAAGCATCACGGACGAGCTGGATCAGCTCATTGAAGACACCGAAAAGTTAAACGGATTGGAAGATGTTATGATCAAAGATTCACTGTTTTTCTTGCAATACGTCATAGATAACAATGATAAAATTACCGTAGAAGCCAATCAAGTAATCATCGAAGATAATACGGTAATGACTCAATACAACCTGTTGCTGGATGCAATGGGTAAAAGTGCCAATAACTTCCTCGACGTTCAAAGCGCCATCGTTGATGAATACAGCACGGCATTCGACGAAGTGGTGACATACTAAAAAACTTATTACTAACCAAATTACCATGGCATACGAAGCAAAACCGCTGCCGTTTCGCAAACAACTCATCGGAATTTCCGAGAAAACCATGCAGATTCACCACGACAAACTGTATGTGGGTTATGTGAACAAACGCAACGAAATAGATGAAAAACTTACCAAAGTAGATAGAACAGCCGCAAACGCTACTTACAGCGAATATGGTGAACTCAAACGCGAAGAAAGTTTTGCCGCAAATGCGATCTATCTCCATGAGTATTATTTCAACGTATTGGGTGGTGAAAACGAGGAAGGAACAAAACCAACCGGAGACCTGATTCAGGCCATCGAAAAAGAGTTCGGTTCATATGAAAAATGGCTGGAAGATTTCAAGGCCGCAGGCCTGTGTGCACGCGGCTGGGTGGTGCTCGCCTACGATTTCAACACCGGAAAACTCCACAACTACCTCTGCGACTCTCATAACCACGGCGGCATCTGGGGCGCAATGCCGGTTGTAGTACTGGATATGTACGAACACGCCTTCTTCATTGACTACGGCAGCGACCGCAAAGCCTACATCGAGGATTATATGAAAAACCTTAATTGGGAAGCAGCAAATCACCTCTACGGAACTATCAAAAAATAAACCAGGGAAAGATCAAAATCACAAACTTTAAATCGGGATGGTCTTCGGATCATCTCGATTTTTTTAGAACTATCTGCTAAAATATCAGAAGTACTTAAACCAAAGCTTTTAACAAAAAACCTATGAGTAAATCTTCAGGACGAGCAAATGCAAGAGGCACAAACAAAGCAAAAGAAAAACGTTTTGCTTTTGACAGAGGTTCAAAAAATATGAAAAACACTCTTCTGGATGCCAAAAACATGTTGGTATACGAAGACAAGCACTGGAAAAGTTTCGACGAACTCAATCCAAAACACATCGACAAACTCATGATGGGCAAATCCCCTGCCACAATTATGAAAGAAGAAGGTATTTGCGATGGCGTCCTTCATTTAACCGGCGACTACGTTGAAAAACACCACGAAGAGATCGTAGGAGCAATCCGCAACTACGAAAAAATGGCTCTCAAAAAGGATCCAATGAACTGCATTGAAAACATCGAACAAAAAGGGCCGGTTACCATGACCGTTTACACAGCAAAAAATCAACTCGCAGTACACCTTGGTAAAAAGGTAGCAAGTGCCTTCAAAGGCGGGCACCTCCGCATCCAATGGTCAAAGCAGGACAAACCGGTTGAAGTTTGGTGGCATAAAGACTGATCCAAATAAACGAAACCAAAAGAGCTCCGTTCCGGGGCTCTTTTTTATGGACAATAACCGCAATATTGTTTATCTTCTGTGGGCATTTCGCCTCAAAACATACCAAAAAAACCTATGAAAATCGTTGTTGATCGAGATCTTTGTATCGGAGCAGCCCCATGCGTAGCTATCGCAGGTGCCGTTTTCCAATTAGATGAAGAGGGCAAAGCCATTATTATCGACGAACAGGGCGCAGATGATGAAACTATCAAACTCGCAGCAGAAGCCTGCCCGGTACGAGCGATTATTCTGTTTGATAAAGAAGGCGGACAACAATTATATCCATAGCTACGCACGTGATGGAAATATCAGACGACATTGCCGGTAATATTTTTGATACGCTCAAAAATGCTCAGCACGTACTGATTATTTCCCATCGCCACCCTGACGCAGACACCATAGGAAGCAATGTAGCCTTGCGTCTGATACTCGAAAGACATGGCATAAAAGTCACCTCGGCCTGCGTAGATAAAATTGGACCGGGCACAGAGTTTCTGCCTCATGGCGGTGATTTCATCAACACCATCGATCCGGAAGATTTTGACGTATACGTAAGTGTCGATGCCGGCTCCATAAGCCAGTCAGCATTTCCGGAAAAGTTTCCGGCAATGCTCAACAAACAAAAACCTTTCATAACTATCGATCACCACCCTTCAAATCTCGGATATGGAACACTCAATCTGGTAGTTTCAAATGCCGCTTCAACAACACTCGTGCTCTATCACCTCTTTCAAAAGTGGAAAGAAAAAATCACGCCTCCAATTGCCACAACACTGCTCTACGGTCTCTATTATGACACTGGCAGTTTTATGCATTCCAACACCTGTGAAGACGTTTATCAGGTAGCCGGCACTCTGATGTCGCTGGGAGCAGACCAAAAATCCATCACCAAACATCTCTTCAAAGAGCGCACCATTGAACAACTTAAACTCTGGGGCAGCGTACTGGAAAATATGACCGTCAACGACAACAAAGTCGTACAAAGTGCCGTCCAAAACAAAACACTGGAAGATATCGGCGCTACCAATCATCAACTCAGTGGCGTCATAGACTATCTCAGCATGACCAAAGAAAACCGTTTCGCCACGCTCCTGTGTGAAGACGGCACCGGACAAATCCGCGGATCTTTCCGAACCCGCCGAGACGACGTAGATGTAGGGGGGATGGCACAATCACTGGGTGGAGGTGGTCATAAAAAAGCCTCCGGTTTCACAATTCAGGGCAACCTGGAAGAAAAAGTGCGCTGGTCAATTCTCCCCGAAAAAGATCAGGAATAACACAAGAAAACATTATACTACACGTCAACTACTCTTTCCCTTCGGTGCTTTTATTGAATGGCCAAGTTTGTTAACATAAAAACCTAAAAAGATCGCTTGTCCTTGCCCTATGTCAGCAATCAAAAAAATTCAAAAACGCGATGGACGCATTGTCGACTTTGACCAGGAAAAAATAACCGAAGCTATCTGGAAAGCAGCACAAAATGTTGGGGGAAAAGACAAAAAACTCGCGGAAAAAATTTCCAAGCAGGTCACTTCACTACTGGAAGTCTTTTTCAAAGATGAAACGAAAATACCAAATGTAGAGCAAATTCAGGATCTGGTGGAAAAAATTCTCATTGAAGACGGCCACGCCAAAACCGCCAAAGCTTTCATTCTTTACCGCGAAAAGCATGCGGAAATTCGCCAGCAAAAATCAGAAATTCTGGGATCATCCCGCACCACAAAGTTTTCCGTTAACGCTTTAAAGGTTCTCAACGAGCGCTATCTCAACAAAGACGATAACGGCAGAGTCAATGAAACGCCCGAAGAGCTTTTTGAACGTGTCGCAAAAAACATTGCCAAGGCAGAGAAAAAACTCAAAGGCGATGAGAAAAAATACAGCAAAGAGTTTTACGATGTTATGGTTGAAAAAGATTTTCTTCCAAACAGCCCGACCCTAATGAATGCAGGCACACGCGTTCAGCAATTGGCGGCCTGCTTTGTGCTTCCGGTAGAAGATAGTATCGAAGACATTTTCGAAACACTCAAAAAGTCTGCGGTCATCCAGCAAACGGGAGGCGGCACAGGTTTTAATTTTTCACACCTCCGACCCCGCACCGACATAGTCACTTCCACCAAAGGATCTTCCTCTGGCCCGGTATCTTTCATGAAAGTTTTCAACTCCCTCACCGAGGCCATGAAAGAAGGCGGCAAACGCCGCGGAGCAAATATGGGCATATTGGAAGTTACCCACCCAGACATCCTGGAATTCATCGCCTGCAAAGAAAAAAAAGGCGAACTGGAAAATTTCAACATATCAGTGGGACTCACCGAAGCCTTTATGCAGGCTGTCGTCCATGACCGCGAATATGAACTCATCAATCCCCGAAACGGTGAAGTCGTAAACCATTTAAGCGCCCGGGGAGTCTTTGAGCTGCTAGTAGCCAAAGCCTGGAGCACAGGCGAACCCGGTATCATTTTCCTGGATCGCATCGAAAACGCCAACCCGACCCCCAAAGCAGGACAGCTCGAAGCCACCAACCCCTGCGGCGAACAACCACTGCTTCCGTTTGAAGCCTGCAACCTTGGCTCAATCAATGTAGCCAATTTTGTCAAAAACGGTGAAATAGATTTCCCCCGTCTCAAAAAAGTCATTCACCTGGCGGTACGTTTCCTGGACGATGTCATTGAGATGAGCGACTACAAACTTCCCGAAACCCAAAAAGTTGTCTCCGCAAACCGCAAAATCGGCTTGGGAGTAATGGGTTTCGCCGACCTGCTCTTCCAACTGGAAATCGGCTACAACACCGACGCAGCCGTAAATATTGCCGAAAAACTCAGTAGTTTCCTCCAAAAAGAAGCACGCTCCGCATCTGAAAAACTGGGCGTTGAACGTGGGTCATTCCCCAATTTTAAAGAAAGTATTTTCGCCAAATCAGAGTACAAAGCCATGCGCAACGCAACCGTCACAACCATAGCGCCTGCGGGAACCCTCAGCATGATCACCGACTGTTCATCGGGCATTGAACCGCTCTTTGGTCTGGTCTACACCAAACATGTCCTGGACGGCAGCGAAATGATCTACTCTAACCGTTATTTTGAAAACAGACTCAAACACAACTCCCTTTATTCCAACGAATTGATGCGTCTTATCTCACAAGTCGGCTCAATTCAGTCACTCAAAGAAATCCCTGCGAATATTAAAGCGGTTTTTGTAGTCACGGATGACATCGCTCCAATCTGGCATGTACGCATGCAGGCCGCATTCCAAAAAAACACCGACAACGCCGTATCAAAAACCATCAATCTGCCCTCAAGCGCCTCTCTGGAAGACGTAAAACAAGCCTTTCAGGCGGCCTACTCACTGGGCTGTAAAGGCATAACAATTTATCGTGACTCATCCCGTGATCGTCAGGTATTATCTTTGGGCGGCAGACTTGAAAATGAGTCCAAGACAACAACCAAGAAAAACGTTGACATACAGAGCCAATTGCCGTTCAATACCGACACCAACAAGGTAAAAAAGCAGGTCAAAAAAGTGGAGGAAATAGCACCCCCACCTATTAACCAACTTCACAAACTGTAACAACATAATTTTCAATCAAATGGGACTCGATACACACGACCAGCAATACTCGGCGGAAACCATAGACTCCGTTGCCGACGGGCAAATGAATGCAGGGCAAGCTGTGGCCGTTAAACAGTTGGAAAATCAAATCAAGCAAAAAATCCTCGACGCGGGTGAATTTTCCAAAGCCGACAAAGATCGTTGGCTGGCCAAAGTTGAAAAAACAAACGCCCAAAGCAGCACAGAACTACAATCCATCGTGCGTGATATCGATCAGGAAAGATCCATCATTGAGCAAATGAAGCTCAAATACATCGGCACGGTAAACCAGAATCGTGAATATTTTGGTAAAGACTCAGCGCGCAAACTCGACACCGCTCAACAATATATTGATGAGTTCAACGAACTGGGACTGGAAGAAAAAACCAAGTGGATGGAACTTCTGGCCGGAGAAATTGACGGACTCAAAGGCCTCTATGAAACAGCCAAAGGTTTGGCACCGGATGCCATGGATAAATTCAACACCCTTCGCAGAAGTGAAAAGAAAGAGTTCCTGGCCCAACTCAAGAGCAGCCGAGAAGGATTGAAACAGTTGGACGAAATTCTCAGTAAAAACTCAGCACATTTAAGCACGGCAGAACAGGAAAAACTCCGCGTCCGCATGCGTGACGTACCACCGGAAGAACAAGCGAAATTCCTCAAAGAGATTGTCGAAACAGAAATTAAACCGCGTGAAGCCCTCACTCAAAAATTCCGTGTCTTCCCTGCCGAATTCAGAAAAGCTTTTGAAGGATTCCCACAAATGAGTCGTGTGGAAAAAGAAGCCACATTGGACACTCTGGTACAAAATCTGGGACGCGCTTACAGAACAGAACTTTTTGACGGCGCACTCTCCAAACATTTCAGTGAACAAAGTAAAGAAGCTGCCTACACCTGGTTTGTACAAGCTCCACTCGAAAACAAAGTTCAGGCACTTCAAATGGTCAAATCACAAATGAAATTCGAAGAAGCAAAATCTTTTGAGTTTGAAGACATGCTCAGCCAGTTCCCTTCAAACACCGACCAGTCCAAACTCATGGATATGCGTCGTGCTTTCTATGAATCCAAATACGAAGACAAGGTAAAGAAAATCGAAGATCTCAAAAAACAACTGGCAAAAATGTCTGCCGAATCAAAAGAGTCCGCCCCAATTGAAGCTGAATATGAAGGCAGGCTCGATCTGGCATTGGAAGAACAGGACATTTCCGAAACCACACACGAACGCGACATGGCTCGCTTCAAAAAACTCAAACTGGAGGACAAGAAAAAAGATCTGGAAGCTTTCGACGCCAGACTCAAACCACGCCGTGAACTCAAAGAAAGATTCCAAAAAGAGGTCTCTGAAGATCTTCAAAAAGAACACGGTCCGGAATTCTACCGCCGCAGCCACCATGGCCGCATGGAAAAACTCAATGAACTTTTAAACATTCAAAAGAACAAAGTTAGCAAAGCTGAGGGGTCTGAAGCAGCAAACGACAATGCCGATGCAACACCGGGATTGGAACAAGGAAAGACCATAGAACAAATGGTACAAAGCCTCACCCTGGAGGCAAGCAAAGCCGAGGGAAAAGATGACTACGAAGCGGCTCTTGATGCCTACGACAAAATTCTGGTACTGGATCCGGAAAACAAGTTTGCCGCAAAACGTGCCGGTGAAATGGAAAAAATCCTCGCAGAAAACGAAAAAAACGGCGAGCTGGTAGATATGACAGACAGCGAGCTGGAACAAATGGTACGCGCAGCCCAAAACGCTGAACGTATCCTGGAAAAACGAAAACTCTACACTATCAACCACGTCCTTGGTGAAACCATCAAAGAAAGTGATCGCAAACAAAATAAGCACCACGCAGAAGACAAAACCAGACACCTGGGCAACAGCAATTTCGCACAAATCCAGGAACAATTGGCAGATCAACATGGCATGATGCTGGATTCAGAAGGCAACGCAGTCCAAATCCAAACCATCAAGCTCAACGACTTCAAACAAAAAACCGATGGTGAAATCCACGCTCTGGGAAAACAGGTCGCCACAATCCAGGGAAACGATGATAAACGCACCAAAACTCACAACTTCCAGGCACACGACGGTCAGAAAGTCATCAACGGAGAAGAGTGGGCAAAACGCGCCGAAGTAGAACGAGAACAACTGGATGAAGCCATCCTCAAACAAGCCCAAGGCAAACTCAAAAAAGCCGGCGAACGAATTGATGAAGCCACTGTCCAAAAACTCACTAAAAAAATCCAAAAATCCAAACAGGACGTCAAACTAGCCGCATAATTACCGAGTAACACAATAAATAAAAAACATAGCAAGAACTCTCGCCGTTCAAAACACATGAGTCCATAGTGATATGGGCTCATTTATGCTACAATGAAACAATTTAAAAATAAAAACAAATGAGCGACACAACATACCTAGTATTAAGCATCATCTTTGCCTGCTTCGTTTTGTTAATGCTCGGCACAGCACTGGCGAACCTTTTTTACCGTGTTCCATACGTACCAAGCAAAATGCGGGTCATTAAAAGAGTCCTCAGTCTGGCAAAATTAAAAAAAGGCCAGAAAGTCTACGACCTGGGTTGCGGTGACGGAAGGTTTCTCATCGAAGCATACAAAAAAGCCCAAGTAGATGCTACAGGTTTCGAGATGGCACCAATCCCCTATTTACTGGCTCAACTCAACAAATACGTACACAAAGCAAAAGTAAGAATTCAAATGAAAAATTTTTTCAAGTACAATCTCCGCGATGCAGACGTAATATTCTGCTACCTGCTGCCAGAAACCCTCGCCGACCTCAAAGATAAATTCCTGAATGAATGCCAAAAAGGAACAAAAATCATCTGCCACACCTTCCAAATTGAAGGCCTAACGCCAGTTAAAGTCGTAGTAAAAAACAAAAAAACCGGAATACCTAATATTTATATGTACAAAATATGAACGATGCAAAACGACAACGCGAACGATGGAAAGATTTAGCAATGACACTGGTACTGGCATTTCTGCTCATGGCAGTTTTCTATCTGGTCCCGCCCAACACCTTCAACCCGTACAGCGCAGTATTTCTTTTACTATTGTTAGTTCCAACACTCATGGCCCTCATCCATGGTGCACCATTCGTGCCAACACCAATGGAAGCCGTAGAAAAAATGCTCAAAACAGCAGATATCAAACCCGGCCAAAAAGTCATCGACATCGGTTGCGGTGATGGCCGCATGGTCTACCTGGCCTCAAAAAAATACAAAGCCAACGCCACCGGCTACGAACTCTCTCCAATCGTCTACGGCCTGGCCCGTATCCGCAAACTCTTCTGGGGCTCAAAAGCCAAAATCGTTTTCGGTAACTTCAAAACCCAAAACCTCAAAGACGTAGACGTAGTGGTCTGCTACCTGCTCCCGGAAACTCTGGCCAGAATCCAGGAAAAACTCGACAAAGAACTAAAAAAAGGCGCCCGCGTTGTATCCTACGCCTTCCCTATCGGAAGTTGGCAGGCTCATCAGCGAGTTGAACGCGACCCTGCGAAAAATATCGCCCCAATTTGGGTCTACCAAAAGTAACCTCGACCAAAACCAAAAAATAAAACCCCACTGTTACCTCCCAAGGTAACGGCGGTAATTGCCATGCCGCACCAGGCAACAAAGCCAGCAAGTGAACACTACTCAAAAAAAACGATATCAAAAACTCCACAATAAAAGACAAAGCCTGCGCCAGCCACGGAAAAACAAAACCCACCACAATGGTCACAAACGAAAGCAGCATAAAAAAAGGAATAAATGGCAAAAAAATTACATTTGCCACCGGTGAAATAACGGAAAACATTTGAAAGTGGTACCACATAATAGGTGTTGTAAAAACCTGTGCCGCCACGGTCACTCCCAAATTCTCCCCCTGACCAAATGGAACCTTTTCCAGATACTTTTTTATTATTGGCAAAACCACCAGCAAACTTAAAGTAGCCAATACAGAAAGCTGAAAAGACAAATCATGCATTAAAACTCTCGGCTGCAATAAAACCATAAAAAACACACAAACCAAAAGCGAATGTATTCCCCTGATCTTCCGTCCAAACAACGTTCCCGCAACAACTACAATGCCCATAATGGCAGCGCGTATAACACTTGCCGACATACCGGTCATCAATAAAAAAAAGAGTATGCCGGTAATAGTGCAGACACTACGAACTTTTCTGGAAAAACCGGTAAAAAGCTGGGCAAAAATATGAATAAGCAAAGTAATATTATAACCGGAAATAGCCAAAATATGGCTCAAACCAAGCACTCGGAAATCATCGAGAATAGGTTTTGGGATGGATGCACGTACGCCAAGCTGAAGGCCACCGATAAAACTGGAAGCGGGTTCACCATAAAGCTCAAAAACTTTCTGTAGAAGAGCTTTCTTCAACTGCAAAATCACATGAAACAGATCCAAACCGGAGTTCAAAATTTCATGTGAAAAAACTCTAGGTTTCAAAATAACTGCAACAATACCGTCCTCATAAAGCTGTTGAGGATCGCCATCACGAACATACTCTTTTGGAGTCACCAGTTTGCCATCAAAACGGATGGACTCACCATAAAAAAGTTCAGGAAATTCGGGTAATAAAAGTAATATCTTCCCACTCATCAATCTCGAAGAGTTTTCACCAATTTTGAAACTCGATACCTCAACAACAATCCTCTGCTTCTGACGAACAACTTCAGGCTCACTCACAATCCTGCCCTCAAAAGTCGCATGAGTTCCAGCCAAAGCAAGTTCGTCCAGTTTCCCTGAAAAAAGAGTCCAGTTATCCAAATGCCATCTCCCAACCCCCAGGGCAATCATCACTAAAAAAAGTATTACTTTATCATTCCGAAATCCCACCCAAAATAAACAAAAGAATGACAAAGGGATAAAAACGAACCAATACCCAAGATGTTCACCAAACGCCACCCCAAGCAAAAATGTCGCTACAGCAAAATGAATTCTACTCATATCAGCCACATATACCATTTCAACTTAAAAGTTTCCTAAAAGGATTATCACTTTCAGGCCGTTGACACTGAGTGAGGATTACAGGGAGAATCGCTTATTCTCTAACTCATATACTCAGTTATGGACTTCATGGTACTTCACAGTATTTTAGAAATAACCAAAAGACTGGGCCTCAGCTCCAACGAAGCCAACGTTTACATAAATCTACTCAAACTTGGGCCAAATCCGGTAAGCACCGTAGCAAAAAACGCCGGCGTAAATAGATCCAACTGCTACGGAATTCTGGAAAAACTTTTTGGTAACGGCTATGTCCAAAAAGTTCGAAAAAACGGACTCATTTATTATCGGGCAACACCTATCAATAGCCTGCTCAATAAGCTCAAAGACCAGCGCAGTGAACTGGACGAAAAAATCAACAAGTTCAGTAGTGCCGTACAAATGTTTGAACAGGTATCCAAAGAGTCCAAGCGAAAAGCCAATGTTGTATTTTACGAGGGGGTTGATGGCGTCAAAAACATTATGGAAGACACACTCAACATGAAATCAAAACTCATGCGCGCCTATGCCAGCATGGGTGAGCTTGAAGCTTTACTGCCAAACTATTTCTTGAACTACTATCGAAGGCGCGTATTCAGACAAATACACGTAAAAGCAATTTACCCGGCTGATGAACTCAGTTTTCGCAATAAACTCCATGATGAAGATGAACTTCGCAAAACTCGTTTAATACCAAAAGATTTCGATTTCCATCTGGATGTCCTCATTTATGATCATAAAATTGCCATAACATCACTGACCGAAAAATTTGGTGTACTCATCGAGAACGCTGAAATGGCCGAAGCTCACAGGAAAATATTCGATTTTATTTGGGAAGGAGCCAAACAGTACGATGAAATGGTTATGGAAATGATGAAACAACAGTATATGACTCATCCCGAGTTTGCCGAAATTATGCGTAGAAAAAACCTACTCACTGGAAAAAACTCTGAACACAGTCCATCAACAAAAAACCTAAATACAAACACTTCCACAAATACCAATTCCCCGATAAATTTTTTCTAAAATTAGCAACATACCAAAAAGAGCCACCTCTTCCGAGGTGGCTCTTTTTATATGTTCTATGAAATCGAACTATTCAATTTCTACTGCTGCATCGCCGTAAGATTCAACGAATGCATCACCACCTACCAAACCGCTGCTTGGGTCCAATTCACTGCCTGTTAACATAGTGCCAGCGCTTGGATCCAAAGTTGAAGGGTCCAAACCACCGCTCATACCCATCATAAACGGCCCGAGGAACTCTTCAACCGGGAACTCTGTAGCATCAGCTGGAGCAGTAACAGTTACCGGTTTGTTGATATCACTCAATGTAAGGCGGAATGAGATAGTACCAGCAACACCTGTAGAATCAGGTTTCAAGTTCATTGTACCGGACATTTGGTTCATAACACCTGATGTCTGACCTACCCAAACGTCACCTTTTACGTCGAGCTGTTCAAGACCTGCTTCCATTTCAGCCAAATCTGATTCTGTCAGTGTTTCACCCTGCATAGCTGCAGCCTTTGAAACAAAAGCAGCCAAACCCTTCTTATCAACGTTTACAGTATAGTGGTAGCTGTTTTCACCTTTTACACTTTCTGTACCAACGAGTGTTGGGTTTGTGAAGATTTTAGCATCTTCGAAAGCCTTTTTGAGTTCCTTTTGTTCAGGAGTCATTTCTTCCATTGAACCTTGTGGAAGACTTGCAGATACTTCATCCAAAGCTCCTGGTGGGAGAGTGATTTTCCACCACTTGCTCATCATTTCCGTCACTTCAGGTGGAACTGCACCTGCCTGTGAACCTTTTAATTCAAGTTTCATCAGGTTAAAGAAAACAGCCTCTTTGTTGAAGCGTACTTCAAAGCTACCGCTGCCTCCCTCGCCTTTATCGTCACTGCCTGAACCATCAAGCTTGAGTGTCATTTTTGGATCTTTCTTGTCCTTAATGTCCAAAGCACCACCAAGTGTTACGTCAAACTTAACGGAACCTGTTGTTGGGTCTTTAACATCAGCATTCAGAGCAACTTCGTATGCATAAGAAGTTACATCTGTGAGCTTCGTCATACCTTCTTTGATCACCTCTTCAGGTGGTTTTGCCGGTGTTGCAGGTGCAGCCTGCTGACATCCGGAAAAAAGAGCTAATGCACTAACGGTCACCAATGCACCAGCAAAAATCTTCTTTTGTTGCATGATATAAAAATAAAAAATACGGCGTGTGCATATTAAAGGTTTAAAGCACCGGCCGTCAAATCAAGAAACAAAAAAACATATGGCTAGAGAGCAAAATTGACCTTATATACATACTTACCTAAAATAGAAACATTGGCCATTGCACTGTACGTTAAGGCGTAACTAAAAAAATTTGTCACACAAGCAAAAAAATATCTGGGCTCCTCTGTTCTGCGCGCTCCTCATGATTGGCACACCAATAGCCGAAGCTTTTACAGATATCACCGATAACTATCGCTACTCTAAAGCCATCAACTATCTAGCCGATCACGGAATTATCAACGGCTACCCCGATGACACCTACCGTCCGGATACAAGCGTTTCACGTGTTGAATTTCTCAAACTGGTAATGGAATCTTCAAATGTTGTACCAGAAGATTTTGGCACCAGCGGATTTCTGGACATAGATGAAAGTGCCTGGTACGCACCGTATGTTCGCAAAGCAAAAAATGAAGGATGGATCGAAGGATACGAAGGAAACCTTTTCAAACCAGAACAAAAAATCAATAAAGTCGAAGGACTAAAAATAGTCGCAGAAATTCAAAACTGGTCACAAACAACAACGGACATACTCCCCTACAAAGATCTGCACACAACCGATTGGTATGCCTGGTTTGTAACATATGCCAACTCAAAAAACTTCCTGGAAGAAAGCACATACTTCATCCCGGACGAAATTCTTTCCCGTGGCCGCATTGCCGACATCCTCTACCGCATCCACATTACCAATGCCAATAACGCAGATGCGTATTCAACCAAACTCAAAGATGTAAGCGACACAAACACAGAAGAGCCAACAAGCTCAACTATTCCAATGCCAACTTTCAGCGCTCCACCGCAACTGGATTTCACTCCAGAAGATTTTAGTTCAGCATCCAAAAATTTCTTTACGGATGTAACACTCAACGCCGAGCTCCCCAACAATTTCTACCTCAATGAAATCTACTCCATAGAAGGAACAATAAATCAGGGTACTTACACCAAGGCATTCATATTTTTAGCGGAAGAAGGCAATACCGACAGCAGTCAGTTCATCGACTACGTTGGAGCTGTAGAAAACAATAAATTTTCCATACCGGTTATTTTCCGCAAACCGGGAAACTATCAGCTTGGACTCATTCTGGGCAATCAGGGCGA
Organism: Candidatus Peregrinibacteria bacterium; assembly: GCA_020851415.1. Classification (GTDB taxonomy): domain Bacteria; phylum Patescibacteriota; class Gracilibacteria; order UBA1369; family UBA1369; genus JADZCU01. Next base: position 20,253 of record JADZCU010000050.1, on the reverse strand, counting down.
AAGCAAAGTTTTAAAAATTTCTGTCCTCCCCTCTCTACCCAAAATTCCAACAACTCTCAATAAGCACAAACCGTTAAAAACGAGCATCGCCTATACCAACGGACAAACCACCGTAAAATGGGACAACAACGACAACGACATAATTCGAGTAAACATTTATCAGGGAAAAACCACCAAAAGCTATTTTATCCGCCAGAAAAAAGTAAAACTCGACGTAGCCTACGAAGATTTCAACGGCTTCAAAGAAGGCACCACCTACTTACAGATCGACGGAGCCACCGCCGACACTACTGAACCGCTCAATTTCACCAGTCAATGGGCTCACGGTGAACCCATACAGTTTAGCGCCACTCAACATCAATTCTCTACAATCGAAAAAAACGACATCACCACCAACGGACTGAAAGATTTCATGACAACGGTAAGCACCATCGAAATAAACGGCACAACCAAAAAAGACATTTATCAGGAAGCCATAATCACCAAACCGGATGGCACAGTAACGGAAAATAATCTCACCAGTTCAAAAACCACCCAGGTCTATTTCGGTTCAGAAATCGTACCGGCAGACAGTGACTTTACCTTCCGCTACACACCGACCACTCCGGGTACATATATAGTAGAGTTGAACGGAAAAGATGGTTCAGCGGTTATCAACACACCAATATACGTAAAGACAGGCATTCCACTCACGCCCGACTATTTCGACATACATAAAACCAACGAGCAGGAAAAGAACTTCGACCTCGCCTCAGACCGAAACAGCTTACTCGGCTTAATTAACAGTGAACGAAAAACCTACGGACTCAGCATTGTTGAAATCGATGCCTCGCTCAACAATCTCGCACAGCTCCACTCAGAGGACATGGCGAAAAACAATTACTTCAGCCACATCAGTCTGGACGGGAAAAGCCCCAACGATCGCCGAATAGAATTAAGCATTCCAACAGCCGTCGGTGAAAACCTGGCACAAGCTCCAAACATCTACTACGGTCACTATGGTCTCATGCGCAGCGGTATTCATCGCCGCAATCTGTTGGATCCAAAATGGACACGCGTTGGACTTGGCATAGCCAAAGATGAAAATGGGCAACTCCTCATAACTCAGGAGTTTTCCACATACCCGCTCACAAGTATCGATCTGGCAAAAATAAAAACAGACTACATCGATCAAATAAATGATTATCGTTCAGACACCAAGAACATCATCGAATTCTCCATAGATCCAGAACTTGCCGATATAGCTCAAGACTGGAGTGACAAAATGGCGGATGAAAACTTTTTTGACTTCAACTCCCCAAACGGTGAAAGTTTGACATCAATAGTACAAAAAACAATCAAAGGAAAAGCTGTCCAGGCACTTATCCTGGAATCTTCAGATCCGGACAAATTAATCGAAGAAATAATAAAAACTGATGAAGTAAATCAAAGCCAGTGGACCAAAATAGGTATTGGACTAAAGGCAGACAATATTGGTGATCTTAAGGCAACGCTCCTTTTTACTAATCATTGATAAAGATCAAAAAAACACTAGAATAGAAAAGCAAATTTTTTGAGTTTGCCCGTTTAAAGTGACACATTATGGATTCTATGGATTTCAAGACTCGCAAAATTCGCAAACATAGTCCAAAACCACCTAGAGAACGTAAACCACTCCCCCCACATCTGAAGATGCAGCTTTTTGCCGTGTTCGGCGGTATAGCCATGGTGGGACTTTTGCTCTTTGGTATTTTTGAAGTAATCAAAAGTCTGAATTTTTCTTCCATCATCTTTTCATCGTTCGGAAAAAACCTCCAAACCTCAGAAAACGGCAAAACAAATATTCTGTTAACAGGAACTGGTGGAGCAAATCATGATGGAGGAAACCTGACCGACACCGTCATGCTGGTCAACATAGATTACAAAACCAAGACCGTGCCAATGCTTTCCATCCCACGTGATTTATACGTAGAAACAAAACTCACCGGCCGATCCCGCATTAACGAAGTATACAACCTCGCCAAGAAAAAATACGGCGACAAACAGGGGTTGGACGTACTCAAAGACACCGTAAGCCAACTCACAGGTCAGGACATTCAATATGTCATTAAAGTAGATTTCGATGGCTTCGTGAAAATCGTCGACGCGCTTGGTGGCGTAGACGTAGTGGTGGAAAACGATATCTATGACCCGTACTATCCAAAAGGTGAAACTATCCAATATCAAACCTTTTCAATCAAAGCTGGCCCGCAACACCTGGACGGAGAAACCGCCCTCAAATACGCTCGCAGCCGCAAAACAACCAGTGACTTCGACCGTGCCAAACGTCAGCAGCAATTACTCTTTGCCATCAAAGAAAAAGCGCTCAGCATGAACGTTCTCACAGACCCGACAAAAATACAGTCTCTCTACAATTCCGTTGCTGGAAGCATAGATACAAACCTCAATCTGGGTGAAATAGTCGAACTGGCAAAAATAGCTCAGGAGTTTGGAAAAGAAAGCGCAGTTCCTTTAGTGTTGAATGATGACCCCACATCATGTGGTGGAATGCTCTACACTCCGAGTAGGGACTTCTTCGGTGGTGCTTCAGTCCTCCTCCCTGCCGGAGGTGGATACGACTACATACACATGTTCGTCAACACAGAGTTCAACAACATGAGCGTCCTCCGTGAAGTGGAAAACAATAAAATCCAAATCCTGAACGCCACAAAGACTCCGGGACTCGCTCTTGAAGGCATGAATCTCCTCAGCCGTTTCTGCTTAAACGTTGTCTACTACGGAAACGCCGTTGACCGTACCAAAGAGATCTCAACCATCTATTACCGTCCAAAACCGCTTCCCCTGGATAAAGATGGAAAAGAAATACCGGTTGATCCAAAAGATGAAAACGCCAGTGAAGAAAGAAAACCTGAAGTGTTAAAAGTCATCACCACACTCATGCCGGACATCCAGGTCGTTGAAGGAATCCCGGCTGAATATCTGGAAGACGACCGCAGAATAGATTCAGCTGTTGTGGTTGAGCTCGGCAAAGATTACCTCACCAAACGCATCAAAGATCCATATGACAATCTCAGATACCTGGAAACAACTCCGGTCAGCAAACCAAAAACATCGTCTCAACAATCCACTCAGCAATAATTCATGATCACGGCGCTTTTCAGTCTCTATTCTGCCGGTATTTTAATGACAAACGACGTACAGGCAACAACGCCGCACCTCATGCCTTGGGACGCCAATCAAATCATTGAAAACTCAGAGATCCCAAAAAAAGACCCGGCCAACATAGCTCCGGTCATCAATGCCAAAGCAGCCATAGCCGTAGATTTAAAAAACGGTTACATACTTTACGAAAAAAATATCCACAACAACTTACCCATAGCCAGTCTCACCAAACTGATGACGGCGATTATCGTTCTGGAAGAAAATAATGTAAGCGATGTGGTAAAAGTAACCAGAAACGCCACCCGAATTGACGGATCAAAAATCTGGCTGGCGCCGGACGAAAAAATAACCATTGAAAACCTTTTATACGCGGCTCTCATTCCATCGGCCAACGACGCAGCCATGGCACTTGCCGAATACAACGGCGATACCATCATCTCTTTCGTGGCCAAAATGAACAAAAAATCAGAGGAACTGGGCATGGTCTCAACCTTCTTCGTAAACCCAACCGGCCTGCGTGAAGATGAAGATCCGGTAGAAGCAAAACCAAAAGCCGCTTCTGCTAAAAACAATGCAGACGGCACACAGGAACTCATCAACCCAATTACACTCCTCAATTCCAAAAAAATTGAAAAACCCCGTGAAAATATTTCCACAGCCTACGACCTCACCTTGCTGGCACGTTACGCCTACGGAAAAAGTTTCATCCGTCGTGCCGCCGCAAAAAAAGAACTGGAAATCAGCTCAACCAGCGGAGCGCTCACACACAAACTCAAAAACACCAATGAACTCCTGAGCAGCTATCTAAAAGTTCTGGGACTCAAAACCGGTACCACCGACGAAGCCGGAGAATGTTTGATCAGCATCATTGAAGACGACAACAATCACCAAATATTAACCGTTGTACTCAACAGCCCCGCACGCTACACTGAGACTAAAGTGTTGGCCGACTGGGTTTTCAGGTCATACCACTGGAACGAATCTTCGACATAATCGCGGCATTTTTATGGATTTTATACAAAACGCTCGTCATCTCTTTCTCATCTTCGGTTCAGAAATTACCGGGTTCGTCATAACACTGCTCATCGGGCCTCTTTTCATCAAGATGCTCTACAAGTTCAAGTGTTATAAACAGCTGCGCGAAACAGCATCCACCGGCGAACAGGCAACCATTTTTCAATCACTCCACGGAAAAAAGAAAGGCATTCCCACAATGGGAGGTATTCTCATCTGGGGAACCGTTTTAGTAGTAGTATTGCTCTCCGGACTTTCAACCCTGCTGGGATTCACCGACAACTCCCTCATAAGCCGAAATGAAACCTGGTTACCGTTGGCAACTCTCATAGCAACAGCCATGCTGGGAGCCGTAGATGACTACTTCAATATAAAAGGTTTGGGCAAAGGCAAAGGTCTCAACATCAAACCAAAGTTTTTCTGGCTCACCGTCTTCGCCTCAATCGGCGCGTGGTGGTTCCACTACAAACTCGAATACAATCAAATCCATATCCCATTAATGGGCGACGTAGCTATCGGTTGGCTTTACATACCGCTTTTCATTTTCGTTATCACGGCAACCTCAAACGCCGTAAACATCACAGACGGCCTGGACGGGCTCGCTGGCGGTCTTTTAATTATCGCTTTCGGTGCATTCAGCATTTTAGCCTTCGCCAAAGGTCTCTTCATCCTAGCCGCCCTCTGCGCAGTATTCGTCGGCGCATTACTCGGATTCGTCTGGTACAACATTTTCCCGGCACACTTCATCATGGGAGACACCGGAGCCATATCCCTGGGGGCCACGCTTGGAGTAATAGCCATGATGACGGACTCAGTAGCTGTACTTCCCCTCATCGGCTTCATGTTCGTTATAGAAACCCTTTCCGTCATCATTCAGGTATTCTCCAAAAAATTCCTTGGCCGCAAAGTGTTCCTCATCGCGCCCTTGCACCATCACTTCGAAAAGAAAGGCTGGTCCGAACCAAACATCGTTATGCGTTTCTGGATCATTGGTGGATTCGTCGGCAGCCTGGGGATTATTCTCGGATTACTGGCGGCCACCAAGGGAGTTTAAATCGGCATGATCGGATTTCTCCAGACTATCAAGCGTATCAGACAAAACTGTCTGCTGCGTTATTGGCGGTACCACTGCAGGAGTCTCACTCAACGCAGCTTCCGCCTGCTCCGCAGGAGCAACCTGAACATCCAATGTCGATTCCAAAGATTCAATAATAACCAGACCTACCTCACCAGGAACAGCTTCAGTATTCGGGTCAATAAAGTTCAATCTGGATTCATCAGACAAAGCTTTTTGTAACGCTGAAGAAACAAAATCTTCAGTAGTTGAACTATCCGCCAAATATCTGTCAAAAACATCCTTTAGGCTCTTCAAATCTTCTTCAGGAATAACATCACCAAGCGGTCCTATAGAAGAGATCAAACTTTTCAAAGTATTATCACGAACCTCCGCAACTTCACCCACAAAACCATCACTATAAGCACCATAAGAAGCTTTTTCAATCGCCGCCAAAACTTTCACCTGTTCAATTTGCTGATTCAAAATATCAACAAAATCATTACGAATCTGTGTGTACTGATCAGCAGGGAAACGAATAACAATTTGTGAAGTTAAATCTCTGTAATCACGCAAACCGGCAAAAGCCAGGCTCTCTTTCTTTTGTTTCAAAAGCTCCTGCACTTCAAGTAATTTACTTTCAGCCTGTGCCAATTGAATTCTTGCTCTATCAAAAGTATTGGCATCAGATAAAAGTATTTCCATATGTGACACAACTTTTTTGGCAATATAAAGCTTATCTCCCGGCAAGAATATCGCCAGATCCTGTTTTTGTTGATCAATACTTTGAGTAATTAAATCACGCAAAACAGACGCGCTCAACGCATCTTTCTTTTCCAGTTCAGGCAAAGATTCAATAATAACAGATGCATCGTGACGGAAAGTACGCAAATATTTGGCTCCATCTTGATGATTATTTCGAACCAAATGCCCCTCCGCCTTCAGTAAATTCCCATATGCATCCAAGAAAGCCTGTTTTTGTTTTTCCACTTCAGGATCCGCAAGAACAACCGAAGCCATCAAATCCTGCTGAGTTGAATCAATCGATTGAACCTCTTCATAGTTATTGTTAAACATTTTCTCAGCCTCTTTACTGCGATCAAAGTAATCTTTTTTATCCATACCCAGATTTTCTGTCACCCAGGCATCCTGGATGGTGCTGGCACTGATAGACGGCAACTGAGCAACCAACACTTTCTCTTCTTGATTCGGCTGAAGCTTTGCTTCATATCCGGCAACTATAGTGTTTTTATTTACACCCTCCTTACCGCTCACGACATCAACCACATTATCAAAAACCTGAATTGATGTGCCGGTATCTTCAACCACCATGTCAAAAGAGGCCTTCTTGGCAACATGAGCTTCAGCACTTTGAGTCTTTACCGAAAAATGTGTGTCGCTGGAATAATCACTCACTTTAGCCCAAATTCTTCCCTGATCAACATACAACTCAACACTTTGCTCCGAAGTATCGTTCCGATCGGTTAATTTCTGAATCAACATTTGGGTGTTTTCACCAAGTCTCCCCAAAGATTCATCAAAAAATCTTACCGATGCAAAACTTGCAGAGTGAGTAATCAATTGATCGCCTTCTTTCAAAAAGAACGTAGGCTGAGCCTTAATAAGGCGACCTTCACGCTTTATATATACTTCCCCGTTTACATCTTCAATAAAAGCGTGCGCTTGTGAAACAGGAACCTGAAACGGCAAAATAACTGAGGTCGAAACAAACGCGGCCAACAAAAAAGAGGTAAGCAGAAAACGAAAATGCTTTTGGTGAAAAGCCAAAGGCAAACTTCTTCGTTCAATAGCCTCCATAACTCTTTCCTTCATTGCCGCAGCAAGATGCATTGGCAACTTCACGGACTGAAAAACTTTTCCAACCTGAACATCAACCGACTGCAAAGAAGCCGGAGCCTTATCCATGTCCGCACCGTTTTTTATGGCCATCAGAAGAGACTGACGCATGGCGTCTTTCTGCTCGTTTTGCAAAACAGGTTTCTCCACTCGGCGCAGCGCCACTAACAGTGTTTCTACCTCTTTTTCCTGATTTTTGCTTATCCACCAAACCATAAGAAATATCTACAGCATCATTTATTACGGACTTAAACCAACTTTGTTACGCATCTAATAGCGAATATTCATCTCTTCCAGCACCTGCTTCAAAGCTTTCAAGGCTCTGAACTTCAAAATACGCAGAGAACCCTCACTTTTCTTGAGTATCTGGGCAATTTCCTCATTTTCCAATTCGTTCAAATACTTCAGTACAATAATCTGCTGATAACTCTTTTTCAGCTTCCCAATAGCTTTTCTAAGCATTTCATGTCCCATTCGCTTCTCCGTCTGATATACCGGACTGACATCTTTTTTCTCATCGGGAATATTGTCCTGAAGCTCCAAAAAGTCCTTGGATAAGCGGTAATGATCCACAACCACGTTATGGGCAATACGGAAAATCCAGGACGAAAAAAAGTTCTGACCATGCTGATAATTCCGGATATTCTCCCAAACTTTCAAAAAAACCGTTTCAGTCAGATCCAAAGCGTCGTCTCTCTTCACTTTAAAAGAAATATAGCGGTAAATCGGATCAACAAAAGCATCATAAACCTGGGCAAAAGCTTCAGTATCGCCCTCCTGAGCCTTTAACACCAGCTCCTCAATAGCCTCCTTACTTGGCTTTTGCTTGACCATAAAAAGGTAAAATCAATATTTGCTACTTCACTCACTATCGTCTGCAGAAAGACGTTATATCCACATTAAGATATATAACGCATTTGAGTGCCAAAGATTACACCAAAGATAGTCCCAAAGCACCAGGAAATGGAAGTCGTTTGAGGCTTGTAAGCTTTAAAAAAAGACCAAACTGTGATATAATAGCATGATTTATTACAAAATCTTCACAAACCAATGGCAGGAGAAGAAAAACAAGCAGAAGCAAAACCAAATACTCTCCCCGAAGGTCCTAAGCCCGTCGAGCCCCAAAAAAAGCCCGACCAAAATCCCAAAGCGGAAGCTCGTGCCGAGGTAGGTTCAATGAAAGAAAAAATGGAAACAGATCGCAAGAACAAACAAGAGCGCCGTGATTTAATCAAAAAAAACGCCGCATCTCTTCGTATTCAGGAAGGTTGGGTCGGCAAAAAAGCCGATAACGGCATGGAAAGCATGGCAAAACCGGCCATCAACAGCAAAGTAGACGAAAAGTTCAAGGAGTATGAAGACATGATGAAACAGTATGGGCTCGGTGACGAAACAAACGTAAGCGTCATGAAAGCCGCCGCAAAAGAGCTGGTATACGATTATTTCTCAAAAAACGGTACAAATCCTATTACCACAGAAAGTTATTTCAGCGGCCCCATGAAAGAAAAAATGCTGGGACTTTTTCAGGGCATGGACAAACTTTTCAAAAGCAAAAAATATCCCTACACCAAAGCCATAGACATGATTGGCGCTTTCAGTGAATTCACCGGATTTAACTTCATGCAAAACGGCATTTTGAATAAAGAAAATTTGAAACTAACCCTCCTGCAACAAAAAAGCGTCTTCGATGCCCAGCTGAAACACTTCGAAGAGTACCTAAATCTGGGTGCAGAAATTCAAAAACTTTCAGGAGAAACCGTCAACGCCGAGAAAGGTAAGCCAACTTTGGACATTGGAAAAATGTTCAGCGAAGGAAAACTCACCCTCAGTGCCGAACCAGCCATTCTCCTCACCAGTGCGGAACAGCTGGAAAAACCTGATCAGTTCGAAGTATCGGCAGGAGTAACCATCAAGGCCGCCCTCGACAAAAAACTGCCAGCCAATCTGGACGAAGCATTAAAGCAAAAAGTCTACGCCCATCTTTTGGCCGAAATGAAAAAAAATCCCCTGGCCCAGGGCGAAGCGGTAACGCTCAAAGAAAACGGCACATGGGAAAAAATAAATTTAGCCGAAAAACAGCAGGCTCAACAAGCGGCAGAGGCACAAGCAAAAACAGATTCCGCCGAACCGGCAAAACCCGAAGGCGAATCAGAAAATCCGCTGGATTTCAAAACCGGAATACCGTTTATTGATAAAATTTTGGAATTTTTCAGTAAATACTTCTCCAAAATGGTCGCTGGAGGAGTCGGAGTTTTGGCGGCAAAAACCGGGGTAAATAAATACATTGAATTTATGGGACTCAACGATGAAGAAAAGAAATCCGCCGAAGAACTCAAAAAAGTTCTGGTCGGACTGGGAGCAAACACAGACACACTGGCAATTTTGCTTTCAGACAGCGATGAAACAAAAAAAATCCTCAAAATAGCCAAAGACAAAAAGCTCAACTGGAACGAGTACGTTGCCAAATATTTAGACAGCAAAGAAATGGATTACTTGAAGAAAAAACAGGCCGTTCCGGCCGCACAAATCAGTGCCATGTTTTTGAGTGAAAAAACTCAGTAATCAGTAAAACGCTTTCAACAAAAGAAGATCTTTCTCGTGCCGGCACAAGCAACGCACCTTGTTAAAATTTTTTCAATTTCAGGATTTTATTTTACCAATAATTTTTTCCACATCATTTTTTGACCCTAAAAAAATTGATGTGGTTTGATGGGGAAATTCCACAGTAATATCCAGAATTCGATCACCTTTCTGAGTGATAGCTTTTCCACCTGCCTGTTCAACTAAAAACGCAAACGGCGCGCACTCATACAAAAGTCGTAATTTTCCATCCGGTTTTTGCGCTGTCCCCGGATACAAAAAAATGCCTCCACCTTTAATAAAAATATGTCCGATGTCTGGAACCATACCGCCGCTATAACGTAGCGTAGAACCAGCTTTAATCCATTCCTGAAGGGTTTTCATATACCAGCTTTCACTTGCGGCGGCGCGCAAATTTCCCGGCGCAAAATATTTACCGTCTTCAGTCAACGTAACATTTTCATTGGAAACATAAAACTGATCATGTCGTTTCTCTTCAGCAATATCATCCGGATAGTTTTCAGGACGATACACGCCCGCAAGAGTCCCCTGTCCCACAGTAATAAAAAACGTAAATTGCGGACCATAAACAAAAGCCAAAGCAGCCACCTGCTCGCTCCCCTTTCGACCGATCACGGAGTCGCCTTCATAAACTCCAACAATCGACCCAACCGACATATCCGCATCGACAATTGAAGACCCATCAAGTGGATCAAAAGCTACCGCATATTTCCCTCCAGATTTTCCTTTCATTGGTTCAGCCAGTTCTTCGGACGCAATAAGTGAAACGTCGTTTTCCTTCAGCAGTCCAACAAAAACATCGTTAGCAGCAACATCAATTTTCAACTGCCTGTCCCCGCTTTTATTGGTAGTGTCGGCATAAAAATTCTGAAAATCGTAATGAAAAAGTGTCAGTTCATAAAAATTCGCGCCTGCCCATAAAAGTGAAAAAATCAGCTTCTGCAAATCCGGCGAAACATTTTTTGCATCAAAATAATTTTGAAGAGTTTTCATAAAATATTATTTATACAACTCGGCCTTCCCGTTTGAATAAAATGCATCTCGCATCATCATCCGAATATGCTCCGTCATTTCATTCATTGCCACCTGCAAAATAGCTTTATCCATAGCGTCAATTTTCGGCTCAACAAATTTCAAAACTTTGCGTAAAGGTCGATTCATTTCCTTGGCGACTTTTTCCATTTCAGCTTTTACTTCGGGTGTGAAATGCTTAAATAAAATATCCGAAACAGATGTGGCATAATTAAATTTTGCCGCACCGGAATTTACAGCTTTATTAAATTCGGAAGGTGGAAGTCCGCTGCCTCCATGTAGAACTACGTACACATCATAAGACGCTACAGCATCGGCAATTTCGCGAATACGATCATAACCGATTTTTGGTGCGGAAACATAATTTCCATGACCGTTACCGACAAAAATCGCCAGTGCATCTGGACGTGTCGCCTCAACAAGTTTTACCGCATCTTCAACTTGAGTAAAATATTGCTGTTCGTGGTCAGGATCTTTCAGTGATTCGGCAAAACCGATTTCACCTTCCTCTACCTCAACGGAAATTCCAAGCGGGTGCATTTTTTTCACAATCTCGGCCGAGCGCGTTATATTTTCATCCAGGGGAAGGCGCGAAAGATCTACCTCACATGAGGAAAAACCGGCCTGCGCTGCCCGATCAATCAAAGTTAAATCCTTTTGAACGTGATCCTGATGGACAACAACCGGCACGGTGTACCCATATTTTTTTATCATTGCTTCGATTCCATCATGCACCAGATTACTCATACGATCAGGTGCCATATTGCAGTATTCCGTTTCACTTTCTGCACACTCTAAAATCACTGGTGAATGCTCTTGCCATGCCGCCTCCAAAGAAGCCGTAACGATATATGGAGACCTCTGATTTATGGCGATCACTCCAAAACGATTTTTGTGCGCAACAGACAAGACGGTTTGCAAATTTGAAAGAACATATCCACCACTCAACACACGCACATAAGGATTGCTCCCTTTTTCGAACGGTACGAGTGCAGGTATATTCGTCATAGTGTGTGCAAAAAAATGTATACAAATTCAAACTGAGGCATTCACCAAAAAAAGTCAATTTGCAGGCAAAAAAACCGTTGCCCTTTGAGCCTTTCTTTCGTAGTTGACATAATGCTAAATTATCGCATACTGTACGTATAATAGCATTGTGCTAATACTTTGCAAAAAAGGGAAAAAAAGTGTAAAATAATAAGATTATTCTCGCGCTAGGAGAGTAATGCCTAAATGCCAAAAATTAAAATAAAAATTTAAACAAAAAACCTCCATGGAAAAATTATCCTTCTTCGAAAAAGTAAAACAAACTTTTTCAAAAGCGAAAATTTCATTTCGCAAAACTGTTCAAAGCGCGAAACGCAAACCGCAAGCACTGATTGTCGCTGCGGTGATTGTGGGTGTCTTCATGACATTCGCAACTTTTGCGTTACCCGCCGCAGTGTGGGTTACACAAACATCCACTAACTGCCCAGCTCAAAGCGCAGGTAGTGTGCTGCTTTCCGTAGGCAATTACGTCTACGTTCTGGGCGCAACGACTGGACAAAGTTTCTGGCGATTCGAACCCGCTACAGGAATCTGTAACGCAACTCCACTGGCTGATGCACCATTATCGTATCCAACATGGGGCGCTTCAATGGAAAAAATCGATGATGACACAATTTACGCGTATTTGGGAGGAAGTTCGCGTGATATGTTCATGTACAAAATTGCGCAAAATCAGTGGTACACAGGACCAAATACTTACGCCGATGATACAGCGAATTCTGATCTAATCCCAATGTTTACAACAAATCAAACGTCTGGGACAAAAGTATTTGGAATCAACAATGAGGTGTACTACTTTGGTGGATCAACCCTCACAAAAAAGTACCGTCCTGCAACTAATGATTGGGTAGATTTAACTGGATTGAGCATCGGTGATGCCTCATCTTTCACTGCAATTGGAGATAGAATTTACGCAACAGTATCGGGTGTTCAGTTCAGGTCTTTCGACACATTGCAAAGTTTACCAGGAACTTGGACAAATGAAGATAACATACCAACATCCGTATCGGCAGGTGCCGCAATTACGGCAGTGGGAAATCAAATCTATGCATTTTTTGGCGGAAATAAAACAACGTTTTATCGCTACGATACAACTGCGGCTTCAGGATCACGATGGAAAACAACAGCGGCAGACAACTCTACACCGTTGGCCCAGGCACCTGATCTTGTTTACGGAGGTGCAGCATTAATTTATCCGGGAACAGGAGATTACATTTACGCTTTCCAGGGAAATAACCAAAAAAAATTCTGGCGTTTTGACACGGTAAATAACACATGGACATCTATGGCAACAACACCAGATCCCGTTGGCCCAGGTGGTTCACTAACGACAGATGGAACTTTCATTTACGCCACACCGGGAAATGGACGTCATGATATCTGGAGATACAGCATCACAAATGATCGCTGGAACAACACATCAGATGGACCAGTTATGGAATCAACATTTTTTGATATTGGTGTAAATTTCACCTTGGATCTCACGACAAACCCACAAAAAGCAACTGGCGGAATCACTTATATAGCATCCGGCACCAGTGGTGGCGGTGAACTTTTTGTCACGAGTGGTATTAAATCAACCAGTCTGCTGAGCGGTGATATTTTACGCTTGCCACTCACAGGAACCAACGCCTATAAATTTCCACTATGGAACACTCCACGCGCTCCTGTAAATTTTGGTGAAGGAACCAGCCTGTCATACCCAGGTGTAAGCGCAGAAGACCCAAGCGGAGAAAATATGTACCTCCTGGGAGGAGCAACCACAGCAACTTTCTTCAAATTCCTGCTTCCATACAATACCTACATTCCTTGGAACAGAGCAAAAATAACAATCGACGGAGATCCAAACGTACCGCTTTCACAAAATCTGCCACTTCTCACAAGCTCCGTACAACAAAGCAACGGTGCAACTATGGTTGAAGTGGACGGAAAAATGTACTACCTCTTTGGCAGCAGCAGCAGGTTCTACCGATTTGACCCTTCAACCAATGAGTGGAAAAAACTCACAGACACACCTGATACCGTGTCAACGGGAGCATCAATGGTAAAGATCGATAACAATACCATCTACGTTTTTGCCGGTGCAAACAACACTTACATAGGAGAATCAAGAGCTGATGTTTGGAAGTATGACATACCAAACGACACCTGGCTTGCCTACAACATTGGAAAACTGAACGATGGAAGAACCATAGAACAAAACTTTGGTACAGCGGTGCAAAGTTATGGTAATAGCATGGAAGTTGTAGACGGAAAATTTTATGTCTTGTGGGGAAGCACTGGTGGTTTTTACAGATACGATCCAGCTCTCAATACTTGGTTGATGATTTTAAGTTCAAGTTCAATAGCAACCGGTCGCGGATCTTCCATGGAAGCGGTTGGAACCAACATCTACTACATGACAACCCAATTTGGTTCAACAACACTCACCAGATATAACACATTAACAAATACCACAACAAACCTTGCCAGTATGGCGGCCGGTACACCAAGTGAATCCTTTGCTGGATCAGGAAACGCCTTAGTTTATCCAGGATCCGGAGACTACCTTTATGCGATTAAAGGATACATTACCGGCAACAACCGTACGAATCGGCAATTCTGGAGATATAGCATCACCGGCAACACATGGGTTCAAATGGCAGACACTCCACAGGATATGGACGGCGGAACAGGACTCACAATATTACCATCTGATCCAAACAATATCTATGCAATCGCCGGAGGAAGAAACAAAGGAATTTGGCGCTACAACATAACAGGAAACAGCTGGTCGAACACCCAAACAGATGGTTCAACTGTGATGGCACAACTCCCAGATGAAGTGCTTGGAGGTGCAGATATTGAAAATGATGGAACATATCTCTATGTAACTCAAGGTGGTGAAAGATATAATTTCTGGCGTTACAACTTTGCAACAAACAGTTGGTCAAGCATGGCCGAAGCACCAACCGAAGTTGGTTGGACTTGCGGACTCAATAGCGGTGGTAACTGTACTTCAGATGGTGGCGATTTAGTGTTTTATGATCCAACTTCCGGGTCACCTGGAAGCGGCGATGAAGAAATATGGCTTACCCCGGGTCAAGGAGCATTTGGTCCAAAAACCAACTCAGGAACTTGTTTTGTTTCACAAACAAAAAGTTGTGGTGTTCTCTTTCGATATAAGATCGCAACCGATGAATGGCCAATCACTGAAAAGCCTGAACCGGCACCAAATAGTATAAGTTCAGGTGCATCGCTCACATATCCGGGTTCAGGAAATTTCATCTACGCCTTTAAAGGCAATACCAGCAGAGATTTTTGGATATATGACTTCGTCAACAACCGTTGGCACTCAATGTATGAAAGTGTTTTGGATACTGGTGAAAATATTGCGGAACCCGGTGAACAGTTTTATCCAACTGGCAATTACACATTGAATGTAAACCAGGGTGCCGGAAACGATATGGTAGAAGTCAATGGAAAACTTTATGTAGCTATGGGGGATAGCAGCATATCTGGGGGAGACGCGATGTTTATGAGTTATGACCCCATCACAAACACATGGACCAGATTACCCGATACACCATTTAATATTTTTGGTTCAATATCACATGGACTCGTAAAATACGACAACAACACCATTTATCTTCGACAAGGCGCTGCGAGTGGACTCACGCTTGCAAAATATATTATTGATGCTGATCCAGGAAAAGCCGGTGACCAGGGCGTGTGGTCAGTTTTCAATATGGGTCTCCGTGATGATGGTGTACCGCTCAATCAGGGTGACAACCTTCGAACACGTTCAATTACTTACTCCGGAGGAAAATTCTATGTACTAAGTGACGACTCAACAACGCCATTTAGATCATATGATCCCGCCACTAACGAATGGACAACACTCGAATGGACACCGGTATCACCCAACTCAACTTCAGATTTGATTGCGGTGGGCAGTGATGAAATTTACGCAATTCTTGGTAGCAACAACTTCTATAAATACACCATCTCACAAAATCGATGGTCTGTGCTTACCGCAAACAGTGGAAGCTGTTCAAGCGGTGGCGGTGTGGGAAGTTCGCTCGTATATCACGCCAGCAGCAACTACATCTACCGCATTAAAGGGGGAAGCACCACAGTGGTTTGCCGCTTTAATGTTGCTACTCAAACCTGGGATGGTACCGCCAGAGCGGCTGCGCCTGGCAACATTGGAGGTGGTGGATCATCAGCAATTATCGGTGACAATATCTATGTAACTGCCGGTGGAGGCACAACAAACTTCTGGAGGTATAACATTACCAATAATCGCTGGAACAACACCCTCGATGGCGATGATCCAACCAATGGCGGAAGCACAACCCTCAACGATCTCACCCCAAGCCCAACATACGGAGGAAGTGCACTCACAACAGACGGTACCTATATATATGCAACCAAAGGAAGTAAATCCAACACTTTCTGGCGCTATGATCCAGCAGGTACCATCGGAAGCCGATGGATCCCCATGAGTGTTGCACCAACAAAATTTAATCAAAGCCAAAGTTCAACATTCTCGGATGGAGGTGAACTATCGTTCTATGACCCCACACCAGGATCGCCCGGAAGCGGTGATGAAGAAATATGGGCCGTAGGTGCAACAAGTTACGACGGTTATAATCCGGGAACTGCTGTAGACATGAACTTTGGTGGAGCCCTATTCAGATACAAAATTAGCACAAACACGTGGCCGTATTTACCAGGTCCACAGCCCGCAGATGCCAGTTCAACAACTTCAAGCTTGGCCTACAGCGGAAATGGAACCTACACCGCCGATGACACCACAGATATACTCACTGATGTAAGTCACGGTTTAGGAAATAAAAGTAAGGTAACCCTGAGCACAACCGGAACATTTCCTGGTAACCTTGGCGCAGGGCCATACTATGTGGTGAACGCCACTGTAGATACTTTTCAGTTGGCACTCACTCCAAACGGTAGTGCCATCGATATCACTTCAACAGGATCAGGAACACAGAGCTACGCAGCTTCCTACATTTATGGATTCTTTTCTGCAAGCCAATTTGGAAGATATGACGTAACAACAAACGAATGGTTGTATTTTAATCGTCCCAAATACCTTGGATCAGCGGGAGAAGATATGATCCAGGAATATGGATTTACCCAAGGTTTAGGAAACTCTGTGGTAACATTAAACAATAAAATATACATGGTTCCGGGTGGATCAAGCGAAAGGTTCTTCAAGTATGATCCATCAACAAACGTATGGACAGAACTCGATAATCTTCCTGGCACAACCAACACTTTCACTACTGGAACAACCATGCTCGCTATGGCTCCAGATCTCATATATGCAACCAACAGTTCACAATTCTTCAGATACAACGCAACAGAAAACGGATGGATACAATTAACCGCACCGCCAGCAAGCGCAGGCCACGGTGCCGCGCTCGCATACCCTGGAACCGGCGACTACATATATTTACTCCGCGGTAGCACCACTACAACCGTTTATAAATACTGTTTCCAAAATACTGGATCAGGCTGTACGGTAAACACTTGGGGGACACTCACCGCAACAGCTCCAGCAACTATTGCAAGTGGTGGTTCAATGGTTGGTGTTGGTGGCGCACTCTACGCACTAAGAGGAAATAATACCAACACATTCTATAAATTCACCATCACAGTTCCGTCAACCGGTGAAGGTACCTGGTCAACAATAGCGAACATGCAAATCCCAAGTACCACTTACACGCCAGATTTCACAACCGACATTTTTACTTCAGTAGGTCACGGTTTATACAACGGAGCAAGAATTACCATCGCCACAACGGGAACCGTACCTGGCGGACTGGGTGCTGGAACCTCTTACTTCGTCATCAATAAAACAACCGATACTTTCCAAATATCCACAACTCAGGGGGGCTCTGCAATAAATTTCTCATCAAACGGTACCGGAACACAAACTTACGTCACAAACTACACCGCCTATGCCGGAGCATCACTCACGACTGATGGAACAGATATTTACGCAACAACAGGTAACGGGACTTCAGGTGTGATGAAGTACACTGTTGGCACAAACACCTGGAGTGTTATGCCAATATTACCAACTGGTGTACTGGTCAGTGACACAGGAGGAAACACACGCGGTGGTATCACCTATGTTCCAGGCGGTCCAAGTGGCGGTGCCGAACTTTATGTTTCAACAGGTAACGATGCTTATCAAACAAGTGCCAACGTAAGTGCCATGCTTTACGGAATGCCATTTACTGGAGCAGACGCAAACACCTGGCCAATGATTTCCGCACCAGCAGACATGCCAGCGTCCATCACCACAGGTGGCGCACTCATTCATCCGGGTACAGGACAAAGAATCTATGCACTCCAAGGTGGATCAACAAATTTCTGGTCATTTAACACTGAAACCGGAGTATGGAATGCCTTCGATCCGGCAAATCCTGCCGCAACAATTAGTGGCGGTGCATCCTTTACCACAGATGGAGTAAACAGAATCTATACAGCACGCGGAGGAGCGAACCCGGAAGTATACGCCTACTGTTTCACAACAGGACCAAACTGTGCTACAGCAGATGTTTGGAGTAGTTTAACAAATTTCCGAACAACCATTGGTGGAACCACAGATAAGGGCGCCGTTACATACGTCAGCACAGGTCCATCAGGTGGCCCCGAGCTCTACCTCACAACCGGTGATGGCCAGGCAAAAACCGTTCAAAGTAACTCAACAACCGTACCGGGGCGCAAACTGCTTTTTAGATATCCATTCACAGGCCCTAACGCCAATACCTGGCCGATAAATAATCGCACTCCTCTAGCCCAACCGGACTCAAACGTGGCTGCCGGAGGATCACTTGTATATTCAAATGGAGCTTTTGATGGAGCAAACGGAAGTATCTATGCTCTCCTGGGAAATGCAACCAATGCATTCCGCAAATACACTATCACCAACTCCCCAAATCCAGGAGATGGAACGTGGTCGGCACCAACAACTTCAGGATTTACCGGAGGCGTAACCGTTGGTGGCTCACTGGTCAGTGATGGTAGTGGAACAACTCTCTACGCCATGAACGGAGGTGCCACAACAACACTTCAAAAATACACCATTACCGGTGCCGCAACAGGTACATGGGCAACACTTACAGCAGCTCCCGTTAACCACGGACAAAACAATGGTGGTGAAATCGTTTACTACGACGGCAAACTCTGGATGACCACAGGAAAAGGTACCAGCGAAATGGAAGACACTTATAGTTTAAACTATAACGGTCTGATGTACATATACGACATCACTGGTAACACCTGGCCATTCTACTATCAGGCAGCTGATCTTCCCACAAGTACCAACACTTTCGCTCGCGGTTCAGATTTAGCAAGCATTGGAAATGGACTCACCATTTATGCGCTCCGCGGTTCACCAGGATCAACACCAACCATCGCAAATCCAAACTTCTGGAGGTACACCATATCCGGATCAGGTGTTGGATCATGGAGCACCATGACAAACATGCCAAACAACACCAATATGGTTACCGTAGATGCAGGCGGAGCTCTTGCCTCTATAGGCAATAACAACATCATTTACGCCACACGTGGTGGCAACAACACTGATTTCTATCGATTCGATTCCACAGCAGGAGCCGGGAACGAATGGTCCATTCAGTCAGCAACACCTGTTGGCATGGGATCAACATCTTCATCATCAGAAACCGGTGACATCACCTGGAACGGAATATGGGGAAACATCTACATGACACCAGGTAACGACACAACCACGTCACCATATAATCTTTATAGTTTCCCAATTAACCGATTGGTAATCACATCGGTAACAAAAACTGGTGGCGGAACACCAATTGTCGGCCAATCAATGGACGTAACCATTCAGGCTGTTGATTACGCAAATAACCCAATTAACGTAAGTAACAATGTAGATGTCACACTGAGTCTATATACAGGTGGCGGATCCATTGGTGGAACCACAACAGGAACCATCACTTCCGGTAACAACTCAACCGTAATCACCGGAACAACATACAACATGCCTGAAGGTGGTGTGGTTTTCTCGGCAGCCGACACCACATTTCCCGCAAACCCAACAATATACGCAACCAGCAACAGTGATCCATTCACCGTAGATGGTGCCACACCAGATATCACCTCTTTGAGTGTAGTAGATGGACCAACCGCAGGAAATACCGGGGTAACCATCAACGGAACCGATTTCTTTGGTCACTACAAACGTACCATAACTATCAACAATCCAAACGCCACAACCTATACGGATCATCCGGTGCGTCTCATCATAAATACCCTTGATCCAATTGCAGAGGGAAAAATGCGATCAGATTGTGGAGATTTACGTTTCACCCCAGTAAGTGCTGGATCCACAAACTACGGATCACTTACCCAACTTTCCTACTGGATCGAATCTGGATGTAACAGTTTATATACTTACGTCTGGGTAAAAATTCCAACACTTACCGCCAGCACCACAACCGACATCGACATGT
>JADZCU010000049.1 GCA_020851415.1 Candidatus Peregrinibacteria bacterium | reverse complement strand
GCCGATCAAGATAATCAAAACCGTTCAACAATGGCAACAAAAGATGAAGAAGTGGTAATAGAACTTTTGGGGCTCTGGTTCAAAGAAAAGAAATTCGTTGATGTGATCCACATCTGTCAGCGTTTGCTTGAGCGTGACCCTGGCAATAAAGTTGTAATGCTTTTTAAGGCGCAAGCAGCAGATAAACTAAACAATAACGACATATACGGGAAACTGTTAAAAAATCTGTTTCCAAGCAGTGGTGAAAAATCATTGGCAAAGCTGATGAAAGAACACCCTATCGACAAGAATCCACCAAGCAATGTCATGCCAAGCCCTCCAGAGGCAACAACCCAACCCGCAGAAAAGCCGGAAGAAGAAAAAGTTTTCAAACTCAATCTGTAGCAGCTTTACCTGAACCATAAAAAAAAGTAAGATGTAGTCTAACTACGGCTTTTTCTCCATGTCTTTAAATAACCTAAATATAGCAATAGTATGCGACTGGCTTACCAGTCCGGGTGGCGCCGAAAAAGTAATAATGGCTCTGCATGAAATATTTCCCCAAGCTCCCTTATACACTTCAATGTATAACCCGGACACGGTAAAGGGATTTGATAATGCCACAATCCACACATCATATTTACAAGGCATACCATTGGCAAAAAAACACCATCAATGGTTTTTACCTTTTTTCCCACACATATTTGAGAAATTCGATTTCAGTAACTATGACATAGTCATATCCAGTTCACATTCATGCGCAAAAGGAATCATAACCAAACCTCAAACACTCCATATTTGCTACTGCCACTCTCCCATGCGCTATGCCTGGGATGGAAGCCACAAATACGTAAAGGATTACAGCATGAATAACATTATTAAAAGACTCGGCACCTCATACATTCATCAATTGCGCATGTGGGATCGCCTCAGCGCGGATCGCGTAGATTACTTTATCGCCAATTCTCATCTGGTACAGCAGCGCATACAAAAATATTATAGACGGCCTTCAACAGTCATTCACCCATTTGTAGATACCGAGAAATTCAGTCTTTCCGATAAAAAAAGAGAAAATTTCTTTTTAGCCGCAGGGCGACTTACTCCGTATAAACGTTTTGACCTTATCATTGAAGCCTGCAATAAACTGAAAGTTAACCTTAAAATAGTGGGGCAGGGAGTAGCCATGAAAGAATTAAAACGCATAGCGGGTGAAACTATTGAGTTCCTGGGTTATGTCGACGATAAGACTCTTGAAAACTTATTCCAGGAAGCCCAAGCCCTTATTTTCCCACAGATTGAAGACTTTGGGATTACGCCACTGGAAGCAATGGCCAGCGGATGTCCCGTAATTGCCTATAGAAATGGAGGATCAATAGAAACAGTTATAGAAGAAAAAAACGGCCTCTTTTTTGAAGAACAAACGGTAAATTCACTCATGAATGCCATAGAAAAATTCAAAGAAATGACCTTCGACTCACATGAAATCAGAAGACAGAGCCTCGAATTCGACAAAGCAAATTTCAAGAAAAAGATACTCGGCTTTGTAGAAGAAAAATGGATTAATTGGAAAAAAACCATGACTATTTAAACATTTCCCATGACAGAATTTTTAAAACTCACAATTAAGTACTGGAAACAAATAATGGCAATCACAGTCATTACACTTCTGGGAACCGTTGCCTTCCGCGCCAGCGCAGGAAACGAGCAATATACGGGCACAACTTTTATAACAATCGGCGTGGAAGAAAACGATGTCCCAAATGCTACAAACAGCAGCATTTATGAAAACGTTCAGGCTGCCGATCATTTTAGTGAATCAGTACAGGGATGGTTTAAGAATCCATCACTAATCAAAACCATAGAAGAAAAAACCGGTAAGAAAATTGAGATGAACGCCAAAAAGCAGGAAAAGCAAAACGTCGTTATAACTTACAGCGATACAAAAAAAGATAATCTGGTGAAGGCTGACAAAATCATTAAAGAGCAACTGCAAAGAAGCATTGAAGAATACAACTCCGCAACAGGAACACATTTCCATTTAGCTTTATACAACACCACTATTGAAGAAAGTACAAAATCATATGTACTCTATATTGCCCTTGGAATATTCGTTGGTCTGTTTTTGGGAATCTCATTAATGGCTGTTTATCAAAAATTTCAGCAGGAACTAAAGCACCTTGCTAAATAATTTATGAATATAGTTATAGATGTCAGGCCGCTCATGGGCGGCAAATGGAGCGGTGTAGAAACATATATTTACTACCTAATTAAATATATCTCCAAGCTGGACTCGGAAAATAACTACATTCTTTTTGCCAACGCAAAAAAAGACCAAAGCAGACACATACCAGATTTTGGGCGGAAAAATATAACAATAATTCAAACCAACATACCAAATAAAATATTGAATATAGGTTTGCTTTATTTTAACTACCCAAAGTTGGACAGGCTCTTGGAAAAGAAATTAAAACTAAAAATAGACGCCTTTATTTTCCCGGATCTACGCCCGTATGCATTAAGCAAAAAAACCGCTTCCATTCAAACCGTACACGATCTATGTTTCGAACACTTTCCAAAGTTTTTTTCTTTAAAAAGCAGACTGTGGTTTAAGTTGCTTCAACCAAAAAAGCTCATAAATAAAGCAAATCACGTAATCGCTGTATCAAACTCAACAAAGCAGGATTTAATCAATACATACAAGATCTCAGCATCGAAAATTGAAGTTATATATGAAGGAATTGACGATCAATTTACTGCGGGAATAAATGATCTCACCTGGATAGATATCAGAAGCAAATATCACTTACCGGAAAATTATCTGCTCTTCCTTTCAACACTTGAGCCGAGAAAAAATTTAAAAAACTTGCTACTTGCATTTGAGGAATACAAATTGAGTAATAACAGTACCAAACTGGTACTTGTAGGTAAGGAACATCCGGACATATTTTCAAAACTCCAAATACCTCCATCAAAAGATATTATCCAAACCGGATTCATATCCGAAGCGGAAAAGCCATATTTTTATAAACATGCGAAAGCTTTAGTGTATCCATCATACTTTGAAGGGTTTGGTTTACCTTTATTGGAAGCCATGAAATGTGATACCCCAATAATTACATCAAACAACTCATCAATGCCGGAAATTGCCGGGAAATGCGCAATTTATATAGATCCGAACGATACAAAAACAATATTAGAAGCATTAAGGAAAATTGAAAATCCTGAAGAACAAAAAAAACTTGCAGCGAATTGCCACCTGCAAATAAAAAAATTTAGCTGGAATGAGTGCGCAAAATCAACATCTCAAATAATAAAAGCTGCCGTCCTAAAAAAAACAGCAGCGATAAAATCTTAGAAAATTCAATTCAAAATCACCAAGTCAGCAAAACCTACTTTGCCCTAGTAGCGTAATCTTTGACAAAAATAGCCGCAGTAGTCGCAACTGGAATAGACAAAATCAAACCCAAAAT
>JADZCU010000048.1 GCA_020851415.1 Candidatus Peregrinibacteria bacterium | reverse complement strand
TCACAATTGGGCAAGGAACAACACTCAAATGGACCAACAACGACAACGTAGACCACACAGTAACCAGCGATACCGGAATCGTGTTAGACAGTGAGTTATTGAGCAACGGAGACAGTTTCCAACATACATTCAACGACCTTGGAACATTTGAATATCACTGTTCAGTTCACCCAGGTATGAAAGGAAAAGTTATTGTTAAAGAAGCTCACCAAGTGCCAACCATCTAAAGATATTTTAAAAAACAAAAAAGAGTAGATCATGCGGATCTACTCTTTTTTTTGTTGTGCAGTTCAATATGGTGGGGGCTCATTGACGCGATTGGAACCGCAAACCAAAGGGTTGGTAAAGAAAAGGATGACTGTCGATGAATATTTGGAACATCAGCCAGAAGAAGAAACGGCTGATTCTAAGCAAATTTCAAGCATTTTGGACTCGGAGATGGAGGTGTGGCTTAGGGTGTATTGGCGACTATCCGAAGAATTGTTCTTATTTTGGTATATTTGGTTGAAGGATAATATAACTATGGTGGAGGAGTTTATTGAAGAAGTAAAAGCCGAAATTGGGGGTTGCATTGATTAAAAAGATTTTGTATACTATAGTTAGCAATTTGAATCAACAATTATGAACAAAAATTGGATTAGAAAAACACGAATAGACAAAAATATTAGCCAATTCAAGATGGCTAAAGCATTAGGTATTACAAGCCAAAAACTTTCCGCATGGGAATTAGACAAAGAAACTCCCAGTAGTGATGAACTACTTCAGATATATCATTTTTTTGATCAACCAAATCTTTTTTTTCAAAAAAAAGGCATTTCTTTAAAAAAGAAGACTTTTAACAGAAATGCAAATATTCCCAAGAAAAAAGGAGTCCAAAATGAAGTACTCGAAAAATTCTATAATTCTCATAAATATCCACAAATTACAACTGATAAAAACATGAAAGCTGTAATGCTGTTCTCTGGCATAGGGGGGATGTCATTGGGCTTTCATTTAGCTGGCTATAATGTGGTTGGGCACGTTGAATATAATAAATCAGCAAACAAGATTTATAGTCTAAATTTTCCCGAAAGCTATTCACTAGGCTTAGATATAAAGAAGGTTACAGATGAACAACTTGATTTATTCAAAAAAGAACAAGGAGAAATTACGGTCTTGGCAGGTGGCCCACCATGTCAGGGATTTAGTTTAGCTGGAAAACGAAATGTTTTTGATCCTAGAAATGAATTATTTAAAGAGTTTGCACGATTTGCAAAAATACTTAAACCAAAAGTTATCGTACTTGAAAACGTGAAGATGCTATTAACAATGCAAACTAAGGATGGGGGGCTTGTAAGAGATTATTTATCCGAAGAATTTAGAAAATCTGGCTACGAACTAATTTATAAGGATATAAATGCAAAAGAATTTGGAATACCGCAATCAAGGGAAAGAGTACTATTTATTGGCTTGAGGAGTGATTTAATTAAAAAACATAATCTCCTATTTCCAGAGTCAACTCATTCAAATAGCAGTAGTAATTTATTTAATCAAAATTTATCGCCTCTTAATACATTCAGGAATGCAACAAGGGATTTAGAACAGTTAGAATCTGGAGAATATTCGATGAGTGATCCGTGGCATTTTGCAGTACACCACCCAGAGCATGTAATCAAAATGCTAAGAGATGTTCCAGAGGGTAAAAGCGCGCATGAGAACAAGGATGAAAAATTAAGACCAACAAGTGGTTATAATACAACCTACAAGCGTATTAAGTGGGATGAACCTAGCTCTACCATAAGCACCAACTTCAGTATGATTTCAGGCTCTCGGAATGTTCACCCAAAAAATACACGTTCTCTCACTATTAGAGAAGCTATGCGTTGCCAGACATTCCCCGATTATTTCAAATTAACAGGATCTCTAGGTGAAATCAGAAAAGGCATTGGAAATGCAGTTCCACCAAAGCTCGCAGAATTTTTGGCGAATTATATCAAGACAAATCTCTTAGGTGGTAAAAATAACCAGCCTTAAGATTAAATTGAAGCTGTGTAGGGTGTTGTTTTTGACCACCTCTCTGCATTTGTATTACGCCAAATCGTGGAGCCAAATGTATATTAGGGTCACCTCGAAAACGCCCTTTTTTTACTGTATATGGTCTAAGGTCAAATCCAGAATACTTTTTTGATAATTTTAGAAGTTTATCAATTGAGAAAATGGCAGATTCAACATTATTAATATTTTCGCACTTTCTAGTCTGATGAAAAACATAATCTGGCGGGAAGGGGTCATTTTGGTATGCTTTTTTGAATAACACCTCTGAAATACCATCTTGCTGAGCTATGAACATCTTCTCAAGTTCATTTTTTTCTTTTTGTGGCAGCTCTTCCCAAAACCAGCGATCTGGATCGGACTTTCGTTTTGACACATCTATCATGTCTGCTGGTCTATATCCGACATCACCACAAAACATTTTCATAGCATGCTCTGCTTCAACAGTTACTTTTATATTGTTATCCCTTAATAATTTGCAAAATGCACTAGCTGTAGTGAAATACAGTTGGGCATTTGTTGGAGTCTTGTTATTACAAGTTTTAATAGAAACGCCTACATCCTTTATGCTCCCATCCTTATATTGAAAGCGTATAAGAATATCACTCTTTGATGATTTTAGATTATGCCCATTAGGTAATTGCAGCACATCTCCCTTCCCTGATGTTGCCAAGCCTCCTAACCAGTAGGCAGTAATACTAATAATAGAACTACAGCTGACGGATAAATCGGTAAAAATATAGCTCAGAAGTAAAAAGGCAGGATTCCCATTAAAAATAACCTGCTCCAAATCTACCTGTTCTAAATGACAAAGCTGGTCAATGGACAAGGAATTTATTGTCTCTGTAATTTCTTTTTCGAATGAATGCCCCTTATCCCTGCCAACCGTTCCAGCTATTATTTGCTTGCGATGTTTTTTATTTTGAGGTTTCAGAGCCATATGTGAGAAGTTTATTTATTGGTAGACCAAGGGCTTTTGCAATTTTTTCTATATTTTCCAAAGTAATATTTTTTTCAGCCCTTTCGATCATTCCTATGTAAGTACGATGAACACCAGCCTTTGATGCAAGCTGCTCTTGAGAAAGACCGAGCTTTAATCGTTCCTCTCTGACTTTTTCTCCAAATTTTTCTAAAGTTGTTTTACTCATATAATTATTTGATTGCTAACTATAGTATATAAATATGCTAACTAGAGTTCTACATACTATAGTTAGCACTGATTCGAACCGCGAACCAAAAGGTATTTTCTCTCCAATCTAAGCCGTTTTCGTTTCACAACTTCCTCAAACGAGCCAAATGGTCTCCTCAAAGTTCGAACCGCAGTATCATCAACAAAACCGCTCACTTATACAGCAACCAAGCGCATTTTTCACAAAACAAAAATTCCACCTCTTCGGTGGAACTAATGATGGTGGGCCAAGCTGGAATCGAACCAGCGACCGTTCGCTTAAGAGGCGACTGCTCTACCGACTGAGCTATTGGCCCTTGTTTTCAATATCAAAAACGCGACGCATAAACTATCATTGATTTGCGTTA
>JADZCU010000047.1 GCA_020851415.1 Candidatus Peregrinibacteria bacterium | reverse complement strand
TTTCAAGCGAGAATGGACGTGAAGTGGCGTTGTTGATGCTGAGCTTGATATAGGCTTTGTAGTTGGCGATACCAAGCACGTCCTGTTCTGTTAGTACCGGAGCGTATTCTTTTGACATGTATTCTGCATCATCGGCACCTACTTTGAAGGACATCATGGTACCAACGTTACCGAACACCGCATCACGAATTGAGGTATCGTTTTTCTTTTCCAACTGCTTGATATACTGGTTGGCCATGATAAGAGCCAGATGATACTTACGAGCTTCGGACAAGATTGAACAGAATGAATCGGTGGCAAAGTTTTGGAACTCATCCACATAGAGGTAAAAATCTTTACGTTCACTTTCAGGCATATCCACACGACTCATGGCTGCCATCTGTAGACGCGCGACCATGATAAGACCCAGGAGCTGAGTATTTAAATCACCGATTTTACCTTTTGAAAGATTGATGAGAAGGATTTTTTGTTCATCCATGCATTTGCGGAAATTGAAGGCTGATTTGGTTTGTCCAATGGTGTTACGCATGATGGAGTTCGTGATAAACGGACCAAATTTTGCAGAGAAGTAAGGGATCATTTCCTGACGTTCACGCTCGCCCGTATGGGCATATTCATGTTCCCAGAATGAACGAACAACCGGATTTTTTACCTTACTTACTTTGTACTTCATGAACTCATCATCTACGAACACGCGCGGAACATCGATAAGTGTTGCGCCCTCTTCTTTATCCTCCATGAGCGTTAAGCATGAGTTACGGAAATAGTGCTGAATGCGGGGACCGAAAATTTCGTCACCGAACAGTTTAATAAAAATTTCTGTTGCCTGACTTGAGGCAAGATCCATTTCTTCAGGTGAGTTTGCTTCAAGGATGTTCAAACCCATTGGGCGTTCTACATCGGACGGATTAAAGACAATGACGTCTTTGGCACGCTCTTTTGGAACAAACTGAATTAACTCTTCAATAAGATCTCCGTGCGGATCGATAACGCATACACCATCGCCGTTTTTCATATCCTGACGGGCGAGCCAACTTAAGAATACTGATTTACCCGAACCAGATTTTCCGATGACGTAATGATGACGAGTACGATCATTGCGAAGCATGTAAATTGGTTTGGCTGAACCTCGATAGACGTTGTTTCCAAGAAGTACACCCTGTGTCGGCATATTGACCGGTGCCGGTACAATCTTGTAAGCAAGCCATTTAATTACCGGCGTATAGTTAAAGCGGCTTGATGGTAAATGATAAATGGAAGCCAACTCTTCTGCAGTGAATATGGATTTTTTTTCTCCCCACATGAGCAGTCTGGAGTCTATCAACCTCTTATTGAAGTTAAACTTCATGATGAGATTGTTAAGGGTATCCAAAAAAATGACGCGGCGCGTTTGGAACCAGTTCATTTGTGCATCCTTGAACAGGTTAAGACCCAAAGCTATGTTGTTGGTTAATTCAGTTGATCTGTTGCGAGTCGTGCTTGAGCCAACTATTCTTATCATAGTATCGAAACCAACCTGTCCTGCCTTTTCACCGATTCTTTTGGCAATTTCTTCACGTGTCTGGAGCATACGGACATATCCGCCTCCACCATATGGCCCTGAGTTTCCTTTTGGTTCTTCTTTGGACATTTTTTCGTATCCGAAGAAAATACCCGTAAATATGTTTCCCAAGAAACTCAGTCCGGGGATTTTGAAGCCACCCGGTTTTTTACCGCTGAACATGGTGTTGCCAGCAATTTCTGTTTTCTTTTGCCATTTTTTGTCTTTTCTTGGACGGATTACCATCTGGATTGCCGCAACTTCATTTTCCTCCAATTTGGAAAATATATTTGAGAGATCGTTGAGCGGATCGTTTTCAAGATTTTTGAATGTTTTGATTGGATAATAGAATTCGTTTTTCTGGTATGCGTAATAGCATTTCAACGTATTGCCTTTTGGCTTGATATTCGGCATTTTTTCAATGGTGATATCTGCGTTTGGGTAGTATGAGGTAATCTGCTTATCCATTAAATCCTGGTATTTTTTGTGACAAACGAGATAAAACTCAACAACTTTTTTTTGAGCAATAAGTTCGAAAGATATAATGTCGGCTCTAAACAGCCATGTGTAAATGATGTTTTGCAAACTCAATTCACTAATTTCGTGAATATTGCGATAAAACTGTTCCATTATGGCGATTTTCTCTTTGAAATCTTTTTCTTCGGATTTTTCTTTATCTTTTGCTGACTCTTCACGAGGTAAAGTGATTTTCATGTATACGAATTTGCGTGAACCGAAAAAGACCATGTATGACCATCGCATAACACCTATTGCTAATTTTATCCCCGCAACGAAAAGAATACAGGATAGTATTGACTCTAGGGGATGAGAGAGAAGATAGTCCCACAAAGCTAACAGATACTCCTGCACATATGTGACCATATTTTGTAAGTCGAAATCCATGAGTTTTTGATATTTATTTTTCTTTATATTATAGCAGAAAACTGGCTTTTTACCAAGTACTATGAGGCTAGTGCTTGTTTGATTTTGTTATTATTTTGGCATTTTTACGTTTGTGTACCTTTTTATGCTTGTATAAGCGCTTTCTCCAATAACCAGATGGTCAAACAATGGTATTTGCAGTTCTTCTCCGAGTTTTTGAAGTTTTTGGGTGACTTTTATGTCAGCAATGCTCGGATTGCAGTCTCCGGATGGATGATTGTGGGCTAAAATGAACCCATAGGCACCATATTCGATGGCCGGACGCAGCACTTCGCGGGGATGTAGAATGTTTGCGTCCAAGCTGCCTATGCTAATTATTTCGTCGTGAATTACGTGGTAGCGGGTGTTGAGATAAAGTCCCCTGACGTGCTCCTTTTGGAGAAACTGCATGTTTTTGAGTAGTGCATAGGCATCGTCGGAGTTGTGGATTACTTTTTGCAATTTTGATGAGCCAAACAATCTTCGTCCCAGCTCAATGGCGGCCATGAGTTTTGATGATTGATGAAGTCCCAACTGTAAAGTTTTTTTTAGTTCCATTGGATTTTTCGCGTTTACAATTTCTTCATATTCAAAGTTTTCCATGAGTCTTTTACTCATTTGAAATACGTTTTCTTTTTTGTTCCCGTGTCCAAGCAACAGAGATACCAGCTCTTCATCGCTTAAATTTTTTGGGCCATTTATAACTATTTTTTCTCTGGGTTTCATATCAATAAATAAAGAGTCGCTAATGTGTTGTGCAGATTAGCGACTCTTTATGAAATTTCCTTAATTTATTGATGACTTTATAGACCGAGTTTTTGGTGAAGCACTGCTGAAAGCTCATCAATTTTAATCCTCTCTTGAGTCATGGCGTCACGGTCACGAATTGTGACGCAATTATCCTTTTCTACTGTGTCAAAATCGATTGTTACACAGAACGGTGTCCCAATTTCGTCCTGACGGCGATAACGTTTTCCAACTGAACCGCTTTCATCATATTCACAAGTGAACTCTTTTTTGAGGAGATGGTATACCTCTTCAGCTTTTTGAGTTATGACTTCCTTATTTTTCACCAATGGCAGAATTGCCACTTTAATTGGCGCCAG
>JADZCU010000046.1 GCA_020851415.1 Candidatus Peregrinibacteria bacterium | reverse complement strand
TCTTTTGGGACTTCATAGACAACACGACCGGTTTCAGCAATGCTTGGTGGTAAATTTATAAAGCTTAACCCTTTAGGTAAACCTATACTGTCAGTTTTGTAGGTATATCTTCTTTGTTTATTATCAATGATATCTACCCCATCAGGATCATATAAGAAAGGATCTGATGTAGTGTTTGTAGCAGTTAAATCAACTACAACAAATTTTGTTTCTGCCTTTGCAGTTAGCGGGTTCCCAAAATCCATTGGTATTGTATTTTTTTCTTCAATGGAATTCACCTTTAAATTCATTGTAGACAACACAACGTCATCACCAATTTTTTTATCAATAAATACAGTAGATGCCGGGATAGTTGTTGTAGCTGGGCTAATACTATTCGCTATTTGCGAAATTTCATCTTGAGCTTTAGTTAGGATACTTCTGATCTCCGCATTCTTGTATTCTATGCCAACAAAGAAGCCGATAATAAGGCACGCAACTCCTAAAAAGGTCATTTGTAAATGTTCTTTCTTCATAATAAATGTTAGAAATCACCCATTATTTTAACAGCTTTGTCTCAATAACTGAAATCATCCACTTATTTCAATTCCACTGTTCTGGTTATTCCGATTTTGTCGATGAAATATCTGTCGTGGGAGATGATGACCATGGCGACGTTTTGTTCGAGGAGGAATCTTTCTAAGTCTTCACGCAGGAAGATGTCGAGGTGGTTGGTTGGTTCGTCCAGGAGGAGGAGGCTTGGGTTGTTGGTGAGGAGGATGGCGATTTCCAGGCGGCGTTGTTGACCGAAGCTGAGGTTTTTGATGGTGGTTTCCATGAACTCTTCGGGGAAGAGATATTTGGCCAGGACGCTGCGGCGCGTGGTGTACTCTAGGGCGGTGCGTTTGCCGAATTCGTCGAGTACGTTGTTTTTTTCGTCCAGGCTGGAGAACTGGCGGAGGTAGCCTACGTTGGTGTTTTCACGGATATTTCTTTTTCCTTCGAATTCGTTGTCGTCACCGGCGATGATGTTGAGGAGCGTGGTTTTGCCTGAACCGTTTGGGCCGCTGAGGAGGATGCGATCGCGGCTTTCTATTCGGAGGTCTATGTCTTTGAGAATTTCGCGGTCACCGAATTTTTTGCGGTCTATTTTGAGTGAAAGGACGGTGCCTTTTTCGGTGGCATCGATGTCTTTCATTTTGACGCGGGGGTCGGGGATTGGTTCCGGTGGGGTTCGTTTCTCCATGCGTTCCAAAGCCTTTTTCTTTTGAGCTACTGTTGCAGTGAATTTGTACTTTGGGTTGTTGGCGTTTTCACGGAGCCAGAGTTCGAGCTCGTTGTATTCGCGTTGGCTGAAGTTGAATGCGTCGAGCATTTTTTGATAACGGTTGTAGCGCTCGATGAGGAATTGGTCGTATTTGCAGCCGTATGATTCGATATGTTTGTTGGTGATTTCCCAGATTTGATCTGCTGTTTCGTTGATGAAATGGCGGTCGTGTGAAACAAACGCAACTGATCCGCTGAAATTGTTTACGAAGCTGATGAGCCATTCGATACTTTCTTTATCCAGGTGGTTGGTTGGTTCATCGAGCAGCAGAATTGTTGGTTCGGTGAGGAGCACTTCAGCTATAGCTATGCGCACTCTTTGTCCTCCGCTTATGCTTTTGAGTGGGACTGTCTGTATTTCTGATGTAAGGCCTACTTCATCTAAAACCATTTCAACTTTGTAGGTCATCCAGTCTTCTTCGAGTTTGCTCACGAGATGTTGTTCTACGGTGAGGTTTTCGTCGGGGAAGGCGCTATCTTGTTTGAGGTAGGCAATGATTTCATGGGAACTGGAAACGCTGCCGGTAAGAGGTTCCAGCTGGCCCAGGAGTAATTTGAGCAATGTGGACTTGCCGCAGCCGTTTTTACCTACTATGGCTACCCGTTTTTTGGCGGCGCTGTCGAGTGAGACATCTACGTTTTCAAAGAGTTTTCCGTCGGCGGTTTCGAATGAAAGGTTTTTGGCAATTAACATGGTGGCAAGTAAAAATCGAGGCGGATGATAGCATAAAAAGGTGATGAAGTAGAGGTATTTTGACTCCAGCTTCTTAGGTGGGAGTGCCCTAGGATGGTTGACATTTTTGCCAATCCATGCATATTATAGATGTTTACTATCAATACGCCCATGTAGAAGCCAAAATGAAATGAGAAGAACCCCTGAATTTACCTATAAATAATACTTTTTAACTCAATATCTTATGAATACTCTTAAACCTTATGTGGATGCCGTTGTAGGTGCCGGTGGCTTAGCTGTTTTAGCACTTGGTGTGGTTAAGGTCCCTGATCATTTGAGAAATCAAACAGCCCTTAACTTTCTGAGTGCGGGCGATACTTCTGTGGATTACCTTAAAGAACAAGAAAAGAAGTATGCTCAAAAACTTGAGGTTCAGGAGCCTGAAGCTGCTCAGCAAATTATTTCATCTTGCCAAGAGCAGCTCAACTCTTGTCTGGGCGACGTTCAGATACCCTACGGTAAATCTTGTGAACGTTTTGTTGGCATGAACGCCCTGAAGTTCCACGACAGCTTGCTCCCACGTCAGCGTGATTATCTTTTTGATGCTGACCCGGAAAAAAATGAATGTGATTTGCAGATCCAAAGCCAAATTGTGAAGTGTCACGAGAAGGCCGTCTATTGCCTGGAAAAGCCACTTAGAAAGTAGCGATGCCAGCTCTTCCTCCTTTATTGGGGAAGAGTTGTGTCGGGTTCGGTGAGTGATTCGGGGATGTTTTTATTCTTGCAGATGCCCAGGTTGCAGGTGCAGTCAGCTGCACTGTAGGCAGCCTGAGTGTCGAACATCATAGTACACATTTCCGGTTTGGTTTTTCCCTCAGCTTCTGTTGTTGTCATGCAGGTGTGCGGGTGGCACTGAGTTGGATCCGGTACACAGTCTGCGTCCGTATTGCAGGCGATTTTTTTGCCCTCGAGTGGCGGCAAAGGATTTAGTGGTGAGATGGGAGGTACGGCAGGAGGGGGTGTTGTGCTTTCTGCTGCAGTGCCAAATGGTGCCGGGAGGGTGGATTTGACCTGATTCATCTTGAGGTGAACTTCCTGAGGGCCGGCAGCGTATGGGGCAACTTGGTATGGATTAAAGTAGATGATGAGTTCATTTGGAAGGATGGCAATAGCCTGATAGTTTGCCCAATCCGGAGCCGCGCCGTTTGTGATCCAATTGAGAGTTGCTTCGTCCAGCGGTTGTGTTGTTTCTGTGGCTTCATTGAGGGATTTTTCGATATTTTTTTTGAGCATGGCGATGGCATCACTTGATATTTTGGTCAGTGAATCTTGAGAGCCAAGAATGTCTTTGTTGGTATACTGAGTGCCGTTTGAAAGGTCGAATGTTTGAGTGAAAATGTAGGAGTTTGGATGTGCTCCGCCGGTGTTGATGTAGAGATCGTATTTGAAGGTAACTATGTCGTCGTTGAAAGAAATTGTTGAATATGCGACATCAAGGGCGTTTGGGCCGGCACCTGTTTCTGGATCCACAGGCATGGCATCTTTTTTGAAATCACTTATGACTTGATCGATGAATGCCTTGATGGGTTTGTTGATTTTTTCGTTGGTGGTATATGGATATTTTACCGTAATTGGGCCGTTTGGATCGGTTTCTTTAATTTCTTTGGTTTCTACGATTGCTTTTGTTTGCTCAACGGGCTGAGGATTTGTTGTGTCTGTGTTTGGCCCTGGTGGAGTGATTTGTGTTGGGCTTGGGGTTGCGGCATTTGTGCATCCGGCAATAAGTATTAGTGACGCGAGTGCGAGAAGGCCAATTTTGATTTTCATAAAGCTGGAGGATAAGAGTAATTTTCTAATGGTTATTATGGTTGAAGTTTTAATTTTTAGCAAAAAGAGAGCCACGTTTTTTTGCTGAAATGGTTTCTTGAATCGCAATGGTGGCGTGAGGTGTACTGCTATAGAAATGAGAATGGTGCTACACTTA
Source organism: Candidatus Peregrinibacteria bacterium (assembly GCA_020851415.1). Lineage (GTDB taxonomy): Bacteria > Patescibacteriota > Gracilibacteria > UBA1369 > UBA1369 > JADZCU01. The sequence continues at coordinate 2,976 of JADZCU010000046.1, read as the reverse complement.
TAGTCGATACGTTTCATGTTTCTATGAATTTCCCGGTTGAATTATCTCCAGAGTTGCTGCAAAAGGCTGGAACGCTTCACGTGCGGCCAGGAGACATCATTGAACAGTTTGTGCGCGGTAGTGGAAAGGGTGGCCAAAAAATAAACAAAACTTCCAGTACTGTTCATTTGCGACATGTGCCGACAGGCATTGAGGTGCGTTGTCAGAAACATAGGGAGCAAAGTAAAAACAGGCTTTCTGCCTATAAATTATTGATTTTGAAAATTGAAGAAAAGAAAAGAGGTGTACAGTCGGCGTTGCAGAAGAAAATTTTTAAATTGAAAAAGCAAAAACAGAAACGTTCAAAACGTGCGAAAGAAAAAATGCTGCAAGGGAAGAAACAGCATAGTGCGATTAAGCAGAATCGAAAGAATATTATGTAGTTTTGTGGCCGTGGGTTTTTTGGTAGAGATCCTTGAAGATGTTGTCGGGGTCGGTGATCTGTTTTGCTTTTTGGTAGTTCGGTTTATTGTAGATTTGCCAAAAGGTTTCCGGGCTGTATTTGTTGTGGGAGATGAGTGTCTTGAGTCCCTGAAGGTCTAGAAGTTTTTCATCCATTATTTGGTAGTAGTCTTTTTTGCCCTGGCGCAAGCCGTAAACTGCGCAGTCTATAAACAGCTGGTCGGGCAGGTCTTTCATAAATGTTTCATTGATCCACGGATAACGATCCTGGATTTTGTAGGGGACGATCCAGAGCGGGAAGTAGTTGAATTTGTTAAGGTAAAATTCAAAAAATTCCTGGAAGCGGGACATGGCGACGAATATATCAACGATGACATCGGGTTTGAAATGCTTGAAAATTGGGCGGAGTGTTTTTGCCGTTTTGATCATGTTGGAAGATGAAAGCAACCAGCGTCCCAAGAGGAAACGTATCAGGGGATTTTCGAGACCGTAGTTGCGGCTGATCCAGTGACAGTCCGCGTCGTAACGGAAAAAGTAGTCGTGGGTTTTGAGATAATCTTCCGCGCGGGTTTTTGTGCTTTTGTGGAATATTTTGCCGTTGTCGTAATTGTTGGTGTAAGGTGCCGTGTCGGTAAATGTGCCAAGGCAGAGCGTGAAATGGCTTGGGGAATGAATTATCCCGTCCATGTAGTCATATTTTGGGTTTTGATATTCTTGCTGAATTGCGTTTTGGTAGTCGGGGAAATTTGTGTATTTCACATGTTCGAGATGAACATATTTTTTTGCCGGATGCAGTTTGAATTTGATTTTTGTGATGATGCCCAGTGTGCCAAAGGCGCCGTGGAGCATGTGAAAAACTTCGGGATTTTTTTCAGCCGAACAGGTAAGTATTTCGCCTTTGGTGGTGATGAGTTCGTACTCCAAACAGCTGTCGTGAAAGCCGCCATATTTGTAGGACATGGATTCAACTGAACAGCCGGAAACCGCGCCGCCGATGGTGATGGTTTTGAGTTCGGGGACAGTGTAGGGGACGAGATCATGTTTTAATGTTTCTTTAACGAGATCGGAAAAAGCAATGCCGGATTCTGCCGTGCAGGTTTTATTTATGGGGTCTAATTCCAAAATTTGATCAAGTTTCCCGACGAGGATTTTATTGTCGGCGGCTTGTTCATGAGCGTTTGGGACTTTGTGTGAAACTCCGGCGCGCTGAAGAGAGACGAAACCTTTATGAGGGCGTTCACTTAGCTGCTTTAATTGGTCGGCGATACTCTGGATTTTTTCTTCGTGGCTCAACATGTGGTTAATTTGAAAGACCGAGATCTTTTTTGAGAGCTCCAATGAGATTGTTCTTTGCCTGATCAAAGTCTGATTTTGTTGTTTGAGTGCCGCTTGTGAGCATACCCAGGAACTCTTTGTGTGCGGCAAGAGATTCGTCTGATCCGTACATTTCGAGTTCGATACTGGATGTGAGGTAGTTTTTTATGGCGTCTTTATTGAGCGTGAGTTTGTTGCCAGACTCTTTGTATAGAGAGGCGATTGTGTCTGAAAGGCGGCCATAAGTTTTGCTGAGCTGTTCAACCCGGCGGGTTTCGTTGGAGGCTCTTTCTTGGCGATCGAAGCGCACTTCTTCACGCTTCATTTGTGCGTTGTTCATTATGTTCGCGGCAAAAACCCACATGAGAGCACCGAGGCCGCCGCCGAAGAAAACGAGCAGCGCCATTTTGAGCTGATTTTCTGTGATGATAGGGGTGAGCGATTTTCCCACTTGCTCGGGAGACGGACAGATTGGAGTGAGTACTTGGGCTGAGCATTCTTCCTGAGTAGTTGTTTCGAGGGGGACATCTAAAATACCTATAACCGGCTCTTCTGTTGGAATGCTGTTGGTTCGAGGCGGGGTGGATGACGGAGGTGGCGTGACAGTTGTTGTTGTGGTTGGTACTGTTTCTTCAACCGGTGGCCTATTGGGGTCGGTGGTCGGTGTTGTGTCTGTTGTCCCCGTGGTGCCGGTGGTGTCCGTGGTTGTGGTTGGTTCGGGTGGCGGGGTGGCCGTAGTCGTGGTTGCATTTGGATCCGTGGTGGTTGTCCCGGCAGGGTCGGTTGCTCCAGTGTCTGTGGTATTTGTAGAGTTTGGATCGGTGACTGCCGGATCCGTCGCCGTGGTTGTTGTCACTGGATCTAAAACGACAGGGTCTAGTATTAGAAAGGATGGATCGATGGTGAAAGTTGGCGGCGGGCTAACCGTAGTTGCCGCAAAACAAACCTGTCCCATAAGGAGGGTTGCAGCAAACGGAATTGCCAGAATTTTGCGGAAAAACTTCATGGTTTAGGATTGAAAAATATCAATATCTTCACGGATAGCTTTGAGCAAAGCATCGCGGTTTTGGATGTATGATTCTCCCAGTGATGCGGCTCCCGAGCGGATGTTTTTTTCAGCTACATCCAGGAGTTCTGCCTGGATTGCGTCCTTGGCCTGGCGAACTTTGCCTGAGGCAACGAGGTCAATTTTGATTTCCATTTTAGTCCATTCCTTTTTGA
>JADZCU010000045.1 GCA_020851415.1 Candidatus Peregrinibacteria bacterium | reverse complement strand
CACAATCATTCTCTAGGATTTTCGTCACTTTTTGCTACAATGTGGGTAAGTAAATTTTCTTATCCTCAGCATGGTTATTCTTGGCTTAGATCCGGGTACTGCGACCACAGGCTTTGGCGTGATAAATTACGAAAACTCCGAACTCACGCTGCTGGATTATGGCTGCATTACAACGTCAAAAACATTACGTCTACCCGAGAGACTTCATCAAATCGCCACCGATCTGGAAGAGATTGTAAACTGCTGGAAACCGGATGTGATAGGGATTGAAGAAATATTTTTCAGTAAAAATGTCAAAACGGCCATGAGTGTTGCTCACTCGCGCGGAGCCTTGATGCAAAAACTTTCATCTCAAGGTTATGAAATTCACGAATACAAACCTCAACAAGTAAAAATTGCCGTGTGTGGTCACGGGAAAGCGGAAAAAATTCAGGTGCAAAAAATGGTTCAACTGATATTGAAGATGAATCAACTCCCCCGCCCCGACGACGCAGCCGATGCGCTGGCTGTGGCAATTTGCCATGCCAATAACGCCAAATATCAACATCTGATTTACGCATGAAACAATTGATGTCCATAGTACTGGGAGTAGTAATTGTGACGCTTTTAACCGCCGCATTGTACATTTTGGGACTCCCTCCGTTTAACGTTGGCGGCGCACTTGGCCCTATGCAGACTCAGGAAACCATGCAGGGAGTGGCTGAAGAAATTCCCGATGTTCTGGCTCAAGACCAAAAAGTCGGTCGCAACAAAAGTTATCAGGAGTACATGAATCATGGTGCATCCATGGAAACAAACGGTTATCACAGTCTTGCCATCGCGGAATACACGGCAGCCAGCAAACTTGGCCCGGGCAAGGTTGAACCGTTAATAGAAATTGGCCGCATCTATTTGCGTGAACACGATTTCATCAACGCAAAACTTGTTTTTCAAAAAGCGTTGGAAATAAACCCGGACGATACAACCACAAAAATTTATCTGACCCGTGCACTGCTGGGTGACAGAAAAATTACCGATGCACAAAAAGTAATGAATTCAGTGGTCATTCACGACTCGCAGTCAAAGTACTATCAGGGAATCCTGGCGGCATATTTTGGTGAAGAAGAAAAAGCAAAATCGTTGTTAAACGAAGCAATCAACATAGGTGGAAACGCAGACACCATAAGCAAAGCACAAAATTTCCTGAACGCTTACGCGGAGTTTCACTTCAATCAGGGTGGTAACAATGTCCATCTCAAAACCCTGCTGGGAAGAAGTTTTAACCAGGTTGGCGAATATCAAATGGCCATACCGCTCCTGTTCGACGTATTAAAAGAAAAGAAAAACTATCGCGATCCGTGGATACTACTCGGTTTCGCTTATTTGAATGTTGAAAAATATCAGGATGCCGTAGAAGCGCTGGAACAGGCCAAAAAACTTGACTCTTTAAAAGCCGAAACACATTTTTATCTGGGGCTTGGTTACTTTGGCCTGAACGACCTGCAAAACGCTGCCAACGAATTGGAACTTGCAAAAAAATATGGCTACGAACCGGTTATACAAATCGACCAAAAACTGGCGGAGATTTATCTCCAACTAAAAGAGTATCCAAAATCAGCAATGAGTTTTGAAAATGTTCTGGCACTCAACAGCACCGACGTAAACTACTTTATCAAACCGATGTGGATTTATATGGAACGCCTAAACTCTCCTGAGAAAGCTTTGGCTTTGGCAAAAAAAGCGCAGCAAGCCAATCCAAAACTTGCAATGAGCTATAATCTGCTGGGATGGGCATCCATCGGAACCAACCATCTGGACGACGCCGAAGGGTATCTAAAAAAAGCTCTGGCAATAGATCCAAACCTGGACGCAATTTATTTAAATTACGGATTACTTTCGGAAAAGCGTGGACGTTTAACCGAAGCCGTATCTTACTACCGAAAAGCCTACACGATGGGGAATGGGAACTCCATAAGCAGCTCAGCAGCCGATCACTACAATCAACTCATCCAATCAATAGATCAATCAAACACAACGCTCAAAGCCAGCTTGCTCAGCGGTTCTACACCATAACCATATTATCGTGACTCTCATAACCACATTTTTCCTTTTTGTTCTGGGACTCAGTCTCGGCAGTTTTATCAGTGTTGTTATTGAACGCATTCATACCAAAAGTAAGGGTATATTTTTAGGACATTCAAAATGCCCGCAATGTCATCATCGTCTAAAAACTATCGATTTAATACCGCTCGTCAGCTACATCATGTTGAAAGGAAGCTGCAGATACTGTGGTAAAAAATTCTCGTCCCAATATTTTTATCTGGAGCTTTTTACGGCTCTTGTCATCACCAGTTTGTTTTTCCAATATCCGTTTGTTATGGAAACCATAACAGGCGCAGTGGAAGTTTCATCAGCTTTGGCGCTTACTTTTGTTTTGAAAAGCATCATAAGTTTACTGCTCATAGCTATATTTTTCTATGACCTCAAACATCTGGAAATTCCGGATATTTTTCTATTTCCGTTCATCGCAATTTCATTCATAACCAGCATAATTCTTGGGCAGCCTGACTTCATAAGCATGGTAATCGCAGCCATAATCGCAGGACTATTTTTGGGAGGACAAATATTTCTTTCCAAAGGTGAATGGTTGGGTGAAGGTGATTTGTACATCGGACTTGGCATGGCAGCATTGTTTGGTTGGCAGTTATTTTTAGTGGCACTTGTTATATCGTATTTAATTGGTGGAATATCCGCAGCAGCCTTCCTTTCAACGAAAAAAGTAAACGCAAAAACCAAAGTTCCATTCGCGCCGTTTTTAGTGATGGGAACATTTTTAACAATCTTCAGCGGAGCAGATATTCTCAATTGGTACATTCACTTTTTATGGAACTAGTTTATGAATAAAGAAAAAGTATATTTGATGATCCTGGACGGTTTTGGCGAAGGAAAAGACTATGCCGGTAATGCCGAAAAACTGGCACACATGGATAATCTTGAAAAATTGAAAAAAAAATATCCATGGACCCTGCTTCAGGCTTCGGGAAACGCGGTTGGGTTACCGGAAAATACTCAAGGCGGATCAGAGGTAGGCCATTTTACCATTGGAGCCGGAAGAATAGTTTTTCAATCACTGGAAGAGATAAACAGATCAATTCACGACGGAAGTTTTTTCCTCATGCCATCACTGGTTGAGGCAATGGAAAGCATAAAAAGAAACCCAAAAAGCGCACTTCATTTACTAGGTATGATTTCCGATCAGGGAGTGCATTCACATCTGAATCACCTCTTTGCGCTGCTCTACATGGCAAAGACATTTCATATCGGACCGGTTTACATTCATGCTATAACCGACGGTCGGGATGTCCCTGAACACACAGCAAAAGAGTTCATAGAACAAATACAAAAAAAGATTGCCGAACTTGGCTTTTCCAACGACCCAACAAATCCGGAAAACTACGCCGGAATTGCCACCATCATCGGAAGATTTTATGCCATGGATAGAGACAATAACTGGGACCGCACAAAAAAAGCTTACGATTTGTATACCCAAGGTACGGGAATCGAAGAAGTAGATCCAATAAAAGCAATCGACAACGCTTACGCCCGCAATATAGAAACAGATTACTATATCGATCCGATTGTTTTGGATAAAAACGGTCTCATAAAAGACAAAGACAGTGTCATATTTTGGAATTTCCGAACAGACCGAACACGCCAGATAACCTACTGCTTCACAGGTGAAACTGAAATTGGATTCACAATTGAAAAAAAAGTAGAACCGTTCTTTGTCTGTTTCGGCGACTATTCAAACAAAGCACCGGTAGTTTTTCCAACAGTCAAAATATCCAACAACCTTGGCGAAGTTTTAGAAAAAAACGGACTGACCCAGCTGAGAATAGCAGAAACAGAAAAATATGCGCACGTAACATACTTCTTCAACAGTCAGATTGACGAACCATTCCCGCACGAAACCCGGGTACTCATCGACTCACCAAAAGTCGCTTCATATGCTGAAAAACCTGAAATGAGTGCCCCGCAGCTTTCCGAAAGGGTAATACAGGAAATGGATAAGGCTGATTATGACCTCATAGTACAAAATTTTGCCAATCCTGACCTTGTAGGTCATTCTGGTGATCTACAAGCTTCTGTACAGGCTTGCAAATACATAGATGAATACATGCAGAAGATAGTGGAAAAAGCCCTTCAAAAGGGGTACCATGTCATCCTGACGGCCGATCATGGCAATGTGGAATACAAAATCTACGAAGAAAACGGCGAACCGTGTCCGTCACATACAACAAACCCCGTCATATGCCTTCTTATCTCACCAAAATATAAAGATAAAAAGCTGGCGAAAGACAAAGGACTTCAAGATATCGCACCGACAATTCTCGAAATAATGCAGATCGAAAAACCGGCCGAAATGACAGGTACTTCGCTGCTCCAGTAAAATTTTAAAATCGACGTTTACCTATTACTAATACATTCAATTGAAAGCAGTTATTCTCGCCGGCGGATCAGGTACCAGACTTTGGCCTCTCAGCAGAACCAACAAGCCAAAACAGTTTCAAAAATTGATCAGTAATAACACCATGCTCCAGGACACTATTAGTCGCCTGGATTTTTTGAAACCTTCGGATATCTATATTTCAACAAACGCGCTGTACCTAGACATAGTAAAGGAGCAAATAAAAGGCCGGGTACCCGAACAAAATATCATCGTAGAACCTGATCTCAAAGATACCGCTCCATGTATTGGATTAGCGGCGGCCTATTTGGCAAAAAAATATCCCCAGGATGTGATGGCGATTATTTATGCCGATCACTACATTCAAAACAAAAGTGAATTCATTCACAAACTCAAAATCGCCGAGAAATTGGCAAAGCAGGAAAACACGCTCAATATTATTGAAGTAAAAGCCGAGTACCCAAACGTCAATTTGGGGTATGTCAAAATCGGGAAAATGTTAAAGACCGTAGATGGGGCGGAAATTTTTGCCTTTGAAAGATTCACTGAAAAACCTGACCTGGAGACAGCAAAAAAGTTTCTTCAGTCATATAAATATTTATGGAACACCGGACTATACGTATGGCGCATAGACACAATCCTCAAACATTACAAACGCCATTTACCAAACACGTATAATCAACTGATGAAAATTCAAAAATATATTGGTACAAACAAAGAGAAAGAGGCCTTGTTAAGCTATTATCCAGAATGCGACAAAATATCCATCGACTACGGCGTAATGGAAAAAGTTGATATAAAAGAGGTTCGCATTATCCCGGCCGAACTTGGCTGGAGTGATGTTGGCACCTGGGAATCCATTCACTCTGAAATGGCAAAAAAGGATGAAGATAATGTGGTAAAAGGGCAGCATGTAAGCGTTGACAGCAAGGGCTCGCTCATTTACGGAACCGGAAAAAAGCTCATAACAACAATCGGAATCGAAGATTTGATTATAGTAGAAACAGAAGATGCCCTTTTAATATGCAAAAAAAATCAAAGTCAGGATGTAAAAAAACTTGTCGAAAAACTCAAAAAATCTCCGGTATTAAAAAAACTACTGTAACTTTCCGCACATGAACGAGAATACCAACAATCAGCAAATGCCTATCCAAATTAAAGAAAAACCTTGGGGACGCGAAGTATGGTTTGCCAACACAGCAGGATATGTTGGGAAGATACTTGAAGTAAAAAAGGGCGGCCGCCTTTCCCTGCAATACCATGAGCAAAAAACCGAAACTCAATATTTATTCAGCGGCAAGGTAAAATTAACCGTTGGTGCTAACCAAAATGAGCTCAAAGAGGTGATTCTAAATCCTGGTGACAAGTACGATATCTTTCCCTATACTATCCACCGCATCGAAGGCTTGGAGGAATCAAGCATCTTCGAGGTATCCACTTCTGAGCTTACCGACGTCGTCAGGCTTGCCGATGACTATGGCCGCCCTGATCGAGGTAACAATGAAGAACTGGATAAACAGCTGGCTGAAAAGCAAAAAGGTTAGTTTATCAGCCCGCACTCTCCTAATACCTAATATATTATTATTTTACCCGTTATGTTGAAGCGTCATGCCACAAAAGTTGGACTTATTCTTCTCACAGCACTTATTTTAGGCTTTCTGGCATTACCAGGTGATATGCAAAAGCAGATTGCGCCTTTCACTCCGGATTTCATTCTGAACAACAAAATTAATCTGGGTTTGGATCTTCAGGGTGGATCTCAATTGGACTACAAAGTAGATCTCCGCAAAGTGCCGGAAAAAGATAAAGCTTCTGTTGTAGATGGTATTTTGAACGTTATCAACCGCCGTGTAAACGGTCTTGGTGTGTCTGAACCAAATATTTACACTTCAGACGTAGCTGACGAGAAACACATTATCGTAGAACTTGCCGGTATCAAAGACCTTGATGAAGCAAAAAAGATCGTAGGTAAAACCATTCAGCTCGAATTTAAAGAAGAAAAAGAAGGCCCTGCAGATCCAAAAGAGACTGAAGCTATCAAGGCAACGGCACAAGCCTTCTTAACGAAAGTACTCGGTGGAGGTGATCTCAACGTAATGGGTCAGGAAGAAGCTCAATCCAATCCTGGGAAAGTTGCATACATTGACGAAACAACTTTCAAATTTAAAGATGAAATCAAAGGAGAAGAAGCTTGGGTAAACGAACTTTTCAATTTAAAGAAAGGTGAAACCGCAGGCAAACTCATCGAAAGCACCGGCGACTACACGGTTGATGCAAGTGGCCAACTCAAAGCAGGCACACCGGGATACCACGTTATCAAAGTAACCGACCGACGTGATCAGGAACGTGAAATATCTACACCTCGTTCAGTAAAAGTTCGCCACATATTGGTAGCTTTCAAAGGTGCGCAACGTGCAGATGAAAAAGTTACACGTTCAGAAGATGAAGCAAAAAAACGTGCTGAAGAAGCGCTGACAAAAATCCAGGGTGGAGCAAAATTTGAAGATATAGCGAAAGAATATTCCGACGACGCTTCCAACAAAGACAATGGAGGTGTACTTGATCAACCGGTTACGGGTGATGGCAGATATGTAAAAGAGTTTGAAGATGCCACAAACAACTTAAAGGCTGGTGAAATGTCAGCGGTATTCAAAAGCCCGTTTGGTTTCCATTTCCTGAAAGTAGACGAAATTACGGAAGCAAAAACTGAGAAAAAAACTGAACCTCAGGTTACATACAATCACGTGTACTTCGACGCAGCACCAGATCCATGGAAAGAAACAGGACTCAATGGTGAACAGTTTGTACACGCAGACGTTGCATTTGATCAATTCTATCGCCCATTTGTTTCAATTCAATTCAATGATGAAGGTGGAAAACTTTTTGAAGAAATTACCAGCCGTAACGTCAACAAACCAATAGCAATTTTCGTTGGTGGTCAGTTGATTTCCGCTCCAAACGTAAATGAAAAAATTTCAGGTGGCAAAGCCCAGATCAGTGGTCGTTACACAGTCGAAGAAGCAAGAGCAATGGCTCAGGAGTTAAACACCGGTGCTATCCCTGCACCTATTTCTTTGGCCGGCCAGTACAGCATCGGCGCAACACTTGGTCAGGATGCACTTACAAAGAGTGTGGCAGCAGGTGTAATCGGATTCATACTGGTTGCCCTCTTCATGATGTTCTACTATCGCCTTCCAGGTTTGTTGGCGACTGTTGCATTGATTCTCTATGTATCTCTCCTCCTCTTCTTAATTAAAGCTGCTCTGCCACTCGAATGGTCACTTGGAATTTCGTTGGTAGTGTTCTTCTACCTGATTTCAAAAGCTCTCAAGGCCAAAGACTCTGGACTTGAAAAAGCTATCTCAATGACACTAATTTGTTTCATTTTATTCTTCCTCACATTCCTTCTTTCAGGTTCGATCACACTCACACTTGCAGGTATCGCTGGCGTAATCCTTTCAATCGGTATGGCCGTTGACGCCAATATCCTTATTTTTGAACGCATTAAAGAGGAACTCCGTGATGGGAAAACCCTCGCCTCTGCCATCGAAGTAGGTTTCGACCGCGCCTGGAACTCAATCCGTGATTCGAATTTCTCATCACTCATTACTTGTGGAATTTTGTTTAACTTCGGAAGTTCAATCATTCAGGGCTTCGCTTTCAACCTTGCTGCAGGTATTTTGGTTTCCATGTTCACAGCCATTACAGTAACAAAAACTCTTCTCGCAGCATTAGCTCACACAAAACTTTCAACACAACTTTGGTTATTCGGCGCTCCAAAGAAAAAAGAACGAAAACCTTTGGAAATCATCAAAAATCGCAAAAAACTCTATGTATTTTCAGTAGTATTACTCGTAGGCACTCTGATCGGCATTCCTCTCTTTGGATTAAAAGCCGGATTAGACTTCACAGGTGGTACTCTGATGGAATTAAAATTCACAAATCCTGTTGAAATGCAGGTACTCAAGGACAATCTCACCAAAGCCGGCGAAGAGGTAAACAAGCAAATCGCAGCTGGTGTCGTTGCAGAAGGATCAACAGAAGAAGTAAAAAATTCAACTGCACAACAGTCCTCTTCCGCAACACAGCAAGCAGAACCAACAACTATCATTGCTGCTGAAAACGAAAAAATTGACTTGAGCAAAGTACACATCGTACCGAGCGAAAACAACAGCTTCATGATCAAGGGGCCTCACGTTTCAAACAACGCACATGACCTTCTGAAGGCAGAACTCAAAAAGAATCTCGGTGAATTTGAAGAAACCCGCTACTCAACAGTAGGACCTACCGTTGGATCAAGTCTTCAGTATCGCGCCCTGTTTGCCATCATGATCGCAAGTGTCATGATCGTGCTCTACGTAGCTTTCGCATTCCGCAAAGTTCCACGTCACATTGGCAAATGGAGATTCGGTGTAACCGCAATTATAGCTCTCGTTCATGACCTTGCAGTAATGCTCGGAGTATACGTGTACATGGGTGTTATCTTCGGTGTAGAAATCGACGCTCTCTTTATAACAGCTCTCTTAACCGTACTTGGCTTCTCCGTTCACGATACAATCGTAGTATTCGACAGAATCCGTGAAAAACTTAAATTCCAGAAGAAAGATGAACATTTCGAAGATATTGCCAACCAGGCTGTAAACGAAACTTTAGCACGTTCAATCAACACATCATTCTCAGTGCTTCTCACGTTGGCATCATTGGCTGTCTTTGGCAGCGAATCAATCCGCTTCTTCGTTATCTCACTCATTGTTGGTATCATCTGTGGAACCTACTCATCAGTGTTCGTTGCAACTCCACTCTTGGTCGACTGGCAAAAATGGATCCGAGATAAAAAATAGGTTTGATTGAAAAAGAAACGTAAAAATGTTAAAAGGGTTGTCAGGAATGGCAGCCCTTTTAATTACCACAACCATAAAACATTTCCGCACCAGTAGCTCAGCTGGATAGAGCATCGGTCTTCGGAACCGAGGGTCGGGGGTTCGAATCCCTCCTGGTGCACCATAAAAAATACCGGTAATCATTAACTTCCATAATTATGTCCGGAGAATACATATATGCCGATAATATAGACGCTTACTGGCAACAGCTTAAAAGTATGTATGTCAGAAGATCTCTGGAATGGAAAGACCTCACAGAAAGCGAATATAAATCCATTGAGCGGAGTGAACGTGAAGACAGCGATAACCATTATAATCTGGAAAGACTTGGCACAGAGACACAGGTGGTTGACGTTTGTCACTACAAATACATGCCCGACCGTTACGTAGCATACAAAATTGAAGTCAGACATGCCGACAAAAGCAACAAGTTCTTCTACTTTCAGATCAAACTCAAAGAGGACATAGAATAACTTATTGTCCTTTCTCGCTGGAAAATTCCCACATCTTGGCAAAAGACCTTAAAGAACGGTGCGTTCTGGTTTTATTAATGATCAAACTAAACGCAGTTAATCCGCGATCAAACACCGATTCGGAATACAACTCTTCGCAGGTAGCCTTCATGATTATTTCCAAAAACTCCTGCCATAAACCATCATAACGCTTTGCTTGAATACAAAGTTGAGAACGTAAATTTTTCGCATGACCTTTTCGAATCATTTGCGCATAATCGTGTCGGTTTTGGTAAACATGGTCATACAATGCGTTATGTCCAATTGCCACAAAATCAAAGATATTTTCAAAAACCTGATCATATTTTGCCTCCTCTATACCAAAGATTGAACGCAAAACACCTGGTCCATGCTCAGTCATCAAGTACTTAAAATAAGGCAAAAATTTCAACACACAATGCTTCACAACGCCCTTCTGAAAAATCAACCTATCAAAAATTTGTCTCCAGATAATATCTGAACTCACACCAAGTTTTTGGCGTAGCGATTCAGGCCCCTCCTGTATGAAGGTTTCCATCAATTGAACCTCTCTTGCATCGAGTTCCTGGCGTAAAGAAAAGAGCTTATTCCGTATAACGGCTTTAATAAGATCCTGTTTAGGCATAAAAAACATACAAAGAAAGGATGATATTTATATCACATAAATACACATCAGTCAAGGCAGCATACAACAACAAAAGAATGAACTCGTAATCAATAATTATTGACAAATTTCGCCAAATTTTTACAATTAAGGAAAATGGTTTTTATTATTTTCTAATTTTCATAAAGGTATGAAGAACTCTCTCAAAGTTTCATCGTTGATTGTACTCGCTACGTTAGCGCTCGCTGGTTGTAATGGTCCTGCAGCAACAACTACTACATCTACAACAACTACAACTCCACCGGCTAGCTCAACAACACCTCCAGCTGCAAGCAATGGCGAAACAAAAACAGTTGCTACTCCAAGCGGTGTAGAAAAATTGAACACAGTTGAAGCTATGGGCAACAAAGTAACAACATACAGCGTAAAAGCTGACGCTCAGGCTGCATTCGATGCACAAGCTAAAATGGTTACAGATGCTGGATGGAAAGGTTCTTACCAGGGTATGACAGCTCCAATTTCTGCAGCTGGCACAGTTACACAGACATTCTCAGGTGGCAAAAAGATCCTCGTACTCGCTACAATGGCTGACCCAATGTCTGCTGGTATGACTCTCGTTACAATGACAGAATCTGCTGACCCACTCGCTCAATAATTGGTAAAAAATAACGGCAAAAGCCCCCTGCACAAACAGGGGGCTTTTTATTTCCCTTCTGTTTATTCCCTTTCTCATTGAATTGAAGAACAAATTTCTGCACAATGAAAACCAAGAATCTGTTTGAAAATCAACATATATGCCATTGTTCGCCGAAGTATTGCTACCACAAAAAGTAGGTTTTAATCAGCAGGTACTTACCTATGAAATCCCCGACTTTTTAAACATAAAAAGAGGTCATATTGTAGAAGTTCCGCTCAGAAGCCACTCAGCCAAAGGTGTAGTTTTCAACATCAGTTCAAAAAAACCTGCCTTCAACACCAAACCAATTACCCGGATTGTAGAAAACGCACCGCACCTGGAAATATGGCAATTAAATTTACTGGAATGGATAAGTGATTATTATTTCTGTCCCCTCTTCAAAACGCTCAAACTGTTCTTGCCGGTTCCTTTTGTAAAAAAGAAAAAACTGATAGCGGATATGCCCGAGGCAAAATCAGTATATGAATTCGATCCCAAGCACATGCTGAACGATCAACAAAAGTCCGTGCTGAAAAAATACGCAACGAGTGACAAAAAAGTTGCTCTACTCCATGGAATCACCGGCTCCGGAAAAACCGAAATCTACCTCCACATTGCCGATGAACATCTCAAAAATGGCATGCAGGTACTCATGCTCATACCCGAAATTTCTCTTACTACGCAGACCGTTCAAAGATTTGAAGAACACTTTAAAGAGTCCATGGTGGTAATACATAGTCAGCTCACACCAAAAGAAAAAGAAAAAGCCTGGATGAAAATTCACAAAGGTGAAGCAAAAATCGTTATCGGTTCACGTTCCGCAATCTTTGCTCCATTCACCAATCTCGGTGTCATCATCATGGACGAAGAACACGACTCCAGCTATAAACAAGACCAGGCTCCTCGATACAACACCATGGATGTAGCCGTAAAACTTGCCAATATCCTTGATATTAAAGTGATTGCAGGAAGCGCCACCCCCAGTCTTGAAACCTACTATAAAGCCCTGAAAAACGAGTATCAGTTACTCGAACTCACCGAACGTGCTGGCAAATTGGGAACCAAACTTCCCAACACTCACATAGTCGATTTACGCGAAGAGCTTCACAAAAAAAACTACAGCATCTTCAGCGAAAAAATGCATGCCGAGCTCACAAACAAGCTCGAAACTATGGAACAATCATTGCTTTTTCTCAATAGACGAGGAGCAGCATCTGCCGTCATTTGTCGTGATTGTGGGTACGTCGCGAAGTGCGCAAAGTGTGAAGTCCCCATGACATATCATCGCCGAGTTACTATAGAAAATAGCGTCTACAACAGCGAGCGCATCATCTGCCACCACTGTGGACTTATCGAAAAAGTCCCTGTCAGATGCCCAAAATGCCAAAGTCACTACATTAAATACATTGGCCTCGGCACCCAAAAAGTCGAAGAAGAGCTGATCAAAATATTTCCCAAAGCCAGAGTCATTCGCGCCGACCGCGACACGGTAAAAACCCGCAACGCCTTCAAAGAAATTTATCTGGCACTACAAAACAACAAAGTAGATGTACTCATCGGCACTCAGATGGTAGCCATAGGACTCCACTTACCCAAAATTAATTTTGTCGGAGTAGTACTCGCCGATCTCGGACTTACTATTCCAAATTTTCGCAGCAGTGAAAGAACATTCCAATTGCTGACTCAGGTAGCTGGCCGAGCCGGACGTGAAAGTGACATGGGGGAAGTAATAATCCAAACTTACCTGCCCAACCACTACGCCATACAAACGGCAGCAAAACACGATTTCAAAAAGTTTTACGATTATGAAATCGAAATCCGCAAAGAGCTCAATTACCCGCCGTTTTCAAAACTCATCAAGTTAACTTTCAAAGACAAAAACAGCACAAACTGCCTCAAAAAAGTTCACAACTTCATAACGGAGCTGGAAAAAAATAATACCGATCAGCTCCATAACATCACCAGCTATCCATCAATTATCCCAAAACTCAAACAAATGTTCCGCTGGCACATACTCATCACGGGGCCGGATCCACGTTCATTATTAAAAAAATGCGAAAATCTGGAAGAGATCAATATTGATGTTGATCCCATCTCAACAGTCTGACAAATCTATTCCGCAGCGGCATCTTGCTGCAAAACAGCCTGAACCCGAGCAACCATTACAGGTCGCAGGCTTTCTGGTGAAACATCTTCAAAATCCACATCTAGGTTCACCTCTCCATTCATGTCAACAACGTCATCGGTTTTAACCTGCACGGCATCAAATTTGACTCCTGCAAAAGCTTCTTTACGACGGGCCACCTTCGCTTCCAATTCAGCAATCATTCGTAAGCGCTCCACCTTTAAAGCTCTATATCGCTCAATACGCTCTTCTTTTTCAGGCAACAAGACAGGTGGAATCGATTCCAGATTATCCAAAATTCGATCAAAAAGTACGATCTGATTTTTCTCAGCATCAATTCGCTCCTCTTCATACGAAAGAAATTTTTTTGACCCAGGCCAGCTTTTTTCAGCACAGGAATCTGGAACCTCTTTTTTACCAAAAATAAACTCCTTTAAACTAAATGGCATACAATAAACAAAATTAAACCCGCAGTAGTCTACTGGGTCGACTTAAAAAGTCAACACCGCCAAGAAACTCTTTGCAAAGACAAATCCCGACCGCTTGTTTTCTCACCTCTAATTGACTAAACTAGCAGCCATGAGTAAAACAACCGGCAAAACAGGAGGTAAAAAAGTAGTCCTTTCGGGTATTCAGCCAAGCGGAAAACCACATCTTGGCAACTACCTTGGCGCCATCAAAAATCACATCGCCATGCAGGACACCTACGATTGTCGCATTTTTATTGCGGATCTACACGCTTTAACCACAGTGCGTGATGCCACTAAACTCCATGAAATGAGCCGTGAAGTGGCTATTGACTACCTGGCGCTCGGCCTGGATCCGGACAAAGCTGTTTTCTTCCGCCAAAGCGATGTAGCAGAACACTGTGAACTTGCCTGGATATTCAGCTGTATCACCCCATTCGGATTGCTTGAACGCGCCCACGCTTACAAAGATGCGACCGCAAAAGGCATGAAAGAGCCAACCGCCGGCCTTTTCACCTACCCTGTTCTCATGGCAGCCGACATCCTGCTGTACCAACCAGATTTGGTTCCAGTAGGAAAAGATCAAAAACAACACATCGAAATAGCCAGAGATATTGCTGTAAAATTCAACAGCACCTTCAAGAAAACCTTTAAACTACCCGATCCATACATTCCGGAAGAAACCGCATATATCATCGGTACGGATGGTGAACATAAAATGAGCAAAAGTTATGGCAATGTCATTGAGTTTTTCGCGGAAGAAAAAGATATCAAAAAACAGGTTATGGGAATCAAAACCGACTCAACACCGGTCGAAGATCCCAAAGATCCGGACACATCAGCAATCTTCAAGCTCTACTCACATTTTGCTCAAGAGAAAGAGATAAAAGAGCTCAGAACAAAATTCGAAGCAGGCGGGTTTGGGTACGGCGATGCCAAAAAAGTTCTCCTCGAAAAACTACTCGACTATTTTGCTCCATTCCGCAAAAAAAGATTTGAACTCCTGGAAAATTTGAGCTATGTTGATGACGTTTTAAAGGAAGGCGCAAAGAGGGCACAGGGACTTGCCCGGGAAACCATGGAAAAGGTGCGAAAAAATATCGGCCTGTAGCCTTTCCAATAAGCTCATTCACAAAATAACAGTAGTTTTAATTATGAGGGAGACCAAATATATCTTCGTCACTGGCGGAGTTTGTTCGTCATTAGGAAAAGGCATTGCAACTGCCTCGATCGGTGCTCTCCTCAAAGCCTCCGGATTCAAAGTCTTTACTCAAAAGTTGGACCCGTATTTAAACGTGGATCCCGGTACCATGAACCCGTTTCAGCATGGTGAGGTGTATGTACTCCAGGACGGAGCAGAAACAGACCTGGATCTGGGACACTACGAACGCTTTGTAGGTGAAAACCTCACAGCGGTTTCTTCAGTAACAACAGGAAAAGTCTACTCTCAAGTTATCGGTGACGAACGAAAAGGAACATATTTGGGAGGAACAATCCAAATCATTCCGCACATTACCAACGCTATCAAAAAGCGCATTAAAGACGCCGGAAAAGAAAGTGGTGCAGATTTTGTACTGGTAGAAATCGGTGGAACAACCGGCGATATTGAAGGGTTGCCCTATCTAGAGTCCATCCGTCAGTTACGACACGAATTGGGCCACGAGAACACACTCTTCGTTCATCTCACATTACTCCCCTATCTTGCAGGTTCAAAAGAGCTCAAGACAAAGCCAACACAGGCATCAGTACGTGAACTCCGCACAACCGGTATCCAGCCTGACTTCATCATGGCCAGAGCTGACCACCCAATCCAAAAAGAGTTACTCAAGAAAATTGCACTATTCTGCGACGTAGATGAAGAATGTGTCATACCTGCGCCTACAGTTTCATCAATTTACGAAGTACCGCTGAAATTCCAGGAACACAATTTAGTTCAGCAAATAGCCAAAAAATTAAATCTCGGAAACATCAAACCAAAGTTGGCCGAATGGCAGGAAATAGTCGATAAAATTAAAGCAAAAAAAGATAAACTACGCATTGCGCTCGTTGGTAAATATACAGGGCTGGATGACTCCTATTTAAGCGTAGTAGAATCGCTAAAAATCGCCTGCTATCACCAAAAACGAGATCTTGATCTGGTCTGGATCGACTCAGAAAAACTGGAGAAAAACGATAAAGAGTCCTGGAATGAGCTCAAGAGTGCTGCGGGCGTTATCGTGCCTGGTGGTTTTGGCCTACGCGGAATAGAAGGGATGATCATGACCGCAAAATACTGTCGTGAAAACAAAGTACCTTACTTTGGAATCTGTTTGGGAATGCAAATTCAAACAATCGAATTTGCACGTCATATTTTCAAAGATGAACGCTACACCTCAGAAGAGTTTGATGAACAAAACAAACTGACTCCCGATTTTTATGTAATTCATTTCCTTCCGGGGCAATACAAAGAACGTGATAAAGGAGGGACACTCCGCCTGGGCGCATACCCATGCAAAGTTACTCCGGGAACTCAAATCCACAAACTCTACGGTGAAGACACCATCGAGGAACGTCACAGACACCGTTATGAATACAACAACGACCTGAGAAAAGATCTGGAAAAAGCAGGACTGATAACTTCTGGGATATTTCCAAAAGGCAACCTGGTAGAAATGGTTGAAATGAAAAATCACCCATACATGGTAGGCTGCCAGTTCCATCCTGAATTTCTCTCCAGACCAAACAAACCACATCCACTGTTTAAAGGGCTTATTGCAGCCAGTATTAAAAA
Organism: Candidatus Peregrinibacteria bacterium; assembly: GCA_020851415.1. Taxonomy (GTDB): domain Bacteria; phylum Patescibacteriota; class Gracilibacteria; order UBA1369; family UBA1369; genus JADZCU01. The sequence goes on along the minus strand of JADZCU010000045.1, from coordinate 69,508 downwards.
CTCAAAATAATCAGCGCAATAAGTGAACAAAAATCGCAATTTGATTCTAGGATTTAGCATTTTCATTGTATAATGCCACCAGTAGTTTTGCCGTATTGGTATGCCTAAATACAAATATCTAGTTATCAATCAGGAAAACAAGCAACTTCAGGGAACCATTGGCGCCCCCGATGTGCAAACAGCTCGTCAGGAATTGAACGAGTTAGGTTTTTCAATTGTCTCAATTGATGAAATTTTAGACGAAGGAACTACGCCCGCGGAAGCGGTTGAAAATATTGTCACTTACGAATTTGCGGCCATTGATAAAAACCAGAAACGGGTAGTGGGAACCATTCAGGCGGCAGACCGTTACAGTGCCTTCAAACGACTGGTTTTTGAATACGCTTTTGAAGTGGAATACATAGTTGACAATGCGCTGAGTGAAAGCCAAAAGCAGACGGAACGCCAAAAAAGCATCTACGATCTGCAAGACAAACTCAACGAAGAACAAGCTTTAACACAAACAAAGGAAAGCAATGACGAAAAAGATCTCAAAGAGTTCGCGCAAAAGCAGGAAGTACTCAAAAGTCAGATAAATTTTGTACTCAACAAAGTAAAAGAGCTTCTGGATCTGTACGAGAAAGATATGAAGCCGGAAACAAAAGAGAAAATCCGCCGCGCCGTAGATAAAATTCTGCGCATTCGCAACAGTACAAATCTGGATTACGTACGCAAAAGCGCCGAAGAACTGCTCACATTTCTGCAGCAGGAAGAAATTTTCATGAATGAGCAATCGCGCATGACTGAGCGTATGCAAATGGTTGTACAGGCTCACAGCATGATGTTGCAGCTCAAAAGAAGTAAAAGCAAAACCAGCAACAGCATCGGCGATCAACTTCGTCAGTGGCGCCAGGATCATATAGTAAACAACTCAGCACCATCGGGTTTTGAGCAGTTCATAAATCTGTTAATCAGCCCATTCATCGGTATCCAACCCGAAAGCGATGAAATCGTAAACATAAAACGCGAAATCGTAACAACCAACCAGCAAATCTATCAATACGTTCAAATGTATTTTCAGGCACCAAGTCCTGAATTTAAATCTGAAACAAAAACCGGACTCATCCGGCTGATGGGTGAAAGAAAAAAACTGAAAGCCAAACTGCGTGAAACAATCCGAGCTCAACATCAGAAAATCTTGAGCTCAGGAGAAAAAAGTTCTTTCGAAAAGTTTCTGGAAGAGCTTGTTTCATTCAGCGGATGGCTCCTCTGCTTCTATTTGATTTATTACTTTGTTTCAATTTACATCACCACCAAAGATCTGGGATTACCGACCTTACCGATCTTCATGGATATATACCATTCAAATTTCCTCAAATATTTTGTGACAACCATTTTCCTGCTTCACGCCGCTTTAAGCATAAAACAGTCTTTCTTCCGCAGGAACGAAGTAGCCGGCATCATTATTGCTCCGCTCTTCTTTTTCAGCACTCTGATCGTCCTTTTTAATTTCTAAAAATGTATCCGATACTACTTCAATTAGGTCCAATCACCATTTTTTCTTTATGGGTAATGGTAGGAATTGGCTTCTTCACTGCGTTGCTGATTTTAAACAAGCTGGTAAAAAAAGCCCGCCTCAAGCTATCATTTTTGGCAGACCACAGCCTTTCCATATTTCTGGGTGGGCTGGTACTTTCCCGCATATTCTTCGTGGTTCGCAACTACGAAATTTTCTTTACAGACCTTAGCCTCAACAGCATTCTCCAGGTTTTTTATATCTGGGACAAGGGATTATCAGTTTGGGGAGCCATTTTGGGCATTTTACTTTCAGTCGTATATTTTGCAAAAAAAGAAAATGAGACCATCGAACGCTGGATAGACGTAGTTTGTGTAAGCATACTGGGAGCTATGTCATTCAGTCATTTGGGCGCATTTTTAGACGGCAGACACTATGGAAACGAAACCGCCCTGCCCTGGGGAGTAATTATCGAAAACTCAATATTCGCTGTTCCGATTCACCCGGTTCAGGTGTACGCAGCCATTTATACCGGCATTCTCACAGTGGTACTCATGAAACTCTTTAACCATCGTATTGGCAAAATTGATGGAAATATAAGCATAATTGCACTCACTGCTTATTCTGCATGTCGATTCCTTGAAGAGTTTCTCCGTGGAGATGAAAGCAATATATTTATTGGTATGAGGGAAGCCCAAATTTACGCTTTACTAGGAGTAATTATTGGCGGTATCCTGCTGTTCGTGCGTCACAAGAAAAAAAAGACAGCAAATCAACCTAATCCTAACCCATCCTAACAGTTATGAACTTCCTTGTTGAAACCCTGCAAAACATTTTTACCCCAACACCTCCTACTTTTAGTAACTATACAATCTTTTTCATGATCCTGGCCGGAGCTTTTGTAGCCGGTGGTATCGCTTTAAAATTTTATATAAAAGCCCGCAAAGAGGATAAAGCCTTCAAACGTTCATTCCGCAACTACCCATTCAAGCTCATCACCCTGGGAATCTTACTTGGAATATACATCTTCATGCGTCATTACGCAGTAGCCTTCTTGAGCATGAGACTTCTCATGATCGCACTGGTCATCACCATGATCTACACCGTATACCAAATGTATAACTCCTATACAAAACAGTACCCTGAACTGCAGAAACACGAAAAAGATAAACTGGAAAAAAATAAGTATTCCACAAAGAAACATAAGAAATAACAGCAATCTAGAAACCAAAAACGACAGTCCTCAATACATACGGACTGTCGTTTTTTATAATCCTGCAAACAAAATATTACTCAACTTTTCCAAAGTAAGTTCGTTCCAGAACAGAGTTCTGCAATCGGTAAAAGCTTTCATTAACAACAAAACTCACATCAGCGGTCAAATCCTGCAAAATCGTCCATTTATTCGCACCAAAAATGTCAGCCAAAATCAAATGATCTTCATGCTTCATATAATAGTGTCCCAAATCATCAAACCAACCAAGTAACTCATACTGTCCACCTTCAGCCGGAACAGCAGATTTCTTTTCCGTATACGGATCAAAATAATGGATATCACCGGTCTGGATCACATAAGCCACCTGATCAAAATTATTGATAATTGGCTTTCCCTGAACACCTTTCGTTAAAAATTCAAATTTGCGACCATTATAATAATAAAGCCACCGTTGATCAGTCTGATCACGTAAAATCAAAGCAGAGTAGTTTTTACCGCGAGTAATACCTACATTTTGAAAATATCCCGGACTCATATCAATCATCTCCTTCACTTGCTGATCCGGGTAATAATGGTACACAAAAGAGTTCGTCAAAACTATCAAAGAGTTATCATGAGCAAAATCAAACGCAGATACATTTTGAAACAATGTAACCGGTAAAAGTTTTTTTGTTGATTGCAGTTCCATAATCGGTACAACATTCAACAATCCATCTTTAACAAAAGCCAATAAACGACGATCCGGACTCAAACGAAAATTATCAGCTCCTTCAGGTAAAGTAAAAAACTGAAAACTCTTCTGACGAACATCCATCAAAGCATGCAACCTACCCGGGAAATTTAAAACAACGATCTTTCCATCATAAATCTGCAAACCGGTAAGATCGTTTCTGGCTATTTCAACAACTTCATCGGCAATATTTCCTTTAGAAGAAAGTGTCAAAACTCTTAAAGTCTTACTCCCCTTCAAATATTCAACCATGAAATCATTACCATAAAAACTGTCCACCCCCTTGGATAAAGTAACCTCAGCTTTCCGAAAGGTACTCAAATCCTGAGGAACCAGTAGCACATCATTAACAATCGAAACAAAATCTGTTTCAACAATCACTTTTCTTTTCCAGGACGTGAAACCCTCTTTTTCAACCTGAACCTCATAAATACCGGGGATCAAGTTTTTAATTTGGTACGGAAGCTCAGATGAAACTTTCATACCATCCAACAAAAGTCCGGCCTCCTTAATTTTTGCCTGAACATCGATAATACTTACCTTCTGCACATCGTTCTTTTCCGGATCAAAGCGGTAGCCGTAAGCAAAAAACAGAGTCAACACAGATACCGCTAAAAATAGCAGTACTGAAACGATTTTCAGTAATAATTTGCCCCAGGACTTAACCATAATTAAACGAGGCTGATGATTTCGTACTCAATTACACCATTTGGAGTCATAACTTTCACAACATCTCCCTTACCTTTATTTAGCAATGCTGCTCCAACCGGAGACTCATTGGAAATCTTATGACCAAGTGGATCAGCTTCAGTGGAACCAACAATTGTATATTCCTCTGTAGCTGCACCTTTTGCCGCCGGGAAAGAACGAATAACAACGCTTGTACCCAATTGAACTGTAGCAAGATGTGCCTTTTCTTCAATAATCTTGGCATATTTAACCTTATCCTCAAGTTCCAGAATACGACCTTCAAGCCAAGCTTGTTCATTTTTCGCTTCTTCATATTCAGAGTTTTCTGAAAGATCACCGTAAGAAATAGCTTCCTTCAAACGGCCAGCAACCTCCCCACGCTTTACATTCCTCAAGTTATCCAACTCCTCTTTCAATTTGGCATAACCTTCTTTAGTAACAAGCGTAACTTTGCTTTCATCCTGAGCTGTTGATTTAGTATCTGTCATATTTTTTCAATTATTAATAATTTATTGTTTTGTAAATTCCCAAGCGCGCAAAACCAATTAAACCGGACGGATCTTAATACTGGTAGGATGTTCTTTCATTTTCTGAAGAACTTTCGCTTCAATCTGACGAATACGCTCACGGGTAACACCAAATTCGTGACCAACCTCTTCAAGAGTATGACCAACGCCATCCTTCAACCCAAAACGCATTTCCACAATCTTGCGTTCGCGTGGAGAAAGATACTGAAGCATCTCATGAATGTTCTCTTTAATCAGCTGACGGTTTGTCGCTTCAGAAGGAGAAAGAGCATCATCATCCTCGATAAAGTCACCGAGTTTACTATCTTCTTCGGTACCAACTGGCGCCTCCAAAGAAACGATATCCTGAGAAATTTTCAAAATATGGCGAACTTTTTTCACATCCATATCCATTTCAGCCGCCAACTCTTCCACAAGCGGTTCACGTCCAAGTTCCTGTACCAGACGACGTTGAGCATGAGTGAGCTTGTTGATGGTTTCCACCATGTGCACCGGAATACGAATCGTACGAGCCTGATCTGCAATGGCGCGAGTAATAGCCTGACGAATCCACCATGTAGCATAAGTTGAAAACTTAAAACCGCGATCCGGATCGAACTTTTCAACGGCACGGAACAGTCCAATATTTCCTTCCTGAATAAGATCCAGGAAAGAAAGTCCGCGGCCGATATATTTCTTGGCAATACTTACCACCAAACGAAGATTGGCCTCAGCCAACTGTTTTTTGGCGTTCTGATCACCTTTTTTAATACGTTTAGCCAAATCCACCTCTTCTTTAGCTTTCAAAAGTGGAACCTTACCGATTTCACAAAGATACAAACGAATTGAATCGTTTGCAATTTCACGAAGCTCAACCTGAGCCGTGGTTGTTTTTTTAATCTTTTCTTCTACGACTTTTTCCTCATCGTTATCCTTTTCATTCGATTTAAAAGTCATTGCCTCCTTACTGTCGATAACTTCGATACCCAAATCCAAAAACAGCCCGTAAATTTCATCCAAAACATTGAGATCTTCCTCAACATTTGGCATGGCTCTTAAAAGTTCCTGATGTGTAACGAAACCGTGTTCCTGACCTTTCTTAACCAGATCTCTTACTGCGTTGGGGAATTGGGCGAGTTTGTCGTCGGTTGGTTGGACGATGAACTTACGTTGTTGGGCCATAGCATTTATAAATTATTCAAATCTTGCATTGTCTGATTATAAACTTCTTGATTACCGTTTTTTTCCGCAATCATAAGTTTACGATGTAACTGAAGTCGACGTTGCTTACGTGAATCATCTTTAATGTTCTTAATGAGGATCTCGACTTCTTTATTGAGAGCCGATTCATCCTTTTCACCGTACTTTTCAAGCACATACAATGAAAGGACTTGAGCTTCCTCTTTTATAGTTTCAGGAACTTCTTGAAAATTCATCAGAACCTCGACACGGTCGCCATTATAATGTCTAGATATAGCAGTGTAAAGAGGTTTCCACCTATCTGAAAATATGCTTTCTTCAATTTTCAAAAATAAACTTGGCACCTTGTCATGATATGCAAATAAATACCCAACAAGCTCCTCTTCTGAAGTAAGGATTTTTGTGAACCTAGAAGCAATATTCGAGGCATTTCCGATGGCAGCATGTCGTCTAGCCGGATGATTGGCCGGAAGTTTAAAATTCTTTATTTCATCATATATTTGCGATTCTTTCAAGTCGAGATCGGTCGCTAAACGTCTCACATACTCATCTTTTTCCACGGAACTGGGAAGTCCGGCAAAAAAAGGCAGGAACTCCAAAAGTATTTTTTTCTTCGCCTGTATACCGGTAGTCCCATAATCCCGAAGCAGTTTGGCATAAAAATAGTCCGTGTAAATTGCGCCCCCTTCAACAACTTTCCGTAATTCTTCACCATGAGCTTTTGCATAGTCAGCAGGATCTTTCCCTTCAGGCAAAGTCACAACATTCACTGTCACATCAATCTCCTGGGCAAGTGCATACGCGCGCTTCGCAGCTTCCTGTCCTGCCAAATCCATATCAAAACACAAACTCAGCTTCTCAATAAAAGGTTTCAAGATTCGTAAATGCTTTGGAGTAAGTGCCGTTCCGGAAGTCGCCACAGCAATAGAAACCCCTGCCTGGTGACTCATAATCAAATCCATATACCCCTCAACAAGCATCGCCTCCTTGGCGTTCTTGATAAAATTCTTCGCCTGAAAAAACCCATACAAAATTTTACTCTTATGATAAATCGGCGTCTCAGGCGAATTCAGATATTTGGGCTCCTGCTCCCTCTTTAAAGCCCTTCCGCCAAACGCCACAACTCGTCCAAAACTATCCAAAATCGGAAACATCAATCGTCCCCGGAATCGATCATAAATCTTCTCAACAGTTGTGTCCTGCGTCAAAGCCATTCCCGAAGCCACCAAAAGCTTCTTATTGTAACCTTTTTCCAGCAACCCAGGATACAAAAAATCATACTTATCCGGAGCAAATCCCACTCTAAATTTCTTTATATTTTCATCCAGAAGTCCCCTGCCACGCAAATACTGCAGTACCTTTTCACCATCTACGGTTGTCCACAGCTGTTTCTCGTACTCGGCGGCGGCGATTTCGTGGATCTCAAACATCATCTCTTTTTGATCCTTTGCTACTGGTTTCTCATGTGCATAGTTTTCCAACTTCACCCCGGTCTTCTCAGCCAAAAGTTTTAAAGCATCACCAAAATCAATTCCTTCAATCTCCTGAATAAACTTAAAAACATCTCCACCCTTGTTACAGCCAAAACAGTAAGCAATCCCGCGTTCCGGACTCACCACAAAACTCGGACTCTTCTCCTGATGAAAAGGGCAAAGCCCCTTCAGGCTTCTCCCCGCCTTTTTCAGCTGCACATACTGGGAAACCAAATCCTCAATCGGCAACCGATCCTTAATTTCATCAACGACAGACATAGAAAAGTTTACGGCACCTCTTTATACATGGTTATTACCGTAACGATCAAGCTTTCTTCCCTTGCTTAATAAGCAAATTCCCAGTCCCCAACTCCATCAACAAGACCAACAATATCAATAAATCATTCTTGAAGAATGGAGTATCAATCAACCCATGCAAAAAGAAATAAAACAACATTATTCCAACAATCACCCTAAGTTCATCCTTTTTCCCTGCATGCAAAAATTGCTGAGCCGCCTTATACATACAGAACAAAAGAAAAGCCACTCCCAATAATCCATACTGAAACACAAACAGCAGGAAAATATTATGCGGCTGCAAAATAATATAATCCAAGGGTTTGTGTCCAAGAACCGCATCTACATTCGCCGCATACTGAGTTTGAAACTGTCCATATCCCACGCCAAACATCAGATTCTTTGGATCTTTCAATAAATACATCGAAGTCGCCCAAATCTCATCACGCTCACCCAAACTGGTATTCGTGGTCGTAAATGAAGGCAAAATTTTCACATAAAAAGCCATGCCCAAAACCAATGCCAAAACAATCCCCAATCCGGTTTTCACCGCTTTTGAGCGCAAAAATCTCAAGTCGCTCCTTTTAAAAAAATACAAACATAAAAGCAAAACCGAAACCACAATCGATCCCATGGAACGGGTAAACAAAATCAAAATACCCAACAAAATTGCGTGAAAAATATTCGCTCTTTTTTCCATATTCTGAAAAAAATCGATAACAAAAAACAGAAAAAACGGAGTCAGGTAATAAGACAAATAAACCGCAGAATCAAGCGGTCCCTGCAGCCTATAATCATACGCAACATTCTGTCCTGCCAAATTATAAATGGCCGAAAATATTCCGAAAAATATTGCCCCCATACCAGCTACAAATAATGCATGTCTCCTCTCCATATCCGTCCGGAACGTCTGTACAAACATAAAAGTAAGCAGCACCGCAAAAAGTAAAAATCGCACAGCGCGAATAAAATCAACATTCACCGGAGGCCGTACAATCACAAACGAAAGCACGGTAAGCACAACAAATCCAAGCAGAACCCAGTGCTTGGGAATATCTTTCACAGTTCTTAAAAATCTCTTCTCTTTCAACAACATCCAGCCAAAAGCCACGACATTTAATCCGATCAAAACCTCCTGCAAATTGGTCGGAACCGGTCCAATCGAAAAACGCACCAAATAAGATTGGAGAAAAAACAGGTTCACCCACAGTAAGATTTTGTTGAAATTCATGTGGATTAAATATTAAGTGAAGCCATTATAGCCCAAAAATTGATATAATTAGATTTTTACTAGGAAGCTGCAGAAAATATTCGAGACAGTATGAGATTAATACGGCGAGGATATTTTCTGCAGCTGACAACGTACAAATCAATTAGATCAATTTTTATCTCCTCGCACTCACATCACCTTTCTTCTTTCCCCCCATATACACAGCCATAGTACCCAAAACAACCATTAAGACCAACAACACAAAAACCGCATACACTTTCTGCTGACCTTCCAATAAAACCGCGGTTCCGCCAAAAACCGCACACAATGCATAAATCAAAACAAGCGCTTTCCTCTGAGAAAAACCGCTCTCTAATAGTCTATGATGAAAATGTTTCAAGTCGCCCTTCATCGGAGATTTTTTCTGTAAAAGTCTTCGGATAATCACCCATCCGGCATCAAGTATCGGGAAGCCCAAAACCAAAAATGCCGTTGCTACTTTTCCACCTGAAAAAATAGCTAATGCCGCCACCAGATAACCAAAAAACATACTCCCGGTATCCCCCATCAAAATCTTTGCCGGATAAAAATCGTGTAACCAAAATGCAAACGCACACGCACACAAAATAATACTCATCGTTGCCACCGGAACCTGCGAAGCCGGGTCAAAATGAAGTCCCGGACGAATACTCAAGAAAAATAACGTAAGCGCCGCAATAGTGGTAACACCGCTCGGTAAGCCATTTAATCCATCCAGCCAGTTCATGGTATTCACAATCGCAACCACCCATATAATCGTAAACAAGGTCGCCATCAAAGAAATCTGATACACCTGATCAATTGTCACCGACACCATCCATCCATCAAAAATAATCGGTGCTCCAAACGGATTCGTAATGGAATGAATGCCGATCCCCGCCCCTACCAATATAAGTGCAGATAAAACCTGCACCCCCAATCGAAGCCACGGACTCAATCCCTGTAAATCATCCATAAAACTCACACCGGCAATCAAAATCGCCCCAAGCAGTAACCCCATAACCTTATCCTGCATCGGTACAAACAAAAACACCGAAACCATAAAAGCAATCACGATCAACGTGCCTCCATAATAAGGAATAGGCTCACGTTTAAGCCCATACTTATGAGGACGATCCATCAATCCAATCTTGGGGAACAATTTCAAAGCCCCGCGAATCAGACCAAAAGTCAGAACAAAAGCAAAAAGTGCCGGGAGTAAATATTGCTGCATATACGCATCTTACTGTTGAACCAGCTGTTTTTCAAACTTCAAAATTCCACGCTCAGCCCGAACCACACCAACACACCGTCCTTCAAACATTGTCAGGATAGGCCCTTTTAAATCTCCTACTTCCTTATACAGGGAGTGACCGTTTCGCAATGTTTCAAACTCACCTTTATTCAGTTCTATCTGAGCATAGTCATCAAAAAACTCTTCTGGTCGCAAAAGAAATTTCAAAACATTTCCTGGATTTAAACTCTCCATCGTCACAGCATTTTTCACACTATAATGCCCGATTTTGGTACGCCGAAGCTCTTCCACGTACCCACCGCAACCAAGCATTTTCCCCAAATCATGGGCAATACTGCGAATATACGTTCCACTACTACAATGAATCCGAAGCCGAAGTAACGGCCAGGCATAAGTCAAAATTTCTATCTCAAAAATTGTGGTTTTTCGTGACTTCAAAACAATATTTTTTCCCTTCCTCGCATAAGCATATGCGGGCTTTCCTTTCACTTTAATCGCCGAAAAAATGGGAGGAATCTGATCAATCTCCCCTGTAAAATTATCTTCCAAAAGTTTTTCAATTTGTCGTCGGGTTGGTTCAGGAGACCCCGCATTGACCTCGATAGTTCCCGCAGCATCGTACGTGCTGGAAACGCCGCCGAAACGCACCGTAGCCTCATACACTTTATCGGCTTTATCCAAATAAGAAATAAGTTTCGTCGCTTCACCAACTGCATAAATCATTAAACCAGTAGCCAAAGGATCAAGCGTCCCCACAAACCCAATACGCCTCGTATCAAACAGTTTTCGAAGCACAGAAACCCCGTTAAAAGATGTATCCCCTTTCGCCTTATCTACAAAAAGAAATCCGATCATACAACAAATCAATTACGACGCTCACAATAAGAAAATGCGCCCATAAAGTCAAAAAATACACCTTCCATCACAAAGCGATGATAACTTATACTACAATTCACAGACATAAATATATCAATGACCACATCAAATCCCGAAATTTCGATAAATAATTCTTTGCTTGAAGACGGACAACAAAGTAAATCAATAAAACTCGCATCAGAGCAATATGAGGTAAATGTACATATCGCTTTACCACAGATAGAAATTCTCAAATCTCTAAATCAAAATTCCTGGGATGAAACACACGCTATAAAACTAGGCATCTCAGCGAATAGTAACGTTTTCTGGGTTTACAACAAAAGTGATGAGACACTATCAATCCTTATCGGACACGATGACCAAACCTGGGACATCAGTATAACTATCACTTGGAATATCTTTTCAAAAATAACACACTTACTCTAACCGCACGCCAGCTATGCCTGCCCCAAACCCTATGAACGATTTCAAACTAACCATCACTCAAGAATCAGTAACCATAAGCCATCCAAGCAGAAAAACCGAAAGCATCCGCTGGGACGAAATTTATGAAATCCGAATGATAAACACCAACGCCGGCCCCGCCGAGCCTGACATCTGGTTAGCCCTTATAGGAAAGCAAAACGGCTGCGTCATCCCACACGGAATAGACGGCTATGACGACGTCTATCATATTGTTTCAAAATTCCCGGATTTCGATTTTGAAAACGTCATCAAATCGGTAACAAGCACAAAAAACGAACAGTTTCAGCTATGGACCAGAAAAGAATAAACTTGAAAAGCTGACAAAGTAATTCAAATCCCTACATTGCGCTACCGTAGAAAGAAGCTATAATCCCTGGCAGTAGAAAAACTAATCAACAACACATGAAAAAACGTCACGTCATTGCACAAAAAGTACATATACCTTTGGTCATTATTGCACTGCTTCTAATTGCCGGCGCACTTTATTTATACACATCACTGGGAAAAATTATTTTCTTCCCGGAAACAATCCTCGGCGCTGTACTCATAGCAGGTGGATTTACTATGTCAGCCTGGGCATATCACCTTTTTAAAAAACATAAGCTCAATATTAAACCTGCAGATGAAACGGCAGAAATTATCACCTACGGACCTTTTGAATTAACCAGAAATCCAATGTACCTTGGCATCACGCTCATGTTGCTGGGACTTGGATTTTTAGTGGGGACATTACCATTTTTCTTTCCGGCAATTCTCTTTTTCGTCATCATGAACTTTATCTACATCCCATTCGAAGAAGATAAAATCGTCAAAGCCCACGGCGAAAAATACCACGACTATAAAAAGAAAGTACGCCGCTGGTTATAAGAAACTTATTTCAGTTCAACCTTCAAATCCCGTGCCAGCAAACTGCGAACAGCAGATCGGTCATCCCACGGAATTGCTTTGCCGTGAATCATCTGAATCTCTTCAGCTCCCTTACCGGCAATCAAAACAGTGTCTCCCGGTTGAGCCAAAGATAAGGCCATTTTAATAGCCTCCTCACGATGAGGAATTTTCCAAAACCCTTCACCTTCTTTACGTTTAATACCTGCAGAAATATCTTCAACAATGTCCCATTCATTTTCAGAATAAGGATCATCATCGGTCACAATAATCATATCGGCGTATTTATCGGCTGCAGCACCCATCTTTGGACGTTTCCCTTTATCACGTCCGCCACCTGTAGCTCCAAAAACCAGATACAATTTTCCTTTTGTTAAACCTTTATATAAGGAAAGTAAATTTTCCAGAGATTCTGTTGTATGAGCATAATCAACAATGACGTGAAACTTCTGTCCGCAATCAATACTTTCAAAACGTCCCGGAATTGCCGAAGATTTTTCCAACGCCGACTTTAAAACTGAAACATTAACATTATTGGCTAAACCAACAGTCGCAGCAGCAACAGCGTTATAAACATTAAAAGCACCCGGAAGTTTCAAATTTACAGCTACCTGATCATTGGGAATATGCAAAACAAAATTTGATCCAGTAGGCAAAACTTCAAGGTCGGTTGCAAAACATGTACCGCTGTTCATACCATAGGTATATTTTTTATCCGCCAAAAACTGATCAAAGAAATTAAAGTTTGAATCATCTTTATTCAGAATTGAAATTTTTGGTATACGTGATTTACGTTGTGAACGATTCAGTTTAGAAAAAAGCAAACCTTTGGCACGAAGATAATTATCAAATCCGCCGTGGTAATCCAAATGATCCTCACCAATGTTTGTAAACACCGCCATATCAAAGTTCACACCCCACACCCGGTTTTGCAAAAGTGAATGTGACGAGACCTCAATTACCGCATGTGTACAACGTTCATTCACCATTTGTCGCAACATTTTCTGCAGAAAAAATGGTCCGAGCGTCGTCTGCTTGGTTGTATTGGTCCATTTCAAATCACCAATCTGAAACAAGATAGTCGATGTCATACCAACTTTATATCCGGCCTCCTGCAAAACAGACGCAATTAAATTAGTCGTCGTTGTCTTACCTTTGGTACCAGTTACTCCAACAACCGTTAAATAACGAGAAGGAAAGCGATAATAAATGCTGGCAAAAACTGCCATCATCTTATGATAAAAAAGACGGAGCGGATTTGTTGGTGAAATTTTATCCTTTAAAAATTGCAGCATAGAAATATTATAACACAAGTTCTGCGCTTCTAACACTTTCAACATCAAGTCGTATCTGGCGTTTTAAACTATCCAGAGAATCGAAAGCTTGTGTATCTCGAATCTTATCGTAAATGTGGACAACAACTTTTTCTCCATACAAATCTCCGGAGAAATCCAGCAAGTGTACTTCCAAACACGGTTCGGTAATACCAAGTACAGCACGTGGTCCAAAATGTAACGCGCCTTTATATACCCCAAGTGGCGTTTCCACCAAACTGGCATATACACCAAAACCAATATTCGCTTCGATAAAATCTACATTAATAGTAGGAAACCCGATTTTTTTCCCCATTAAAACACCCTTCACCACCACACCATTTACAGTTGCAATCTTCTTCATCAAAAAATTTTTATATCAGTAACAAAACTGATATAATCACAAAGTTCAAAAATATTCCAGAAAAACTAAACAAAACTTTATGGGTAATGAAGGGCCAAGACTGGCACTCGTAGCAAAGCAACCGTACCAACCGATCAGATCCACACTCCCCCCGGCAATGCGCAGCTCCACGAGCGGCAGATTTGCTGCGGTTGTACCGGCAATACCGCAACTGGCAGATGTGGAATTCGACCAAAATGAAGGTGGATTTTTTAACCCCGAACAGGACCCGTATTTTAGTACGGAAGAAAATCCGGCGGCAAACGTCGAGCCGATAAAAATCACGGCAGAAATGTTAAGAACATGGCTCGAACAGTTTGAAGAATACGATCAATTGGAACCAACCGAGCAGGAAAAATTTGTAAGAAATTTATTTATTTTCACAGAAAGAGAAAATTCCGAGGTATCTGACATCGCCCTGTACGCGCAATACCAGCATCTTTTAGCCATAAATAAACGTGAATGGTTAAACGTTAACCGAAAATATTTAGAACAGGCAGCTGTCAAATCGGAGTACCTGGATTTCTATCTACAACATTTCTCCGAATGGGAAACTTTATCCCCGGAACTAAAAGGAAATCTGAGACCGATGGTGCTCAACTTCATATCCGGCACTGATCCTATGCCGTCAGATACGGAAATAGCCACATACATCACCATCATCGGGCAACTCAGTCGAAAAAAAAATATCGTCAAAGATGCACTCAAAAAAATCAATGAAGAAAGCCTGCCTCAAGCTGCAAGGCTACCAATTCAGCTCTTCATGGAAAAAGTTATTGAAGAAAACCCGACAATGGACGATGCCGCAATTGTACATCAACTCAGTCATTTGGTTTTCAATATCATGCAGGAACGCGAGCGTTATCATAAAAACGGCTCTACCTCTTCGGCAGTGTCGCAAGAACTCAGATTGGTTGCCCGCGTACTGGAAACCCACATGAGTGTAATGAATCAAATGACACCAGTAGAAGACATGAGACAAACCCAACCGGAGATTCCTTCTGCCATTGCCATAGAAAAGGAAGCAATACGAAACCGTCAAACAATACCGGCAGCTCCCATGGCCATCCAAGATCAAGCCCCAAATCCTGAAAAAGAATAAAACCGGGATTCAGCCGTTATCATTTAAATGCAAAAAAGAGAGCCTGAGAATCTAAGGCTCTCTTTCAAATTCATCCAAAATTCTTACTGCTTCTGGGCAAAATCCAGTAAACCGTAAGAACCATCATCACGGCGGTACACTACATCAAAACGACCATTTTCAGAGTTAATGAAAGCATAAAAACTATGACCCAAAAGTTCCAGCTGCTCAATAGCCTCTTCTTCATGCATAGGTTCAAGTTCAACCATGGATTTACGCTTGGAAATCTGGGAAACCTCTTCGGTAACACCGGTCGTAGCACTAATCTCTTCCAGAGTCGAAGAAGGAATCCATTTACCGGACTTATCACGACGATGACGTTTACCCTTATAGCGCTCCAACTGTTTTTTGAGTTTGCCTACGGAAAGATCCAAACCTTCCTCAACAGTTGTCGCATAAACTTCAGAGCGAATAACTGCGTGCGGAATAAACATTGTTACCTGAACGGTAATATTTTTGTTGGAAGTTTTCATCTTGTTGGATTCAACATCTACTCGAACAACAGTAGATTCATCGTCAACTTCATGACCATAATCTTTTAAAGCAAAAATTTTCTCACGAATGTAATCTGTCTGATCGTCACTCAAAGTGATGTTGCGATCAAAAATCTGAACTTGCATAGTTTTTTATAAATAAAAAAGTATCTCAAAAAACAGTATACGCCACTGCAAAAATCTTCACAACGAACCAGCCTTGCAAAGCACGACAATACTTACTCTAACACCTTCCTAAAGAAAGCCTTTCAGCAGTTCCTCAAGAGCTTTTTCAGGATCGTGCGCTCTGGTAACTACAGAAGAAACAAGCACCCCGGCAGCACCAAATTTCAACGCTAATTTTACATCTTCAGCGGTTTTTATCCCTGCTCCAACCAGTACTTTCCCCTTTCCCATCATTGCCACGGCATCCTGGATAAGCTGCGGCTGAGCATTACTCACGGAAACATCTCCACCAATAAGCTCAGGAGGCTCAAAAGCTACAAGGTCAGGACTAAGCTCCGAAACCGCTTTTGACGCAAAAACCGATTCGGCACAAACAATGGTAAAAAGTCCCTGACTGCGGGCCAGATCAATAGAGCTCTGCAAAACATCAACGGGCAACTTTCGCTCTGCATGATTTAACAAAGAACCATAAGCTCCAGCATCTTTTAAACTGTATGGTGAAACATAACCGGTAAACGCTCCCTGTTCAGCCACGTCAAAATGCTGGGCAAAAACCGGAAGATCAACATTTTCAGTCACAAATCGCAAATCAACCGCCTGAACCGCCAGTGCAATACTTATACCAGTTTTCTCAGCCATTTTTTGATGAATTTTGGCTAATTCAACAGCATTTTTCCCTGTTGCTGAAGGATAAGTTTTGAAATTTACAACCAGAACCGGCAAACGCATAAAAAATCCATTAGAGTTACGAACAATCTACTGGAGACCGTCCCAAGGGGCAAGTTTGACCTTTATTGCCATTTTTGCTATAATTTAAAGATTTTCAAAACCCAAAATAAAAACCAAAACGACCATGACTCACCTCCACTCGCCAATTCAATCAGAATCCGGAATTCTAAAAACAGCTGAGAATAAACGTTTTGTCTACCTTAATGGAGGCGCGGCAAAACTTGAATCAGCTGATAAAAGTCTGGCCGAAAAAGCCATGGAAAGGAAAGAGCGCATGGAAGAACCGTTAAATGCGGAGACCCGTTTTTCACCAAATCCCGAGAAAAACATTCAAATGCTGGCTCAGGAAGCCTATCCGGGCAATAAAGCCGAACAAGAGCGCTACGGCCAAAAAATTAAAGCATCGCTCGAAGCCCATTTGAAAGAAGGCCAAAATATGGAATCTCTGTGGAAATACTTGAGAGAGAATCTTTGCCAAACCAGTGCAATAATCGAGGGTATTCTTCGATTTTTTGCAGGAGTAAAAGGCGAAAAAGAAATCAGTATCGCTCAATTTTTGAAGCCAATTGAAATCCGCGCAGAAAGCAATTTACACGAAACATTACGTGAAGAACGTCAAAAAGAAATATCAAAAACCAAAAGTGATCTTATGGCATTGCTTGCCGAAATTCAGGGCAATGCTTCTACTCAAGCTTAATTATAAAAAATAAAAATTAAAACCCCACACATATGTTCGAATCAACTAACAAACTGCTCGTCTGCAAAACAGACTTGTATCACAGCTTTGCAGTTCAAAATCGCCTAACCTTCAAAAAAGGAGGCCCTGAAGTTCAAGCAGAAGAGCCAACTGGAGATAAGGAAAAAGACAAAACTTTTGAAGAGATTGATAAAATCCTCAACGGTGGCAAAGATAAAGGGGTAAAATTTGATAAAGATCATAAAAAAAATCTCGAAGAAATCGCAAAAAAAGTCTATACCGGCAAAAAAAAGCAGGAACTGTTTGCCATGGAAATGGAACAAGCGATCGACGAAGCGGTAAAAAAATCAGACCCAAAAGGTGATGTTAAATCCTTCTGGGAATTTTTGGCATCACAAAAAGTTGAAAATGTCACAATCAATAAAGAGGGAAAGTTTGTATTCAGCAATAAAGACGGAAACCTTCCTGAAGTAGCTCAACTCAAACCAAAAGGCGTAGCAATCGACCAGGGCCCGCAAAAACCTGGCGCACCAGAAAAAAAACCGGACGACGCAAAAAAGGAAGCGCCGGCTAAAAAAGATGAAGCACCAAAAGAAGACCCATCAAAGGAAGTCCTTGGCCAGTTTCTCAAATCATTTCCCAAATTAAAAAAAGAACAAATTAATCTTTCAGCCGAAAAAGTTGAAGCTGGAACAAAAGCAAGAGTACGTATGAGTCGTGCTATGGACAGACTTGCCATTCTCTATGGAGAAAGCGGTAAGTTAACTATGACCAACGAAAATATCCAAAAAGTGGCTGCAACAATTCTTTCACCATATGTAGTCCAGGCTCCAAACGAAAGTGGAACCATGGCGAAATTTGTCTATATAGAGGCTGACATCGTTGGAGTATTTAGAGATTTGGACGGGAAAAGATCCGGTTGGATTGAACTTTCAACCCTTCTCAAAGGAAATGAATCAGTAAAAACTGAAAGTGAATGGACAAAAAAAGCAGACTATTCAGAAGAAAAAGCCGAACTCACAGAACGTGATGCAAAAATGGAAGGAGTTTTATACCACGGCAAAACAGGTCTTATGCTCCGCGAATTTAAGGCTGGAGACAAGCTCAAAGTTGTCAGCGATAAAATTCGTAAAGTTGGCAATGATGAGTATTTGTATGTTGAAATCAACAAAAAGGGTGGAACGGATCGTGGCTGGGTAAAACGAAGTTTGGTTGAGACCAAAGCAAAAGCTCCGGAGGTTGCCTACAAAGCGGCTCCAGAGAAAAAAGAAGCGGCCGTACAGAAAAAATATTACAACCCTGACACGGGAAAAATCAGTTTCGTAGATGATAAAGGAAAAGTTGATTACAAAGCAGAAATGAAAGTAAAACTTGGCGACCTTTTCCCAAATCAGAAAAACGGAGATGAAATCGTTATCAAAGCTCCGGGTGGCAACCCACGTGTTGCTAAATTTGACGCAGCCAAAGGTCAATATTTTTACAAGGGTGGTGAACGCGCCAAAATTTACAATAACTACACAGTCCTTCCTCGATGGAAAGCTGAAGCAATGGCGGAAGCCCCAAGCAGAACATACCTTGAAAAGCGTGTTCTCAAACCTGGTGACACATATGAAGCTCTTGCCGATGAAGCTTTACAGTTACCGGCAATCAAAAGTACAGGTATTACAGCAGAAAAATATATTGAGCTTTTAAAGAAATATCAGTCTCTAAATACCGTATACTTTGTAGTTCCAACACCAGCAGAAGCAGGCGCCCCAAGTGCAGCAGAAGTGGCAGAGAAAAAATACTCCGACCGTGCGAAAGCATATTCAGAAAAATTCAAAAAAAATCGTGAAGGTGCAGAAAAAGCTATGCGAGCAGATCTGGATAAATACATGAAAAATAAAGTGACACTCCGTGCCAGTCTTCTGGAGGTGGTCGATGACGATGAAGCATTCCGCAAAGCTTGGAACGGCGATACCAACAGTGAATTAGTGGGTTTAAATAAACTCATTGGTGTACTCAAACATCCCCTTTTTGCAGAAGCTGGAGTCACTGAAGGAAATGCACGTGAAAAAATTCGCGGATTAATTCAGGAATACAGCAACAAAGAAGTGGATTTTGAAGATATCGTGAACTATCTTGGCATCTACCGAAAAACCAATCCATTAGGTGGAGCTGACCAAGTTGGTTCATACAGTGATTTTACTTCTGACCTGGAAAAATATTCCAGCATCATGAAGAAGAACGAAGCTGGCATGAAAGCTTTTGAAGCCAAAAAAGGCGATGGAATTTTGAAACAAACAGAAGTTATTCTGGTTGTGGAAGAAAAAATGCGCCTGGCAAGAGCACAAGGTCTGGATGAATTTGCTCTCCTTACAAAAGATCAGGCAAAACAGTACGTTGCCGCAACCGAAGCATTAAGCGCAGTAAAAGATGATCCAGACTATAAAGCCTGGGATGCATACCGCTTAGCTTCAAGTAATGTTGGTTATTTAAACTACGTACTTTTCGAAGGTGCACAACTCCTGGAAGCGCTCGGTCAGCTTGAAGTCAAAGAGTTCAAAGTTGATCAAGGAGCTGCCTTAAGAGAAGCTTCACAAATGGCTCCCGGAACTAAACGCAGTGTTGAAGTCATGGAAGCTGTATTCAAAGATGCAGACCAGGAAAAATGGGCAAAGGAAAATCCAGGTAGTCGTAAATTTTCTTGGGAAGATGTTGTCGCAGGAACAGAACAGGAAAAAGATGCGGTCAGCAGATTTAATCAATACTTTGATGCAAATGCTCCTGTCGTAAGACTCAGAAGTCGTCTCAATAAATATACAAACGAAACTGGCGAACTTGATGGCATTGAACGCATCAGTGAAGCCGAGACCGTCAAAGAGTTTAACCGTTTAATGAGAAAATCCCTCAAGCGTTTAATCGCTTGGAAAAACAACCCAAAAGAGGTTGTGGCTTTCTTAAACAAATACAGTCCAGATAACCCGGTAGTACTTCCCGCACAAGATGCCGGTGAAGGTAATGAAGCATACGCTGCGCGACTTGCTCCAATGCTTACCGGTGCTGTAGAAAGCGCTTTTGAAAAATTAAAAATCAATAACTTTGCCGATCTCGAAGCAAAACCTGAGGATGTTCCTCAATACAAAGAGCTCGTTGAAGATCGTAAAGATCTCATCAAAATGGGTTACTATTTTGATTCACGTGACGAAGAAAAAGGCCTTGTGGAAGGCTCTGAAGGCATTGAGTCAAAACTCTCAATGAACCCCATGATCCGCAAAGCTCAAGAAGCTGCCATTGCTCAAGGATATCCAAAAGAAAACGTAAAGAAAATTGAAAGTATCTTCCTTGGAGGTCTCGCAATTAAAGTAGATACTACAAAACCGGTCAACCAGGCTATCGGCCTTGGGCTGGGAACTGGCGTAGATCTTGGCGACGGATTCACGTTAATGGTTGGTATCGGTGTAGATAGTATCGCCGATCATCCACAACCTATGCTTGGAATCGCCATTCGCAAAGGTTGGAAATTGGGTGAAAAAAAACGTACAGAAATCGGCGTATCAGTCGGCCCGGGCATTGGTCTTACAGGACCAAGCATTGGTGCAGCAGTAGATGTTACATGGCCAATTTCTGACGCATGGGACATGAAAGCCTTTGTCGGTGGAAGCGTTGGTGTATTGGTTGCCGGTGCCGGAGGTGGTATTGGTTTTGCCAAAAATTTCGAAGCAGCACATCAAAATCTTGAAAAAGAGATTGGTGGATTTGATCCAGCAGAAATCGATAAAGAAAAAGATCCAGATAAGAAATACATGCTCATTATCAACAATCCGAAGATTGGAGCATATTATCGTTCTGCAGCTGCAGAATTTCCAAAACTCGAAGATCAAAAACAAGTAGTACTCGATCTCTATGAAGCTCATAGATCAAGCATCTCCGGTAAAGCCGCAGAACAAAATTCAAATCCAATCGTTTCAGGATTTGGCATTGCTGCAGGATTTGCCATGATTGGTGGAGTTCCAGTCCCATGGGTTGGACCTTATCTCACATTTACTGTTGATAAAACAACGTACGTATATCGTCGTCCTTCTGCATCTTCAAAAGAGATGGATAAAGTTTCCGAAGCTGAAGCACAACGTCTCATTATGGAAGATGTTAAAAAGAAGCATCCGGAAGGAAACGCTGTATACAAAGAAGCAAAAGCTGGTCAAAGTGGCGACGTAATTGTTGACGCTCAAGGTAATATTGCTGTCCGCAAAAGCACTCAGCAAGTTGATCTTGCACCATTCAAAGATAAACCAAGCGTTGAAAAATATAACGAAGCTCTCAAACCATATGACATGAAATTGGTACCAGACGGTTCGGGACTTCTTGAACTCCAAATATTTGGCGCACTTGGGAACCTGGAAATATACATGGACCCAGGCATGGAAAAGAAAGGCCTGATTTTGAAAGATGGAAAAGTCTATGTAGCTCCAGGAGCTAACCCAGAACTTTTCATCACTCGTGAAGAGTTTTTCACACCATTCCCAAAGAAAGGTTTCTACCAAAATACTATCATTACGCTCACAGACACGCCAAAACGCTCACGCAGCGAAATCAGTGGCGAAGTAGAACAGTCCGGAGCTTATCTCTACCGTAAGGCCGGAAAAGAATGGGAAATTATCAGCGCCCCAAACGCCGCAAACGGCAACGTAATGGACGCAGCAGCCTACGAGAAATTCAAGGCAAATTTTGAAGCCTTTACCGAAAAAGTATCTGGCTTCGATGAAACAAAATGGAAAGCTTATGAAGATCGTATTAACAAGCTTCCATTCGTAAAAGATCCAGAACCGGATCTCACTCCAGAAAAAGTAAAAGAACTCAAAAGTTTCAGTTCCAAGTTCTTACCTCGCCGTTTAACCCAATACAAAGAACTCACAACAGTGAAGCCAACAGACAGTGAAGAAGTAGTAAACGAAAAGAGACGCAAACTTGCAGAACTCATTCAAAAAGACGCAAAAGAAAAAGCGCCAGTTGGAGTTGGTGCAGCACTCTCCGACCTTCAAATGAACTTTGTAATGTCAGAGCTCATGGATTTGAGTTTCAGCGAATTAGAAAAAGCTGGCGACAAACGCGCCCGCTTTGAATCAAACCTTGAATGGTCAAAAAATGCAGTCCTTCTACCATTCTTCCGTAACAAGGTAAAAGAGCTCACAGACAGAGGCTTCACTTTCACAAGCACTCCAGAGCAACTCGTTGATTACCTTATAAAACGTCTTCGCACCAATGTAAAAGATGAAGAACTTGGTAAACCGGGAAAACAACTTGGTCCAAACTGGCTCTTCAGTTCAGTTGCAGGTGCTATCGGTACAGGTCTTCGTGGAGTACCAGGTTACATTTCACAAGATAAATATGGTGTACTTGGTTTAAGCGAAGTAGACCTTACAAAACCTGGAATCGAAGGTGATCTGGCCAAAGTAATCCTGGAACTCGAAAGTCCCCTTGATCGCAAGAGCGACAAGGCCATGATGGAATCCCCTCTCGCTAAAAAACTTATCTCAATGCCGGGTATGTGGTTCGTACTGGGTGACAGTATGGCAAACCAGGCCGTTGAAGGTATGGAAAAAGCATTAAAGGGTGAAAAAGTTGAAGGAAACAAAGGATACGATGAATTCAAAAAAATACTCCTCAGTATTCGTGAAACACAGTTAAAAGGAGGAAACGTATTCATCTACACAGCTGAAAACGGCAACTCATTCGAATTCCGTCTTGATACAAAAGTTGCAGACGCAGCACACGCACGTTGTGGAAACGCATCGTTCGGTGTCAACGAAGGTCTCCAAATCTTCGCCCGCATCAAACCCGGCGAAGGCATGGTTGTTGCCGGCGGCAAAGAGTCCGTAGCCACAGTATCACCGGAAACAGTTACCCGCTTTATCAGCTTTGGTATCGCAGGTGTTGTTACGATTGATGTTGGAAAGAAAGATGATATCCCCCCACCAAAGAAACCACCGGGTGAAAATCCACCAAAAGAAGAACCAGCACCAGCTGCTGAAGGAAGCACAACCGGAGACATGCCGGAAGGTGAAACACCAAAAGTACCACCGGGTAAAGTTGATACAACTCCAACCCCTGGCGGTGGAGCTACTCCAGACGATATTTAAAAATTAATCCACTATGACTACACATAAAAACAAAAAACAAAACAATCTTGGATTCAAATTTGCCATCGTTGCAGTAGTAGTTCTCGTGCTTCTGGTCAGTTTGAATTCAATGAACCAGGTAACAAAACAAAATGGTTCACTTCCTGGTGATACCAACACACCACCGGCCGTAATTTCAACAGATTTGCAGGCTGCCGGTGCCACTCCCGCTGATATTTAATTTTTGACACCATGAAAAACAAAACACTACATCTTTTGCTCACTGCCAGTTTAGTGGCAGCAAGTTTGGGCGGACAGATGGCATCAGCCGCAGTCGGCGGAGCAATCGGCCCTGACTGTACGGAAATGCTCAATCCGTTCAATCCAAGTGGGGTATATGCAGCGGGTGATACCAGCATATATCTTAAATATTTCAGCGAGAGCGCATGTAAAACGCATGCTCCATACCCTGGTCCACACAATCCAATATCTGACAGTGATGCTCAGAACGTTTACACAGTCCAACAGGCTGCTATAGACGATAACATTCACGGTCCATGGACACGTCACCGTCATTTTTATTACAACAATTCCGTTCAAGACAATTTTTACTACAAATCCTATATCGCAGCTTTTGAAATCACAGTCCAAAGCGATGCAGTAAACAATACCGATTTGGGAGAATTACAATGTCCTGTCTTCGGTGGCCAATCAGGCACAACATACGACAATTTCTTAAATTGTGTAGATGGTGCCACAGATAACGATCCAAACCACTTTGGTGGAATCAAACTCACCAGAACAAATTCCGGTGGAAAAGTAATTTTACGCTGGGATTTTGGTACAGTAGACGGGTCAAAAAAACCTTGGGAATCAGGTGAAAACCCGGGAGTAGATATCGGCGACTCACCACAAATTTTCCCATTCAATACAAGCACAGATATCAACCGTTCCTTCCCGGCAAACACCAATGGAGTAATGGATTCAGAGGAAGGTATGAACGTATATCTCAAAGCAAATGATAAAAGTCCGGCAAAAATCTGGACAGGAACAACAACATCACGAGTACTGATTCGTGACGCAGTACTTTATACAGGAAATAAAAACAACTATAACCTGTCTCCAAGTTGTCCTGATAAACCAAATTTGAGCAATCCAAGCAACGGTTGGTGTGCGGTAGATTACGCCAGCAATCCGGAAGTATATAACAATTCATCACCAGGACCATACGGTGATCCGGTAAACACAACAGCAAAATACTACTGGGTACCAATCGGTACAGTAACAACAGTATGGAAACCAACAACTCCACCGCCACCAGACGCAGTTTGTGAAGACATCACTTTAACTCCTGCAACAGTAAACGCCCCAGGTACAACCAACTACACGGCAACTGTTACATTCGACGACGGTAACAGCTACAACACAACAATAACCTGGTCTCAGGTTGGCAGTGGTACATTCTCCGGTGGAACAACACAAACACACTCAAGCAGTACAAATTTCACCAACTCATATAACACAGCGGCAAATACCGGTGAAGTAACAGCGAAAGTTACAGCCATCACAGGCGCAGCCAATTCGGTAAAATGTGCAGCCGGCGTAAAAGTAAAAAATCCACCAGGTGGAAACCCATACTGTACTGGTATTACTCTGTCACCTTCAGGCTTAACAGCTCCGGGTTCAACACCTTTAAGTGCCACAGTTACCTACTCTGACGGCAACAGTTACAACACAGGAGTAACCTGGTCTCAGGTTGGTAGCGGTACATTCTCAAGTGGAACAACACAAACGCACTCAAGCAGTACAAATTTCACCAACACTTATAACACATCATCCGACACAGCTTCAGTAAACGTAAAAGTTACCAGCGTCCCGGTAGGTGTTGATAACTCTCCAATTTGTCAGAACGGCACAACCATCACTGACACTCCTCCGGACAACGAATGTAAAGCACTCAATGCAACTCCTGGTTCATCAATCGATGTACCGGCAGGCGGAAGTGTACTCATTAAAGCCGACCCGGAAAACACAGATGGAACCAAACCATCAAATATTCACTGGTCAGAAAACGGTGACGGCTGGTTCACAACAGGCCCAACCAGCGACTTCGCCAACGCGTTCTTCCCGGGAACATGTCCAATTCCATCAGACCCGCATTCAGCCAATACAAGTTTCTCTGCCCCATACGTTTGTGACTACTACTACAACGCAAGTCCGGACGGCACAGGATCAGGCAGCTTTGAAGCCGAGCCAAACAATGGCAATAAAGCCATCTGTAAGGGTGAAATAACCGAAAGTGACGCACCTGACAACGACGAACCATACTGTGCAGGTCTCGTACTCGATCCAAACAAACTCGATGAAGATGGAACAACAAATCTTCACGCCACAGTATTGATTGGTAACGACGACGGCCTCCCACATGAAACAACAGTTCAATGGAGTGGTGACGGAAACTTCGACAACTTCTCTCCGGCAGAAACAAGCTCAAACCAGCAAGAATCTTTCGGCAAAAACTTCTTCACAAGATTTGAAGCAAACGATGCCGACAATTCAGAAGCCGGAGTAAAAGTACTCTCAATTACAGGCATTCCGGATAGCAGCCTGGGAATATGTAAAGATCTTCACAAATTCAAGAAACCAAACGAAAACGAAAAATGTGAATACTTCGACACAACAGAAAAACAGTTACCAAACGGCAACTTCGAAATCTGTGTCGACTCAAACAATGAATACATCGACAAAAACGGTCGCTTCACTATTGAATACGGCAACCAAACAAAAACTAAATACGTTCCAGGTTGTGTAGAAGTACCGGCAAACACAGAGTACGACCTCTATGCGACAGACGAACCAAACAACGCAGCCTGCCGTGACGACGACCGCAATACCGGCAAACGTCCTCCAACTCTGGAAAAATATGTCCGACGTATCGGCAAAGACTACCGTAAAGTAGTAAGCGTAGCCACAACAGAAACATCTGTAGAATACAAACTCGTATTCACACCATCTGAACCAAACACTATCGCCTTCATCACCGATACTATCGACCAGGGCATCCCGGGCATTACCTACGGTGAAGATGGCGCACAACCGGGCGGAGAAATTACTTACGACGACAGCTTAAACATTTCAGAAGCAGGTTACGGTGATCTTCCAGAATGTACTTCACTCGCTGATGATGCAGACAAAGAACACTGCTACAACGGTCCCGACTTAAACGGCATTGAACTCGTAAAAGTAAGCAATCCGGTTACCATCACATACAAGGGTAAAGTAGCTCCTGTACTCACAGAAGCCAGCTGTAAAGAAGGAAAAATCTGTCAGGAAAAGTTCGTCAACGTTGCTCGCGCTCAGTACAAAGTAGTAGACGAAAACGATGAAGTACTCCTTGAATCCGACAACCCACTCTTCAGTTCATCTACAGTACAACTCTTCTGTCAGTACATCCTCACTCGTGCTGCCGGCGACGTATATCTGGAAAAAGATCTGGATGCAGGTGTAGATATCCGCAAATGTTCTAAATACAAGAGCACAACCGGTGTAATTCTCACTCCAGCACCACCTCCACCACCAAACACACCAAGTACCGGTATCCCAACAGAAATCGTTTCCATCAGTCACGAAATCTGTACAGAAGGACAAACCGGAAGTTTGGATCCTGCACTCAAACCATTCTATGGCCAAGGTGTATCGGAAAACCTTTCAAGCCAGATTTGTGAGGTAAAACTCCAACCGGGTGAACAATGGAAAAAAACAACTATCGTGAACAGCATCGAAGAAAACAAAACCCGCATTTCACGCTGGAAACCAACATCAACCATTTCAACATCGCTCGCAGCTCTTGCCGGCGCAAATCCGGACCTTGAGGTACTCCGCGTCAAAGGCAGCCTCACAGTAGACCAAGACTACACACTCTCAGACGGTGAAGGAGCAAAAACCATCATCGTTGAAGACGGCGACCTGATCATCAAAAACAACATCAAGTACGGAACATGCAACAAAAACGGAGGAGTATGTAACGTAACAGATACAGCGTCTCTCGCCTTCATCGTTCTCGGCGGTAACGTCTACGTAGACCCATCAGTCACAGAAATGTCCGGAGTATTCTTCGTTCAAGGTCAAGGCGACAAAGGCCACCTCTACCCAGGATCCCCTGGCAACACAGGTGACAGCGCCAAAACATACGACAACAGACTCGAAATCTTCGGTTCAGTCTACGGCGACATCGAACCACTCTTCCTCAGCCGCCTCTATGCAGGCGATCCTGCCCAGGAAGAAGCCGGAATAGTAATTCGTTTCGATGAACGTGTTATCTTGAACACCCCGCCAGGCCTCCGCGACATCTTAACGGTCACCCAAAGTGATGTAGCACGCTAAAACAAGTTCCAACGGGCAACCGTCGTACAAAAACAAAACAGGTGTCCTAGCTCCGCAACCACAAACCAAGAAAACCCCGCCACAAACGGGGTTTTCTTTATAAATTTGCAATATCAGGAAATATTTTTAAATTCAAAAGTCTGCACGTGCAGACTTTTATGGCTATTTTAGGTCTTTATTAAGCCATTCGCACATAAATAATCGTCAAGAAAAACTAAATATGCTACTTTAAAAACCACAACTTCTAAAAACCCATGCCCACCGCCAAAGCCAAAAAAGCGCTCTACCTTTTCCACGGATCGGATCACTTCTCAGCCCAGCATAAAATCAAACACTGGACCGATGAATTTATCAAAAAATACGGTGATTTAAACATGCAAACTTTCCAGGGAGAAGATTTCACCGCCAGCAATTTTCAGGAAGCGATCTCCACCGTTCCCTTTCTCAGTGAAAAAAAACTGATCGTCATTCGTGATTTTTTGGCAGACGCAGCAACAGCAGATCTTCAGGAAGTTGCAGATATGCTGGAAGAAATTCCCGACTACAACGTGGTCGTTTTCCTGGAACGAGGAAAACCGGACGGCCGTACCGCCATCTACAAACGTCTCAACAAAATCGGACAAGCAATTGAGTTTCCGGATCTGGAAAAATTCGAACTCGTCCAATGGATTACCAAAACCACACAAGCAAAAGGTGGCTCAATTTCCAGTCGAGAAGCCGGACTTCTGGCCGAAACTGTCGGCCCTGATCTCTGGCAAATGAGCCACGAACTCGAAAAGCTCACCCTGTACAGTAACGGCAAACAAATCACTACTGAGGCCATCGAAAAACTCGCCAGCGCTAATGTAGACGCTTCAGTTTTCAAACTCACAGATTACCTCGGCCAAAAAAATATTAAACTCGCTTTCAAAACCCTGCAAAATCTCTTAGCCAGTAATCAGGATCTTTTCCAGATTTTCTTTATGCTGGTGCGCCATGTCCGCATCCTTATCCAGGTAAAAACCCTTCACAACCAAAACCTGAGCAAAGATCAAATGGTCGCCAAAATAAAAGAACATCCGTTTGTCGTAACCAACGCGCTCAGTCAAAGTAAAAACTTCTCAATCGAAAAGCTCACACAACTGTACCAAACCCTCCTCAAAATCGACATCGACACCAAAAGCGGCCGCATCAAAACCGTCACCAACGACAATTCCGAACTCCGCCTGGCTATTGAGCAGCTTCTTGTGAAAGCGTGCCTTTAACCGTATGCGTTTTTAAATCCGACGCCTCTTTCAAAGCAGCATCAAAAACCCCTTGATCCTCGGCTGAAAGTTTGCCGTATCTTCGAACGGCATACAAACTTTCATGCCCTTTATACTGCAAAAGTTTCAGGAAAACTTCCACAGGTAACACTCCAAACTCCTGCGGATACAAATAAATCGACCAAAAAGAACCGGGCTGAATCAGATAATGAGCCAACTCCGCGTTCCATTCAATCCCCGGAAAAGCGTTCTTAATATCAGGAAGTTGAAGATATGTATGATGCAAAAGTCTGCGAACAACCTCCATCTGATCCTGCCTTGAAAGTGCCTCCACCGAAGCAGCAAATTCAGTCACAAAAACCTTAAACGTCCAGGGAGTAAACGAAAGACCAACCTGAGAAAACACAACATCCCGCTGCGTAGTTTTGTCCACATTTCCAACATCAGCAGCTAATGCCAAAGCTGCATCCATGTCTGAAGTCCGCCCCGCGAGCGTATTTTTTACCTGTAATTCAACACCATCCGAAACAACCCTGTCGGCAGTACGTGATTCAACAGATTTCCCATCTACAGCAGAATTGAGCTTACCATCAGATCCTTCAAGTTGGACAGTCGCCCCCAGTGCACCAAACATACAACAGTTGTTATGAAAAAACAGTGATAACCTACTCAGCCGGAAGCCAAATTGCAACACAACTGAAAGCTCAAAAATTCAAGTTGAAAAGTATGACAGAATAATTTTTGGCTCAACAAAAATAAAAGCCCCCAAACAAAATCACCCACTGTCGAAACTTCCGACAGCAAAAATAAATTGACAAAATCCCGCTACAGCCGCCCGATAATTTTAGAAACTGTTATAGTGTTGTCAGTACATCCGACATGAAATTTCCTAATGAAAATTTCCCCATGATTCACAAAATTCTCGAAGGACTAGGGCTACAACCAAAAGAAGCAAAAGTATATCTGGCAGCGCTGGAACTTGGCTCCAGCCCGGTATCAGCCATCGGCAGCAAAGCCAAAATCAACCGTGTTTCCACCTACGACATTTTAGAAAAACTCGGCAAAAAAGGTCTGGTAAACTTCATGATCAAACGTGATATCAAGTACTACACAGCTACCGATCCCGCCCTGGTAACCGAAGAGTTCAAAAAACGCGCCGATGAACTGGAAAAAGCGCTCCCGGAACTCAAAAGACTCCGCGGTGAAACCAGCCACCCAAAAATTCAGTACTTTGAAGGGTTGGAAGGCATCAAACGAATTTACTCAGACACTCTCAACAGCAACACAGAAATTCTCAACTACTGCAACTCACAAGCTATCCGTGAATCCTGGCCGGAATACGACACAGAATACGTCCAAAAACGTATCGAAAAAGGTATCCAACTCCGCGGCATAGCACTGGACGATGAATACGGAAAAAACGTCCAGGCAAAAGACCCTGACTCCATGCGCGAAATCAGATTGATCTCCAAAGACCAATACAATTTCACCAACGAAATCAACATCTACGACAACAAAGTTTCCATCATCTCCACCAAAGATGAACTTATTGGCATGATTATCGAAAGTGTCGAAATCGCCAACACTCAACGCGCCCTCTTCGAAATGATCTGGAACTTTGCCAACGCCAAAGTGTCTGCATTCGGCACCAACGCACCAGCGTTTGGCGCTGCCCCTGCAGAAGCCCCGGAAATGACCATCCGCAAAGTCGGCGGTCTCAAAAAAACCGAGAAAAAAGAAGAAGCTCCTGCCGAAGATCAGGTCAGTCTTTTTTAGAGAAAACTAAAATTCAAGCTTGATCAAAAAGTATCAGATACGAGGAAAAGTCAGCAAAGTAAAGCGATACGTACTCAAAGTACGTTGAGCTGCTTTGCTGACTTTGACGAAGTAGATGATGCTTTTTCATCAAGCTTACAACGTTGGTTTCATCTTATGCCACTCAGTCACCTGCTCATACGCAGAACCAACTTTGAACAGTAAATCCTCACTAAACTGAGGACCGATAATTTGCATACCGATTGGCAGTTTCTTCCCGCCAGTCGCAGTACCGGAACTAAACCCGCAAGGCACACTCATGGCGGGAACGCCCGCGCAACTCACTGGAATAGTGAGTGCATCAGCCAAATACATCGCGAGTGGATCATCTTTCTTTTCGCCAATCTTAAATGCTGGGAACGGTGATACCGGAGTAATCATCACATCCACATTCTTAAAAGCGTTTTCAAAATCCTGGATAATAAGCGTTCGAACCTTTTGAGCCTTTCGGTAGTAGGCATCGTAATAACCTGCAGATAACACATACGTTCCGATCATAATACGACGCTTAATCTCATCCCCAAAACCTTCACTGCGAACTTTCAAATAATAATCCAAAAGTGAATCAGCTTCGGTACTTGGCTTAGAACCAAAACGAATACCATCAAAACGAGCCAGATTCGCAGAAAGTTCCGCCGGCATTGCCACGTAATAAACCGCAATCGCATATTTGGTATAAGGCAAACTCACTTCATGAATAGTTGCGCCCATTTTTTCATACTCTTTCAAAGCATCACGAACAGCCTTTTCAACTTCCGGATCAGTCCCCTCTCCAAAATACTCTTTTGGCACGCCAATCTTTAAACCCTGCACGGACTGTCCCAAACTCTTGCTGTAATCAGGAACATCAACCATCGGAGTTGTCGCATCACGGCCATCATGTCCAGCAATCGCCTGCAAAACCGTAGCCGTATCCTGAACAGTTTTTCCAAACGGACCAATGGTATCCCATGAAGACGCCATGGCGGTAACACCACTGCGAGACACACGGCCATACGTAACTTTCAGTCCCACGCAACCGCTCAATGAAGCCGGCTGGCGAATAGATCCACCCGTATCGGTACCCAAAGTATAGTAAGCCATGTCAGCAGCAACAGCCGCTGCAGATCCACCGGACGACCCACCGGCTACACGTTCCAAATCCCATGGGTTCTTTGTTACTCCAAAACAAGAATGTTCGGTAGAACCACCACAGGCAAACTCATCCATATTCAGTTTCCCAAGCAAAACCATTCCGGCATCGGATAATTTATCAACAACAGTCGCATTATAAGGCGGCACAAAATCACGAATAATCTTTGAACAACAAGTGGTGCGGACACCCTTGGTATTAAAAATATCTTTCAAACCCATAGGAATACCCGCAAGAACATGCGCACCGCCTTTTGCCAAAACAGCATCAGCAGCTTCAGCCTGTTTCAAAGCCAAATCCTCAGTCACCAAAACAAAAGCATTCATAGCCTCATTATGTTTTTTAATCTGATCAAGACAAGCCTTGGTAAGTTCAACCGAAGAAAATTTCTTGTCACGCAAACCCTGGCTGGCTTCTGTAAGAGTTAAAGTATTCAACATAACATTCGATTCAAGCGCACATCCGTGGCGCCTCAAGAAATAAAAAAACCTCAAACTACTGATTCATAACTGGTTTCACTTTGATCTGATCCAACTGCACCGGAAGTTCAGTGCACCCCAAAAGTTCTTCCTTGGTACAGAAAGGTTTCACGGTGTCTTCACGCATAACATTCTGCAAGCCCGTAACCTGTGAAGTCGGCAAAACATCTTTCACATCAACCTCATTCAAAAGTTCCACATATCCAAGAATGCTGCTTAACTGTTGAGAAAACTTCTCCGCCTCCACGTCGGACACCCCCAGGCGAGCCAGTTTAGCTATATGTTTTATCTGTTCAATTGAAAGCATAAAAGTAGAAATTACAAAGGCAGTTTACATGAGAAACATCTTGCTCCTCAAGAGCTGGGAACGTATACTTTGAAAGATTTTGTAAGTAGAACAATCTTTTGTCTGAAAACCCCTTAACTACAACGGTTCAAAACATCAGAAAGGTATCTCTGGTCTTCTTCATTGTACTTGGCATTTTGCACATTTTTTCAGGCCTCATGGCAAGCAATAATTACATGATGCCAACCAGCTTCATCATGAATCGGATCCTGGATATACCTTTCGCCATGAGTGCGCTTTTGTACGGGCTTTCCAACATCTATTCCGCCGTACACGAACATCACAAAAAGGTAGCAGGATACATTATCGGCGCAATTGCACTTCTCGTTTTTCTGTTTTTGATCTATATTAACCTCCTTGTACCCGATAAAATCGTGTCGTAACCATGTTTGAACCAAAGAATAAAAAAATAGTAATGGCTTTCGGAACTTTTGACTACTTTCACGAAGGTCACGAATATTACCTGAAAAAAGCCAAGGAATTGGGAGATTACCTGCTTGTGGTTATAGCCCGTGACCGCACCGTCCGCCAAACCAAAGGCGAAATGCCGGTTCACAGCGAAAACCAGCGCGCCCACACCGTAAAACAAAGTGGCATTGCAGATAAAGTAATCCTGGGGTTCCACGGCGACAAACACAAAGTACTCAAAAAATATCGTCCGTCGGTCATCGCCCTTGGATATGATCAGTTCATTTTCACCCAAAAACTCGAAAAAACACTGATCGATCTCAAACTCAACGCCGTAGTAGAGCGCGTAGAAGCTTTCTTCCCTCAAGTTTACAAATCTTCACTCATCAAACGTTCCCTGCAGGAAAAAGGTGAAGTAGAAACAGCAATTTCCAAAATAAAACGATATGAACAGCCAATATCTGCCACAAAAACCGGCGCCTAAAATAGCAGCGCACACCAAAGAAAAACCTAAAACACTCAAAGCTCCGGTAAAGCAGAAAAAACTCAAAGCTTTGGATGCAACAGGAAACGTACTGGTGGCGTTCGGTCGTGGGCTCAAACTCGGCCTCGCAAATTTTTGGCGCAACAAAGTACTCTCCATCGCTACCGTTATGGTGATGGCTGTCATCATTTTCATATTCAACATCATTCTCACCATTCAGTTTGTCAGCAACGAAGCGCTGCAAACCCTCAGTGAACACGTAGACATAGTCATCTATCTGCGTGACGATATAGATTTTTATGACGCCAAACATCTCACCGAAGCCCTTGAACAGGTAGATGGAGTAAAACAGGTCAAATACACATCAAAAGATGAAGCTCTGGGAATTGTAGGAAAAACCCATCCAAAAACCGCAGACTTCTTACGCAAATTCAACCTCAAAAATCCCCTTCCCCCAAGCATCAGCATAACAACCAGCAGCGCCGAAGATCACATCAACGTGCAAACACTTCTGGAAAAGCCTGAATACAAACCGCTCATGCAAAGTTACATAACCCAGGGCAGCAGCAACGAAAGCCTGATCCTTTCTGCAGTCGCCAAAAACTTAGGAAACGTCAGCAAATTCGTCAGACAGATCATTTTCTGGATGGTACTGGTCTTCGTTTTAGGTGGAACACTGGTAGTGGTAAACGCCATTCAGCTCACCATTTACACCCGCAGAAGCGAAATCCACATCATGCGCCTGGTGGGAGCCACACCAAATTTCATTCGCATGCCGTTCATTTTTGAAGGAATACTCTACGGCGTTTTCGCCATCCTGGTCAGTTTTATGATTTTGGCTTTCCTCAGCAACTCGATCCAAATTGAAAACAGCAACCTCTGGGACTACTATCAAAGCCTTCAGTTCGACCGCATCATTCTGGGCGAACTCTTCATCAGCGTAATGCTGGCAATTATCAGCAGCTATTCAGCCGTTGAAAAATATCTCAAAGGCAAACTTACGGTTAACGCATGAGAAATCTAACGGTAGACGCCGTCATCCTCAAAAAACATCCGCGCGGCGAACACGATGTCAGTGTAACACTGTACACCCCGACTCTTGGACGTATCCAAGCCACAGCCAAAGGCGCCCGCAAAATTCACAGCAATTTCACCGGCCACCTGGACACACTCAACATCTGCCGCATTCAGCTGTATTGCAACGGCCCTCATTTCACCATTACCCAATGTCAGGCCGTTAATACCCACAAAGAAATCCGCGACGACCTGGAACGTTCCGTCATGGCGCTCCTCCTACTTGAAATCGTCCAAAAAACCACCTACTCAACAGAAACCGGGACAAGACTCTTTGAACTTATCCGCACAACACTTGAACAGCTCAGCAAAACCACCAAAACCACACTCACCGTAGAATCTTTCAAAATCAAACTCCTGGCCGAACTCGGCGTCCTGCCCGATTTCGCGCACTGCACCGTTTGCCAAAGAAAATGGCTGGAAACAGACCATATTACACTGGAAGAAGGCGGGCAGATAACCTGTTACGATTGTAGTACAGCGCATAAGCAGGTTGCCATCGTTCCGTTTACTATCGCAAAACTCGGCTATCATCTTCACCAGCAAACGTACGAGACCATTGAAAAATTCGCGCTTACCTTAAGCGAAGAAAACCATCTCAAAAAACTCACAGATTTCTTCCTGCATAACTTCCTGGAACGAGAAATAAACACCCACCACATCCTCGCCCCCCGAGCCTAAGACTCCGACTGCTGAACTCCCACAATATTTCGTACCCGGCGAAGTTTTTGCAAAACATCCTGAAACTGATCCTGACTGATCACTTCCAAAATCATCTCACGTTCAATCTCACGCTCCAGACGCTGCTCTTTCCCAAAATCTAAAATATTGATATTGGCCGAAGAAATAACATCAGCAATATCACGAATAAGTCCAATACGATCCTGTGCCGTCAACCGCACCTTCACCGGAAAACGATGATAATCCACATGCCCGCCCCAGTTCGCGTCAATCAAACGGCTCTGATCAGCCTGTCGCAAAACTTTACAGCTCTCTTTATGAACCGTCACGGCATGACCGCGAGTAACATAGGCAACAATGGCGTCGGCATCTGTTGGTTTGCAACAAGAAGCAAATCGATACGGAACTCCGGTTTCACCGGAAATAGTTAAAGCACTATCACCCGCTCGTCTTTTTTGCTGAATCTTGGGTAAAAGAACTTTAGAAGTTTCATCCGCAGACAACGCCTCGACCGGTCTAACTTCAGCCTGCCCCAAAGCTTTACGCACCACCGGAGCCGGCAAGACCGACCCATTACCAATCTCTTCAATAAGCCCCACACGCTCTTTATAAGAAAGTCTTTTCCCGTTATAAAAACGGAACAACGAAAGATCATCATCAAGCAAAGGTTTCTTGAGTTTCAACAAATGCTTATTGATCAGCTCTCTCCCATCACGGAAACTTCTGTCTTTATCAAGTCCCCTAAAAAAAGCCCTGATCTTATTTTTAGCCGAAACAGTTTTCACAAAAGATACCCAATGAAGTTTTGGATTTGCCTTCGCGTTCGTTTCAATCTCCACCACTTCACCGTTTTTCAATTCATAATTAAGCGGCACAACCACACCATTCACCCTTGCATGCACACAACGGTTCCCCAAATCAGTATGAACCGAATAAGCAAAATCCAGCGGTGTAGAACCAAGCGGCAAATCTTTCACCTGCCCCTGCGGAGTGAGCACAAAAATCCGGTCACTAAACACATCCAGTCCCATCGATTCACTAAAATCTTTTCCCTCTTGAAGCTCCTTCTGAACACTGGACAAAGCCTCAATCCACTGCAGATAGTTTCTGGCCGGTTCAGTCTCCAAAATCACGCCATGTCTGGCGTTACGGTCAGTGTGATACCTGTTGAGTGCCTTTTTCATATCTTCATACAGCCAATGAGAAGCAACACCATATTCAGCTTCCTCATGCATCTTTTGAGAGCGGATCTGAATCTCCGTGGACTGATTTGGCGAATCAATGGAAAGGCCAAGCACCGCAGTATGCAAACTCTTATAACCATTGGGTTTCGGCATAGCCACATAATCCTTAAAACGGTTCGGAATCGGTCTCCATTTGCTGTGAATCAAACCAAGCACGGCATACAAATGATCAACCGCCTCTTCACCCCGTGGAGATCGTTTCGTCGGCAAAATAACGCGAATCGCAAAAATATCGTGAATATCACTGATCGTCGTATGATTCTTAATTTTCAGTTTTTTATAAATACTATAAACATTCTTAATACGTCCATCCACAACGGCAGAAATATTATTGGCCTTCAAAAAATCGTCCAGCTCTTTTTTGGTCTCCTCCATGGAACGCCCGCGCTTAAACTGATAATCCTTTAGCTGGGCCAAAAGGTTCTCATACTGACGTGGAGAAAGAATTTTAAAACTCAAATCCTCAAGCAACCCTTTGTAAGTATAGATACCAAGACGCGCCGCAATCGGAGCATAAATACTCATCGTCTTCTGAGCCTGAGTCTTTCGTACCGAAGCTGGTTCACTCTCCAAAGCCGACATGGTTTGCAACCTGTCCGCTAGAAGCAGCAGCACCACTCGAATATCCTTGGCCATTGCCAAAAACATTTTACGCAAATTTTCCAGCTCAGTCTTCTGATCAACCTTTTTCACAATATTCAACCGTTCCATCGCAACCACCAAATCCGCCACATCGCTCCCAAAATGTTTCTCTATGTTGGTTGGATCATAACTGTTCGTATTCGGCAAAGAATGAAGCAGCGCCGCAATAATCATATTGTCGTCCGGATGAAAATCCAACAGATTCATCGCAACCAAAAGCACATGCTGCACATACGTTTCACCGGATGAATGGTACAAGCCATCAAATCGCTTCTTTGCATACACAAAGGCCTCTTCCAGCCGCTTCGCGTCACAGCCGGGATTCATTTCCTGAACTCTTTCCTTTAACTTTGCGAAAGTGGCCATAGTAAGCCTTAAGGACGCTTAAGAATAACCTTTCCTCAAAAAAAAGGCAAACTTTATTTAAAAGTGAATTTTGCTCTTAGTAGTGCTCAAAAAATGCCTATTACGAGGCAAAAACCTAAAAGCAAAGCGATCCGTATTCGCAAATACGGTGAGCTGCTTTTAGGTTTTTAACGAAGTAAGAGGCGTTTTTTCAGCACTACTACTGCTCGCGGATAATCAAATCCAGGTCGGACCCCGGCACATCCACAACCCGAATCCCCTGAATCAACGGATCACGATTCTTATCAATCGCCTCAAGCCGTTTATCCAAACGAGCCAGGGCTGTAACATAGTACGACTGAAGTTTCCCCAAAGCGGCAATACGGGCTTTCAAAGCAATCTGCTTTTGTGAAACCTCAATAAACTGTTTCAACAAAGTATCACTTTTTTGTCCCTGCAAATCAGCCAATGCCGCAAAAAAGTCTGTTTCACCCTTATTTTTTTCACCATTCAAACTCTCATAAGAAACCTTCAAATCATCCAGGTTAATACCAAGTTGAGTCTGAATCCTCATACCTTCTTCCTTCATAGCTTTCAACTCATCCAGATGCTTCAAAAGCGCCTCATCACGTCTGGTAGTCTGATCCAAAAGCTTATACACATCGGTTTTATACAAACTCTGCATGTGTTCCAGGTTATCCACATACTCAACATACACATTCACAAAATCGGCCTGATCTCTCAATTCACCAAAAAAAGTTGCCGCAGAAACACCCGTTTCCCCCTGAACACGGGGCTCCTGTAACGCACCATAGTACAAAGCAATCCAGATATTTCCTGGCAATCGGTCAGAGGCCGCCCCTTTATTTCCGGCAAAAAGCAAACCAGTCGTTATCCCAAAAGCACGCTGATCATTCACGTCGGGTTTTATCTCCACCTTTGGTTCCTCAGCTTTCGGTTTAAAGAAAGACCCAAAAGTTCCACTCACAAATCCCCAGGCCTGTTCATGCCATTTTTGTGTAAATCCAAAATATCCCAAACCAACCACAACAAGCACAGATACCAGTCCTCCAACCACACGAATATTCAATTTACCAAAAATACCTTTCAAAAATTTTCCTGCCCCGCCAAAAAAACCTCCCACCGCTGGAATAATTTTTTTCAAAACTTCACTGATCGATTTTGCCAACTTCATAGCAAAATCCACAGCCGGAGCCTTTTTTTCATTTAACTCCTCAGCAACATTTGCTTCCTCTTTTTTCTCGGGTTTCTCTGAAATATCATCTGTGGCCTCTTTCGATTCAGGCTCAACATTCTCATTCAAAGCGTTCGGACTCTCGGTCGTACCGGGAGTTCGTATAATCGGGTTACTTTCATAGGCCTGCTGTAAATCTGCAGAAGCCCCTCCATGATCCTCACGCATTTTACCGGTCGGAATCAACGGTCCTTCATTTCCATCATTCGAGTCACCAAAAGTTAACTCATCTTCAGGCGCCTCCTCTGCCGGAGCATTTTCCTCTGTAGTCGGGAAAATAGGGACCTCATCCACCACAGAATCTGCAGGAACCAACGTATCATCTTCAGGATTTTCCAATGGAGTAAGATCAAGTTCATCGTCTTTATCATCCGCCAAAACTTGTTGAGCAGGTTCTTCATTTAATTCCAATTCCGACTCCTCTTCCAAAACAGGAGCTTCATCTTCTGGATTCACAGCACCCTCAGCCGGCTCTTTTTCTGTTTCAGAAACCTCAATAGTCTGCTCCTCAATCTCTTGAGGTTGACTCTCCGGCTCAACGGATCCTTTATCCATCACTTCAGACACCAACTCCAAATCCGGTTCACCAGCATTTTTCTCCTCAGAAACCAAATCAATATCTGGCTCAGCCTGTATTCCCTCACTCAATGGTTTTTCTGTTTTTGATTCTTCAAAAGCAAAACTATTCGTCGTGTACGAAGGTTCAGGATGATAAACAGCAACAGGTTCATCCGGCTCTTCAATCTTCGGTGATTCCTCTTCAACAACCTGTCGTTCAGATTTTATCTCCTTTTTAGGTTCCTGTTTTTCAGCATCTTGAGGTTCCTTCTTTTTCAATTGCGCCTTTTCTTTTTCATCACGCTCATTTTTTTCTTTCTGCAATTTTTCCGCTTCATCCTTCTTTTTTTTCTCATCCAATTCCCCAAAGCCCTGATCATTATTCACCGGCTTATCAAATTTCATATCCGGCGGAACATTCGCATCCAAAACCCTCGGATGTGACTCCTCACGCAATTGCTGCTTCCGCTCACGATCCTCTCTCAGTTTTTTTTCATCAACAACTTTTTCAGCGTCACCCGGTTTTTGGGTTTGATTTTTTTCTGCATCGGGAATCGCTTGCACACTACGCATAATCCGCTGTCGTTGTCGACGGCGACGTCTGCGCATACGCTCACGTTCGATTTGTTCAGGTGTTTTCTTTTTCTTTTCCGAACCCGTGGCAGGCACGTCATTCGCCTGGGTTTTCGAGTCCAGGTCATCCTGATTCTCATCTTCCAAATTTGAGTCTTGAGCACCCGCCATGAAGTACAATTAAATTCTTACCATTATAGCAAAAAAACCGCTTTCTGATAAGCCATTGCGCCCAGAAGCCCCCTCAAAACCTTCAAGAATACAACAAACACCCTTGACTAAAGACAATTTTAATTTTCTAAACAGCATTTTAGCACTCAAACGAACAAAACTTACCCAACACTCAAAAACTAAAAACACAACTAAAAAAGCCCCTCCCCACCAAGGTGAGAAGAGGCTTTTAATCTTATACTCTAAAAATTATTAAACAGCCGAGTAGTTCACAGCGCCGGCTCCACCCGCCATCATAGCGTTCAAACCGATCATACCAACAAGGTATGTAAGAACGAAGAAAGCAACAACAGTCAAAACGATAGAAAGAATTGCATTGGTAGAATCAAGCTTGTGAACAGACATCAAAGCTTTGTAGTTGATAACAAGCAACCAGATACCGGAGATAGCTGTAAGGAATGGAACCATAGTTACAAAACCAACAACGTTAATCAAAGATGCATAACCCATAACACGGAAATATGCAGGGAATTTACCTTTACCGTTGAAAACACGAACAGCGATCAAGCTGGTAATGTAAAGAACAGCAGCAGAAATAGCTGCAGAAACAACACCACCAATAAGTGCGTTCACAATTGGAGTGCGGAAAGTAGTACCAAGAATTGTATAACCAAGAACTGCACCACCAAGAGATGCAACCAATTGACCAACAACCAAGTAAACTAAAGCCAGAGTAATACCTTCACCGTCACGAGCCGCAACAGCATCCATCTTCGCCTGGTTCATTTTCAAAATCTCAATAACGTCACCAAAACCACCTTTAAGCGCATCTGGACTAACACTCTTCAAATCAACCTTTCCAATATCAGGCATAGGTTCAGACTTGTGTTCTGTATGTGGTGTTTTGTTATGTTCTTCCATGACAAAAAAAAGTTAAAAAGTAAAATAAAGAATATTTACCTGCACATTATAGGCAAATCACAGCCAAATGCAAATTCAGACCTACAAAAGTGGCATCTCAAAGACGGGTTCTCCAGTTTCAATCGGAGCATGTTTCAATCCGGCATGGCTCGGTGCCAGAGATTTTATCGCTCTATAAAGATCATTGCTTACTAATACATCATCCACCTTCCACCAATAACTTATAAGTTTTATCAGCCTGATCCAAAAAATGTCGATAAAACTTCCATGGCCTACCATCCAGAGCCTGACGAAGAGCCTCACAGTGAGACTGATGTGCAGATGTAAAAAACACAACTGGCATATATCTAAATTTCCATAGCAAACCGTTCAATAATAAACGGCCAACCCTACCATTGCCATCCAGGAATGGATGAATGCGCTCAAAACGACTATAAAAATCTAAAGCCAAAAGTGGAGGATATCTTTTCCCTTTTATCTCTTTCTTCAACCAATTCATCAAACCAGCCATCTCAACAGCCACCTCTTGAGCTGAAACCGTTGGCTGATTTCCAGGCGCCACATTATTTTCATTCTTCCATCGCCCCACAATGTGCTCGTCATCAAGCCCCTCAAGCAATAAAAAGTGAACTTTCTTAATATCTTTCAATGTCCATTTCATATCCTTAGACAAAACATACCAAAGTGCACGAGTCGAATTATAAATTTCCCGATCTGTCCGTGTTTTCGGCTTTTTGATATTTTTTAAAATAACTTTTTCAATTTCAGGCCTGGTAACCTTTGACCCCTCAGAACGATTTGAATTAAAAGTAAAAAAAACCGCAAACCACAACTTAAAATCAGCATATTTATGTTGAAACAGTTCACTTTCTGAGCAAACCAAAAACGTATAATGATATCGCTCAAGATGCTCCAACTTTTTGGGATGAAACAAAGCAAGAGTTTTTGAGTTAACTTTGATATATTCCTTAACCGCAACCATACGAAAGAAATCTTCCAGTTTCTTCTTAATCTCACTTGGAATAACCCTCCCAAGCAATTTTGTATACCCTTTATACTGCAAATAGTAATAATCGTTCCCTTTGATAACTTTCTTAGTAATAAATTTCATCTATTTAGTTAACTTAAAAATTGAAATATAATTATAT
Organism: Candidatus Peregrinibacteria bacterium; assembly: GCA_020851415.1. GTDB lineage: Bacteria > Patescibacteriota > Gracilibacteria > UBA1369 > UBA1369 > JADZCU01. Next base: position 27,250 of record JADZCU010000045.1, on the reverse strand, counting down.
CAGTAAAACAATCTAGAAACAAACAAATCCACTTAACCCCTACCAATAAAGCAAAATAAGACACAAACAGTTAACTAAAAAACAACAATATTATTGAAATACGTTAACTAGAATAATCAAAAATAACACATATTTGCCACCATAATCCTGCAGATCCTCCATCTACCCACCTCCATTCAGCCCTCTAGCCAAACCATAAAATAGACATATTATCAAATCAATATTGCGAAAAAGCATTTATTGAAGCCCTTTTTCAGCATAAAATTCATGGTCGATTGAACAACATTTACAAAAACAATTACTTATTTATTATTACTAATTCCAAATCGTTATGAACGTGCCCATTATTGCCATGGCGGTCAGTGTAGTCGCACTACTCTATGCTGTGGTACTTATCATTATGGTGTTAAAACGTAGCACCGGAACTCCGGACATGCAGGCTATCGCCAAAGCTATTCAAGAAGGTGCCATGGCGTACCTCAACCGTCAAACTCTCACAATCGGTGTTTTTGCAGTACTCATTTTTGCACTATTGGCATTCGTCTTACCAAAAGGGCAACATAACGACGGTGTTCTCACCGCAGTTGGATTTATCGTCGGTGCAATCTTCTCAACAATCGCAGGCTACATTGGTATGAGCGTTTCCGTACGCGCCAATGTACGCACAACAGAAGCGGCAAAAAACAGTCTCCAGGACGCTCTCACCGTAGCTTTTCGCGGCGGATCTGTAACAGGTCTTGCCGTAGTGGGTCTGGCACTTCTTGGCGTAAGCAGCTTTTACTATTTCTTCACAACTATACTTGGTATCCCGGTTGGTGAAGCTCCAAAACTCCTCGTAGGTTTCGGTTTCGGTGCATCACTGGTTTCTCTCTTCGCCCGTGTAGGTGGAGGTATCTTCACCAAAGCGGCTGACGTTGGAACAGACTTGGTAGGAAAAATCGAACAGGGCATCCCTGAAGATGATCCAAGAAATCCAGGTGTAATTGCCGACAACGTTGGTGACAACGTAGGTGACTGTGCAGGTATGGGCGCCGATCTTTTTGAAACATACGCAGTAACATTGATCGCTGCCATGATTCTGGCTGCTTCAACTCTCACATCAGTGCTCGGCAGCGCAGGAATTGAATATCCATTGGTTCTCGGTTCAATCGCCGCAGTGGCAACAATCGCCGGAACATTCTTCGTAAAACTCGGTAAGAACAAAAAAATCATGCAGGCACTGTATAAAGGCATGATCGTTACCGGTCTCATCTCAGCAATCGGTTTCTACTTCGCAACTGAATACTATATCCGTGATATCTACATTTTCTACGCAACACTCGTTGGTATCGGCGTAACTTTCTTCATCACACTCATCACTGAATATTACACAGCAAAAGAGTATGCTCCGGTACAACGCATCGCAAAAGCTTCACAAACAGGTGCCGGCACAAACATCATTTCCGGTATCGCAGTTGGTCTGGAAAGCACATTCCTCCCGGTTATACTCATCGTAGTCGGTATCTTCCTTTCATATTTCTTCGGTGAAGCATCATCACTCAACAACGGTATCTATGGTATCGCTATCGCAGCAGTAGCCATGCTCTCAACAACCGGTATGGTTATCGCCACAGACTCATACGGTCCAATCACAGACAACGCCGGTGGTATCGCAGAAATGTGCCATCTCCCAGAAAAAGTTCGCAAAAATACCGACGCCCTGGATGCAGTTGGAAACACCACAAAAGCTGTAACCAAAGGTTACGCCATCGGTTCTGCAGCCCTTGCAGCTCTCGTTCTTTTCCAGGCATACACGGAAGAACTCACTGCACACGCTCCATCAATCAGCTTCGTCTTCAACCTCACAGACTACCGTGTACTCATCGGTCTCTTCCTTGGAGCAATCCTTCCATTCCTCTTTGCAGCATCATGCATGGAATCAGTAGGAAAAACAGCCTTCAAAGTAGTTGAAGAAGTACGTCATCAATTCAAGACCAAAAAAGGAATCATGTCTGGCAAAGAAAAACCTGACTACGGCCGCACAGTAGACATCGTAACAAAAGCTGCGCTCAAAGAGATGGTATTCCCTGGTCTTCTCGCAGTATTCTCTCCACTCGTAGTTGGATTCCTCCTCGGCCCTATCGCCCTCGGTGGTTTACTCGGCGGTGTCATCGTTTCAGGTCTCGTACTCGCTCTCCAAATGTGTACAGGTGGTGGCGCATGGGACAATGCCAAGAAATTCATTGAAGACGGCAAATACGGCGGCAAAGGTTCAGATGCACACAAAGCTGCAGTTGTCGGTGACACAGTTGGTGATCCGTTCAAAGACACAGCAGGTCCGGCTATCAACTCACTCATCAAAGTTATCAACACTATCGCTCTCATCATCGCTCCGGTACTCGCAGCATTGATGGTCAAATAGTTCTATCAAACAGTAGCTCCACAAGAGCTCTCCAACATTCGCAACACAAAAGCAGTCCTCTCAAGTGGGACTGCTTTTTTTTGTGAAAAGCTTATGCAATAATAACGAACCGCTTTCAAATGGCGGAACAACCGCTCCATTTCTCATTTTCCTTTATGCCCGACCAAAACAAAAACTCCGAGAACTCCCTGGAAGTTGTAGTAAAAGCCATCGATGGTGAAGCATTAGTACTCGAAACCCCCAACGGCGACCTCATCCACTGGCCACTCAACCAACTAGCAAAACCTCTCACTCTCGGAAAAACCCTCAACCTAAAACTCGAATCCACCGACCAACCTCAAGAATCCCCCGCCCCAAAAATAAAAGGCTACGTCATCTCAGCCAAAGATATCGACTCAACCTCCAAACAAAACCAAGCTGAAAAGGACAACTCTTCCACAAAGATAAAAGATTCACCATCTTCATCCAAAGTTCCCTCAAAAGAAACCTCCCTCGAAGTAACTCCAACCACTGGCACCGTCAACACCCCCGAAGACCCAAAACAAACCCGCATGCGCAAACTCCTAGAAAACATCCTCAATGGGTAAGAATTACTAATCATATTCAAACGACTCCACGCAAATCAGTAAAAACAAAAAAACTACTAAGCTAATTTTCGATACTCATTTTTACTCGTCGGTAAATAGCTTTTCATAAACCAACCAGTTAAATCGCTTCACCTGTTTACTATTTCCATGCTTTTTCATCAATCCGCTATAACTTGAGATATTTTTGGTGTTAAGCCTTGATTGAATTCGCCTAAGATTTCGTTTTGTTAAGTTTCTTCCTGAAGGCCAAAATTTTATCCCTAAAAATTTAAGCCCATGCGCAGGTTTGATGATTCTATCACTTTTAGGATTCACCTGTAATTTGAGTTCATTTCTCAAAAAATCGACAGTTTGAGCTCGAAAAAGTTTCAGTTTTCCCAAATCATTTTCCAATAAAATAAAATCATCACCATACCGCAAATAAGCCTTTACTTTTAATGTATGTTTCACAAATCGATCCAACTCGTTCAGATAAATATTCGCAAAAATCTGGCTCGTGAGATTGCCAATTGGTATACCCACTTTTCTTCCTGCAACCGTTGTAAAACTGCCGACTACTTCTTTTAACAGATTCAAAGTTGTACTATCTTTGATGCGCAACGAAAAATTTTTCAACAAAGTCTCCTGATCGACACTATCAAAAAACTTTTTCACATCGCACTTCCAAACCCAGGCAAACGGCTTGCCATAGCCATTTTTAAGGTTATAGGGGGGGGTATTTCCTCAATGGTTTCAAAAATTCCTGCGTTCGTTCAATAGCACCAAGCAATCCCTTCTCTTTTCGGCAAGACCAGGCATCATAAATAAAAGTTTTGTCGTAAATTTTTTCCAAATAATCATACATCAATCGGTGCACCACCCTGTCACGCACCGAAGCAACCGAAATTTCACGTCGTTTGTTGTCGCAAACGATGAATTTTTTGTAGCTCCCATGCCGATAACAGCCGTTATTCAAATCCAGAAAAAGTTTGTAAAGATTTTTTTCGAGGTAATACTGAAAAGTATGCAGCTCAAAAGTAAAACGCTTGCCTTTCTTGAACTCAAACCAGCTCCTCCAAATATTCTCTAAACTCAAATCTATGGACTCAACACTCCCCATAATCAACAAAACTTATGAAGCTTATAAAGCAATTATAGACCTGAACAACAAACTCGAGAAGCGTTGGCGCAACAGCCTGGGATTAGGTTTAGAAAACTCTGTTCTTGATTGCATGGAAATTCTGGTAATGGCAAAATCTGCACCTAAACCGCTCAAGGCAGGATATTTATTAAAAGCCATAGCAAAGCTCGAAATCAGCACATTAAAACTCCGTTTGTTACTTGAATTAAAACTTGTGAACGAAACCAAGTTATTTCAACTGCAAGCCAAGCTCGCAGAGATAGGTAGAATGCTGGGCGGCTGGTTAAAGGCAACGCAAAGCACATAAGCCCTTACCGACGCACGAACACGAAGGTTATCGTTGGAATTATCAGGATTATCGTTGTTCAAGTTCACCTGATCGTTGTTCCAATTACCGTTCGCCACATTCGAGGTCATGACTCAGCCCTTCCAGTAAAACAACAGCAGTCGCAACCACTATGTTTGCATTGGTTTGCTTTTTCATCCCGACAAGCGGGATAAGCTGAGCTCAATCGTGAGGGCAGATGTGCTTTTTGCTTTATTGTTTTCTCAAGGCCTACTGGAGTCTTGCTAACTGCAAAACCAGTTTATTAACCTTTTGATGAGAGACAACGCGTGGTAGCCTGCGGCTCAACCAAAAATTTTCGAACCCAGGTGACTATTCACCACTTGATGAAAGAGTAAAACTTTGTGAATTAAAAGTAAAAAGAAAAAAGCCCCCGCTGCGGCGGAGGCTAAGAAAAATCAAGAATTAAAGGCTAAACCCTAGGCACATCTACCCCCACCAACGCACGAACACGAAGGTCAGCGCTGGAATCATCAGGACCATCGAAGTTCAAGTACACCTGAACGTCGTCCCAACGACCGCACGCCACACTCGAGGAATTTGTCAAGTTCTGAGCATTGAGAACCGCGAATGTGTTTGGATCAAGAGGTTTCCCTTCGATAAGTGCTTGTCTCATTGCAGCTAAATATGGGTCAGCACCGGTAAAGACACCCAGGCCAGCTTTTTCTATTTTAGTTACCCATGCTTTTGATCTTTTGAAATTGGTACCTCGGATATTTGAATCATCAGCTACATCTTGCTCTCCTTGAAAAAGTTTGTACTGCCATTGGCCACGTTCAGACCATTCTTGTCCACCATTCCATAAATCTTTGTTATCTTCATCATAGAAAGCCGTGTCATATTTTTGACCTGACACTTTGTTGCCATTTATTGCTGTTACCTTTCCGTGGCGATCATTATCAGGAATTAAAAGACCTTTTATGGTTGCGCCTTTACCAAGTTTTTCGATTCGTAAAGCTTTAGCAAGAACTTCAGGGGTCAAAGCTTTGATAATTTGGAGTCTACTAAACATACCTTCATTTGCCTGACCTGTTGCACGAAGATCTTCAGCTTGTTTTTCATAATCTTCTTCAAGTTTCCCTAAAAGTTTCTTTTCTGGTGAACTGATGATAATTTCTGGACCTTTTGAGGCTGGGGATCTGTAACCTGCAACGTGCCCACTTTCACTTGTTACTGCTGACGCAGCATTTACACGCTCACTGGTTATTGCCCGTATTTGACCAAGTTCGTTATTTACTGCTTCTGCAGACACAATACGTTTTCCAACAAGACCTTTCACCAGAGCTTCTAATTCCTCACGAGAAGTACCAGAAAGATCTAACGGTTGCCCCGTCGATTCTAATTCAGTTGAAGCCATAAAATATGATTTTTAAAGATGATTGGCTAACATTATAATTATATTTGTCAATTTGTCAAATCACATAGCCTTTATTGCTTAATCTAGCGACAACCATATAAAAAAGTTGCAAATTGCAAACATTTAGTATACAATTGCATCAGTTATTAAACACTTTGCATATGACCAAGGCTATACAAATTAGAGTAGATCAAAAACTGAAAGAAGATGTTGATTTAATCTTCGAAGATCTTGGCTTAGACACACCAACTGCAATCCGCCTATTCCTTAAAAAGGTGGTTGCTTCTAAGTCCATTCCTTTCGAACTCAAAAGCACCCGCACTGACAACGGTTTTACCGAAGAGTTCGAAGAAGAAGTATTAAAAGCATCTACTGAGAAAGATCAAATAGGTCCATTCAAATCAGCAAACGATGCTATTACTGAACTCCATAAGAAGTCTAAATAATGCTGATTGTTTTGAAGAAAAGCTTTGTGAAGCAATATCAGAAGCTTCAAAAAGCGAGCCAGAGTAAAATTGATAATACATTAAGATTATTTGAGAAAAATCCCCACGATCCTCAATTAAAAAATCATGCTCTCACAGGTAAATTGACAGGAAAAAGAAGCATCTCTGCAGGATTCGACCTCAGAATAGTTTTTGAACTAGAAGGAAACTACATGATAGTTACAATGCTAAGTGTCGGAACACACAATCAAGTTTACTAATATTTCTAAATAAATTTATCCCAAAAAAGCCCCACCTTTCGGCGGGGCTTTTTAAATTCAAAAACAAATTTTCACATTCACTCTATTTTTTCTCTTCTTTCTTGGCTTCTTCTGCGGCAGGAGCAGCTGCAGCACCTTCAGCAGGAGCAGCGCCAGCTTCACCAGCAGCCTCTTCAGCAGTCTGAGCAGTTGGGAGCGTATCAGCTTCGTCTGAAGCAGTAGTAACAGTAACAACTACATCGTCTGGAGAGTCCACAAACACCACACCTTTTGGTGGAGTCAAATCACTGACGTGAATTGAGCTTGAAAGATCTACCAAACTTGCCACATCAACCTCGATAGTATGAGGAAGATCAAGCGGCAAACAACGAACGTTCAGTTCATGCTTAACAGTATTCAAAATACCACCGAAAGCTTTAACAGCTGGAGCAACTCCAACCACAACAACCGGGATATGAGTAGTAACCTCCTCTTTAAGGTTCACGTGGATAAAATCAACATGAGAAACCGTACCTTTCAAAGGATCATATTGAAGATCATGAACAAGAACCTTCTCGTTCTTCTTCCCATCAATATTCAAATCGATCAGAGAGTTCGTACCTGTCTTTAAGAACACTTTGCGGAAAGACTGATAGTCCATCTGAAGAGACACAGGCTCAATGCCTTTGCCATAATATACGCCTGGGAGAATGCTCACTTTACGAAGATTATAAGTGTTAGTCTTCGCATCGCGAGTCTGTACTGTAAGTGAAGCCGTAGCCATAAGCCAAAATTGATAAAATGCACAGGCAGTTTACCTGAAAGCTAAATGTGACGCAATATTATTTGTTGGTAGTTACCATGCCAAAAGATGGCAAGCCAGTATTGACGCCGGAAAAGGGCTTCTTTACAATCAAAAGGCTAATATTCCATTTAATAAAAATACACCTATGTTCGATAAGATCAAAGATGTCTACCAGCTGCAGAAAATGGCCAAAGAGCTCAAAAAGGAACTCAAAAATACCCATATCGAGGCAGAAGTTGATGGAGTTATAGTAATTGTAGACGGCGAACAGGAAGTTATCTCTATTACATGGGCAGAAGGAGCCGAATCAAACCCTAAAAAACTCCAGGAAAACATCGTAAAAGCTTCCAACAAAGGTATTAAAAAAGCCCAGCAGATTGCCGCAGAAAAAATGAAACCGCTTATGAGTGGTATGAACATGCCAAACTTACCAGCAGAAGAAAAAAAATAAATGGAACATTCATCCTATCGCCGCCGAAGAAACCAGCAAAAAAGAACCAAAATATGGCCAGTTATAGCCATATTGACAGTTCTGGGTTTCGGCTGGTTCTGGTTTCAAAACAGCCGCTATCAGTCTCTCCTAACCCAGGCAGTTGACCCAAACAACGCAAAAACACAAAATCTGGTGGTAAAAAAAGGAGAAACCCTCAGTGAAATTGCCAAATCACTCAAAGAAGCAAATCTGGTGATAGATGAAGATGCCCTCAAAAAATACATGAAAGAAAACGGTCTGGATCGAAAAATTGTCGCTGGTCGTTTCATGCTCAGCCCAAACCTCACCATCCCGGAAATTGCCGAACACCTGACCGATTCGGAGAAATCACAATTAGCTCTCACCGTACCGGAAGGTTACACCATTCAGGATATTGACCAAAAACTTACCGATCTGGAAGCAATCCAATCCGGAGAATTTATCAAGGCCGTGGATGATTTCAAAGACTACGACAAATACCCTTTCCTGGATGCGGACAAACAACAAAATCTCACCCACCCGCTGGAAGGCTTCCTCTTCCCCGACACCTACTATCTAGATTCCCAAAACTTCCAAAGTGCAGATCTCATTCAATTAATGTTAAACAATTTCCAAAAACGCCTCGGCGATGAACTTCAGCAACAACCCGAACGCGGCTGGCAAGAGATCATCACTATGGCCTCCATAGTGGAGAAAGAGGTCAAAACCGAAAAAGACATTCCAATCGTAGCGGGCGTACTCTGGAAACGTATAGATGAAGGCTGGCTCTTGGGAGCGGATGCCACCATGCTTTACTTAAAAAAAGATCGCTCCATCGATCAGGAAGATCTCAAAGAGGACACTCCCTATAACACCCGTCTCAATAAAGGACTTCCACCAGGTCCAATCTGCAATCCCGGACTCAAATCCATATTGGCAACACTGCACCCTGAAGAAAGCCCATACTACTTCTATCTCACCAAACCTGGCAGCGGCGAAGTAGTATACGCAAGAACCAACGACGAACATAATTTAAATAAAGCACGCTACCTCTATTAAGAGGTAGAAGAGAAAATTTTTATTGGGTGACTCCGCCTAAACGTTCCAACTAATACCTGTTAGCTCCCGACGGCCAACTGGACATTTTGGATCACCACACCAGCGCAACCAAAACCCACGTCTCTGCAACCGATTTTTGTAAGGATTGACCAATCAGAAGGCTTCTCTTAATATTGGCCCCTTTTTTCTTGCAGAAATGACAAATCTCAACATTCACGTAACTCCCCCACCGGAAGAGTATCTTCATCATCCAGATGTAGAAAAAACACAAAAACTCCATCAAGGAACTCTTTTCCACGGCACCGGACGCCTGGCCAAAGATTATGACGACCGAGACAAATCCAAACCCAACGGTAAAACCAAAGACGTACTATCGGCCGTTCTAACTGAAGGTTTACAACCACAGGCCGATCATATCGCCAAACTGATTTTACCGATAACCAAAACCGTCTCACTCACTCGCCAGCGCATTTATGCGCGCCTCTATGGCGAAAAGTTTGGTGAAAATGATCAAAAACAAACGCACCTGGAATACACCTTTGGCAATCACGCCGAATGGTGGAAATACTACATTGATGAATGTATGAGTCGTGGGCAAAACATTAGAAACGCGCGATGGCTCAACACACTGCACAAAAATTTTAAAACCAGATTCACGCCGGAAGAAGCAAGACACTGGCGTGATAAAGATTTCCACAAAGCACGATGGTTCGCCAACAAAGCAGCTGTAGCCGGCAATTATCCAATCATCATTGGTGTTGATGAAAAAGCTGTTACACCAATAGAATTACCCCTGGGCCTCAACGATTTTGAAGTACGCAACGGTTCAACAATTTCACCAAGTTCAATAAAATTAGTGGAAGTACCCAATAAAAAAATAACCGAGGTGCGGGAACTGGTAAGAGTTTTGGGCGTAACACATGTAGAAATACTACCAATTGAAGTTGGCGAAGTGGCAAGCTTTCAAAGAGGGGTTGCCGAATGTGCCAAAGGAAATTTCGAGTAAAAAGGTACACAAAGCAAAAGTGCCAAGTGTCCGCTTGTTACCGGTCTCCTAAAAAATCAGCAGCGACAAAAAGAAGGCTCTTCACAAATTAAAACCCGCTTGGAGCTACAGGAGTGGTTTGCTGTGAACCGGTGGTAGTTGTTGTAGTGCCGGTTCCGGTGCTTCCCGTAGTACCTGAACCTGAAGTCTCGGATTTACTGTAGGTGATGGTGAATTTCACAATGGAAGATTTGTTCCCTTCTTCATCAATCGCATACACTTCATAGTCGTTCACGCCTGGTTTCAAATTTCCAAGAGACTCTTTCGCTGAATAAGACCAGGAAGTTGCACCGGCCTGGAACGCGCTCAATGTATATCCGTTCACTACAACTTTTTCAGCACCCTTCACGGAACCGACAACTTTTACTGTATCGGTAGTGACAGTTGAAGAACTTGAACCATTAAAGGTATCAACGGTAGGAGCAGCCAAAGGATCTTCAATAGCCACGCTCTCTTTATCATAGGTAATAGTCACCTGCGCCGGATCACTCTTTTTGCCATCACCATCAACAGCATAGACACGGTAAACATTATCACCAGGCTTCAAATTTCCAATCTGCTCTGAAACGTTATAAGACCATGTGGTCTGACCGGAAGTAAACTTACTCAAAGTATAACTGTCGGTAGAACCTCCAACCGTACTTTCAACTATAACTTTTTCCGTACCGGATGGAACCGTTCCTGCCAAAGTCGCCTTACCGGTTGTAACGGTACTCGTAGACGTAAGTGGTGAAGTAATATCTGGAGCTCCCAAACCAAAATTATCGTTATTCGATTCATCCACTTCTTCGGCATCGGAAGTTTCCTGTGTAGAAGTTACCGGGGCAAATGTTCCCTGATCTTCCTGAGTACCAAAAGACGTATCAACAGTCTCAACAGTTGTAGCCTGTGTTGATGTGAAGTTTGTAGGGGTTTCATCTTCACTCATATTCCATCTATACCAAGGTGAATCTTTGAAATCTTCACTGATAGCCATGATGACCGATGGACTTAAGCTTGATTCAAAAGCTTTCAATGAAGCTTCATCCAAAACAAGCTCCTGGCCGACACCAACTTGAACTGTATCAGCAACACGTTCCTGACCATTTGTTTTCACAATAATATCAACATCCACATCACCTTCCAATACGCGAACGGATTCATGCGTGTCACTTTCAACTTCAAATACTGTACCTTTCGCTTTCACTTTCATATGAGTCGTACGAACTTCATAACGCGCTTCACGAACTCCCGGACTTTTCTGGCCTTTCAACCATAGTTTCCCATTATCAAGATTGAAAACAATCTCCTCATGGTCAGACTCTTTTACTACATCAACCAGCGTTGCAGCACTATCCTCACCCAATCGAACCACAGTACCGTTAAAAAACTCCATAACAACTCGTCCGAGTGAAGATGTTTTAAGTGTGTCGCCAAGATGAAGTTTTGTACCACTATATGCTTCATCCCATGCCGTCAAACCATAAGGAAGAATCCGAGCCTTACCTTGTGGAACGTAAAAATACACATCACTCTTATTTTGCTTATCAAAGTTAGACCAGATCTGGTAGCCCAAAATCATAATGATACCCAATCCAACGAGCATCAAAAATGGAAGAACGTAATCTATCGGACCTTTTCGACGAACCACGCGACGCATAGGCAAAAGTGCTTAAAAATCTGTCGAGCACAATACAATAATTCTTGCCGCGGTGTAAAGTTTTTTTTGAGGCAAAACCTTGAAAATAAGTTTTTAGTGCATAAAACCTATTTCCCTCTTCAACGCATTGATATCACGCAGAATTTTTCCTTCAGCTTTTATCTCTTCTTCAACTTTATGACATGCGTGCATGACAGTCGTGTGATTTTTCCCGCCAAAATGATCACCAATAGTCTCATATGATTGAGAAAGCATCTCACGAATCAAATACATACAGATCTGTCGTGGAATCATAATCTCTTTTTTACGACCTTCGCTCACAAGTTCCGCACGGGAAAGTTTATAATAGTCGGCAACCACGGCAATCAAATCATCACAAGTACGAACATCCGGACGCTTTGGTATATCGATGGAATTTGTTTGTAAAGACGGCATGCGGGAATAAAGTTTTTTCATAACGTCCGCCACCGATCTCATGGTTGGGTTGGTATTCGTAAGCTGAGCCTCGGCAATAGCCTGTAACAAGATCCCTTCCAATTCACGAACGCTGGATGTCACATGCGTTGCTACAAGTTCAAGAACTTCACGGTCGATCATCACTTCCAGTTCCTGACATTTATCCATCAAAATTGCCATGCGGGTTTCAATATCCGGCATCTGTACTTCAATCACCATGCCCATTTTAAAGCGGCTGGTTAAGCGGTCTTCAAGCTGATCCAGTTCACTCGGTGGTCGATCAGAACTGATAATAATCTGCTTACCGGCATCATAGAGTTCATTAAAAGTATGAAAGAACTCCTGTTGTGAAGTAGCTTTGTTTCCAAAGAACTGAATATCATCAACAATTAAACAGTCCACATTGCGATACTTATCTTTAAAATTGCGTGTGTGCTTGAAACCAATAGCCTGAACGATCTCGTTAATAAATTTCTCTGAAGTCATATAAACCACCTTCTTGTTTGGATACTGTTTATTGATCTCGTTACCAATACCCTGCAAAAGATGCGTTTTCCCAAGACCTACCCCGCCATACAAAAAGAGCGGGTTATAAATGCTACCGGGCTTTGCCGCTACAGCCATACAGGCCGCATGCGCCAAACGGTTTACCGTGCCGGCCAAAAAGGTTTGCAGAGTGTATTTGTTGTTAAACATTTTGCTGCGAGTACCGTCACTCAAGATAACCTCCTGCTTGTTCGGGACCTTACGGGGAGCTTTATCATCAGATGAAAGCGTTTCCAACGTTTTCACATCAACTTTGTGCGGATGGGTTTCATCCATCAGTGAACTCTTGATTTCAAAAACCACCTCGCGAATACCATCCACGGCCTCACGCACTACCTGCACCAGTTTCACCTCAAAACGCTGTTTGATGAAAGAATAGGTAATCGGTGAAGAAACACCTATGGTCATTACCCCGTTTTCAACGTTCAAAATGGCCGTATCTTTGAAAACGGTCAAAATGTGCGATCTTCCGATTATTGGAGAAAGCTTGGTCAAAACGTTTTGCCAAAGGAATTTGTAATCCATACGAAAAACACTGAAAAAATGCTTTTTTAATATTTTTTTATCTCAAAAGCACATCGTATACTATCGACTTTCCACCCCCTTCTCAAGTTTATGAACCTACAAAAACCTTTCACCATCTATTGAGATTTTTCCACCACCACCTACTAGCTCTAGTATAAAAAAAATATAAAAATATATTTAAAAAAACTTAACAAGGGGGACTACAAATCAGTTAAGAAATCCCCGCAAGTTAAAAAGTGCAAAACTCAACTTTTTTAGCTTATAAAAGCCAAAATTTATGCATTCTCACCATGGTTATAAAGAGCAGAAAGCAGGGCTGATGCGCTTAATGCGTCTTTCACATATTATGTTTAAAACCTTCCAAAATTCTGTTGTAGCGAGGAGCCAGAAAAAAAAATCCCCGATACGTACGAACTTGGTACGTTGAGGGGATTTTTTTTCGCAGCGACGAAGCTACAACAAATTTTCGAAGGTTTACCTTGGTATCAATCGCAAAATATCATTATAGGTAACGGCGAAAATCAATGTAATCAACAAAAGAAATCCAACCGCATGTATCAATCCCTCAAGTTTTGCGCTCACACGCTTACCGGTTATCACCTCAATGACAATGAATAAGAGTCTACCGCCATCAAGTGCCGGCAAAGGCAAAATATTGATAATTGCCAAACTGAGCGAAAGCAAAGCCACAAAGCGCAACAATGACATGGCCCCCTCCTGAACAAACTGATAGGTCAGTTGAGCAATACCAACAGGTCCGGCAACACCTTCCGGAACGCTAAATTGTGTTACCACCTGATGAATAACATTTCCAAACATCTGCGCCGTCAAAACAGATAATCTGCCTGCCTCCTCAAACGCCCTGAACGGAGCAACCCAGAAAGTATACTGCACATCATGAATCAACAAAACCGATACTGGAGAATCTGTTGTATAAACGCTCAACTCCTGATTTTCAAATGAAAACACAGGTGAGAGTCCAACACCGATCAAACCCTGTTCACTAGGGGTAATATCAAACTCCACAAGCTGCCCCTGACGATCAAAGACATAATGAAGAACTTTATTCGCTTTTTGCTTTGTATAAGCAATAACTTCATCCGGTGTACTAAATGTCTGACCATCGATTGAAATCAAAAGATCCCCTTTGGCCACACCAGCCTTTTCAGCCGGCGTTCCAGGGAAAACTCCACTCATAATCACAGAAGGTGCCTGAATCATCCGTACCTGCACATTACGAATCTCATTCCCACGCTGGACCATAAAATTCAGAGTCCCTGAAGAACGAATGGCATTCAGATACTCATCCAAATAATAAATCGGCTGATCGTTAATTTTCAAAATAATGTCGGAAGGTAAAAGTCCCGCCATGGCCGAAGCAGAATTTTCTTTTACATTTAAAATCTCTACCCGGGGTAAAAACATAATTTCAAAAGTCGAAAATCCAAGTCCCTGTTTTTGGTCAGCAGCAACCGTCAAATCCAGACGATCCGTACCACGTTCTACACTCACCGTGTGTCCCGTATCATTTTGAGATTTCAACAAATTGGTCAATTCCTCATTTGAAACCACAGGTTTCTGATCAACAGCCACCACCTTATCATTTACCAGCATCCCAGCTTTGGCCGCAGGACCATCTTGTGTCACATCTTTAACAACAAAGCCCGGACTGGTCTCGATTGTACCGTCATTCAGTCTGGCGATAACATCATCTCCGCTCAAAATTAACGGCTTAATACCAATGATAAAACCTACGGTAAGCAAAACGTACGCCAACAAAAAGTTCATCACAACCCCCGCCACAATAACCATAATACGTACTCGCGGCGGCTTGGCGATAAAGCTTCGTTTATCTTTCGCCAATTTGGGATCACGGCTATCTTCCCCCAACAATCGCACAAATCCACCAAAAGGAATCCAGTTGATTGAATACAAAGTCTCCCCTTTTTTCACGCCCCAAATTCTTGGCGGGAGTCCAAAACCAAACTCTTCAACCTTAATTCCGGCCTTTCGGGCGGTAAAAAAATGTCCCCACTCGTGAATAAGTACAAGCAAAGAAAAAATAACCAGGAACGCAATAACGGTAATAAGCAGGTCCATCGGAAAAATTATTTAATAAAAAAAATTTACACAGTCAAAATATCATGTTCCTTGGTCTTGGAAGATTTTTCAATTTCAACATTGTAGTGATCAACTTTCTCCTGAAGTTTTTTCTCAAAACTCTTCACCTGATCTTCGGTAACCTGACTGTTTTTAGAAAGCTCTTTCACAGCATCCAAAGCTTTCTGACGGCTATGACGAACACTAATACGAGCCTCTTCAGCCATTCGAGTCACAACCTTTGAAAGATCCTTACGGCGCTCCTCAGTCATTGGAGGTAAATTCAAACGAATCACCACACCATCATTCGATGGAGCCAAATTCAAATCGGAATTGATAATAGCCTTCTCAATAGCCTGAAGCTGACCACGATCCCATGGTTGAATCTGAACAGTCTTCGCATCTGGAATAGAAATGCTCGCAACAGATTTCAGTGGCTGTTTGGTGCCATAAGCCTCAACCATCAAACCCTCAACAATCGCAGCCGAAGCGCGACCGATCTGAAGATGGGAATATTCAGAATGTAAATGTTCCAAAACCTTTTTAAAATCTGATTCCGCAGATGAAAGAATATCATCAGTCATAACAAGAAAATTAAAATATTAATGAATGAGTGTACCCAAAGTTTCCCCTTTCACAGCCTTCAAAATATTTCCACGTTTCATCAAATTAAAGACCAAAACAGGAAGTCTGGAAGAAGCACAAAGTGCCGTAGCGCTTAAATCCATAACACCCAGCTGTTTCTCCAAAACCACTTCATAAGAAACATCTGTATATTTTTTAGCATCCTTAAACTTGTGAGGATCCTTATTATAAACATAATCAACATTCGTCGCTTTCAATAGTACGTCACATTGCAGTTCAAGAGCTCTCAGTGCGGCTGCCGTATCCGTAGTAAAAAACGGACTACCGGTACCGGCGGCACAAATGGCAATTTTACCATTTTTCATATGTGCAAGAGCCAAATCACGCACATAAGTAGGACAAATCTTTTCCATCGGAATTGCCGAAAAAGGCAAAGCCTCAATCTTGTAGGCGGCAAATCCATGAGCTAGCGCAAGAGCATTCATAACAGTGGCAAGCATACCCATGCTGTCAGAATGCACACGATCCAGGCCGGATTTGGCAAAGTCCCGAAAGCGCCAGAAATTTCCGCCTCCAACAACAATTGCAATCTGCACACCCAGCTTATGAACTTCGGCTATCTCCTTACAAAGGACATCCAAAAACTTGAAATCTATACCACCATCTTGGTCCCCTTCCAAAACCTCTCCCGAAAGCTTCAGGAGAACTCTTTTATACTTTGTCTTTTGAGGCATACGTAAATTATTTTGAGAAGAAAATGTACGTTAAAACAACTCCAATGGCAATACCCACCAAAAACACCAAAGGAATCTTTCGTTCCTCACGACGATCGTGAGAACCCGCAAGTTCAGTCAACAAATCCGTGCTCATAATAATCTCTTCCTGAGCATGAGTGGTAACCACATCGGCAAAATCATGGCTGTTCACCAATTGCACAAACTTACCAAACTTCACCTTAATAGTATCGCGCGGATTAGCATTATCAATATCCAAAGCCTGCAAATAAGGCTCTTCTTCAAGATCTTCCTCCTCTTCTTCTTCGTAAGCAGAAACATGAGAAATTTCCATACGTGGAGCAGATTCAATCCGCTGTTGAGTCATAACAACCGGAGCCGGTTGAGCCGGAGCAATCTGAACCGGAGGCGGAACATCCATTTCCTGAGGTTCTTCAGACCGCTGCAAATGTTTCACCGGAACATTGGTCATATCATCATAACCATCATCAATCAAAGGTTCCACTTTGGGAACCTGATCACGAGTAAGTCCACGCACGGTAAACTGACGCGGCTTAGACTGAATCGTCTTGGCTTTTGGCTTTGACGCTGACGAAGATTTTGATTTTGCTTTAAGTTTTGACGAAGTTTTGGCTGGTGCCATAAATCATGAGTTTAGTGGCCTTCTAGGGTTACGCGCAGTATATCACAAGCCAGTTTTTTTGAGAATAAAATCGTTTATATAATTCTCATTAGCTTAATTTCAAAACTCTCCAAAATTTCGCTGTGGCAATAAAGTCTCTTCAAATCTTTTCAAAATTCTGTTTATACGAGGAGACTAGAAAAGCTTATTTCAAAACCCTCCAAAATTTCGCTGTAGCGAGAAGCCAGAAAAAAAATCCCCGATACGTACTAACTGGTACGTTGAGGGGATTTTTTTTCGCAGCGACGAAGCTACAGCAAATTTTCGAGGGTTTTATTACATCATTCCGCCCATACCACCCATCCCCATACCGCCCATTCCTCCCATGCCGCCTGGCATACCGCCGGCAGATGGTTTCTCTTCAGGAATATCGCTAATAGCAGCTTCCGTAGTCAGGAAGATTCCTGCAATCGAAGCAGCATTTTGCAAAGCAGAACGGGTAACCTTTTTCGGATCAATGATTCCGGCTTTTACCATATCAACAAACTCGTCTTTGGCAGCATCGTAACCATGATTGCCTTTAGATTCCATAACAGCATTCACAATAACCGGAGCCTGTTTGCCGGCATTCTGAGCGATGTAATAAAGTGGCCAGATGAGTGAACGCATCAAAATGTGAGCACCGGTAGTCTCATCACTGTCGCCTTCAAATTTCAAAAGCACTTTTGAAGCGTGAACAAGCGCAACACCACCACCCGGAACGATGCCTTCTTCCACAGCAGCTTTGGTCGCAGAAACCGCATCTTCAATACGAAGTTTCTTTTCCTTCAATTCAGTTTCCGTAGCAGCACCGACTTTGATAACTCCCACGCCACCAGCCAATTTTGCCATACGTTCAATCAATTTTTCCTTATCGAAATCTGATGTAGATTTTTCCATCAACACCTTAATTTCAGAAATACGAGCATCAACATTTGCTTTGTGACCTTTGCCTTCAACGATAATACATTTGTCTTTGTCGGCAATAACCTTGCGGGCTTCCCCCAGGTCAGAAAGTTCGGTTGTTTCAAGTTTCAAACCAAGTTCTTCGGTGATAAATGTGCCACCCGTCAACGCTGCGATGTCTTTTAACATCTCTTTGCGACGGTCTCCATACGCAGGTGCTTTCACAGCCAAAACGCTGAAAATACCACGGAGCTTATTCAAAACAAATGTAGCGAGTGCTTCACCATCCACATCCTCGGCAATAATTACGAGCTCTTTTTTACCTGCCTGAGCAAGTTTCTCAATAATCGGAAGAAGCTCCTGAACTGAGCTGATTTTCTTATCAGTGATAAGGATCTTCACATCCTCATACATAGCCTCCATACGAGCCGGATCCGTCACCATGTAAGCGGAAATATAACCGTTATCAAACTGCATACCTTTCACTACCTCTTTGCCAAGTCCCATTGCCTGAGACTCTTCAACCGTGATCACACCATCGTGTCCAACCTCCTCTAAAATATCGGCAATAAACTGACCAACATCTGGATCCTGAGCAGAAATAGTCGCAACCTGGGCAATCTTTTCTTTTGAATCACCAATATCAACTTTCATCTTCTCAAGCTCATCACAAATTTGTGCAACGGCTTTGTCGATACCACGTTTCAACTGAACCGGATTTGCCCCTGCAGTAACATTGCGTAAACCTTCAGCAATAATATGTGCAGCCAAAATAGTAGCGGTTGTTGTACCGTCACCGGCCACATCGTTCGTTTTGGTAGCAACCTCTTTTACCAGTTGAGCACCCATGTTCTCAAAGGGATCTTTGAGGTCAATCTCCTTGGCAATAGTTACACCATCGTTGGTAATCATCGGAGCGCCGTATTTGCGATCAAAAATCACATTGCGACCCTTCGGACCGATGGTCACAGCAACAGCCTTCGCCAACTGATTCACACCTGCGATAATCTTTTGACGAGCCTCGTCCCCATAAAAAATCTGTTTTGCCATATCAATAAGTTGTTAATTATAAAGTATAAGTTTTATAAAAAAATATTAGCCAAGAATAGCTAAAACATCGGACTGGCTAAGAATCAAAAGCTCTTTGCCTTCAACCTTTACTTCAGTTGGACCATATTTAGTGAAAAGAACTGTGTCACCAACTTTCACCTCCATAGGAACACGTTTGCCTTCGTTATCAAAACGACCATCACCAACAGCCAAAACCTTTCCACGTTGTGGTTTCTCTTTTGAAGCGCTTTCCGGAATAATGATACCCGAAGCTCGTGTTTCCATTTCGTTCACAGCTTCAACAACGAGACGATCCTCTAAAGGGCGAAGTGCCAGTTTTTTCTGATCTGACATATTTGTATGTATTAATGAATAAAATGCATTCGCAATAATAGATTTAGCACCCGATATCGTCAAGTGCTAATTCCTGGTTTTCAAAATAATTCTGATCTTTCGAAAACAACCAAATAAGTTAAAATAGCCGCATTATACCCTTATAGATTTTTATGCCATCAGCCACCTATTATCTGGATCAAGCCAAAACCAATCCGCTAAAAGTTGAATGGAAACTTGGCTGGAAAAACCTGAAAATTACCCACAACAATCATCTTGTTGGTGAAATTGCAGATGCAAAAGAGTTAAAAGAAGGAAAATCTTTCAAACTTCAAAACGGTGAACCAGTCTCCGCCAAACTGAATATGAAATGGGGCTTTTCGCCGGAGCTGGAACTGCTCGTAAGCGGTAAACCGGTACCCGGAAGCCCCGCCGATCCGGTAACTCAAGTAAAAAACGCTTACGTACTTTTACTCGTCCTGGCTGCGTTAAACATAGGTCTTGGATTATTGGCCATGATTGGAAAAGTTTCTATACTTCTTGGGCTTGGCGTTGGCCTTGGAACCGTAATTACCGGAGCAGTTTTTTTGGCACTGGCAATTTGGGGCAAACAAAAAAACTCAGCAACCGCTTTCATGATAGCGATTGCCGTATTGGCAGCCGACATGGTCATGAGCTTCATGGCGGTATCAGAAGGAGGACGCGTTTCAGGTTCAGCTATTCTTGTCAGAGTAATATTCTGTTTACTGTTGGCAAACGGAGCTGACGCGGCAAAAAAACTTAAAAACACAACTTCACCACTGGTGCCTCACAAATAAGTCTAAATAAAACTCAATTGCCGGGAAGAAAAACTAAGCTATGTCACCTTTCTTTTTCTTGTCGGCTTTTTTCTTTGTATCATCAAATGGGTTCATAGCATCAGATCGAACCCAGCCATCGGAAGTAACATTTCCTTTTTTGTCGCGCACTTCAACGTGCAAGTACTCTTTCCCGCCAACCTTCACAGGATTTTGATCAACCAGAAAAACCGTTTCACCACCACGCACATGATCAATAGCGACACCATTCATCCCCTCAGGCGCGTCACCCTCAGCCAGGTAGTGAATATCCTGACCGCTTTTCATAACAAACTCAGTGGTTGGCCTATACGCAACAAGACGCACATCATTTCTATCCACCTTATCCCATTTTTTCTCGTTGGCCTTTCTGCCGGCGTTCACCTGATCCATTGCAGATAAACCAAAATTTCGAACAGGAACATCCTTATCTCCGGCCAATAAAGTTCGATATATTTCACGGACCTCATCTAAAAACTGGCCATAAATGACACCCTGTATTTTATAAGCATCAGCGCCTTTCACACCTTCCATCAACACTTTGTATTTAGCACCAAGCTTATCAAAAGCATCATAAACATCCTTTCTCTTATCCACATAATTCACCTTATATTCCAAACAAATCGTCTGAATTTTGTGAACCGCAACACCCTGTTTTGTCTCTTCCAGACAGTACTGTCCGCGAACCGCACTTTCATAATCTTTAAAAAGTTTTTCCGCTTCGGCATTTGTAGATCCCTCTTCATTTGAATTCAGTCCATCCTCCACGCTTTGAAAATAAATCATAAGCGTTTCGGTTCTTGTGGCCATATCTCCCCATTTTGGATCCTGTGCTCTGTACATGGAGGTATCAACAGCCTGAATTCTGGAGTTAAACAAAAAATTTGTCTGAGCTTTCACTTCATTAAATTTAGTTTGCGCAAATTTAAGCGTCTCCGGTTTCACTTCATCGGCAAGCATCTGGGCATGCTGTTTCGCCCTGTCTTCAAGTTTTTTGACCGCGGCCTTCTTCTGACGTTCAATCATGGCCACTATCTCTTTTCTGCGATCCTTGAGTGAATCGTCCAAAGTAAAAATCAAAATATTTTGCAGTCTTTTTAAATTATCGCGAATATGCTTTTCATCCAGAACGTCAAAATGCTGCAAATCACGATCCACCTGATTTAAACGTTGCTCGGCATAATCCAAAAAAACCTTGTACTGACCTTTTTTATCTTCAAACTTCTTCAGTTTTTCACGAACATCGTTACGGGCTTTTTCATACTCAGCCTTCAATGCTCCCTTATCTTTTTTCCCACCCTCTTTTTTCTCCGATCCAATTTCTACAACCTCCTCATACGGTTCAGAATCACCACTTCCTTTTTTCTCAAACACCATACGACTTGAAAAAATAGTTTTCGTAGTCAAACGATCACTATGTTGAATATTTTTAGACATACTGGGTGAAAATTAATAATCTTATTATTATATCACAAAAGAGCCGCATTAAAAAGCGGTAAAACGCCAAAAGAGACCTATCCAAAGCTGAAGATAGAGCCGCTTACATTACTTCTTTTTAGCGATCTGAATAGCCTTTCGCCCGGCCATCATGGCCAGTCCCCCTCCAGGTACAAAATTGGCCACCTCTTTGGCAAATTCAAAAAGCTCATCCGTTGTAAAAGAGTCCCGCAGTTTATCAGTCAGCTTCCTGCCTTTTCTGATCTCCGTCGTAACTCCGTCAAACTCCACCAGCACCCGCTTATCCTTTGGCTGCCAGTAATACTCAAACGTATACACCGGATAAAAATACAAACTCAACTCCTCAATGGCAATTTTTTCATCCAAAATCTGGTCAGCCTTAATCGGCTTCACCAAATCGTTCAAAACCTTACGAACCAAAAACGACGCTTTTGTTTCCAGATTCACAATACTGGTGCCGTCTTCCATCAGTTCGTCCGTAGACTGAATCACCCGCATAGGAGCTTTAAGATACTTACTAAAATCACCAGGTTGATCGGTTTGAGCATCAACCATAACCTCTTGTTGATAATTTTCTTTGCAATGCTCAACTCCTTCAATTTCAAACGTGCGGTCGTTTGTGTTCACCACACACATCTTATCCATAAAAGTCACATCCTCAACAACTGTCTGTACCGGCACATGGTAACGAACTTTTCTTTTATATTCGAAATAGGAATTCCCGACAATATGCCAAAAAGCCTGATAACGTTTTTCCTCATACACAATAGAGATCTCCTCCGCTTTCGGTTTAAACAGAAAGCCTGAAAGCATACCCAGAGCTTTCACCTTATGATCCCCGGCCAGTTTTCGTACCTTCCCCCAGCCCAAAACATCATCGATCACCAAGAGCTTTTCGCCTTGAACTCGAATACTACTAATACCTTTTGAAGTATCTTCAGCCATAAAATGTGATTACATGGCAAAGTGCTCGGCGCGTGTTTCACGAATAACGCTCACCTTCACAATTCCAGGATACTGCAAATCACGTTCAATCTTTCGGGCAATATCATGAGAAAGCTTCACAGCGGCATAATCATCAACATCCTGCGGAGTAACAAATACGCGAACCTCATTTCCAGCCTGAACGGCAAAAACTTTCTGAACACCTTCAAAAGACTTCGCAACGTTTTCAAGCTCTTCCTGACGCTTGATGAACGTATCAAGATTATCCTTTGTAGCACCCGGACGAGCGTTGGCGATCGCATTGGCAGCCGACACGATCATGGCCTCAACACTGTTTGGTTGAATATCCCCCTCGTGAGCCTCAATTGCATGAACGACATTGTCCGGAAGACCGAATTTCTTGGCAATATCACGACCGATAATCGCATGATGCCCCTGAATTTCATGATCAACAGCCTTTCCAACATCATGAAGCAAACCGGCTTTACGGCACACCGTAACATCAGCTCCCAAATCGGAAGCAATGTTAGCCGAAAGCATAGCCACTTCCATAGAATGCTTCAAAACATTCTGACCAAAACTTGTACGGAATTTCAAACGTCCCAACAGTTTGATCAAATTTGGATGGAGACCGGTAACACCAGTTTCAAAGGCAGCTTTTTCACCCAGCTCCTTAATCATGACGTTAATCTCTTCCTTGGTTTGCTCAACCGTTTCTTCAATACGTGCCGGATGAATACGACCATCGGAAATCAGTTTTTCAAGGGCAATCTTGGCAATATAACGGCGTACCAAATCAAAGCCCGAAATAACGATTGATCCAGGCGTATCGTCCACAATCACGTCAATACCGGTAGCCTGCTCAAAAGAGTTAATATTACGACCTTCCTTACCAATGATACGACCCTTCATATCATCACTTGGAAGGTTCACCATGGTAGCGGTAGATTCGGTAGCAGTTTCTGCTGCATACTTCTGAATTGCATCCGCCAAAATAAATTTAGCGCGCTCCTTAGCCTTTTCCTGCAACTCCTTATCAGCCTTTTTAATAGTCATGGCCATATCCTCACGAGCCATTTCCTCAACCTGCTTCAAAAGCATAGCCTTAGCCTCATCGCGGGACATGCCACTAATCTTATTCAATTCCTCCACCTGCATATCATGAAGCTTCTGAACCTCTTCACGCAGTTGACGTGCTGAAGCCATTTTGCTCTCCAGATCGTTGCGCGCGTTATCCATATCCTGGATCTTTTTATCCAGAGCCTCCTCCTTAGAAACCAGTCTTTCTTCCTGTTTTCTAAGCAAATCGCGCTTCTTTTCCTCTTCGTGCTTTGTA
The DNA here is from genome assembly GCA_020851415.1 of Candidatus Peregrinibacteria bacterium. Taxonomy (GTDB): domain Bacteria; phylum Patescibacteriota; class Gracilibacteria; order UBA1369; family UBA1369; genus JADZCU01. The sequence goes on along the minus strand of JADZCU010000045.1, from coordinate 3,284 downwards.
TCTTCAATAATCTTTAAAGCTTCGTTCTTAGCCTTAAATAAAACCTCCTGTGATTTGGTATTAGCCTGTTGCACCAAAAGCTGTCCCTTTTCGTGCATATCCTGATTTTTCTGTTCCGTTTGCTGTTTTCTGACAATGAAACCAGCTCCAGCCCCCAACGCAAAAGCAATGAGGCCGATGAAAAAATAAAACATATGAAAGTTGTTAGAGAGCGATAATCTCTAACAGAAATAGTGAGTGTGTCGGATGGTCGTACCACCGTATACCGAAGCGGAAAGAATCGATTGTAAGAAAGCCAAATTCAGACGGTATTGTTGTGACAAAAGAAAACGAATCATGGGCGACATCTATCTAGGAATCTATTTCTGTAGAAGATTTTTTAGGCATTCAACATGCCGCCTTTCAGCATACCTTTCATCAAGCACTTCCGTCAATAAAGCCAAAAGTCTCAACTGAGCCAACAAGATAAAAATCCCACGAAAACGGATTGATTAAAAGCATAAATATTTCATAAACATACATATATCCAGAATCCGTTTAAGAATTTTTTACCCTCCTTCCCTACTATCAAAACAATTTCCTTTAACAAAAACTATGAAATATCTTCAAAAAGCTCATGTCATTTCCATATTGCTTATCTTTTTTGGGGACATAGCACTCGGTGTCGCCCAACCCATAACCGAATCTGAGGCCACCCCTTCGGCATCGGTTTTAGAAAAAACCAAAATACTCATCACTGAAATAAGCTTCAAGAACGCACAGGCGGATTTCGTAAAGTTCACAGTCAGTTCCGCCCCGCAGTCACCTCTCAACCTCAAAGGTCTCACTTTCCAGGATGATAGTGATTTCAAAACCCTCAACACTGACTTTTTGGTCTACCCCGGACAAGTCATTACTCTTCTCTTTAAGCAAAGTGCAGCAGACGCAGTCCCAACCATCAACACCACCAGAACAGGCCTAACCGCAACCACCGAACAAATAATAATCAAAAACGAAAAAGGCACAATCATGGACGCAGCATGTTGGGCCAGCAGCAAACCCACCGAATCAGAGCTGACAGAACTAAGCGATCTCTACACCAAGCAAGCCTGGATCAGCAACACGCCAGGCAGCTGCATCCCGAGTGACGAAGTAGAAACAGACGCAATCATTCAACGAAAAAGCCTCATAGACACCAACAGCCTCAGCGACTGGGAAATTATCGGCAATCAGGAAACTGTTGAAGAGACTCCCCCCTCAACAACACCGCCACCCACCCCAAATCCCCCACCATCAACACCTTCAACCGCTGAATCAACAACCCCTGAAGAAGAAAACAACATCGAAATAGAAGAACTACCCGAAACTGAAAAAGAGAATGATATTGAATCAGAACCAATCACCATCAGTACATTTCCAAAAAGCACTACAGCAAAATCTCCAACCAAAACTGTTACCTCCAAAACAACAAAAAAGAGTTCAACCAAGAAAAAAAGTACAAAAAAAACATACCAAAACGGAGATGAAAGTTCAGACATTCACATCAACGAAATTATGGCCAACCCGTCCGAGCCGGATCAACAAAACGAATGGATTGAAATCATCAACGCCGGAACTACACCGGTAAACATGGGAAACTGGCAACTGGACGATGACGAAGGTGGCAGTAAACCCTACGTTATCCCGGACACAATCACCCTTGAGCCAAACACCCCGCTCTTAATCCCAATAACAGAATCTAAAATCTCTTTGGCCAATAAGCAGGATACCGTACGCATCATGAACTACAACGAAGAAATAATTGACGAAGTAACCTACCAGGACGCCGGTGAAGACATGTCCTACGCCCGGATCTCCATCGCAGAAGAAACCCGCACGCCACCGGACACGCAAGAAATCACTCCCACTTCACCTCAAACCAAAGCGGCACTCCTAAGTAACATCATCGAAGTAGCAATGGCACAAGAAATTTCTGCATCAGAACAAACAACCGCAGATTCAGACGATAATTCAACTATAGAAAATACCTGGATGTGGGTAAAAGAAGGAACTCCGGGCCAACAAAACCCGGCCATGCAAAAAATCCACGCAACAATATCAGAAGAACCACGCTTCGATATCCCCTACTCCTTTAAGGTAAAACCTCTGCATCAAAACAAGGAAATCACCATCTACTTTGATGAAAGCATTATTAAAGCACCGCTTGCCGAATCACTCTTCACTCAAAATGCAGAAATCGATCTTCTCCTGAAACCGGACGAAAACGGAGATCTTTGGATGGAAAAGTATGAAGTCCTGGCAATAAACAGTCCGGCACCCGACTTCAGCATTCTCCCCTGGCTCATCATTGGGTTTGTTCTAAGCGGCGGTGGAACATTTCTTTATCTTCAAAAAAAACTCCCATGGCAAAAAAATATGGCAAGCTCTACACAAAAAAGCACAAACTCTGTATAGTACAAAAAAGCACCCGTGATGCCCATCAATTTATAATTTTGACTCCTTCATCATGCAAAAAATAGATCGCCGTTACTTTTACATAACCGTCGGACTTTTTGGAGTTGGCGTTTTATTGGGGTTTCTCATAGGAAACAGCGTCAATGTGATAGATGAAGCTAAGAAACAACAGATACTCGGAAACGAATCAGATGTAGAACAGTCGCCAATCATTAACACCGTTGTAAAAACAGAGTTTGTTCCACAAACACCGGGAATCATATCCCCCGACGACGACGCCACAATTGGCGACCCCAATGCAAAAGTTACCATCATCGAATTCAGTGACTATGAATGCCCAACCTGCAAAAAATCTTTCGACACGCTCTTCATTCCCCTCGAAAAGGAATATATAGAAACCGGCAAAGTCCTATACGCCTTCCGCGATTTCCCTTTAGAACAGCATAAAAACTCATTACTCGCCGCCGAGGCAGCCGAATGTGCCGGAGAACAAAATCATTATTACCAAATGCACGAAAAACTTTTCACGACCCAAGATGAATGGATTGGCAAAGACCGTGGAGATCTCATCTTTAGACAATATGCGGAAGAGTTAAAGCTTCCACTGGTTGATGATTTTTACGTGTGTGTAAAAACCGGTGCAATGGAAGGAGAAATTGCCCTCGATATCGCCGATGGCGAAAAACACAAAGTCGAAGTTACACCAACATATTTCATCAACGGCAAACTCTACAAAGGCATCCAAAAATACGAAGTGCTCAAAGCACTCATAGACGCGGAGCTGAAATAAAACTACTTATTTTTCTTCAAAAAATCCGCAAGCATTTGAGCCGCATGTGCTCTGTCTAAAT
>JADZCU010000044.1 GCA_020851415.1 Candidatus Peregrinibacteria bacterium | reverse complement strand
TTGATTGCAAAAGACTATTTGGAAAAAGCACTTCAAATAAGGCCAGCCTATCGTGATGCTGAGCAATTACTCACAGATCTCAATACAAAATTACAAAAAAACGCGGCGGCAAAAACTAGTGAAGCATCGCCATAATTCCAAATCTACCTGTGGTTCCTTTTGACCTGCGATAAGAGAAAAAATCATCACCCTTACATTGAGTGCACAATTTTGTCAGTTGAATATTTTCGATTTTCACAGAATGCGATTTCAACTGCTCAATGGCAAACGACCATAAATCAACCCGGTTCTTATCGTCAATAAACTGATGGAAATTTTGTGGCAGTTCATTTTTGGGGTCAGAAAAATATGAGCAGCAGGGCCCAAGAGAGGGCGCAATACCCGCAACAATATTCCCAGGAATCGAACCAAATTTGTTCGCCATAACTTTGAGCGTTGCTCCGGTGACATCTTTCACCAACCCTTTCCATCCGGCATGCACAACCCCAAATACTTTGTGAACCGGATCATAAAGCACCTGCGCCTGGCAATCAGCCACCTGAATCATGCAAGCAATATTTGGCACAGCACAAACAAAAGCATCAACATCATCAAAAGTATCTTTTACTTTTTCTTCAAAGTCCAAAGACTCATCAACAACCTGCACATGATCGCTGTGAGTTTGATTCGCAGAAACAAGTTGAACAATCGGCACCCTAAAAGCATCCGCAACAATTACACGATTCTTCTGAACATTTACATCATCATCTCCAATCCCAAATCGAACATTCAGTGATTCAAAAACACCAGCGCTAACACCTCCATGCCTTGTCAAAATAGCATGCTCAAAATCCGGAGAAAATTTTTGTAAAAACTCCAACTCGTAAACGGGTAAGCTTTTTCGTGAAGTAGAAATCATGAAGTCCAATCAATTTAAAACACAGTACTCTTTACCATGAATGGAATTTCCAAAGCCAAATCTGTAGCGGAATAATTATATGCTTTCTGGCGGAAAAGCTCATCACCGGAACGGCAAAGCAAATAAACCGCTGCCTGACATGCAGCAAACGGAGTGCATCCCTGTGCAATAAGACTTGCCACAAAACCGCTCAAAACATCACCGCTTCCACCAACAGTCATACCAGGATTACCCAGTGTATTCATGCAGAGCTCTCCCTCTTCGGAAGCTACAAGGTCAGTCGGCCCTTTGAGTAAAATATTAATTTTCAAATCCGTAGCAAGCGTACGAAGCAGGACAATCTTACTGGATAAAGAACCGGAAATTTTAATATCCTTTCCCGTAAGAGCCTCAAACTCATTGTGGTGCGGAGTAATAACAACTTTCTGTTGAAGCGGAAACTCCTTAATCTTCTGCAAAATCTGAATCGCACCCGAATCAAGCACTGTCGGAATATCAAGGTTTTTCACTATTTTAAGCAAAGCTTCCTGAGTTTCATCGCGCTCACCCAGACCCGGCCCAATCAAAATTACGTCACATTTTTTTGAAAAATCCAAAATCAAACTAGCGGCTTTCATGTCCAGATAATCACCCGGAAAAGATCTCACGATAAAATCCGGATACATACTACGGCTCACCTGAAAATTACATTCGGGAACAAACAAATAAACCAAATCAGCACCTCCATACAAAGCGCCCAACCCCGACAAAATCGGCGCACCATAATAATCAATACTTCCACCCACAATCATAACTTTTCCATTCATACCTTTGTGTGAATTGGGGTCACGTCGTGGGTAAAGTTTCCTGATATCTGCAACTTTGAGTTCCTTAACCATGCTACAGGCTCAGATTAAAAAATACCTCTTTGCCTAAATATTTAGCCTTACGTCCAAGTTCGTCTTCAATACGCATTAACTGATTATATTTAGCGGTTCGTTCACCACGGCTCAATGAACCCGTTTTAATCTGCCCAGTTCCCATGGCAACCGCCAGATCAGCAATAAATGTATCCTCGGACTCACCACTACGATGGGAAATAATTGAAGTAAAGTTCGAAGCATCTGCAAATTGAATAGTATTGATAGTCTCAGTCACAGAACCAATCTGATTCAGTTTAATCAGGATAGAGTTAGCAGCCTGCAAATTAATAGCCTTCTGCACGCGCTCGGAGTTTGTCACCAACAAATCATCACCCACAATTTGCAGTTTTTTCGCAGTTTTTCTCATAAAATCCTGCCATCCAGCCCAGTCATCCTCGGCAAGTCCATCTTCAATAGTAATAATCGGATATTTTTTTATCAACCCGCACCAGTAACTCACCATTTCAGAGTTAGATAAGGTCTCACCTTTGCCATCAATATGAAAATTATAAACTTTGGTTTTAGCGTCATAAAACTCTGAAGCCGCGGCATCAATGCCCAAATAAATATCTTTCCCGGCTTTATATCCGGCAGCCTTAACCGCTTCAAGAATAAGATTTAGGGCATCTTCCTGATCTTTAAGCGTAGGAGCATAACCGCCTTCGTCACCCACGGTAGTTTTATAACCGCGTTTATGAAGAATATCTCCCAGTGTGTGGAAAACCTCAGAACCCATACGGATAGCCTCGGTAAAGGTTGGAGCGCCTGCAGGAATAATCATAAACTCCTGAATATCCAAACCGCTGTCAGCGTGCTTGCCGCCATTCAAAACGTTCATCAATGGAACCGGCATAATATAAGATTTCGGATTTAAATGCATATAAAGCGGAACGCCCTCCTCATTTGCTGCTGCCCGGGCAACCGCCATAGATACGCCTAAAATTGAATTAGCGCCTAGCTGACTTTTATTTGGAGTGCCATCCAAAACACGCATAATACTGTCAATCTCCTCCTGGTTCTGAACGTCCTTTCCCTGAAGTGCCTTACTCAGGAACTTATTTACTTTTTCGCACGCTTTTAAAACACCCTTCCCATGATAACGTTTTGGGTCATTATCGCGCATTTCCAGGGCTTCATGGGTGCCGGTTGAAGCGCCGCTTGGCACAATTGCCATGCCGACACTTTTCTCAGTGGTAACTACAACCTCTACCGTCGGATTCCCGCGTGAATCAAGGACTTCTCTCGCAAAAATTTTGGTTATTTTTGACATAAATTTATGACGTTAAGCGTTGCGTAGACTATAATTTACAATAGCCAAAAAATCCAGTATCATCACGCCGACGTATCCCTAGTTTTTTGCATATGGACATTATTTGGCATGGGTATTCATGTTTCACCCTCAAAACGAAACAATGCACAGCAGTATTTGATCCCTACAACGAAGATGTTGGCTTGAAATTGCCAAAAATAAAGGCAGATTTGGTTATGGTAAGCCATGATCACGAAGGACATAACGCCGTAAATAAAGTAGGTGGAGAAGCCAAGCTCATCGACTGGCCGGGAGAGTACGAGGTAAAAGGGTTGGCTATCAACGCCTACCAAGTCCCTTACACCGAAGAAGGAACAGCAAAAAAGCCAGGTAAAGGATTAATGTTTGTGGTACACGCAGACGACTTAAAAGTATGTTTCCTGGGCGACATGGGCACACAACCGGAAGACGCACTATTGGAACAGATTGGCGACATCGACATACTCATAGTACCGGTTGGCGGTAACCACGTTATGGATGCAAAGGCGGCTCACCTGACAATCGAAGAAATAGAGCCTCGTGCAGTTATTCCAATGCATTACGCAACAGAAGGCGTCACTATGAAAATAGACGGCATAGAGCCTTTTCTGAAAGTTATGGGTGCGGCAAACCTTACACCAAAAGACAAGATCTCAGTTGAGAGCCGCAGCAGTTTAAAGGAGGACGCAATGGAAATAATACTGCTCAACCCGCAAACAGCCTAGGAAATGACATAGTAAATGGCTATCCGGCCCGGTAGTTCAATGGATAGAACAAGGCACTCCTAAGGCTTAGATGCAGGTTCGATTCCCGCCCGGGCCACCATAAACTCATAAATAAAAAGGCTCCAGCAAAAACGAGCCTTTTTTGTTAAATCAAACTCTACGTTTCATCAATAGTGTGAAGCCACTCATTTGAAAAAAGACCTTCAGGATCATGCCTCCCCTTCAACTTCAAAAACTCCCCAACATTCGGATACATCTTTTGTAATTGACTCATATCGTAGTAAGCCCCATAGCAAAGATAATAAGTCGCGCCAATAGTGTTCAGATAATCAATAAGTTCTCTGGTAAAACTTTCCAAATCGGAAACACCCTGATCATTTTTCCGAACCTGATAATAAACGACCACACCCAGCATATCCGCTTGTGCATAGGAAAGCAGCGCCTCTGTATCTTTTGGCACAAGACGCACGGTCACATTCAAAAGATGAATACGATTTTTCTGTAAAAGGTTTTTATACTCCTCAAGAAACTCATAAAAATGTTCTTTGGGAACAAAATACTCCTGCAAAATATCAGTAATAGATTCATCATTATTTTCCAAAAAATACACTGGTGCAGCCATTGCCGTATTCCTGTTCACATATTTGGCATCAAGCAATGGCCCCACCGACCGCTCCAGTTCAAATCTTGTAAATTTACCAAAATCGTTCAAACGCGAAAATTGAAAAACAGCCTTTCTCATCCAGATATTACTGGCACCGCTAATATCCGTTTCAACAGATGGAGGAGACTCAACCGTTTTATAAGAATAAAGAAGTGCGTCTTCAAGAAACCTACCGCCATCAATAGACAAATGCGCTTCTACCAAATGAACACTATCATCAGCCTGTTTCTTCTCAAGTTCGCCAACAAGTTCGTCTGTTGGTAATTGATTTAGCGCAAACTCATAAATATCATTTTCAGTCGTCTGTAAATTCACCTCATCAATAACCCCAAAAAGACCATAGCCCCCAATTACAGCAGAAAATAATTCCGGATTATTTTCACGATCACAGCGCACAACAGCTCCGTCCGGAGTAATCAATGTAAAGTAGTTAATGGTAGAGATCAGCGAAGTAAAACGAGGATCTTTCCCATGCACATTCACACTCAACGAACCACCCACCGTAAAAATATTTGAATCCTGCATCACTTTTACGGCGCGTCCCTTTTGTTCCAGCATAGCCTGAATCTGTTTCCATGTTGCCCCACTTTGTACAGTTACTGTTTGGTCAACCGCGTCATATCGAATATCGTCATATTTCGTCATGTCCAAATGAATTGAATCGGAAGAAAAAGCCTGGCCACCCATACTATGACGAACTCCAGATATGGAGATTTTTTTACCAAGTCTTTTGGCAAGTGATATATATTTTTGGACACCCTGCTTTGTTTCGGGCTGAAATACCGCCGCAACATCAACGGTCTGCAAATGGCTTGCGTCACCAATTGACGAGCGCACTAGCTGTCCTTCATCAAAAGAAAAATTCTGAATAGGATACGCTAAGGTAAGTTTTTTACTCTGATCGGGTTTCAAATAAAGATCTTCGATAAGCCATCTATTTGCAGGTTTATCCCAAATAGAAATTTTAATAACCAGAAAAGTAAAAACAATAACAACAAAAACAGCAGCGTAGATTTTCTGTTTCCGTGTGAACGGAGGTTTCTTTTTCATTGAAGCGTTGACGAAAATTTGCTACAAGAAGGCTGCACTTAAACTATACATTATGTCTCTCGCCATTGTCACAACAACTAATGAAGGCAATATCCTCGCAGCGGACAGTATGGAAACATACCGCAACTCACTCGGTGATACGCGCGAAGGTTCGCAAACCCGCATGAAACTTTTCCAATTAAATAAACGTGTAGCCGCCGTGGCATGCGGACTTTCCTTTTTGGAAAATAAAAATGTTCAACAGCACATAAAAATTTTTATCCGTGAAAATAATCTGGAAGACATGTTGGTCAAGGATGTGGTCGATAAGCTCTATGATTACTTCTACGGCGTTTACAGCAGATACTTAAACACAACTGCAAGTCGAAAAGTTGAAGACTACCAGGCTCAAGGATACAAAAAGATTAAAAGTACTATCGACCTTGAGTGCATAACCCTCGATTTTGATGATCTTACGGGGAAAAAGGGATCACAAAAATTCTATCAGCCAATTATGGAGTTTCTTATTGCTGGCCACGACCCTGACGGCAGCAATAACGTTTTCAAAATAACCATTCCCGATCCAAAAGAAAAAAACGGTATCGTAATGAAACTCAACGGTGACCAGTGCGGAGCAACATGGATCGGACAAACCGATGTATTGGTACGTATTATTCGCGGATGGAGTCCTGAAATTAAAAGATCAAAAGTTATTCAGGAACTTCCAGAACACAAAAAAAATGAGCTCCTCAAATTGATCGACGACCAGGAATATCTAGTGAACTGGGGCACAATGACACTACAGGATGCTATCGAATTTTCCGATCTCGCAATCAAGACGACAGAAAGTATTCAAAAAATGACAGATGGGACTTGGAGCTTGCCCGGTTCTTCTCCAGGTGTTGGAGGACCCGTGGATGTTGCAGTAATAACTCCGGAAAAAGGTTTCGTCTGGGTTCAAAGAAAAAATCTCCACATTGGAGACAACATAGTGAATTTAGAAGAAACAAAAAATCTGAGTTAAATTTTCAATTCATTGCTTACTCGGTCAGAGCAAAAAATGGCGAAGCGACCCCGGTTTTACGCGGGGTCGCTTTTAGCCCTTCTTCTGGATGCCAAAGAGCCGATGCCGGCAAACGTCCAACCACTCGCCATACATCGCTCCCAGCAATACCGAGAAGACGGCGATCGAACCGCTCGCCTTCAAGATCTGATCTCCAGTCGCGCCCTCAAGCCACAATACGCAAGCGTACTGCGGGACAAAGAACACGGTATACGTCACCGTATTCACCAGAGCCCAACGTACAAGCCTCTCGGATTTCGGCGCATTGCATTTCTGCACGACCCAATCCCGAAAAGCTCCGTACGGCCTGGCCAAAAGAATGACCAGAGGCAAATTGCTGGCGCGCGAGAACAGTGATTGCTGAAGCGACATTCCCGCAATGCCCATTTCGATGAGCATCCCAGTGGCAACCGAGAAGGTCACCCTTGCGAACATGTCCGCAAAGACACGTCGCCAGACAATGGCCATGAACCAAGCACGCATACGAGCATACCTGTTATCGGATGGATCAGTCATGAGAGTCTCCTTTGTGAGATCTTTTTCAACGAGCGATCCTGCACCTCCTTCCTTTGAAAGCGGAGTACAGGAGAGTGAATCTACCATATTTTGCGCAAAAATCAAAGTTGCACAAATCGCAGAAGCAAAAGGAAATTAAACTATGTTATATTGAAGCTGTATGAATAAGTCGCCCAAAATTCCATCAGTTATCCGTGCCTTTGCCTTCGACATGGATGACACACTCATAGCCTTTGATGCAGTAACACAAAAATCCTGGGAGCAGATGGTGAACAAATTTTGCCTGGAAGGAAATTTCCCAGATCCAAAAGTTCTCTTGAAAACCATTTTAGAAACCAGCTCCTGGTATTGGAACGATGAAGTCCGCCATCGGGAGGGGAGAAAAGACCTTCTAAAAGCCCGAAAGGATATGGTGACTATTGCATTCCAAAAAGTTGGATTATCCCAGGAAAAGGCCATAAAAATTGCAGTAGAATATTCAGAACTTCGTGACAAAAACGTTTTTGTTTATGACGGTGCTTATGAAGTATTGGAAAAGGCAAAAAAGTCCGGATTCAAACTGGCGCTCATCACAAACGGCCAAAGTTCGGACCAAAGAAAAAAAATCGAACGCTTCAATCTTGAACCATATTTCGACCACATCATGGTCGAAGGAGAACTCGGTTATGGAAAACCGGAAAAAAAATTCTACATTGAACTCATGCAAAGATTAAATGAGCCGGCCGAAAAAACCGTAATCATCGGTGACAATTATGAATGGGAAGTTGCAGCGCCAAAAACTTTCGGTTTTTTCTCCATCTGGCATGACTGGAAAAAGCGTGGAATCCCTGGATCAGCCACGCAATTTCCGGATATTATTATTGAAAACATACATCAGCTCAAGGATTACTTTTAATCTGTGAGCTGGCACCACACCGATCCATTTCAGCCCGCGTAATCTACATTCCAGCCCCAACCACCACCGCCTTAATTCTGCGAATCCCGGCAGAACAAGCTTCCTCTTTCTTAATCTTAAATTTCTGAAGCTGACCGGTGTGTTCCACATGCGGACCGCCACAAATCTCATAAGAAAAATCGCCCATCTTATAAACTTTTACCTTATCACCATAACGATCTTCAAAAAGACCAATAGCGCCTTTCTGCTTGGCTTCTTCAACAGTTACGATTTCATAACTCACCGGTAAATCACGCTGAATCTGCTCATTCACAATATCCTCAGTTTGTTTCACCTGTTCCGGAGTCATTTTCTGCGGATAGTTAAAGTCAAAACGCAAACGTTCAGCGGTAATATTTGATCCCTTTTGATTTACATCATCACCCAACACAACCTTCAAAGCTTTGTGGAGCAAATGAGTGGCCGTATGCAGCATGGTGCACTCAAAACTGTGATCAGCAAGTCCACCCGCAAACTTCTGTTCACTCCCAGCACGCGATTTTTCCTGATGATCTTTCATGGCTTTATCAAAGCTTTCCATGAATTTCACCTGATCAATCTCATACCCAATTTTCTTTAACTCTTCCGTGATCATTTCAATTGGAAACCCATAAGTTTCATAAATATAAAAAGCTTTCGCACCATCAACAACTGTAAACTCCTTCTTACAATTTTCCTCATTCCAAATCTTACGAAGTTCACGCAAACCAACTTCAATCGTAAGTTGGAATTTTTCTTCCTCACGCTTATATTCAGCAATAATACGTTCCTGGTTACGCTTCAGTTCCGGATAAACTTCACCATAAATATCAATAACAATTTGTCCAAGAACATCAGTGAAATTTCCGCTTATACCAAGCATTTTTCCGTGACGAATCGCTCGGCGAATTAAACGACGCAAAATATATCCCTGATCAGTATTAGAAGGAGAAACGCTCCACGCATCACCCATAATAAATGTAGCAGCACGAATATGGTCTGCAATAATTCTAAGCGATCGTTCTGTATCTAGCTCAATTGTCTTTTTACGAAGTTCCTCATCGGCAATTGATGCATATCTTGCTAAATCAGCTTCTGTCGGTTTAGCCAATTCTTTAATCTTTTCAACCAACGGCGCAAAAAGCTCAGTCTCATAATGGCTCGGCATGCCCTGCAAAATAGCAGTTACGCGTTCTAAACCCATACCAGTATCCACATTCTGTTGTTTCAACGGGACATAAGAACCATCAGCCTGCTTGTTGTACTGCATAAACACATCGTTCCAGATCTCCACAAAGCGCCCGCACTCACAGTTGGCATGACATTTACCTCCCCATCCGGGAAGTTCATATTTTTTTTGGGAGAATTCGCTAGAACCCTTTTTGTGTTCACCAGGAGCTAGTTCAGGGCACGTATCATAAAACATTTCCGTATCAGGTCCGCAAGGTCCTGTCTGTCCAGCGGGTCCCCACCAGTTTTTCTTTTTCTCATAAAAGAAAATTAAACCACGATCCTCAGGGCTGGCTTTATCATAACGCTTAAATCCAAGCGTTTCCCAAATATCTGCTGCCTCATCATCACGCGGAGCATCACTGTCGCCGGCGAAACAGGTCACCATTAAGCGCTTTGGATCAAGTCCAATACCACCTTTTTCCAAAGGGTTTGTCAAAAATTCGTAACTCCACTGGATAGCCTCTTTCTTGAAATAATCACCAAGCGACCAGTTACCCAACATTTCAAAAAATGTGCAATGTGTCGGATCTCCAACTTCATCAATATCATCGGTACGAATACATTTTTGCACATCAACCAGTCGTTTGCCTGATGGATGTTCTTCACCCATCAAATACGGAACCAGTGGATGCATACCCGCTGTCGTAAAAAGTACTGTAGGGTCATTCTCGGGGATCAGCGAAGAGCTGCCTATTTCCGCGTGTCCTTTGCTGACAAAAAAATCAATAAATCTTCTTCGTAGGTCGTTGGCTTTCATAAAGGTTGATATGTTGGTTATAAATTGAGGTGCCCCGAGGCTCAATAGTAGCAGGAAATTCCTTGAATTTTCAAGCCTTATCTGGGATACTATTCGGGTATTTTCAAACCAAAATTTATGGTGAAAAAAAGTAAGAAAAAAACAATTGCTTCAACACGTAAACAGGAGCTGACTCCAGAGGAAATAGCGGCAAAAGAACAGCAAAAAAAATCCAACAAAGGATTAAAAAAGCTTTTAGCAAAAAGAAAAGCAGCTTTCAAGAAGCCAAAGAACGAAAAAAAACAGCAACCAAAACAAACCGCTGCAGAGAAAAAAGCGGTTGATGAAAAAATTCAGCAAAAGCAAAGTGAAGTAGCGGCTGAATTAAATGCCATGTCAGCAGAAATGGAGACTCAAAAAGCTGAAAAAGAAGCAGAAAGAGAAGCACGCAAAGAAAAAATCCAGAAAATTAGAAGCAAAATCCAGTTAAAACCTGAACATAAACAGAAAATTAAAGGCGGGGTATTAACTTTAATAGGTTTATTTGCCCTCACGTTCATTGGTCTGTTTCTCTTCGGGAAATTTTTCAGACCGCAGGCTCTTGCCGAATTTCTTCCACTGCAAGAAACCGTCGCAGTGCTGGAAGTAAACACGGACGGCGCTAGCGATCAGATCAAACAATACTTCGACACAGTAAAAAACTATCCGGTTTACCAGAAAAGTGGACTTGAAAGTTTAATCGGAACCCTCATCAATGTAGATTTCAAAAATGATGTTGAATCATGGCTCGGTCGAAAAGTAGGCGTGGCATTAATTCAATTTCAATCCGCAGAAGCGGGGGCAGAAAATTCCATGGTTTTTAATCCGGTAATTTTTATCGAAAGCAGAAATCATGAACTCACACTCGAAAAAATTAAAAATCGTGCAATGCAGGAATCAAAGCTCGATCTGGTTTATGGCGAATACAAAGGCTTTAAACTGTACAGTTATACAACGTCGGGCAGATTCCATTTCATGTTTATAAACAACTATCTGGTACTGGCAAAAGATGAAGAGACCCTTAAATTTATTATCGATCAGTTCTCCAACGGTAAAAAACTTTCTGAAGATGAAAGTTACATAAAAGTTGTAAATAACCTGCCGCAAAATAACGTGGCATTCGGTTACATGAATTTTGAAAAGTTTTTTGAAGCAATGCTTCAAAATGATCCAAAATTTGTTGCCGAAAAAGGACAGGATTACATGGCATTAAAACCCTTCATCTCCCTGTTTAAAGCAAACGGTGTTGTGTTGATGGCGGAAAAAGGAAAATTTGTTGCCCAGGAATACACTCTTATGGATAAGGAAAAGCTTGGAGACCAGGAATTCATAACTTTCAGTGAAAAATACAACGGCAAACTGTTGGCACTCGCAAATCCAGACCCGGTAATGCTGGCGGGAGGCCACGACGTAGTAAAAGAAATCAAACGACTTCAGGAGCTTTTCAAAGCAGGAACCAAAACTTCATCACTCATTTTTGAAGGGATATTGGAAGCACAAAAAGAGCAGTATCTCGGCAAAGATATAAGCTTAAAAGATGACATCTATCCTTTACTGGAAGGTGAGTATCTTGTAACGGTTGAAAAGAGTTTCGAAGAACCAGTCATCACGTTGTTCCTCGAAATGAAAAACACCAATGAAGACAGCGTACGTTTGGAAAAACTTGTAACGGCATTCGTCCAAACCAGTGGCATTTTTACGCCAAAAATAAACGACGTCACATTACCTGACGGCACAAAAGGAAAAGAGATCATTGCCAGCCCTGAAACAATCCAACGTTTCGATGAATCATTTGATGGAATAAACATAACATCTCTTCAGGTCGGCAATACGGGAGTAACCCTTTATTACACAACTGTAAGCCAAAATCTTGTTATCAGTACCAGTCATGAAAATATCAAAAACGTCATCATGCGAAGCAACGATAAACTCGACGAAAATTTCACGTCGGCTCCTTTCTATCAGAGCAACATCAAGCAAAGTATTCAGAACGCTGATGAAATGTTCACAATGAAAGTAGGTGCGCTCAGCGCGCTTATGGGGTTAACCCAAAACGAATCATTGAAGCCATACGTCTTACCTTTTGGTGGTATGACAGTTACAAAAAACTACTTCGCTGACGGAATATCTTCAATCTATCAATTCGAAATCCTTTAAGGATTTTATGCCCCCAAAGATTCTCCGTGACATCTCGGCAAAAGCGTCTTTTACGATCTCTTTAACAGATAAAGAGATCGTATCTCATGTAAAAAACATTCCGGGGCTCATCGACCTTTCAAAACCTGAAAATTATACATCTGTATCAGGAAGAAACGGAAGACAACTCAACGATATTATTCCGGTAAAGAAGGGGAAAAATCTTAATGGATCACGCGAAGCAAACGGCGAACTGTTTTTCCACTATATCGACCGACCAAAAAAAAGAGGTTTAGACAAAGTACATGAAACAATGCGTCTGGCTTCAGCCGGAGTTCTGATTCTCTTTATCCTCAACATTATCAACGTGTACCAGCGCGGTATGGAGGTTGGTCATAATGTTATAGCTTCAGCTTCCTCTGGATATGAAGACCTAATGAAAGGCGGCAAACAGGCACAAAATGCTGATTTTTTGAGTGCTGAACAAAACTTCACAGACGCCGAAAAATCATTCGCTGATGCCAAAGGCAGCATTGCCTTCCTGCAAACACATAGCGACTCATTTTTTGCCAAAGAGAAAACCATAACATCGGTACAGAACCTTCTTTCTGCCGCAAAAAATATCGCCTCTGCGGGGCAAGATTTTTCACGTGGTGTCCAAAGTCTGGAAAAACTCCCGGAACTTTTTATTCTGGCAAACACTCATTTAAAAGATGACCAAAAAGAGGCAAAAGTGGCTCCATCGCTCACGGAAAAACTCAAAGAAGATTTGTCCTACATCCAAAAAGCGAAAGCAAAAATAGATCAAGCCGGCCTGGAGTTGAGCCGTGTGAGTGCGGAAGTGATACCCGTAAATCTACGTTCAAAACTCACTGACGCCCAGGGTAAGGTGGAAAAATTGCGCTCGGTGCTGAACGAAGCAGAAAGTAAAATACCTGCCGTACTCGATCTGTTGGGCGACAGATATCCACACAGCTATTTAGTTCTTTTACAAAACGACACCGAATCAAGACCAACCGGAGGATTTATCGGAAGTGTCATGTTGATCGATGTAAATGATGGCTACATAACCAAATTCGATTTCAAAGACGTATACGACTTTGACGGTCAACTAAAAGAAGAGATTGCCGCACCGGAAGATATTGCCTCAATAACCAAATACTGGCGTCTGCGTGACTCAAATTACTCGCCCGACTTCCCACTCTCAGCAGAGAAAGCAGCCTGGTTTTTACAAAAAGAAAAAGGTCCAAGTGTGGATACTGTCATAGCCCTCAACCAAAGTTTCGTTGGCAGACTTTTGGAAATCACTGGCCCGGTAGGCGTGGAAGGCTTACAAAGCGCACTTGATAAATCAAATTATCAGCTGGTGCTTTCATACATTGTTGAATCAAAGCTCAATGGTGAGAATTCACCAAAAATAGTAGTAAATAAATTCATAAAAGCATTCCAGAAAAAACTTTTCACCAGCAACGATAACTGGAAAAGAGTTCTGGCAGAATTCATTCGTGGAATAAATGAAAAATCCATTTTAATGTATTCCAGACATAGAGAGGTACAGGATTTATTCGACGAATTTGGCTTATCAGGGCGGGTTATCCAGGAGCCATCCAATGATTATCTCAACGTAACAGTAACATCAATTGGCGGAAACAAGTCCGATCTCTATATCAAACAAAATATTGAGCACAACACCATCATCAATCCAAATGGTGACGTAATAGACGAGGTAACGGTAGTTCGCCGTCACACCTGGAATCAGGAAATAATGAACGACTGGCAAAAAGAACTCAAAAAATTCGGCTTCAACGAAATAAGTGAAACGGTAAAGAACATTTTAGGCCGCGGAACAAACAAAGCCATGATGAAAGTGTATGCGCCGGCAGGGAGTGTTTTGCTGGACGTAGAACCGCTAAACTCACTGGTGGTTGAAACAAAATACGATAAAGAAATTCAAAAAACATATTTCATGTTCCCCATGAACGTTGATCCGGGAATAGAAAAAAAAGTAACAATCAGATATCAACTTCCACAAAAACTAAAAATGTATCCGGTCGATACATACCGCATAAACATCCAAAGACAGCCCGGACTTGTTATAAGCAATTTAGTAAAACAGGTAATCTTTAAGCCTGGCTTCAAGAGTTATGCCCAGTATCCGAAAGACACGTTCAAAACATACGATAGCGGCAACGTTTACTATGAAGGCAAATTGGAAACAGACCTCTACCTTTCAGCGGTAGTAGGTCAATAAAAAGCACTCCGATCAGGCATCATAATTTCTGCCGAACCGTTTTATGAGTTCATCCGAAGTCAGCGTAATCATTGTTGGCCTCCCATGAGGACACGTATATGGAAGGGCAAGCGCCTGGAGCTTCTTTAAAAGCTCTTTTTGTTCTTCAGGAGCCAAAGGGTCACCAAATTTCACGGCGCTCCTGCAGGCCATGTAAATCAGAGCACGTTCTTTCCTCATAGTGAAGTCACCCTTGGATGACTGGTGATCCATATCATCAAGCAGACCCTGAATAAGGGGTTGAAGATCAAGTTTAGCCGCATAACTTGGCACCGCATTCACAGCAATCGTATTTCCTCCAAAAGGTTCAAGCTCAAACCCCATAGTTCGAAGTATCTCACCATACTGCTCAAGCAAAGCCAGTTCACGATGCGAAAGTTCAAGATTTTCCGGAACAAGGAGCGGCTGAACAGAAAGAAGCTGTTTTTCAAAAGCCTCAACAATCTCGGTATATCGAACTCTTTCATGTGCGGCGTGCTGGTCAACAATCACCAGACTTTGTCCCTGCTGGCACAAAATATAAGACCTATCCATTTGTGCTAAAGGAAGAATTTCTTTAGTCGCCTCACGTTGAACTCCAAAACCGGATACAGGATTATCCTCGATATTTCCATTCACAGTCGACGTCACTTCATTTTCAGAACTCCTGTCTCTTTCCAAAATATTCTCATTCCCAGACGCAGATTCATCGGAATTTCCAAAAGGCAATTCTACACTTACATAGTTTTCATTTATGGGGTTCCCTGCGATCCGCTGGGTAAATTCCAACGCCTGTTCCACGGTTCCCACAGCAACAGGTTCAGCCGCCATCACAGCACTTGGAACTTGAAGCGGCTTATCATGCAGCACCAGTGGTGATTGTTGCACACGGTCTTCATTATATTCGCTCGTTTTATTCCCATCCAAAATAGGAGCCAAAACATGCGTCTCCAAAGCCTTGCTGCAGGCCTGGGTAATAATTGAAAAAATCTCTTTTTCATCACGAAAACGCACTTCAAGCTTACGCGGATGCACATTCACATCAACGCTTTCCGGATCCAAAGTAAAATACAAAAGAAACACCGGATGTTTTTCCTTTGGCAAAAGTGAATGGTAACTTTGCTTCACCGCATAAGAAAGTACATGAGATTTTACTTCACGCTGATTCACAAAAAAATACTGACTGTTTCTATTGGCTCGGGCAATAAAAGGTTTTCCAATGTAACCTTTCAAATGAATTTTCGAATGTCCGTAAAAAACAGGTACAAGTTCATCCGCCACACTGCGCCCGAGGACCGCACGTATACGCACAAAATCATCGTCGGTGGCCGGCAAATCAAAGACCGTTTTTTCATCATGGATCAAAGTAAAACTGATGTTTGGAAAAGCCAAAGAAATACCGGTAATCATGCTCAAAATATGTCCGTATTCAGTAGCCGCATTCTTCAAATATTTTTTTCTCGCTGGCGTATTGAAAAAAAGTTGTCGAACCTCAATCTGCGTTCCTTCAGGGCAACCAATTGAAGAAACCTTATGAATATTACCTCCTTCAACCTGAACAGTCGTACCTTCAATCGCTCCGCGTTTTTTTGTTTGCAGTGAGACATAAGAAACGGCCGCAATTGTCGCAAGCGCCTCACCGCGAAATCCTAAGGTATAAATGTTGAAAAGATCATCAGCAGAAGAAATTTTACTGGTGGCATGACGTGAAAACGCAAGGAGAGCATCATCTTTGTCCATGCCCAAGCCATTATCCGTAATGCGCAAAAAAGTATCACCACCATCGTTAACCTCAATGGTAATTTTGTCCGCTCCGGCATCAATACTGTTTTCAACCAACTCCTTCACCACCGAAGCAGGTCGTTCAACCACCTCTCCTGCGGCAATCTGGTTAATTAAATGTTCCGGTAATTGTTTAATTATTGGCATGATCTTGAGTAAGTTTTGTCTTAAGTTGATGCAATTTCTGGAGTGCATCCATTGGAGTAAGTGCATTCACATCGATCTTTTGTACTTCATCCGCTACCTCTTTGATTGACGCATGTTCACGAGCAAACATGTCTGTTTGCCCTTCAGTTGGACGTGTCGTTTGTAACTCATGTTGTATGCCAGATTCAAGCACTCCCTCTTCCAAATCAATAAGAATCTTTCTGGCTTTTGCAATAACTTCTGCAGGCAATCCCGCAAGCTTCGCCACTTCAATACCATAACTTTTATCCACTCCGCCTCTCAAAATTTTATACAAAAATACAACACCTTCCTGCGCATCCTCTTTCACGGCGACAGAATAATTTGCGGCATGTTCAAGCTTATCTGCCAAACTTATCAATTCATGATAGTGAGTGGCAAACAAAGTTTGAGCCTTTAACTTATCATGTAAATATTCCATGATTGCCCAGGCAATACTCATGCCATCATACGTAGAAGTTCCACGCCCAATTTCATCCAAAATTACCAGACTTTTTTCCGTGGCGGACTCAAGAATATTCGCAGTCTCCTGCATCTCAACCATAAAAGTGCTTTGTCCTCTGACCAGGTTATCACTCGCCCCAACACGCGTAAAAATACGATCCACAAGACAAATTTCCGCAGACTGAGCCGGTACAAAAGAACCAACCTGTGCCATCAAAACTATCAAAGCCACCTGCCTCAAATAAGTGGATTTTCCACCCATGTTTGGACCGGTAATTAAAAGCAGTTGCTCACCGGAATGATTTAGAATCGTATCATTCGGAATAAATCTCCCGTTTGAGCTCATCTTCTCAACCACTGGATGTCTCCCATCCACAATACGAATCCCCGCGTCATCAATAATCTTCGGACGAGCATATCGGTTTTGCAACGCAACATAAGCAAGTGCACTGAGGTGATCAATGAGAGCAATTTGAGCTGCTGTTTTTTGAATGCGAGCAATATTCACTTCAACTTTTTCTCGTATTTCCAAAAAAATCCTGTGTTCAATCGCCACAATTTTTTCTTCAGCCCCCAATACTTTTTCCTCAAACTCCTTCAGCTCTGGAGTAATATAACGCTCTGCATTTACCAGAGTTTGTTTGCGAATATAGTTTTCCGGAACGTTTTTTGCCTGTCCTTTACTTACTTCAATGTAATAACCAAAAACACTGTTGTAGCGAATTTTTAATGTAGAAATACCAGTACGCTCAATCTCCTGTAGCTGAAGTTGTTGAATGAAGTTTTTACCTTCAGTACTGATGCTTTTCAGTTCATCCAGTTCACTGGAATAACCGCCGGTAATCATTCCACCATCATGAATTCCCAGTGGTGGTTCGTCGACAATCGTTTTTTCAATCAGCTCTACAAGATCTCCAAGTACATCCAAAGAATCACGATTTTGAACAAGTAAATCGCTTTGAGCCTCATGCAAAAAAACTTTCAGTTGAGGCAACACCTTGAGCGAATTTTTCAAACCAACCAGATCCCGCGCATTACCGCGACCCAGGCTTAGTCTGGAAGAAAGCCTTTCCAGATCCAAAACATTCGACAACAAATCACGCACATCAGATAACAATTTTTGTTTCTGTACCAGTTCACCAATGGCATTCAGTCTCCCTTCAATAACATTTTTATCCAGCAGTGGATGTATAAGCGCATGGCGAAGAAATCGACCTCCCATAGAAGTAATCGTCTCATCCAAAACCCAAAGTAAAGATCCTTCACGTTTATTCTCTCGCAGCGTACTGAGAATTTCCAGATTCTTCAAAGTTGCCTCATCCAGCATCATGCTGCTGCCCGCCTCATATTTTTCAGCCGCTCTTAAATGTGTTAAAGCCGTTTTCTGCGTTGATTGCAAATAACGTGTCAGTAAATCTTCTGCGGTTACGTTGGGTTGTTCCTGTTGAATACTAAAAAATGCGATCTGCGAAAAGTGCTTACGGATCGCTACTAAAATAGGATTATCCCAGTGGAATTCGGGGATTAAGACCTCAGCGGGGGACACACGTTCAATCTCCGTGCGGAGTGTCACCGCATCCGTTGCCCGGGTCACCAAAAATTCACCCGTAGAAATATCCGCGTAAGCAAGATCAAAACCACCTTCATCAACAGTTAGTGCCAATAAATAATTATTGGTTTTTTGATCCAAAATAGATTCATCAAGTGTAGTTCCCGGCGTAATCACACGCACCACATCGCGCTGAACAATTCCCGGTAAATTCGGATCCGAAAGTTGTTCACATATTGCCACTTTTCGTCCGAGCCGGGTCAATTTGGCGATATAATTATTCGCAGCATGATAGGGAACACCGCACATTGGTGTTTTGTTTTCTCCTTTACTCCTTGCCGTTAAAGTAATCTGCAACAGTTTAGATGCTTCAATGGCGTCATCAAAAAACATCTCATAAAAATCCCCCAGACGATAAAATAAAATCGCATCCGGATATTGGTTTTTCACAGCCTGATATTGTTGCATCATTGGAGTCATTTACTCGTTCAACAGGGGATAAATATCAATCGCAGGTTCTTCATAAGGGTGAACAGTTCGAACGGCATCCAGCGCTTTTTTCAAAATATCCGAGGGGCAAATAACCTCGATTTTTTCTTCATCCACCTCTTCAATCTTTCCCGGTTTACCAATAAAAGGATCTGTTCCTTCAAGTCCGCGGAATCGTCCCACTCCTCTGGAGGAAAAAGAGCAAAAATCATAATTACCAATGTGCCCTGCACCCGCATCAGCTAAAGCCTTGCGGATAACATCACCATGCGTGGCGGGAGCAAACACCGCAATTTTTACAAATTTACACTCCATAAATTTACCGTAAATGCGGGGTCATCATAGTCAAAGTTCCTCCCTTTTCAAAGCCAAAAAGCTTGCTTTATGCCCTAAGCCATTGTGCAACCTTTCGAAGCTTTTTCGAAACACCGGAAACAATGTCTCCAACACTCTGATGCGAGCCAAGTATCGACGCGATCTCAGTCTCAATTTTACCGCCTATTGCGGTCACCAAATCCTGAGCTGACTCCTTCAGCTCAATCAAGGTTTTCTCCGCACTATATCGATCAATTTCCTCCTGTGTAGCTATATCTACAACCAGCCTGTCTCCAACCTCAACCTGCTTCCCAAACTTTTCGCTCAGAAGCCCGGCAAGTTGCCCCTGGACCGCCCCCAAATACAAACCCTTCTTGCCTTTTCCGTCATCCGTAACCAAAAATTTGCTTCCGTTCACTGCAACAATATCACCCTTTTCTCCCTCAAAAGCCTGCCTTCTTTTGGCAATGCACAGCAAATTACCTTCAGCATCTCTCACTGCCAAATCAGATCCGATCGGAAAACGGTCATAGGCAGTTTCTACTCGGATATTTTGATAGTTTGGCTCAATATCGGAAATGGTTCCATCAGGTATTTCTAACACGGGGATTTTTTCCACATCAATCGGTGATCCCAGCTCTTCCAGTGGCACAGAATGAAGTGCAGCCGCGGCTGCAGGACCAAACCTTCGAAGCCCGTCAAAGACATCATTACCCTTATTTTCAGTCAATCCCAAGGCAACCAGGCGATCCTTATCAATCTCCACGGCACGGGCAATTTTTCCACGTCCATGAAACTCACCAGTTCTCATGTAAGACCTCGCCGGTCCAACCAAAACAGTTCCATCTTCATACTCAATAATTGCCCGCTTATCAGCAACATTTTGACCATCATGGCCATTCTGACCCACATGTGGGTCAACAACTATCACAAAAATACTACCCGCCGGAAAATTTTTCTTGTCAGAAAGAAGTGCCGCCAACGTATGTGCAGCTGAGATCAAATTATAAGGGTGCACTCCGTTAAATTCCGCCACCTGAAAATTTGCCCCTCGCGGCCCCTGCTCGCGAATAGATGCAGCCACCTGGCCACTGGCCAAATCATCCAGATCACTCACCACAACAACACTCCGATGATCAGGAAACTGTTCTCTATTTTGTGCTATTCTCAGTCGAAACTGAGAAAGTTCGCCATCAACTTCACCCGGTAAAAGCGCACGTTCACCGGATGATGGTGGACTACTTTCAGGCAAATGAACTTGTGCTGCAAGATCAGTGGAAGTTTCTAATCCTTCAGAAGTACCAGCAGTTCGGGAATCCAGAGAAGACATAGAGAAGAAAATTAAAAAGTAATATGGATTTAAAAAAAAGCCCTCGCAGTTGCGAAGGCTTTGGAGTTTTGTAAGTTATTCTATTACGCCACAAACTCAAACCTTCGCTGAGAAAGCATCATCATAGACATCATCATGTTGGTCTGTTCAGATTTTGCGAAGGAAATTTGCATGTAAAATTGAAAATTACATCCCGATTATACTCGTCGATTTTCTATTGTCTAGATTTACTGTTTATCGGCATCTATCAAATACTTGTGCATATAGTGCTCGCCCACATATTTCCCCTGATACCTCACAGCTCTTGCCGCAAAGCCAAACTCTTCGTATCCCAAAGATTTATATAACCTAATAGCTGGTTCATTTCCCTCAACTACACGAAGCTGAAGCTCTTCAAACGCCGGAAGTAAATCACTTGGTACAGTTGCCCGTGCTCTTTTCTCCAAGTCACTCATAATCAGTTTCCCAACACCTCTGCCTCTCACATCCTGTCTGACAAAATTACCATAAATAATACCTTTATGATTCATCTTACCCGGTGCCTCACGGCGAATACCTCCAACGCCAATTAATTCGCTATTTTCCATCAAAACACCGACAACAATATTCGCTCTCAATTCAGCGATAATATCATCCACAGTTCTCACCGCCATTTCTTCATAGGTATTTGCAAACGAGATAGGGTCGTTTTTTAACCCTTCAAGACGTAACGCCTTATAAGCTTCCGCCTCGCTCACACCACCATCGCCTAGCCTAATCGCTTCAATTGCCATAATTAACCTTTAATACTACGGCAACTGATAATAAGTAATTTACCCCCACATGTCAAATACCTACTTTTTAACAAAAGTTTAGACTTCTGGCCTACATAAGTCATTAAACCCCACCAAGTATCTCCTGGAGCCACTTTCGGGAGTCGAACCCGAGACCTCTACTTTACGAAAGTATTGCTCTACCAGCTGAGCTAAAGTGGCTTATAAACGCCACAAGATTCTAGTCTAAAAAAAGCTTACTATCAAGTCGGCTCCGCGATATGTCACAGCCAAACATCAATAAAAATCCCCACCTGGCAACGGCGGGGATTTTTTTCATTGTGAGCGAGGCAGCTCGGATCAAGCAAAACTTACCAGGAGCATCCACACCTGCGAGCTCATAACATCGCAGGCAACTCCGCAAAATTATCGATATAAAGGGATTTTTTTCATTTTGAATGAAGGAGCGTGAATAACCGGTGCAAAGTTTTTGCCGGTTTTCACTCGCTGCGTAGCCAAGCGCATACGTCGTGGCAGTGGCATTGGGTCAAAAAGTCGGGCTACTGTTATTGGTGCAAATAAACGTGAAAACATAAGAAAGCGGGGTTAGGGGCAATGAAGAAGTTGCAAAGAAAAAAGTGCTAAAGACTCAACCAGAGTCAAAAATGGGTCGAAGAAAATACTACCGCTGAGCGGTAAACAAGGAGTTTACATATTGTATAAATGAACGAATATTTGTTTAGCGCTTGTAGTAGCGCAGAAGTCCCGTGACTACACCCTGGATACAAAGTTCACCTTGGGGATATATATTGTCGTATTGGGGGTTTTCAGGTTTCAAATAGACGCGGTTATCCGAGTCCTTCATATACCGTTTAACGGTGTTCTGGTTATCCACCAATGCAACAACAATGTCACCAATTTTCGGTTCAAGAGAACCGCAGACCACGAGAATGTCATCTTCGTACATACCGGCATCAATCATACTAGTTCCTTTTACTCGAAGCAGATAAGAGTCCTGAGCTTTATAAATGACGTCTTCGCCAACACTAAGCCAGTTTTCAATATACTCTTCGCTGAGTACCGGACCACCAGCCGGGATCATCCCCAGCAGTGGAAGTTTTAAAGATCCGGATTCCATACGTTCCTTCACGCTTGAAAGCATCTTAATACCACGAGGGGTATCATCTTTAGTGATATAACCCTTCTCGCCGAGAGCTTTCAGGTGTTTCAGGATGCTGTTATCGGAAGTGACTCCAAAGTATTCGCGCATCTCGCGGATGGTCGGAGAAGATCCGTTTTCCAGCTGATACTGCTCAATAAACTTGAGTAGCGCCTCCTGCTTTTCTGTAAGAACTTCTGGCATACGAATTTGTAACGAAAAATTAACGGGGACATTCATGAATGATCGTCCCCATTATAGGTGAGTGTATACTCACCGTCAAGGTTCAAATTCGAAAATAGGGAATTTCTTGAGCTTGAAGAGCAAAACCAATGGTTTTACCAACGGAAATTTCATCATATGATTCAATTTCCTCACCCTTTCATTGTAAGGCTCACTCAAACCCTCAATTTCATCATTTATGGCTTGTAGATCCTTTTTTGCCGAAAGAAAAACCAAATTATGTTTCAAAGTCTCATGTTTGGCGGCCACTTCAAACAAACTCTTCAATTTTTCCGTAAGATCTAAATGCTTATGAACAACGTCAGAAGTAGGTTTTTCTGGCGGCCACACCTTACTTTTTACCTCAATAACCGAATGAACGAGAGCCGTTTCACTCGGAACGGCATTTCGAAAAAGCTCCAAAACCAACGGCAATCTGTCCAGGCGCAATCGAAGTTTATCTCTCAGGATATACCACTCTTCCATCAACTCCTGATGCTTTGATGTCAGATAAAAATAGGTGGCCACCACTGCCATCACTACCAGAATCATCAGACCCGCAACGAGAGAAATTGTATTAAGCATAAGCAAAAATAACTCCTAATATTGTAGCAAATTAACGTAGCTTTTCATAGGCCCCATAAACTTTTCGCGCGGTATTGCTCCAGGTAAAGCCGCACTCATAACCGGAAATTGCGGTACGGGCATTTTGTGCAAAAGTTTCATCACTTACGAATTTCCTTAACATTTCAGCCAAAAAAACATTGTTATCCAGCCCCACAAAGTGACCAAAATCACCAAGTACTTCATGATGAATTGCAATGTCGGAGGCAATAACAGGTGTTCCGGAACACAAAGCTTCAAGCGCTGGAAGATTAAATCCCTCTGATTTTGAAACATTCACAAAAGCCAAAGAACCCTTATATAAGGCAGGCAAATCGGCCTCATCAATAAACCCAGGGAAAAGCAATTTTCCTTTTGAATTAGCCACTTTTGCGCTTGTCTCAAGAGCCCGGTCATAACTCTCATAAAGTTTTCCCTGCAAAATTTTTCCACCTGCCAAAACCAGATCAACCTCAAAATCCGATGCAATTGACGACACAAAAGCATCAACTAAAAAAGAAACATTTTTTCTGGCATCATACCCTCCCAAATAAAAAAAGTACGGTCGCACAGCGTCAATTCCATATTTTCCCAAAACTCTGCGCACCTCTTCATCAGGGATATTTTTTTTATAATCCGCATCCATTCCATTTTCCGCCACAAAAATTTTCTTCTCAAAACCTCTGTTTAAAGCCAAAAGATCCTTTTGTGTTGAAAAAGAAACCGTGGAAATAATATCGGCAAACTTCAGCGCTTTCAGACAATGATCCTGATACAGACGGGTAGAAAATCGTTCTCTGTATTCGGACAATACCCACGGTATAGTGTCATGAACAGTCACGATTACTGGTATTGTAAATTTACGCCACGGATTACTCGGATACGGATAATGAACAACATCAACGCCGTATTTTTTGAAAAAAGCTGGTAGTTGAACCTGTTCCCAGTAAGTTTTTTTCATACCGCCACTTCCGTGAAAACGCTCGGGCAAAACTACCATTTCAATATTTTCAGGAAAATCTCCCACTACATCTTCGTGTGAAACCAGGACAAAAGTATCATTCGGATGCTCAAGCGCCAACGTTGTAAAAAGAGCTTTAGTATAACGTCCAATGCCTGTAAAAGGTTTCGTCAGAAATCTGGCGTTTACTCCAATATTCATAACGTAGAAAAAAGATGAAGGATTTTTTCTGTAGCCAAAGAATGTTTTGGACGGACAAATTGTTGAAATTTTTCTTTCAAAGAATGTGATTTTTTCAGAAGCTCTTCAATTGCCGCAAAAAACTTTTCAGAACTCATGTCGTCTTCAGAAAGAACAATAGCATCATGATTCTGAGCAAAAACTTTCGCATTCACTATTTGATCACCTCGGCTTGCCGCTGTCCCCAGAGGAACAACCAGCGCCGGTTTTCTCAGTTCAGAAATTTCAGCCAGAGTATTGGCTCCCGCTCGCGTTATCACCACATCCGCCAAAGCATAAAAATGTGGAAGTTCATCGCGCACAAACTCAAACGCACAATAGTTTTCCAATAAATGTAGTTCACCATGCCCAAGTGTCTGCTTTAGCTCATTTTCCGATTTCATTTTTTCTTTTCCACAAATATGAATTACCTGAAATTTTTTCAAGAGAGCAGAAAAGTTTTGAAAAATAATCTGATTCACCGATTCTGCACCAAGGCTTCCACCAAGAACCAAAAGCACGGGAAGTGGTTTATGAAATCCCGTAATTTTCTTAGCTTCATTTTCATTTCCGTGAAAAACAGTTTCCCTCACTGGATTACCGGTGACGATAACTTTCTTTTTATTGAAATATTTTTCACTTTCCGAAAAAGAAACACACACAGTGCGGGCAAATTTCGAACCGATTTTATTCGCAAGTCCCGGAACAACATCAGACTCATGCAAAATAACGGGCACCCGCGCCAACCATGCCCCAATTGCGACCGGCAAAGAAACATACCCGCCTTTACAAAAAATAAAGCTCGGGCGAAACGAAACTAGATAAAAAAAGCTCTGCATAATGCCTACCGGGAAAAGCAGAAGATCAAGATTTTGCCAGGAAAAATATCTGCGAAGTTTACCGCAAAGGATACCTCTATATTCAACACCCAGAGGTTTCACAAGTTTTTTTTCCATGCCCTTACGCGTACCCAAATACAGTATTTTCGTATCTGAAGACTGTTTCTGCAGCGCCTCAATAAGGGCTATATTTGGCATGATATGTCCTCCGGTCCCCCCGCCGGCTAGAGCCAGTCTCATAAGAAGAATGTTTAGAAATTTGTAAAAGTACACCAATACCAATAAGCGTAGCAATCATGGATGAACCTCCGTAACTCACGAACGGAAGTGTAATACCGGTAACGGGCATCATACCAATATTGATCATAATATTCATATAAGCCTGAATAACAATCCATGAAGTCACGCCAACGGCCGTAAGCATCGTAAACCTGTCAGGTGATCCCCGTGCGATAGTAAGGCCGCGATATGCAATAACTCCATAACCAAAAATAACAATAGCTATACGCAAAAATCCAAGTTCCTCCGCCGATGCCGCAAAAATAAAGTCATCAGAAGCCTGAGGCAACCAATAAGATTTTTGCACACCTTGAGTCAAACCTTTACCCCAAAAACCACCTGTTCCAACGGCGATATTCGCCTGTTCAGTTTGCCAACAATAACTCTCACGACAATCGGAATCCTGGTTCAAAAACGCCTGAAAACGATCATTCACGCGACCCACCATAGTTACAGTTAATAAACCCAAAACAAAAACAATCACCGCCCCAAGAGCCATATGTCTCATTTTGGCTCCGGCCGCAAAGTACATTGCCGCAGCAACACTACCCACAATCATCACACCGCCCAAATCCGGCTGAAGTAAGATCGGAAAAAGCAAAATGCCTGTCACTATACAAAAAGGCAGAAAACCGTATTGAAAAGTTTGAATCTCCTGATTTTTCCGTTCCATCCAATGCGCCAGATAAAAAATAAGGGCAAGTTTGGCAAACTCTGTCGGCTGCAAAGAGGTATTAAAAAGTACAATCCAGCTTTTGGCGAAAGTAGTGTATTGTGATCCAAAAGCCAAAACCACCATCAATAGCAACACCACTGATGCATACCAGAAAACAGAAGTTTTTTTCCAAAAACGAAAAGAAATTTTACTCACAATAAACATCACCACCAGTCCGATCAACATACGAACCAGATGGTTCTTAAACAACAAATAACAATCAACTTGAGGATCGCTGCAATTCGGATACAAAATGTTAGGTGCGGAAAGTTGAATAGATTTCGGAACACCGATACTCGTAATCATCACCAGACCAAAAACCAGTAACAGCATTACAGTTACCAGCAGCCATTTATCTACTTGCAATTTACGCATAAAATAAGCAATTTCAAGGTATCCAGATAGTATCAATCCAGCCCTTGAAAAGCAAGAATCGCTAGGGCACAATTTAACCCATGAAGTTAAAAAAACTACCACAAACAGGACTCATCGGGATTTTCCTGACATTGCTTGACCAATTAAGTAAATGGTGGGCATTGCAAAATTTCACCGAACCTCTTGATATAACTTCATTTTTCAGTTTCCGCTATGAACAAAATTACGGCATCGCCTGGAGTATTTTGATACCAATGCCTCTCTTAATAATTCTTCACATTGCACTTGTTATAGCAATTCCAGTTTTTGCCTACAAAAATCTGGATATGCACAAAAATGTATCTCTGTTCATAACGGCTCTTGTACTGGGAGGCGCACTCGGAAACCTTTACGACCGTATCTTCAGGGGATTCGTCGTCGACTTCATAGCATTCTCCTTTTGGCCGGTGTTTAACCTGGCTGATGCCTTCCTCTGCATAGGCATCTTCCTTTTCGTGGCTTTTTATGGTAAAATAAAAAGAGTTTCGTAAAACAAAAACCAATGGATGGACAATATCAGAATGATATGACCCAGGGAATTGTGCCAAACGAACAGATGCAAGTGGACTCTTCCGGCCAACCTCAGGATATGTTTGGTCCACGCAAACTGACCTTTTTAACGTTAGTATTAAAATCGTTTGCCGGTCTTGCCGGAGGCATAGCGGGGACATTGGTACTCCTGCTGATCTTCTTAGGCACATCATCAATTCTGCAACCGATTGTCGGCGCGGCAACCCAGGGTGAAGCCAATAGCGGAGAGGTAAGCCCGCTCTTTATGGTGGTTCTCATGGCAATGGTTTTCTCAACATCACTCGTTTCCAGCATGCTTTCAACCTTGCTGCTCTCATACACAGAACGGGATCGATACACACGTATTGCAACAACCATGTCACAAGTGTTCATCATCAACATTGTGATCTTCGCATTTGTACTTCCAATCTATTTAACAACATCAACAGCACGCATCGAGCTGACAGTTTTTTCAGCAATTTTACAAGTGATCTTAAGCTCAGCCTCAAGCGCTCTTATCCTTGAACTGATCCACGATCAAAAATACGCGCTCCTTTCCGTATACACCACAATGCTCGGTATCATGATGGCCATGGGTGTAAATTTTTTCTTATACTACACAAGCGGCAACGCAACACTCATGATGTTTGCCGCCCTTCCGGTCATCTGGTCCTCCATCGGATTTTTCCAGGCAGCTCTGACAATTTTCTACAACTGGCTCTACGAAACATGGGGCAACGACTTCCTGGCTTCCACCGCAACTTTTGGCATGGATTACGGCGTCCCTGATACCAGCGAAGAAGAGGAAGAAGCAGGCATGCAAAAACCGGACGTAGAAGGCAGTGATTTTCTGAAACAGTAAAAGCAAACATGTCAGAAAAAGTCGAACTTTCAGATCAGGAAAAAATTGAGGCCAAAATGAAAAAACATTTGGCTGAAATTAAAAAATTTATCAAAGATGAATTCAAAAAAAGAGGGCTTGAAAAAGCAGCCCATAATTCGCTACAAGCGCGGGAGTTTGAAACCATTGTAAATTTGAAAATTTCAGATCTCAACAAAGAGTTCATACCAAAAGAACTGAGATCACTGCGAATGTCGAATGAATATAATGACGTTTTCGGCAACGATATAGCAACGGTAAAATACAAAACTTTACCCGTTTCATACGGCTGGAAAATAGAATATGAGGTTGAATTAGAGGAAACCGGAGCAACCACTATTGTTCCCTGGAACACAGTTGGTTAATAAATTAGCCCAAAGCTTTCAACAAACTTTCCTCCATCTGCTTGAGCGGAGCCTGTTTACCAAACCACAATTCAAACTGTTTCTCCGCCTGAAATAGCAACATTTTATACCCGGCCACAATTACGCAGTCCGCAGCGTTTGCCTCACGCACAAGCCGTGTTTCCAGAGGCGTATAAACAACGTCAAACACAGTCATGCCGCTATGGAAATATTCCAAAGGCACCAATGTTTCATCCACGTTTGGACTCATTCCAACCGAAGTAGTGTTAATCAAAATATCAGCCGGATACTTCATTAAATTATCCAGGCTTTCATAACCGCAATGAAAATGATCAGCCATTTCACGTGCTTTTTCAATTGTCCTATTCAAAATAATAACCGCGCCACCCGCCTTACGTGCCGCATAAACAAGTGCGGCAGCAGCCCCACCGGCGCCCAAAATTACAACAGTTTTACCTTTAAATGATGTAAGAGCTTCAACAGCTTTTGTGGCACCAATCCAATCCGTATTAAAGCCTTTCAAAGTACCATCATCGTTCACTACGGTGTTCACCGCACCAATTTCAGCAGCCACCGGATCAATTTCATCCAAGTATTGCATCACGTCATCTTTGAGCGGAATCGTGACCGAAAGCCCACGAAATTTTTCCTCACGAACACGCTCAATAAAACTTTTAAGTTTTTCCGGCGGAATATCATAGCGTTCCATTTCAGCATCTATTCCAAGCTCCAAAAACGCCCGTCTGAACAAGACGGGCGATAAGGAATGAGCAATTGGATGTCCAATGACGCCAAAACTCTGACTCATAGAAACAATTACTTAGATTTAGCCATGTGATGAGCTGCAACGGTAACACCTTCAAGAGCTTTCAAAGCCTCTACAGGCACCATCCACACAACTGTATTAGACTGGTCTGACGAAAGATCGTTAATAGTTTGAAGAGTACGGAGATGTAAAGCACCAGGAGCCTCTGCAAGCATACGGGCAGCCTTGGAAACGTTTTCAGCAGCCATAACTTCACCTTCTGCGGCAATGACCACAGCCTTTCTTTCACGTTCTGCTTCAGCGGCTTTCGCAATAGTACGTTTAAGATCTGGAGGAATAATAATGTCTTTCAAATCAAGATTTACCACTTGGATACCCCAGGTTTCAGTAGCCTTATCAACCTGAGTTTGGATCTGAGTAGAAACCTCTTCACGATTTTTGAGTATTTCATCAAGAGTATATTGACCCACCATGTTACGCATAGTTACCTGCGCCAACTGCATGATGGCATAGTAGAAGTTTTCAACCTCAAGCACAGCCTTCTCAGCATGAGTGATGTTGTAATAAATAACCGCGTTAATACCGAGTGGAATGTTATCTTTTGTAATAGCTTCCTGTTCTGGAACATCTACGGCTTTGGTACGAATATCAACCTTTGACATAGACTGAATGATTGGCAAAACAATGTTCCAACCTGGTGAACAGGTTTTATGATATTTACCAAGCATAAACTTAATACCACGTTCGTATTGGTTCACCTGACGGATGCTGGTCAGCAGAATGAAACCAACAAAAATTATAAAAGGAAACGATAGAAACTCCATAAGAATGAATTTTAAGGCTAAAAACCTCAACTATTCTAGGCTGTAACCAGTGAAAAGCATAATAAAACCCATTGAACAAAACCCTGTTTTTTGGTATAATTAAAAGATATTTTTATGGTTACTATGTTCGATCAATTAGTACAACTCTTAACGATCCCGATCGCTTTTGCACAAAAAGTGGGAACTGCAGAAGATGTTGCCAGTGGGACACAGGACCAAATCACAGGTTTAGTAACCTTTATCGTAGGCCAAATTCCTCTGTGGCTTACAGCACTGGTAGTACTCATCGCAACATTTATTTTAGCCCGTGTAGTAAAGGGAGCAGTAGAAAGTAAAATGACCCAGGAGGGTTTTGAAGAAGAACATAAAGAAGTACAAATCGTAGCAGTCCGTACAGCAAATGCAGCAGTACTCCTCATCGGTGTAACAGTTGCCTTAAAAATTGCCGGTCTGGATTTAACACCAATTATTGCAGCCGGTGCTTTTGGTATAGGTTTCGCATTGCAGGATTTAATCATGAATTTCCTTGCAGGTGTCATGATCCTAAGTGCGCGCCATTACTCAATCGGTGACGTAATCAAAGTAAACGGAACCATGGGAAAAATTATAGAAATCCAAACCCGCGCAACAGTCCTTAAATCTTTTGATGGAACAAAAATTGTCGTTCCAAATGCAGAGCTCTTTAAGAACCAGGTAACAAGCCTGACATCAAACCCGATGCGCCGTATCAAGCTCCCGGTATATTGCCGCTATGGCATCAACCTGGAAGACGTGATGGCTATCTGTATAAGAATTGTCAAACAACATTCTCAGATTTTGCTTGAACCAAAACCAAGCGTATTCGTGGCAGATATGGGCGACTATTATGTGGAACTTGGCGTACGTTTCTGGGTAGCAAAAGGAACAGCCTGGTTCAAACTCCGTTCAAAAGTCTTCATGGAAATCCACAAGGCGCTTGAACAAGCAGGATTTGATGCGCCATATCCAGTAACATCAATCAGCATGGATGAAGACACAGAAGGTGGTGTTATAAAAACATACCAGATGAACAAGGATGATTTAAAAGAGCTCCAAAATATGCGTCTCACTTACCAGCAGGATGCAGACAGAGTCAAAGAAGCATATATCCAGGAAAACGCTCCTCTCGTTTCATCAGCACCAACACCAGACCAAAGTGGTGTAGATTTCCTGAAACAACCCGCTACACAAATGGCACAGCCACAGATTAGTCCTGTCCCACAATATTTTGCCCAGCCTCAGACAGCACAACCAGCTCCGTTGCCAGTACAATCTGTACAACCACAGGCTGTACAAAATTCTGCTCCGGCACAGGCACCAATAATGAATGTGGAAAAATTCGACGCACCTGACTGGCTCAAAAAAGCTATGGATAAAAATGTCCCGGCACCAATAGTGCCAGCCCCAATGGGTGTACTCACAGTAACAGCACAAGTTGCTCCGGCTCCAGTACAGCCAGTTATGCCTCAGGCTGTAGAACCTCAACAGGTAATTGTGCAACAACCAGTACAACAATACGCTCCGGTAGAAACAGCTCCTGTTCAACAACCAGTTGCAGTACAGCCGGCACCAGTTATGACATATGAACAACAAGTGGCCGCACCAGTAATGCAGCCAGTTCAACCAGCACCAATTCCAGTTGATCAACCAGCTGTCGCCCCAACATTTGAACAACCGGCACCAATTCAAAATTCAATACCTGTACCTACAGAACAACTTCCCGTTCCAGAGCAACCCGTTGTAACAACTACCCCAACAGACTCAATCGTGGTTCCAACCACAATCTAAAAGTAGAGCTCTCTCGAAACCAAAAAGAACAAATAAGCACAGTATGAAAAGAGCAACACCATACCATGCCATTTTTTCAGTACTCTTTCCTTATAAACAAACAAAAAAAGCAGAAGCACCACAACCAGCATAACCAGCATGTCAGGAACAAGTTGAGTATTAAAGTTAATAGTCGATGCGGTTGAAGAAAGACCCAAAACCAGAAAAACATTAAACACATTACTTCCGATGATATTGCCAATGGCGAGATCATTTTCTCGCTTATAAGCTGCGACAATGCTCGTCGCAAGTTCAGGCAATGAGGTCCCGATAGCGATAATAGTTAGAGCAATAACGGCATCGCTTACCCCAAGATTTGCGGCGATAATTACCGCATTATCAACCACCAGTTTGCCGCCAGCAATAACACCAACAAGACCAATGATCACCATAAGTAACAATTTCCACCATGGTTCTCGCGCTTCTTTAATCTCACGCTTGGAAATAACCTCCTCCTGAGCCTTTCCTTCCTTCAAGTCCGCGTGAATATAGTAAAGGTACACAATAAAAAAACACAAAAAAACCAAACCATCACCTAAAGTAAGACGATTAAAAGCTACCTGTTGATTTTGAAAAAAAACATCATATCCGAGCACCAACAAAACGAATGTTGCAAGAATATTGAGAGGGATACCCTTATTGACTGTAGCCTGAGTAACCTGTAAGGGATTTATCAAGGCGGCAAGGCCCAGAATAAGTGCAATGTTCGCAATATTACTTCCCACAATATTACCAATACTAACATCCGAATTTCCCTGGATAGCGGATACCAACGAAACAGTTCCTTCAGGTGCACTGGTTCCAAAAGCAACCAACGTAAGCCCAACAACAATTTTAGGAATACCCAAAAGCTTAGCTCCGCCGGCGGAGCCATCTACCAAAGCATTTGCAGCCCGAAGCAGCAAATAAAACCCCACAGCAAGAAAGAGAACATTCCAAATCATTGAGAGCATTATACACGTACATGTAATATAGAATCAAAGTTGGTATTATGAACAAGCGTGTAGCTTATAACTTCAGCCAAATGAAAAACACAAAAATATTTTCGAGTCTGGTCTTATCCCTATTCGTTCTTTCTGCATGCCAGACAACGAATATAGATCCAAATGGAACGCAGGAAACTCAGCAGTTTTTTGGCCTACAAACAGATGATTGGGAACTGAAACTATCAGATGACGACCTGGATAAAAACATGGGTTTCCCTGGCAGAGTAAGCACGACCTCAGCTCCAATGATGCAAATGGAAGCCCTGAAATCAGGTGGTGCGGGCAATATTGGCTACTCAGTTGGAGGAGCAAAAGACATAAACAATTTCCGTGAAAATATCGAAAACGGATACCTCCCAATTCCAACAGATGTAACCACGGAAGGACTCTACTACGATTATTTTTTCGACACAGCCAATCAAAAAGAATGCGACAAACTTTTCTGTCCATCATACGCTACAGCAATTTCAAAAGATCCTTTCTCCAAAGAAAAAGAGTACTACATGACGGTAGGTCTCAATTCAAATATCAAGGACTCCGATTTCCAAAGGAAAAAACTAAACCTGGTTGTAGTCCTGGATATTTCCGGATCAATGGGGTCACCATTTAATCAATATTACTACGACCGTTTTGGGAACAAGCAAGAACCGGAAGAATCAGAATCCAAAACAAAAATGGAGATCGCAAAAAAATCATTGGTTGGATTACTCGGCCAATTAAAGCCACAAGATCGCTTTGGTATGGTGGTGTTTGATGACTCTGCCTATACGGCAAAACCACTCCGCAAAGTTGGTGAGACAAACATGCAGGCTATCAAAGATCATGTCATGGAACTCTTCGATCGTGGTGGAACAAACATGGACGCGGGCATTCAGGCAGGCACAGATCTTTTTGTGGAGCAAACCGATGCAAACAAAGACGATTATGAGAATAGGATAATTTTCATTACTGATGCTATGCCAAACCTGGGAGATGACTCTGAAGAAGGGCTTGTTGGTATGGCCAAGAAAAACGCCAAGAACGGCATATACACAACCTTTATCGGCGTAGGTGTGGACTTCAACACCGAACTCGTTGAAGCCATGACCAAAATCCAGGGCGCAAACTACTACTCAATCCATTCCGAAAAAGATTTCATGGAACGCATGGACGAAGGCTTCGACTACATGGTGACGCCGCTCGTCTTCGATCTCAAACTCGAACTCGAATCCAACGGATTTGAAATCGAAAAAGTGTACGGATCACCGGAAGCAGACAAAGCCACCGGCGAAATAATGTATGTAAACACGCTCTTCCCATCCAAAACGGAGGACGGACAAACCAAAGGCGGCGTCGTACTCTTGAAACTCAAAAAGACCGGTGAAGACAACCAGATCAAACTCAGCGCCAGCTACAAAGACCGCAACGGCATGGCCGACAAGAGTGAAGAATCAATAACTTTCAAGGACTCAGAAGACGAATCCTATTTCAACAACGGTGTCCGCAAAGCAATCCTGTTGGCTCGCTACAGCAATATATTGCAGGACTGGCTCATGGACGAAAACCGCGGTGGTAGCAAAGTTATGATCCCAATAGATTGCCCGATCATAATGGAACGAGGCAAAAGCATCATCATACCGGAACATCCACACTTACCTCCATGCATGCCACAGCTGACTCTTGGCCAATGGGAACGCCAATCCGACAAACTAAAAGTTTCCAATAACTACGAAGAGATCTTCCAGGATTTCGCCACATACTTCAAAGAAGAATCAAAACAAATTGGCGACGAGAGCCTGGAAAAAGAGCTAGAAATAATCGAAAAACTTGCCAACGACTAAAGCAAAATTCAACCAGCAACAAGCCTAAGGAAGGCCAGAACAGCAAAGTACACTCCTGCCGTGAGATAGCTTAAGAAGCGAAGCGACCTCAAGCCGCCGTCCTATAGCAAATATAAAAAAAGTAAAAATCCCGAGCAGCAAAGCGCCCTCGGGATTTTTAACCATATCCCCGAGGCCTAAATTCCTGACCAGTAACGCACATTCTTTTGTCCTCAAAAAGTTTGGATTACGAGGAAACGAAAAAAAATCTGACCGAACTGTATTCGGGGATACAGTGAGAGAAGATTTTTTTGAAGTTGACGAAGTAAGACGAACTTTTTCAGGACAAAAAGAAAAACCCCGCTTTGGTGTGTGGGGTTAAACTCCTGAGTCTATCAACCGCAAAATATAAGAATGAAATTACGGCTGAGATTTTTGTTTTTGTGGAATTTATTTTTGTTTTGGACTAGTGACTAATTAGTACCATTCATCTGCTCCGTTTCGGCGTAAGTTTACAGTCTTGCCAAGGACCGCCTGTTGAGTGTGCGGTCTGCATCCCGAAGGATGAACAGTGCACCAGGCAGCGGTAGGGTCGGTCCGGATAGTCAAGTAGGACCAGTACGGGGCAGAGACCACAGAACCTTGAAGATTTGCCATGTATATGGATCTTTTCAAGGGAGCTTGGCTTACAAAGCTCTGTGCTCTCTGCTAGTATTCACTTGTTTTTAAAGGGCGGAGGCCGTGTCCTTCCGAAAACAGATTCGGGGGTGGCATAATATGAACGTTCACCTTATTTCATCTACTCTTTAGCGTTCACACCATAGTACCAAACGGTCGCACGCAGGTCAATAACCTGTAATGGACGCGCACATAAAAGTATGTTAAAACAATATTACGTACCATAAAGCAATAGCCGATGATTATGCTTGTAAGAGCCATAAAGTCAAAAATTATTACACAGGGAGATAACCTATTGGAAGTCCTCCTAAAGTCATTGAAAAAGACCAAGCTCACGGACGGAGACCTGCTGGTTATTACCTCAAAAGTGCTGGCGGTTACTCAGAACAGAATAAAAAAAATTAAATCGGAAGCCGAGTTTCGAAAGCTGGTGAAAGATGAAGCAGACAAAGTTATTGGTGATGAAATGGTCATGATTACAATAAAAAACGGCATCTACATACCTTGGGCCGGTATAGATCGCTCAAATTCAAAACCGGGAGAGGCTATTTTGTGGCCACATCAGCCATTTAAGGAAGCCGAAAAGCTCTGCAAGGCACTCAAAAAACATTTCAAAATAAAAAAACTGGGCGTACTCATAACAGATTCACATTGTGTCCCGCTGCGTCGCGGAGTTTCCGGAATTGCGCTTGGTTATGCAGGGTTTTATGGTGTAAACGACTTGAGAGGTAACAAAGATCTATATGGCAATAAGCTGAAGGTAACCCAGCAAAACATGGCAGATATGCTGGCCGCTTCCGCCCATGCGGTCATGGGGGAAGGAAAAGAAAGTACCCCTTTTGTATTGATCCGAAAAGCACCCGTACGGTTCTCATCAAAAAAAATAAACCCCAAAGAATCGGTCATGCCAGCAGATGAATGTTTGTACAGACCTCTCTACGGTAAAAAGTAAGTAGTTGTTCTAAACAAAAGTATAATTTGACTTTCCAGCGATTTCGAAGAGAATAAAGGCAACAACTTTTCCAAATGCCAACCACCACTCAAAAATCAGGACCGCACTATTCGGTCTTTGATATTGCCGGTCCAATTATGGTTGGCCCATCCAGTTCTCACACCGCCGGAGCCTGCAAGATAGGACAAATGGCACGCGCTCTTTTTCACGGTACACCGGAAAAAGTAACCTTCTACCTGCACGGATCTTTTGCGACCGTGTATAAAGGACACGCCACCGATCGCGCTTTGGTCGGAGGAATTCTGAAATTCAAAACATCCGATCCGCGAATAAAAAATTCTTTCGATTTTGCAAAAAAAGAAAACATAAAATACGAGTTTATTACAACCGACCTTGGCGAAAAATACCATCCAAACACGGTAAAAATAGTTTTGGAAAAATGGGATCGCCAGCCAATGGAAATTACCGGTTCATCCATTGGAGGCGGTATGATCAAGATAGTAAAAATAGAACAGTTCGACGTAGATTTAACGGGTGTTGCCGGCCAGTTTAAAACACTGGTTGTTTGGCATAACAATAACCAGCAAAACCTTGATGCCCTGTGTAAAGAAGTAGAAAAACTTCGCATCAGAATCCACGATATTCAGACAACCAAAGTCGATAAACACGCACTTTCAATCATCAATACCTCCGGTCGTCGACTGAAACTTAGTGAAGTACTGGAGATGGAAGATCTGGAAGGAATAGCTGAAGTTCGTTCACTCACATCACTCGAAAAATAATTTTTTCTATGTATAAATACGCCTTCACAAACTCGGAAGAACTCTTAGCTCTTTGTAAGAAACACAAAGCGCCAATTTCAGAAATAGTTATAAATTACGAAATGGAGTATTCAAAGGATGGCCGGAAAGAAGTAATGGCAAAAATGAAAAAAACCAGAGACGTAATGGATGAAGCTATCGCAAAGGCCATAGAAAAGCCGGAAAAATCCGCCTTCGGGATGGCAGGCGGAGACGCTCCCAAGCTTTTCAAAGCGCTCACTTCAAAGAAGAAAATGCTCAGTTCTCCACTCGTAAATCGTGCCATGGCTTATGCTGCGGCAACGGGTGAAACCAATTCCGCCATGGGAAGAATCGCAGCGTTTCCAACGGCAGGAGGCTCGGGGGTTGTACCGGGCGTAGTACTGGCGGCGCAACACGACTGGAAAGTTTCAGAAGAAAAAGCCATACGCGCTTTGTTTAATGCATCTGCCGTTGGCATCATTATTGCCGAAGGAGCCACGCTCTCGGCGGCAGCAGCCGGCTGCCAGGCCGAAGTCGGAGCTGCGGTAGCAATGGCCGCATCAGCTGCTACAGAAATGCGAGGGGGGACACCTGAAGAATGTCTCAACGCCTCAGCGCTTGCACTCAAGAGTTACTTAGGATTGGCCTGTGATCCGCTCGGTGGACTTGTCGCAGTTCCTTGTATCAAAAGAAATATGCTCGGGGCGTCAACAGCATACGCTGCTTCAGACGCCTCCGTTCTTGGTGTGGAAAGTTTCATACCTTTCGATGAAGTGGTAATGGCTATGAAAAACATTGGAAAAATAATGTCGAGTAAACTCCGTGAAACAGCGCTCGGCGGACTGGCAGTAACAAAATCTGGAATCATGATCAGAAAAAAACTTGGTCTTCCGCCACTCAAGCCAAACGAAATTGATTAATTATTTTCATGGATAATCAGAGCCAAACAAATCAAAAACCTTTCCGCATTGGCGTTTTAGCGTCAACCAACGGAACAGATCTGCAGGCAATTATTGATGAAATGAAAGCAGGTAAAATGCCCGGCATAGAACTTGCAGTTGTTGTGAGTAATAAGCAAACAGCATTCGCTTTGGAGCGTGCTGCCACACAAGGATATAAAACAGTATTCGTCGATCCAAAAGGAAAATCTCGTGTTGAATATGACCTGGAAGTTGCAAAAATACTTCAAGAAAATCATGTCGATCTCATCTGTCTTATCGGTTACATGCGTATCCTAAGTCCTGAATTCGTTCGACAATTTCCTCATAAAATCATTAACGTTCATCCCGCACTCATGCCAAAATTCAGCGGACCTGGCTATTTTGGTTCCAACGTTCATGAAGAGGTTCTCAAGGCTGGAGAAAAGGAAAGTGGCTGTACCATTCATTTTGTAGATGAAGGAGTTGATACCGGTAAAATCATTGTTCAGGAAAAAGTAACAATTGAAGCGGACGAAACAGTTGAAAGCCTGAAAAATAAGGTGCAAGCTTTGGAGAAAAAGCTTTACCCTGAGGTGATTCGCAAGTTCGCAAAGGGCGAAATTCAATAAAATATTGACAAAATAGATCCTAAATTGTACTATCAACAACCAATCCGTGTTTTTGTTGTATGGGCGAATCGGTCAGGCCAACCAGGTTAGATGATGGTATTACAGACGCAATGATTGATCGCTGGGAAGCAAACGGCGATAAACCGGTTCTTTGTGCCGCTCTTATTCAAAGAATGCAGGCTGCAACAAACGAAGTCATTGATAGAAAAGAGGATAAAATTTTTGTGCCGAAAGTGCTGCTGGATTTATACGAAATATCAGCGAGTCGCCACGAAAATACCATCGATCAATTTCAGGAGTTTTGTGCAAAATACAATGTAGATCCAACAAAATACCTGGAATTCAACCAAAAGTTGGCCAAAGGTAAGCCCGTAGAGTTCGAGCGTATGAGGACACTTATGCACATCGTACTGATCATCCTCTGTGAAAAACTCAAAATTGATAAAAAAATATTTCCAAGTGAAGGCACGGGAGGTTTATTTGTTGTAGGCGGTCTTATGTATGCCGAGGCGGAAAAATTAGCAAAGGTTCTTTACGCCAAAGTGGCATAATAACAGTAAATCAGGTGTAATGAAGATATATTTTATGGCTTCCCAGTAACAGGAAGTCCAATTTTGGTAATAATCACCATTTATCCTGTAATGAAACCGCATTTGCCATATTATCATAATATGATATAATTTAAAGATAACCTTTATGAATGAATATATGGCAAGCGCAGCAGCTCAACAGTTTGAAACTGAGGGAGAAGGACAATTACCAAATTTTCGCCCTGAAGATATAGATATGGCTATTAACGAGGCAACCACTCCGGCAGAGCAGTTTGCCCAAATTGAACGTAAGTACGGCATCCCGGCCGATGTAATGGAAAGGTTAGAGGCCAACTTCATGGGTATCATTCAGGAAGCTCTCGTACCTGCTACAAAACCCACAGAATATCAAAGTGCGCTCCAGCAGCTTTTAGATTTGGTAGAAGAGACAATGCTCATGAATCAAAAAACCATGCCGTATGAGCACCCAAAATTACCGTCAAAATTACCGCTGCGAGTTGCTCAAATGATTTTTCCGGATTTCGACCCGACCAGAAAGGAAAAAGCAAAAGCAGACATCATAGAAGAAATGAGAAAAATCGCTGAATACAACTCTCCGGCAGGAATAAAAGCGCGCGCAGAAAGTAATAAGCGTTTAGCGGATTTCTTTGCAGAAGAAGAAAAACGAATCAATGACCCAGAGTATGCTGAAAAAAAACGTTTGGAAGAACAGGTCGCATTCGAAAGAGCCTTGGCGGCAAGAAAAGCGGAAGCACCATCAGAAGTAGTAACATCAGTAAAAGGTGATATCGAATCAATCTTGAAAGCAGTTCCATCAAAAACTACAGAACCGGAAGTAATCGATCTTACTGATGAAGCTGAATTAATTGAAGATTTGCCTGTAACCGTAAGAGAAGTCAAAAAAACAGCTTAAGCAGGTCATCAGAGAAACAAGTTCTGTTTTATTTCCCGCGCCACTTCCAGAAATATTTCAAAGCGCTGCTCACATGTAACCAGAAAACTTTTTTTCTGAGCAGTTTCAAAAACGATCCCTGACTCAAACGCTTGTGATAATGATTCACAACGGCTTCCGGGTAATACACTACACGATAGCCGGCTTTTTTCACCA
The DNA here is from genome assembly GCA_020851415.1 of Candidatus Peregrinibacteria bacterium. Lineage (GTDB taxonomy): Bacteria > Patescibacteriota > Gracilibacteria > UBA1369 > UBA1369 > JADZCU01. The sequence goes on along the minus strand of JADZCU010000044.1, from coordinate 57,406 downwards.
TGCGGCATAAATCAAAATCTTCCATAAACAAAAAGTAGCGCTTATCAAAACCGCCCACTTTATCACATACTGTTTTCGGCATCATAATGGCTGCCCCGGTGATCAAATCAACATCCTGAATTTTGCTGTGGTCAAAATCTTCCATCAAATATCTTTTCACGCGACTCTTGAAAAAGGGGAGTTTACCAAGGAAAGTCCTGTTCAAAATCAAATCGCCAAACTTCATATGACGACGGCAAGATTCCTGCACTTTTCCGCTCGAGTACATAAGCTTTGGTCCAATAATACCAATATCTTTATTATGGTGCAGATAGTCCACCATTTTCTGCAAGCTATCTTCGTTCACGGTAACATCCGGGTTGTGAAAGAAAATATATTCACCCTTCGCTATCGCCACACCCAGATTATTGCCTCGGCCAAATCCTACGTTTTGGGGCGATTTGATCAGCGTAATGCGATTTTCTAGATGGGCTTTCTCCAAAAAAATCAGACTCTCCTCATCCGTTGAATGATTATCAACCACGATAATTTCAAAGGGAAAGTTCGTTTTGGATTTCTCCAAAGCCTCCACCGCAAGGCGCGGAAAATATTTATGATTGAAGTTCACAATGATAACCGAAAGTTTCATAAACCTGTGAATAATTTTTTATTCAGATGCCTGCGATCCATGACAAATAGCATCCGTTATTTCCCCATTTTCTTTTTCATTTCGTCACGTTTGCTTGAATCCAGTTGCGCGACATTATCCTTAATCACCAGCTCCGTCTTGGCATACACAAACTTATTATCTTCTATATCCTGTGCCACCACAATACCCGCACCCACAAAAGAGTTATTTCCAACCTTAACGCCCGGCATAAAACTTGTGTTAATGCCACATCGCACATTATTGCCCGTAATAAGCCCAAATTTATTCATGCCGGAATCCACTTTTTCGCCCTGAATATTCACCGGAATATTTTTTTCATCCAGTCTCAAATTACCGGTAACAGTTCCAGAACCAAACGAACAATTATTTCCAATAATACTGTCACCCACATAATTTGTGTGTGTCCAAACAGATTCACCAAGATAACTTCGCGCAATTTCGGTTCCAAAACCGATCACGCAATTATCCCCGACACTCGATGCTCGTACCATCGCATTGGTAGCCACAATCGTATTTTTTCCAATATACGCCGGCCCAATAATCACAGCATTATCCATAATTTTTGCCCCATCCCCAATGTACACATGGTCACCTCGAATGGTGGCAGTATCAGCAATCTCAATTTTTCGTTTTTTACACTCCGCCTTCGAAAAACTACCAGCAATATTTTCCAGGAAATAATTCATCAAAGAAATAACATGCCATGGATATTTTATCGGCTGCCAAAAGCCATCATATGGCACAACCTTAATTTTGCTTCCATCCTGAATCATATGATCAATCGCCACTTCATATCGATCATCCCGGGTAGATTTTGTTTTCTTCACTTCATCAATAAATTTTCCTCCATCCTTAAAATAATGCACAACCAAATTCACCAGTTTGCTGGGTTCATTTCCTGCACCCGGTTTTTCTACGATAGCTGTAATCAAGCCGTTTGCACGAACATTCAAATATCCACCCGGAAAATACTCCTCAACTTTTTTCCCCAACATTAAACCGTCAACTTTCAACTCCTTCGAAATTTTCAAAATATCTAAAAACGCCTTTTTCTCAACCACATCATTCCCACTCACAACCAAAATTGAATCACCTTGTACCTCTTTTTCTGCAGCCATCATGGCGCCTGCCATTCCCTCATCCAGATTTTCCTGTTTCACGACAGTTACCTTTAATTTTTTGGGCAAACCCTTCACAAGAGTCATCAGTTTAGCCAAATTATGCTCCCCACCAACCACTACCACCTCCGTGAGTCCCACAAAAAGCAGCTGTTCCAATTGATGTTGGATCAGTGGTTTCCCCAGAAAATGGAGGAAATTTTTATCCTCAATCGGTTTCAGTCTTTTACTGCGGCCTGCGGCCAAAAGAATAACCTTCATAAAAAAGCTAATAACGGCCTGTATTCTAAAGAAAAACAGACAGAAAAGCCAGTAATGGAAGAAATCCCGTGTAGCGCTTCACTGGGCGCGGCTCAATGCGTCGAAGTACGCAGAGCCGACGCCCGAGACTCGCAGTTCAGTACCTTGAAGGCTTGAACAACATCACAAACTTGTAGTCCTCGTAGCTGATGGTTATTTTTTGTAGTTTTTTCCTTTCTTCATCGTCCTTGGGTGGAACATACACAAAGATCGCGTAGATACTATCCGAATCGACCTTGCGAATGCCAACCCCCTCAATCTTCACCTCCTGAGTCCCACCCGAACGCACCAGAATAAAAAGCTGCTCTTCGTGATCAGCATAGTGCGGTCTCAAATCAAAGACCTTCCCATGCATCTCACTGGTGATCCAAAAGTCTCCAAAGCTTCCCATACTGTACATCCGCGGCCATGAATTATCAGGAGGCAACTTGCCCTTACACTTATCCAGAGCGCGCTCAAGAATACCATTGTCCGTCTTGAGCTTGGCTATTTGATCATCAGAGCTCACTCCAGCGGCTTGCGTCGTTGGTGAGCAAGACATGCAAGTTAAACCAACCGTAAGCGACAAGATCACACTCAAAAAAGTTCGCATAAATCCTCCCTCAGGTTTGTGGTTACACGGGATGTCAAAAAACGCGCTCAACGGCGAGCAGACCTCCCGCATCGCGACAGCTGAAAAATATACTATAAAAAATTTATGTCAATAGTATGTCCTGCTGAAAGAAGGCTCTACTAAGTCACAATCGACTCAAGTTTTCCCAGTTTCTGTGCAGTCTGTACCTCCATCGCAATACGTTCACCATAACTCAGGCTATCCCCGTATAAATACCCTGAATAAGGCGTAAAACGAGTACCTGGTGACCCTGGAATACGCAAACTCACATCAAAAATCACCAGCTCCTCACGACCCTCTTCAGCCGTAACAGCACCCTGCAAAGCAAACGGTCCAATAAGTCCCGGTGGAAGTTCACGCTTCGTAAGTTCAATAAACTTTTCACCAATTTCAAAAGCCTTCTCAACCAGCGACTCCTTAATGGTTATCGCAACGTGACCATTTTCAATCATGCGGGGCTTCATATACTCAAGCACCTTTGTCTGTTCCGGCGCAGGAAGACGAAGTAATCCATCTAGATTTGTCTGGCGGCGCATATCGGTACCCATAAACTCCAGCTCTTCATCAATCGGTGAATAAAAGAAATTAAAGTTTACCTGTGCGCCAACAATAAACTCTTCGATCACTGCCTTATCTAAATTCTCTTTCGTAATCACTTTTGCATCAAGAAGCTCCTGTGATTTCTTAAGATAGTCCGCAGGGCTTGCAGCCAAGAAAAACGCACGTTCATAACCACGCAACTCCTCGTTCACTTTCACCAAAACCAGACGATCAATCTCTTCCGGCACGGAATAAATTTTCGGAAAACGCACACCGGCTTGCTCCAGTAAATAATACTGATTATTCGCAACATCACGTTCCTCTAGCTTCAACATTTCACGAGTACCAAAAATAGGTACCAAAAAATCATTTTCAATCTGATCAAAATCGCAATAAACCCAAAAATAACGATTATGAATAAAGATCGTATTCATATCGCGCAGCTTCTGCTGAACATCCGGATTCACAATATCCGCAAACTTATCCAGAACAATCGTCTCATCAACGATTCCTTTTGTACTGTGCCATGGCGCAAGTTGCCCAGGAACAACATCCATATCCGGACGTGTTTTATAATACTTAGAATAAGTCAGTTCACGTCCTTTTTGGCACACGGCAACGGTTCGAAAGCCATATTTCTTGGCCCCATGACAAACATCAAGAGCGCTATGGCCACCCAAAACACCGATCGTTATATTATCAGGATCATAATTACGAAGAATTTCCAGAATGTGCTGACGAGAAATCATAGAAGAAAATTAACCAAGTATAAGATCCAGTTTATCCATTTCAATAGCCTGCTTAATATCGCGGGCGATACGTCTTCCTGTGCTCATAGGTTCATTATAGCGGAGCCACGTATAAGGTGAACCGTTAATAAACGGATTCGTTCCCGCCACAATTCGGGCGGAAATTTCAAACACATTAAAATTAAGTTCCGGGTCAACAATTGCTTCCAGACAGAAAGAACCATATAAACCCTTGGAAATTGGTTTACCGGTTTTGTAATCAATTAACTTTCGTGATTCAGTCACCACATTTCGACCCATCTTAAAAATTTCAGGTAACAAAGACTCACGAACAACAATCGGAATATTCCCCACAATCGTATAGCTGGTACGGATTCCGGCTTCCATTTGATCTTTTGAAGCAATACGTCCAATAGAGTCAGCATTCGATTCATAACGCTTATCAAAACTCATCACTTCAAGTTCTTCGTTAATCAACGAATAAAAATAATGAGTATAAACAGGAACTCCCACAACGTACTCCTGAATCACATAACCTTCTTCGCCCGGATACTCCTTAATACGTTCATAAAACTCCTTGGTGGATTTCGCAATAAAATACCCTTTACCGCCTTTCGCGCCATGAAATTTAATAATGACTGGACAATCAATATCCTCGGGACTCTTAAACAGGCGCGGTAGTTTCAACCCGGCGGCCTTCAGCCAGTCACGCTCCTTCACGCGGTCAGATTCCCATTCCAAAATGCCTTTAGATCCATAGTGCATTACCTTAATATCCTGAACCTTCTGCCACCCCAGATAACTCACAAAAGATCCGTGCGGAATCATAATCGCATTTGCCTTCACCAGTTTATCCTCAATCTCAAAAAAGTTTTTAAAAGAGTCAACCAGGATTATCTCATCAGCAACACCAAAATGCTTATAAATATCCTCCTGCCCTTTTTGGCAGACGGCAATTGCTCGAATACCCTCATCCTTCGCCCCTTTTAAGATTTGCAGTGCGGTGTGGCTACCCAAAGTACAAATTGCATAATCTTTAATATTGCCCATAAAAATTATAGTAAAGTAGAAAATTCGGCTTTCAAAAGCTTAAATCAGCTCGAATAGATTTCCACTATTTTAGACATTTTTCTCCAACGTGTCTAGATTAAATTCACACAGAGTAAATTATCCCAATACGTGTGTAAAATTTATCAAATACAGGAGAACAAAACCCAGTGCAACGCGATAAACGCCAAAAATATGTAAAGTATGATTTTTCAAAAATTTCAGTAAAAAACTTATAGCCAAATAGCCTGAGGCAAAAGATGTCACAATGCCCGTCGTCAAAATCTCAAACGAAGGAAGTGCCAAAGAACCTTTCCATACCTTATAAATCGAAAGCAAAATCGCTGCCGAAGTAGCCACAGCCCCAAGTAAAAAAGAAAAGCGTGCTGCCTCCTCACGTTTAATACCCTGCGCCAATCCCGCGGAAATCGTCGCCCCGGAACGTGACACTCCGGGAAATAACGCCAAAGATTGCGCCACGCCAACCACAAAAGTATTCGTTTGATTCAGTGGTGCGGTCTTGATCTTTGAAGCAATATATTCGGCAATAAAGAAGAACACACCAACGGCGATCATCAAAAGCGATACCGTAAAAGGCTGACGAAAATTCTCCTCAAGATAATCACTAAAAAATGCCCCAACAAGTACGGCAGGCACGGTCCCCAGCACAAGATATTGAATCAACTTTTGAGACTCCTTCACTTGCTCAGTGGTGTGCTCCTTTTTTCCTATCACATGAAAAAACCAGGCCAGACACCCTTTAAAAATATGCAAAAAATCTTTTCTAAAATACAAAAAAATCGCCAGCAAAGTACCAAAATGCACGGCAACATCAAACCCCAATAAATCCTGAACATTCAACTTCAAAAAGCTCTCCGCCAAAATCAAATGTCCCGATGAAGACACTGGCAAAAACTCGGTCAGTCCCTGCAAAACACCCAATAAAACAGCATCCAAAAGAGTCATACGCCAATTTATGATAGAATAGAATTGAACTCATCCTACTCTTAACACCAAATTTTTTCCATGATCAAACTCTACCAATTCGCTACCTGCCCTTATTGTGAACGCGTTCGTCAAAAATTAGCCGAACTCAACATCGAATACGAAAAAATAGAAGTAGATAGAGCCAACAAACCGGACATTGTAAAAAATCTCGGTGGAACGGTACCGGTGATCGACGACAACGGCATGATCATGAACGAATCCGCCGACATCGTAAAATATCTGGAAGAAAAATACGGAAATAAAGGCAACAAAAGCTGGTAATTTACAAAGCCAAACCAAACTAAATCCACTATTTCACAGTGGCTCTTTTAGCGAAAAAATGCTAAAATACAAAGATAAAATAAAAACAAAACATTATGGCAAAAGAACAAAAAAACATTGATCAATTGGATCAGGAATATCAGCGCGCTCAAGCGGAAACAGGCCTAAGCGAAGAAGAGTTAGCCGAAACGTTGGCCGTTCGTGGAAATATCAGCCGCCAGGTTCGCTCACTGCTCGGTGATGAAACTGATACAAAAATTCTCAAACAAAAAAATGCCAAAGAAGAATTGGATGAAAAACTGAACGCCGAAATCAACGATTTGCTCGAAGCGGTGGGGAAACGCCAACCAAGATACGTATCACTCGATGCGCTCGACGATTTCCAAAATCAGTTACACCTCCTCGCTTACGAAAAACTGATTCAAGTCTTCCCTGACAGTAGTGAAGCAAAAAAGAAGTTCCTGCAGGCTTCCCGAAAAATCACAGGTCTTCCCATAGAAAATCAAATGATTCTTTTTGGTACCCTGCAACGCGCCATTGATATGAGCAATGGCAATATAGACGTATTTATCGCGCTTATTGATACCTTCAATGAAAAAGGTCCCGATCGCGTTCGCAACCTCATTGAGTTAAAAATAATTCTCAACGGTTCACCCGAAAATATAAAAATCGCCAACGAAAAATTAGACGAACTAGAAAAAGAATCAGGCAAAGAGGCAACATTCAACCTCATCTTCAATCAGAACCGCGTAGTCCACGACATGGCATCCTTCAACCGCCGCGCGGATTATCTGATTCTTACATTTGGCCGCATGGAAAACAATTTCGCCTACGCTTATTTCGAAGATTTATACAAAAAAAAGGGACGGGAAAAAGCCATGAGTGTCATTCAAAAAATAGTAGCTCAATACAAGCCAACACTCAAAGAAGCGGACGTAATAGCAATGGTGAAAGCAGCCTAATGCTAGTGCCTGAACATGCGCACGCCAATAAACGCCATGGCCAGGCCCAGTTCATCTGCGCGTTTGATAACTTTTTCGTCATTCACCGAACCGCTTGGGGCAATAATAGCTTCAATACCGTTTTCGGCTGCCATCTCAACGCCATCCGCAAATGGGAAGAATGCATCACTTGCCATAACAGAACCTTTGGCTCTGTCGCCGGCTTTATAACAAGCCAAATGAACGGCATCTACACGTGACATTTGTCCAGCACCAATACCCATAACTTCCTCACCTTTCGCTAAAATAATGGCGTTCGATTTTACGCGTTTACAAACCTTTACGGCAAAAAGCATCGCCTTGATTTGCTCAGCGGTTGGGGCTTTTTGGGTAACAACCTTTAAATCATTTTCAGTCACCTCATAAGTATCCTCCGTCTGAATCAAAATCCCTCCGGCCACCTTTTTAATATCTCGACGATTCACATCAAGCTTCAGTGGACCGGTTTCAAGCAGACGCAAGTTTGGTTTTTTTGTCAGTTCGGCAAAAGCGTCCGCTTCAAATTTTGGGGCAATAATAATTTCCAAAAACCACTTTTTCTTGTTGATAGAATCAACCATGATTTTTGTTGCCGGCCTGTTTAAAGCCATAACTCCACCAAACGCCGACATGGAGTCCACTAAATATGCTTTTTCCATGGCTTCTTCAATCGTATCTGCCGAAGCAACACCACAAGGATTATTATGTTTAATGATAGTCACGGTCGGACGCTCAAACTCTTTCACTAACTCAAGCGCCGAGTCGGAATCCACAATGTTATTGAAGGAAAGTTGTTTTCCATGGAGAACTTTCGCATTGGTAATATTCGCATCATGATTTTCAGGATTGCGGAAAAAAGCCGCTTTCTGATGTGGGTTTTCGCCATATCTCAAGCTCATAACTTTTTCATAGTGCAAATCCATCAGTTCAGCTTCACCCAAAATTTTCCTAAAATAATGCTCAATGGCTTCATCGTATTTATAAGTTTTATTAAAAGCTTTCCAGGCCAAATACTTTCTGGTTTCCAAAGTGGTATCACCGCCAGCGTCGATCTCCTTTATCACTTTATCGTAATCATCCGGATCAGTAACAACCGTTACAGAAGCGAAGTTTTTCGAGGCAGAGCGAATCATGCTTGGCCCGCCGATATCAATATTTTCAATAGCTTCAGCTTCGGTTACATCCTCACGCTCAACCGTTTGTTCAAAACGGTATAAATTCACCACCACCATGTCGATAGTACCGATATTATGCTGTTTCAGCGTATCCATATGCTCAGCCTTAGCGCGAACAGCCAGTAACCCTCCATGTATTTTTGGATGCAACGTTTTAACCCTTCCATCCAGCATTTCCGGAAAACCGGTATAGTCAGAAACCTCCACCACGGCAACGCCGGCTTCCTTTAAAGCCTTGGCCGTACCGCCGGTAGAAAGAATCTCCACACCCTTTGCCGCAAGTTTTTTTGAAAAATCCACTATCCCTGTCTTGTCCGTAACGCTTATAAGTGCGCGCTGAATCATAAGAAGTCTTAAAATAAATTATCGTATTGGATCAGAACCACCGGGGTTCCATGGGTTGCAGCGCATAACTCTCCACACGGCCAGGGGCACACCCCGAACAAGCCCATACTTCTCTATAGCCTGATACCCATACTCCGAGCAGGTTGGGGAAAACTTACAGTAACCTTCCGGAAAGAGTATTTTTACGAAACCATGGTCGGGCGAGAATGTCTTTTGATACAGACGAATCAAAGCCAGAAAAGGTTTTCGCGGGATTGAGAGGAGGTTTTTAAGCAAAGCAAAAAGGCCAAACCAGGGAAAGTGTAAAGAGAAGAGAAGTGATTGTAAAGAGGTCCTAGTAGTAGTTAGCAGGTGTCTGCTTCACGCCATTTTTGATAACCTCAAAGTGAAGATGGATACCGGTACGGCCACGCACATTACCTGTACGACCCATTTTTCCAACAACCTGTCCTTGAGTAACAACATCTCCAACTCCAACTTCCAGATATTCCATATGTCCGTAAAGAGTCTTCAATCCGTTACCGTGGTCAATAATCACATGGTTGCCGTAACCGCCGCCACATCCATAAGAAACATTTCCACAACCGGTTGTTGCTTTGGTAACTGTACCAGCGCCCGCAGCCCAGATCGGAGGTTTAGAAGTATTGGCGATATCATAAGCATAATGTCCCTTGTGGAATCCCTGAGTAATAGAACCACGAGTAGGGAAGATAAAAGGTTTATCACCAGCCGGCTTGTCATCTGAACTGGCCAAAACAGCTCCACCAGTCTTGGTGCCAGCGGTAGAGTTAGAACGTGAAGAGCTGGAAATACGGGTAGGAGTAGTACGAACGGTTGGAACATCTGTTTCCAATGGTTTTGCACCCGGAATAAACACTTCCTGTCCAACAGTTAAATTTGAAGCAACCAAACGGTTTTGCTTCTTTATTGCTTCAGCATCAACACTATAAGATTTCGCAATCTTTTCAACATTCTCTCCTTTACCCACTTTATGAGTCAGGCCGTCAACAGGAGGTATCAGGAGTTGTTGACCGACACGAATGCTGTTGGCATTTGTAAGGCCATTCTCCCAAAGAACAGTTGAAGATTTAAGGTTATAGCTGGCTGCAATAGTAGAGACAGTTTCACCAGAAGATACAACGTGAACGAGGTGATCATTCATAGTGCTGCGATCACCACTATCGGTTTGTGGGTTAATCTTGGCAATATATCCTTCCTGATCAGTCATAAGTGCTGAGTCCAATTCACTCATATCAACACCCGGGTCAACAATAGTGGCAAAAGCGTCACCATAAAGTGCGTCAACAGGAGAAACTGACGCAACAACAAAAAGCAAAGCAACTGCTGTAGTATACTTCTTAAAAAGGCTGTTTGCTGCGTTTGCAGATGAAGGAGCCCCGTCCTTACGACGATTACTGTGTGGAGAAAGCGCATTACCTAAAACGCGAGTCTTCTCTGTAAGTGTGCCTGCCAAAGAAGCAAGGCGTGGAAGCCGGAGGGATGTGGAAGCTGTAAAGACTCGTGCGTGCCTTGCCTTACGAGCATCCATGTTTACTGCGAGTTGTGTCATATCGGTACTTATAGTCGTGCTTTGTTAGTATCTGAGACCTCTTTGTATCCCGTGAGGTGGGAGATATAAAAACTTCTGCATTTGACCTCTGTTCCTTTACTGCTGGGCATTGTATCCATATTGCGTCCATTTTGCAACTGGAGTCCCATGTCTTTTCTGTGCGCCCATCACTTCACGATACCCTATCCGAAAAAGCTGAGGCAAGACCTTAAAATTGACGAGCACAATGCTATATGTTCTAAGATAAACTGTAAAGGCCAAAAATCGAAATATGAAATACAGCTTAAATAAAGGGAAAAACGAACAACGATTTATTATTATAAAATATTTAATTTAAAAATCAAACAGCCATTGACTCAGGAGAAATAAATACAGAAAATAATATATCCAAAAATCGACTCCAAAACGTAAAAAATCAAAAAAAACGCCAAGAAATGCCCAAAAAGCTTGTTTTTGAATAAATCTTCTGATACATTCCGTCTGCTTTCTTTCTGTTCATGGTTATAGCAATCATGAACTTAAGCTTTTATTTCCTTAACCCATAGAAAGAATGAGTAATAACTCTGTCCTGAATGAGGACGTTAAAAAATATGAGCTTATGCTCATCGTGGACCCGGAAATCGGTCTCGATTCAATTAAAAAGCGTCTGGATGACGTAACAAAGATGATCACCAAAAAAGGTAAAGAAGCAAAAGGTGAAATCTTTTTTCAAGATGACTGGGGCATGCGCGACCTGTCATATTCTATTAAGAAACGCACAAAAGGTTACTACATGGTATTCGACTTCACATGTGAACCTGCACTCATTAAAGATTTCGATCGCACATTACGTCTCGAAAACGATGTACTGCGCCACATGATCATCACTCTTCCGTTCGCTTATGAACCAAAGAGCTTGGCGGTAATGATGGAAGAAGCTGCAAAAGAAGAAGCTCTTAAACCACCAAGAGAAGATAAAAAAGGCGGCAGAGCTCCTATGCGTCCGGCACCGGTGGCTGCTCCTGTAAAAAAGGAAGAAAAAGCAGAGGTAAAGGTAGAAAAGAAAGCTCCGGCAAAGAAGGAGAAAGAAGAAAAGAAAGAGACATCTATGGAAGAGGTTGATGCAAAACTCAAGAGCATCATCGATAATCCAGATTTGAACTTCTAATAACTACCCTTAACTCGGAGAACTATGCGTTGCATCAATAAAGTAATTCTCGTAGGCAATCTCACACGTGACCCTGAACTCAAACAGACAACGGGAGGTCAGCCAATAGCTACATTTGGAATGGCAACAAATCGCGCCTGGGTTACTCGAGATGGTCAAAAGCACAGCTCCAGCGAATTTCATGAAGTGGTAGCCTGGGGTCACCTGGCAGAAGTTTGCGGTAAATTTCTCAAAAAAGGAAAACTTATCTATGTTGAAGGGTATTTGAAAACCCGCAGTTGGGACACCCCGGAAGGCATTAAAAAATTCCGCACGGAAATCGTCGCCAATGATATGATTATGCTGGAAAAGCGCTCCGATAATGACATGGATGAGGTGGTAGACGGCCCCGCAATGGAAGACGCTCCAATGGATAACATCGACGAAATGATGGACGACTCAATGTAGTCCCATCCTTATATACAATTATTAATTATTTCACCTATATATGGCAAAAAACAAGTACAACAAGCAATGTCCTTTTACCGCCAACGGCGTTAAATACATTGATTTCAAGGATATCAACCTCCTTCGCAAATACACATCACAATACTCAAAGATCGTTCCACGTTACTATACAGGTGTAAACCTCAAGTATCAGAAAGCTTTGGCTGTTGCCATTAAGCGCGCTCGCTTTATGGGTCTTCTCTCTTTCGTTCGCGGACAGAGATAAGAATTTTGAAAACTAAGTCACTATTTCTTGTAAAGAGTTTTCAAAATCTGTTTTAACGAGGCAACAAAAAAAGTCCGACTGAGCTGTATCGAGATACAGTGAGGAAGGACTTTTTGCAGTTAACGAAGATAAAACTGATTTTCAAAACTCTTTTTATTTGAATTTATCCTGGCCATCCCTCACAATGAGCCTGCATTTAGTTACTTACAAGAACCCACTTTTCAATGAAGGAATTGCCCTCGTTTAAGACACTGCAAGATACCGAACTGAAAAAATTGCTCAAAGAAAATAAAATTGGTCTCACCGTAGATGAGGCCAGAAAAGTGGAAAAAGAACTCGGCCGGCCACCAACGCTTACAGAAGCGATTCTTATGGGTATCCAGGGGTCGGAGCATTGCTCATACAAAAGCAGCCGCAAATACCTGAAACTCATGCCAACCAAAGGACCGAACGTTATTCTTGGCCCGGGTGAAGATTCCGGTATCGTGGAAATTACCAAAGTGGGCAATGACCGATACGGTTTAGTGGTAAGCCATGAAAGTCACAACCATCCCTCACAGATAGTACCGTTTGAAGGTGCAGCCACTGGTGTTGGAGGTTGCGTACGTGACGTTGCCTGCATGGGAGCAAAAGTTATCGGTGTCATGGATCCGCTCCGTTTTGGAGAAATCGATAAAAATGAACAACGCCAAATCACGGAAGGAGTAGTAAGCGGGGTAGGTGGCTACGGAAATCCGCTTGGTATTCCAAATCTCGGTGGTGACGCTTATTTTGACCCAAACTTTAACGATAACTGTTTAGTGAACGTGGTGGCTCTGGGAGTGGTAAAAGAGTCACAGGTGATTCACTCTTTTGTTCCAAAACATGCAGCAAAAGAAGAGTGGGATATTATTATCGTAGGGAAACCAACAGATTTCAGTGGTATGGGAGGCGCCGCCTTCGCGTCCGTCAGCCTTGATGAAAATGAAAAGGAAAAAAATAAAGGCGCGGTTCAGGAACCAAATCCATTTTTAAAACGCCACATTCTGGTTTCTACATATGATCTTTTTGAAACATTGGAAAAAACTGGGCAGCTGGAAAAAGTAAGTTTTAAAGACATGGGTGCGGGAGGAATTACCTGTTCAACAGTCGAGCAGGTGGCCAAAGCTGGCCTTGGCGCTCAAATCGACTTGGGGAAAGTAAACGTCGCCCTGGAAGATTTACCGCCTTCGGTAATTGCCTGTGCGGAAACACAGGAACGTTTTACCTGGATGTGCCATCCGAGTCTTACGCAAAAAATTCTTGACCACTACAACCTCAAATGGGATCTCCCTTTGGTAGCAGAGGGAGCTGGCGCTAGGTTGATCGGAAAAGTCACCGAAGGAAATTTCATCCTCAACTATCGCGGTGAAGAGTATGTAAATGCAACTTCGGAATTTATTACGGAAGGTCTCTTGTATGACCGGCCGCTCAAGGAATCCAAGAAAAAATTTACAGAACCAAATCTTCCGGTACCAAAAGATTTTAATAAAGTCCTGCTTCAGCTTTTGTCCTCAGAAAACATAGCAAGCAGAAAACCTTTCTATGAAAAATACGACAAACAGGTTCAGGGCTATGTAGTGCTCGAGGCGGGTGTTGCGGATGCCAGCATCGTTGCGCCGTTAATGGATGAAAAAGTATCGGAAAAAATCAAGAAAGTCGGCATGGCATTTTCCACGGACGGCAACCCAAGATATGCCCTGATCAGTCCTCATCATGGAGCCGCAAACGCAGTCGTAGAGTCCATGCGCAATGTGGCAGCTGTAGGAGCATATCCACAAGCTCTCACTGATTGTCTCAATTACGGAAATCCGGAAAAAGAAGAACAAATGTGGGAACTGAAAGCTGGCATTGAAGGAATTGCAGCGGCCTGCGAAGGTATTAAGTTAAAAAACTATCCTTTGTCTCCGACACCAGTTATTTCGGGGAACGTAAGCCTTTATAACGAAAGTAAAAACGGTCACATTCCGCCTTCGGCAATCATTTGCTGCATTGGAAAAATTGATGATTATACAAAGGCAATCACAACACAGCTCAAAAAATCCGGCAGTAAATTATATCTTCTCGGTGAACGCAAAAATGAACTTGGTGGATCTGAGTATTATCGTATTCAGGGCGAGCTTGGTGCAAACGTACCAAAAGTAAATTTTGAAGAAGCCCAAAAAGAGATCTATACCATGGTTGATGCAGTGTCTGCGGGACTCATAGTAAGCTCACATGACATAAGCGAAGGAGGACTTGCTGTAGCCGTTTCCGAGATGGCATTTGGTGGCTGGGGAGAAGGAAAGTTGGGTGTAGAAGTTGATCTCGATGCCGTTCCCCTCAAAGATGGAAAAGGAAAAAATTCAGCAACATATGATCGCGAAGGATTTGCAGAACTGGTAAAACTTTTCAGCGAAACTGGCGGATTTGTTGTGGAAGTACCTGCAGCAAATGAAAAAAAATTCCTCGCACTATGCAAAAAAAATCAACTCACGCCTTTCGAGATCGGTAAGACTACCAGGGAACAAAAACTCATTTTCAATACCGGCAAAAAATCCCTGATCAATGTTCCGCTCGAAAAAGCATCTGATACCTGGCTGAACGGTCTTCGTACTAAATTATAGTACTAAAAAATAAATAGCAAGGTTGGTCAACCAAAAACCGCACCAAACAAGGCCTTTCCCCCTCTGCACCGTAGAGAAAAAGGCCTTTTTCTGCTAAAATATAAAGATTTATAAGAACCACAAATATGTCTAATCAGGAAAACACCAACACCTTCGGATCAGAATCTCGGCAGCAAAGCATTGCCAATAAACTTCTCGATGCCGTAAAAAATGAAGCTCAATCTGCGGCGGCAGAAGAGCCGACCGAAAGACAAATCGAACAGGCTGAAGTAATTTTTTCCTGGGTTGCCCCAGAGTATATTCAGCATCAAAAAACCGCACGCTGGTATGTGATAGCCACTGCTATTGCCCTGGTTTTTATCATAGGCGCAATATTCACGGCAAACTGGACCATGGCAATTGCCATCCTGGTTTTTACAGCAGTGTATGAGTACACCCAACGTTTTCACCCGCCAAAAATAGTAGATATTCAAATAAGCGATTTGGGCATTCACGTAGGCCAAATGTTTTACCCGTTCAGTAACATGCAGGCGTTTTGGATTATGACAAAGCCGGGACTGAAAACACTCAATATCCGTGTTCATCGTCAGTTTTACTCAGACGTGGTTATCCAGTTGATGGATCAGGATGCGGCTAAAATCCGCAATTACATGGTTGGTCAAATACCTGAATGGGAAGGCAAAGATGAACGATTGCAGGATTTGATTCTCAGATTGCTCAAACTCTAAAAAAAATAAAAACAAAATATATGGCAAAAGCATTTACTCCAGAAAGTCCGGACGATAAAAAAGACCTGCCAAAAGACGAGATGCAGGAGGCTATCGAAGAAAATTTCGAGGCCAGAAAAAAAGAAAAAATCGAGAAAATCGAGGATGCTTTTGAAAAAGCAATTTCAGCTGGCAGCAGTGGAATTGATGAACGTGCATTAGTAAGAATTCGCGAGCTGAAAGAAAGACAAAAAAAAGCGGTTATTGAGCTCTTCGGCGAAAAAAGAAAAACGTACGAAACCAGGGCCAAGGCAAACGTTGGCGCTCGCCAAAGCCTTGCAGACGAAATTTTAAAAAGCGCGGATGAAGAAGCGCAACGTCGAATCACCGCACTGGAAGCCGTGATTGCCGAACACAAAAAAGACCAGTACATAACAACAGACGAAGCCTACGAAATTGAAAAAGCGGTTTTTGCCATCGACGACATGGTGAAAAAAAATACGGACCTGCCAAAACTGGCTCAAAAAATTCATGAGGGCAAAACAGATCTGACACAGGCCGAATATTTGCAAATCGTAAGGTTAATCAATCCGTACGATATTTTGAAACAACGTCAAAATTTGCAACAAACTTTTGAAGCAACATCGGCGGGAGCACTTATTGGCATCATGAAGCCGGATCAAAGATATCGTCTGGTAGAAGTATTTATGGATTCCGAAAAGAAAAACGATTCCGTAAAACTCATAGATTCATTTATGAGAACCGGAATACTCAGCAAAGGACAGGGAGAAAAACTCATGCAGATCGCTGTTGCAAAAGGTCTTTTAAATCAAGAAGAGTTTGAAAAAGAATGGAAGACGAAATTTGAGAGTGGTTACTATCAACAGGAGGTAGATAAGCTGAAAAAAGTAATGGAAGACGAAAAAGTAAAAGACTACCGCGGTATGTTTTCAGAAAATTTAATGGAACGTCTTACCGGCAGGCCTTTAGTTGGAGGCATTATGGCCTTATGGGGGACAATTTTAGTTGGAATAAACGTAGCCGCAAATATGGGTACCAAAGGAAATCGCCTTGAACAGTTGGCAACACTCAAAACAAATCCCTATTTCGCTATGGGATTGGGAGGAATGCTGGCAGGTACAGAAATAGCGACAGGCAACCTGAAAGTCGGGTCAGATTGGTTTGGCTCCGGAGTCATTGGCCGCGGAATTGAATCACTAAGCGAAAAAAATGATGACGAAAGTAAAACAGCTTTTGAAAAACAAATGAGACAAAAAATGGTTGATACATATCTGAATTCACCAAAAGAAGTAGAGGCATATCTGGATAACGGCGGATTTGAAACCATGGCCAAAGTTCGGGAAGAAAAACTAAGGAAGAAAGAACTTCCATTAATGAAAATTGACGAATTAATTTTAGCCGAAAAAGTGCCAACCCAGATAACACGTCTCAATCAGATAAAATCAAATCCGTATGTATCACAGGAAAAAATTGAAAGTGATATGACAATCTTGGTGGAGTCAGCATTTAACGCTGGTATCTCGGGAAATAGTGGATTTACCGCCGCTATCGAAAAAGGGAAAAAAGATCAAACGCCAAATATTGCTGCATCCGGCGCAAAATTACCGGAGAATAAAGGATTTAAACCAACAGTATGAGCGGTTTTACACCACAATTTGTAGACAAATTTCTAAATCCGCTTCTCAAGCGGGTTATGACAGATATGGCGGATCCGTCTGAAGATAAGCAATATTTGCGTCGTCTGACTATAGGTGCACAAAGCCAGAAACTTCAACCGCTAGAACGTGAGAAGTTTTTTAGAGACTATTTCCGTCAGGATAAAACTAAGCCATATAGCAGTACCGAAAAGGAAGATCTGGATTTTCAGAATGAATTTCTGGATACTTTTATCAGCTCTTTTGATCTGCACAAAGGGCTTTCTGGCGTTGATGGTGTAAAAAAACTTTATTTTCCTGAAGGTGAAAAAGATAAAGAAAAAAAATTCTCAGATGAAGCACAAAGAAATATTTACCGCCTGGCATACAAACTCAGTCTAACTTTCGAAAAAAAGCGCATAGAAGAATTAATGAAAAAGGAAAAAGGTGAAGTGACTGAGAAAGATAAAGAAAATATTGCTTTAGGAAAGGTAAAACTCATCATAGTAGATGGAGTCGAAAGATACATAACAGAAGAAGAATCAAAAGTAGCGGCTCAAAATCCTGCTGCTAGCAAAGTAAAAGTACAAACATTCTCAGGTGAAGAGAAAACGCTGGGTGAACTGCCTGCAGGCTTTAGTGAAGCCAAAGCAGCCAGCCTGGAAATGGCACTGGAAGAAAACGGTTTGGAAATAATTGAACCAATAAAACCAGATCCGCAAAACCCGGGGAAATTTGCCATGGGTGTAGTAAGGGATGTCAGTGGTCAAAAATTAAACGTAAAAATTGATCTTGATGCAAAATCAGATGATCCAAGAAAAATGGCTTTCACATTTCAAGAAAGTCCTCCCGGTAAAACCAATCGCAAGGGCGAAACCTTCACTTCAAGCTTGAATGATTTAAATCGTTTTCAACCAAGTATCGGTGAAAGAAAATCTGCAGAAGAAGTTTTTCACCCAGAAATAGGTAAAGTCGCTCAAGAAAAAAAACAGTCTGAAAGTAAACCTTTATTACAGCCCGGTGGATTTACAAAAGTACCTCCGTTGCCGCCAAGCAAGAAAAAAGGCGACGCCAATGTGGAGCAACCAGAAGACGAAAATCAAAAAATGAGCATGCATGTAAAAGGTGGACTACATGGCAAAAAACCACTCATACCTCTCATACCGATTGAAGGACCTATACCGGTCGGAAAACCAATGAAGGTTGGAGTAGTGGCGCCATCTAAGAAAAAAACAGAAGTAAAAATTCCTGAAGGATCACTGATCGGAGGGCCGGGAGGAAATGCTCCTACAATTGTCGAAAAAAAGAAGGCAGTGGCAGACGCCAAAGCAGAATCACCAGAAGGCGTTTTGCCACCCCAATCACCATTCCTCCAACATCCTCAAGGCCCTACCGCACCACAACAAGCGGTTGCCCCACCTAAAAAAAGTAAGGTAGGTAAATGGATAGTCGCCGCACACGTTGGCACATTCGGCGGGTTACTTGGCGGTGGTGCCTGGTCGGCAATTACAAGCGATTCAGACGCAGCCAAAAAGGTAGTCGTTATGGTCCTGAAAACCATCGGCATAGCATAAACAAAAAAAATAAAAAAATAAAAACAAAAACCTTATGAAAAAAATACTTCACAAAATAGTAAAATTTGCGAAGAAAGCCATAAAAAGCAGGTATTTCAAACCAGCACTTGTTGTTTTGGCATTGACCGTACCAATGGTGGCCTTTGCTCAAACTCCGCCAGCTCCCACTTCCAGCGCGGACACCAATAAAATTTTCCAGGAAGTGGTAAATTTATTGGTAATTGCCTCGGAGTTTATCCAGCGTCTGATCTGGCCGGTTTTGCTGTTGATCGGATCTCTCATGAAAAACGACATCCTCTTTGGCGGAGGCATGGAAGATCGGGTTTTAGCGGTTTGGTACGTCATTCGCAACTTTGTGAATATTTTAATGGTACTGGTACTATTAGGCATCGCCCTCTATAACGTGGCAGGTGGAAAAGCGCAGGATTATCACCTAAAAGCCATATTACCAAAATTCGTTATTGCGTTGATCGCAGTAAATTTTTCTTATGCAATGGTGAAAATCGCCATAGATAGCGTCAATGTCTTAAGCACGGCAATTTTCGCTCTGCCGGCCTCGGTAGAAAGTGGATTTGGCGTAGGAATTGAAAACATATTTGCTAACAAAGATACTTACGAAGGAGCCATATGTCACGGATTATATGGTCAGGATAAAATTGCTTATCAGGCAAGCATAAAGAAAGCCAAAGAAGCCGGATTTTCTTTCTGTAATAACGAACCGGCAACACTTACGGAAGACGCAAAACTCTTTTTCAATAAATTTGACGGTTACAACGCCGGTATCATTTTGGCTGTAAACATGATGCAGGTGGATAATTTGAACAAGGTAACGGTAAATCAGGCCAACCTGAAAGACCTGTCAGTAAACATCATCTTCTCAACATTTCTCTATATTATTTATGGTGCGGCTTTCATCGCGCTATTTTGTATATTACTGGTGAGACTGGTTGTTATATGGCTCGGCCTTGTACTGTCACCGCTTATGGTGCTTCCCATGGTTCTGCCGGAGCAGCTAAAATCCAGTATGGGTGGAGGTGATGTCAGCAAAAAAATGATTCAGAACATTATAGCTCCGATCCCGATTTCGGTTGTAATGACCTTGAGCTTTATCCTTTTGACCGGGTTGCAGAAATCCAGTTTCCCGACTGGAACTTTGGGAACAGACGCCAGCAGTGTTGGCTTGATGCTTTCCGGATATAGCACATTGCAGCAATTGATTGTTGCCGTTGGGACAGTGGCATTCCTTTGGATAGGTATCTTCAAGGCAGCGGAAGGTACAGCTGCAGAAAAATTAGTAGGTGGTATTAAGAGTACAGTTGAAGGCGCAGGTAAGTTTGCACTCAGCAGTGTCAAATACGCACCAATATTCCCAGTACAAGTTGGGCAGCCGGGTAGTGGCGGAAAAACTATGCCAATGTCATTGGCTGGTGTTCAGGCCGGCTTGAGAAAGTTCCAGCAAGGCCGTGATACCGCAGCGGAAGAAGAGTCAAAGGCATTCTTCGGTGAAGCACAAAAACAAAAATTATATGCAGCAGAAAAATTGGCGCGTGAAGCAAAAGATCACCACGGAGTGAAACAGGCGCTTGATGCCGGTGGCACAGGGATGGTCGGACAAAAAAATAACCAGGCACTCATGGCAATTGGTGACGCTATGCGAAAAGATAAAGATTACAGAACAAATTACGATTGGTCGGTTGATGTCTTTGGCAAAGACAAAAAGACAAAACTGACTCCGGAAAAAATGATGGAGCTTATGCAAAATGGTAAAGGCGACGAAATCGATCCGGAATCATTCGAAAGATGGCGTCAAAAAAACAAAGAAGCCTACGTTCCACCAGCATCGAAAGATAAAGGTAAACCAGGTGAAAAGCCACCTGGAGGTGTGGATTCAGAATTAGCCCAACAAACCATCACAGGCAATGGACTATATATGGGTACACTGTCAGCACCGCAGAAAAAAGCCGTTGATGCCTTTAATAAGGCAAAAGATAAAAAGGGTAAAGATGAGGCAGCCAAGAGTCCAGAATTCCAAGCCGCGATGACTACATTAAACAATACTGGACAAAACGATCTTGCTTGGAAGATGAACGAATATGCAACTCCGGATCAATTAAATGCTGCAATAAAAAAACGCAAGGAAGACCTCACAAAAGCGTTTGGTGAAGCAGGCAAAAAGCCAGCAGAGGCAATGATTGAAGCCGATAAAGTAATCGCCGCTGAGTTGGCAAAAGCCTCACCTGTATACCAATCTGTCATAGATCAATCACCGACAGCATTGGATTATCAGAAAAAAGGTAAGGCAGCCGCCGCGGCAGCTCCAAAGCCAGCACCGCCGGGTAAACCGGGTGCGCCAGGCAAAGCAGCAGCTCCTGCTCCAGCTAAAAAAGGACAAGATGCCGCAGCTCCAGCACCGCAAATACCTTCAGGAACCAAAAAACCGCTCGGCCCAAACGGTGGAGTAGACCCAGGTTGGCAACGTATCAGTGACACAGAGCAACAGAAAATATAAAACCAAAAATTGACAAAAAACAAAAAAATGATAAAATGTAGCCGTTCGACAATTCGTTTTGACTACCCAGTCACTCAAGGAAGGCCAATTTCAAGCCAAGGCCTTTCAAGCAACAAGCCAAAACCAACGTCCACATCTAGCCCTAACCAAACGCTCAGATGACGAAACGGCTCTTTTTGCAAAACCCGGGAACGATTTCTTGCCATTTAGGGCAAGGGGTCCTTCAGCAAAATAAATATCAAAATAGCAGTGAAAAACGGCTTATTTTCGCCAACACCGGATCCGGCAGTGGTTCGGAAGGTGGAGCCAAAAATCCAGACGACATTTCGCTCAGCACTTTGGCTGATGATCTTCAAAGTCTTGAAGGCACAACACTCACGGTTGAGCAGGTCACCAAAGCCCTCAACGTACTGGATAAAGGAGATCAAAAGGCTAAAGAAAAACTCCTCGATCTCACAAAAAAACTGGTTGCGGGGACCTACACGGCTTCAGCTTTTGAAACACGCCTTCCTCATGTAGCGGAAAGCGAAAATAAAGAAGCTACCCCAGCAGCAAGCCCCGAAACAAAAGCCAAAGCAGAGGCCGAGGCAATTAACACAAACATCGAACATATTGCATCTCCAATTTCACAACAAATTAAATCGTTGCTCGAGTCTACTCAGGAAGTGGCAAATGACAACGCAATTGATTCAGCACCAAATTCCGCAGAGCTCAAAGAGCGATTTTTAGAAATCACCAAAGATCTGGAAACAATTAATGAATTGGATAAAAAAAATGTTGATAAAGAAACCAACGATCTCAAAAAGGTTTTTGCGGCACTCCCGGCCGGTCAGGCTCCAAGCCCCGAAGATCAGGCTAAAATCGTAAATCTCGATCCGTTTCATCCGGATTACCAAATCAATTTTGCCCAGGCAACAGCCGGAATGGTGAAAGAAATCCACCTAAAACAAGGTCAGGAAGGTGTAGACAAAGTGCTGAATGAAATCAAAAAAATCAAACAGGAAGCACACGAAGCCAATAAAAAAATTGAAGAAGATTTCAAAAAGCGCATGAGTCAGTTCCGTGAACTTATGAACCAAATGAGTTCCGCGGTACAAGAAAAATACGAAAAAGAACAAGCCATAAAACAAGCATCAATAAGAGCCGGTATAAATCTGACGCCTGGCCAAAAAATTTGTTGGTTTGGGCTTGAGGAAAGAAAAAAACTCGGTTTCCGCATGTTCAAGCAGTCGGCAATAATTGAAGCGGTAGATGTAGTTGCCGGAGGCACGGTAATGATCACGCTAAAATTCATCGATCCAATAACGGGAGCCACTACACTTCAAACATTCAGCCCGGTCTCTTTCGGACAATGGGTTGATGCAATGGGCGTGACTGAAGACATAAGCACGCGCGAGGAGCTTGAAAAATCCATTGGTTTAAACCTCAAGAAAGGACAGCATTTTGAGCACGAAATTATTCAGAATTCGGAAAACCCGCTGGCGACAGAGGTTGAAGACACCATAATTCAGGAAGTTGATGAGGCCAATCGCCGTATCATTTTGGATCACTCGGTAAAACTGTCTCCACAAGGAGAACCAACATCCATTCTGCAATACAGTGAATTTGCCAAATGGTTTAAGCAAAACCAGGTAGTCGAATCAATTAACACACTCGATGAACTCCAGGCCGAACTTCGCGGATTTAATGAAGTCCAATTAGCCCAAAATCCACGCAAAAAAAACACCCAGCCAATCAAGGTAGAGGTAGGAGAGATCTTATGTGTAAACCAAAATACAGATGCCAAAATCGCCATAGCCGAGGTGGGCGACAAATACATCACACTCGATGATGGTACAAAAAGAACATACGCCGGTTTCCTGAAATTGGTGAAAGACATGGACATGATCCATTACGAACCAACCAAAGAAGAAAAGAAAAAAATCGAAGAAGCAAAAAATGCAGAAGCAGAAAAACCGGCTAACGATAATCACGCTGAAGACGATAAACATGACGCACACGGCGGCCACGACGATCATGGTCATGGTCACGGTCATCACCTGGAAATCCCGAGAGTTGGCTATTTAACGCAATTATGGGCATCCACATACATTCTGTCCCCACATAGTCTTTATGAGTTTGGTGAAAAAATCGTTGAATTTATCAAGCGTAAGCTCGATCGCGGTGAGCATGGACGTGTCGGTGTAGTTGGTGAGCGAATATTTGGTGCATGGAACACAGAGTTAGGTGCTGAATTTAAAGGTATTGCTCAGCACGCCGAAAACGAAGAAGTAAACCACCATGTGCATCACATGGAAACTATGGGTTTGGAAACGGTAAAACACGAAATCCATGAAGCCGCGAATAGGGATATTTTAAAGGCAGCTATTACTGTTGCCGCAAACAAAGGTGCTCTGCGATGGGACGATCCCGGCTTGTGGAACCGCATGAATATATTAATTGCAAAATACGGCCCGATCTTCAAAGACGGAGAAGCGCTTTTCGTATCACCGGAAAACCACATGGCTGTGATAGAAAAATATCTTGATCACTGGTTTGGACAAGATACCTTCCGTGAATTCCGTAACAAGCAGGATAGCTCATACAACAGCATTAAAAGTAACTTTAAAGACGTTGCGACCCGCCTTGAAACAGATCCGGAAAAAAACGGTGGTCTTGGTGGTGCACTCCGTAAGCTTATGTGGAAACATGTGGCAACTGACGAATACGTGAATCCTGCCGAGTACGAATCATATCTTCATGCCGCCATTGAAAACGGTAAATTAACATTCGAACAAAAAATCATGTACTTGATCATGGGTTTTGCCGCTGATGGTAAAGGAGCCCACGGTCATGCTGGTCTCACCATGTTCCACCCGGATCGTATGGGTGCCCTGGATACCATGGCCAACACATTCCCATTCACCAACTTCTTCACCGCAGGCGATTTCATCCAATACGACGTTCACGGACAAGTAATAATGGATGAAAAAACCGGACAACCAAAGCGTGGAAAAATCGGCACGCAAAACTTTAAAGACCTGATGAATGAATACATTCTGCCGGATTTAAATGTTAAAAATTTATCAGACTTAAGTGATCCAACCAAATTGGTTCCTGGAAATAACATCCGCAGACTCATCAACGAAGTAATGTCCGACTCTCCAAACGTAAAAGTTCGTATTGAAAAAGCTGCCGGTGACGCCACACGTTGGGATCATGACGATATGGATCGCCATGTAAGCGTACTGTCGGAAAGTTTGGTTGAACAGTTGCTTGGTAAACAGGGTGGAACACGTCAGCAGGTAACAACTCCAGGTTTAAAGAACGCTTATGCAGGTTATAACGATTACATGCGTATCCGTCTGGATTTGATCGAAAAAAACAAAAAGTCGGGTAATAAAGATGAAGTACAAAAACAAAACCGCCGATTCGTGGATCTCATGAAAGCTTTCATTAAATTTGATGCCATTCTCGACAGCCGTGCCTACCACAAAGGAGGAAACTATACACGTTTTAGCCAGTCCGACTATGCTTCATACCCGGGCGTAACAGATAAATTTACGGTAGAAAAAGGTGCAGTGGAATCCAGAAGGTATATTGGAGAACTCGCATACCAGTTAGATCAAGAAACCAACGGCAGATACAACTTAAGCAAAACCTGGAATTTAATCGTTTCAAAAGGTGTAAACGAAGACGCCCAGGAAAAAGCACTCAAGAGTTTTGGAGAATACTTCGACGGTGCGTTGGCAGAACTCGGAGACACAAATAAAGCTGCTGAAATATTTCTGAAAGTTTCACAAAAACAGAACATCACAGGTATGGGCGAACGCTCACAAGTAAAAACAGAGGTCGAAGAAGAATCAGGATCAGTAAACGACTTCAAACCATATATCAACAAAGAAGTTATGGCCAAGGTTGGTGAAATTAACGAGCTAACAGAGCAACTCGCCAAACAGGAAAACCGCAGCCCTGCACAAATAAAAGCCCAGGAAAACCAGCGTCTGAAAGAGATCATCGAAGAGGTAAACGACAAAAGGTATGCCAGCCAGCCGGACGATCTTAGATTACTTAATGAGTATATCCAAAACCTTCAGCGACAAATTAACCAAAAAGAATCGGCGGAAAGAGGAGCAGGCAACAATCAGCAAGGTGGTGCCCAAAACGACAACGGTCAAGCCACACCAGCAAGACCACGCCGCGCCGCCTAATCAAGGGTCACGATGCCGACTCGTTAAAATCAACACTACAAAAAAGACCTCCACTCGGAGGTCTTTTCAGTAACATATTCAGTGTCCTTTATTTCTTCTTCGAAAACTGTGAAATTTGCGCCAAACGTTCACGCATCATAAGCATGCGAATCTCCTGATCAAGTTTCTCGCGTTCAACTTCATTTGTAGTCATCTTCATCTTCTCCTGAGCCTTTTTGCGGGCTTCAACAGCCTCTTCAGCTTGAATTTTTTCAATATCTTCCACCACATCTGCCAGCAAAATAACTTTATTTTTATTCACCTCCAGAAAACCGCCGCTGGTAAAAAGTGTTTCTTCGCTCTTATCGGTCTTCACCACGCGAATAGCACCAGGACCAAGCTTGGTAACCAGGGGATGATGGTTCGTCATAATACCAATTTCACCATCAGGCGTAGGAGCTACCAACATCTCAATATCACCGTCATACACGGCCTGTTCTGCAGTAACTATAGTCAATTTGAACATAATATTCTTTGATTATTTTGTAGCCATCATAGCCTTCTCATGTTTCTCTCTAGCCTGTTCAATAGTACCAACCATATAGAAATCAGATTCACTTAAGTCGTCATGTTTACCTTCCAGGATCTCTTTAAAGCCACGTACTGTGTCTTTTAAGCGTACATATTGACCTGGAGTGTTAGTGAACTGTTCAGCAACGAAGAACGGCTGTGAGAAGAAACGCTGAATCTTACGAGCGCGTGCAACCAGCTGTTTATCTTCTTCAGAAAGTTCATCAATACCAAGGATCGCAATAATATCCTGAAGATCTTTATAACGCTGGAGAACCTGTTGAACCTTGCGGGCAGTCAAATAATGCTCTTCACCAACAACGTTTGGATCAAGCTGACGTGAAGTAGAATCCAAAGGATCTACAGCCGGATAGATACCCTGTTCAGTCAAAGCACGGGAAAGTACTACGGTAGAATCCAAATGCGCAAATGTGGTAGCAGGAGCAGGATCAGTAACGTCATCCGCAGGTACATATACCGCTTGTACGGAAGTTACGGAACCATCTTTTGTAGAAGTAATACGTTCCTGAAGTCCACCCATTTCTGTTGCGAGGTTTGGTTGATACCCTACAGCGGATGGCATACGTCCAAGCAGAGCAGACACTTCTGAACCAGCCTGAGAGAAACGGAAAATATTATCAACGAACAAAAGTACATCACGCTTTTCCACGTCACGGAAATATTCGGCAATAGTAAGACCCGTCAGGGCAACGCGGAGACGTGCACCAGGTGGCTCGTTCATCTGTCCAAACACCAGTGAGGTCTTATCAATAACTCCGGATTCCTTCATTTCAATCCACAGATCGTTACCCTCACGAGTACGTTCACCTACACCCGCGAATACAGAATAACCACCATGCTCTGTAGCAATGTTACGAATAAGCTCCTGAATAAGTACGGTCTTACCTACACCCGCACCTCCGAACAGACCAACTTTACCACCTTTAGCGAAAGGACAGATCAAATCAACGACCTTCAAACCCGTCTCAAAGATGGTAGTAGTAGGAGAAAGTTTATCAAAGCTTGGTGGAGCGCGATGAATTTCCCAACGCTCAGCATCAATAGCACCAAGGTTATCAATTGGCTCACCAAGAACGTTCAACAAACGACCCAGGGCTTTTTCACCCACAGGCACAGTAATCGTTTTCCCGGTAGATGCCGCTTCTTGTCCGCGAACCATACCGTCGGTAGTGTCCATGGCAATACCACGAACCTGACCGTCACCCAAATGCTGTTGAATTTCAACAACCAGCTTTTGTTTGCCGTTCATAACCTCGACAGTTTCAAGAACTTTTGGCATTTCATTCGCATCAAAAGCAAAATCCACCACCGGGCCGATAATTTGAGTAACTTTACCTTTTGCCATAACTTTTTGATTAAAAATAATTATTTATAGTGAGTAAGTCTCGTGCACCATACGCTCTGACATAAACCCGAGCGCCACGTTGCAAGCACCGTTTTAGCTTCCAGCAACAACTTCCAAAATTTCTTTGGTGATCTTTGCCTGACGAGCTTTGTTGTAATGCAATGTAAGATGAGAAACGATTTCCTGAGCATTATCAGAAGCCTGACGCATGGACATCATGCGGGCGCTGTGCTCGGAAGCAACTGATTCAAGAACCTTCTGATACACCATAGTGTCCAGATAACGATCCATCAACTGATCTAAAATCACCTCTTTGTCTTGTTCAAAAATATAATCTGACTCATGCAGACCTTCCAAAACATCCTTGTCGATTTCCAAAGGAAGAAGTTTAACGACCTCTGGTTTCTGTGTCATGGTAGAGTAGAAATGATTGTAAACCACATACACTTCGTCCAGTTTGCCTGACAAAAAGTCATCTTTAATAATTTTGCTAATACCTAGAGTATCAACAAAACTTGGTTTATCTGACATTGTCTCAAAATCAGCCAAAATATTCTTTCCAACACGATCCATAGCCTGACGACCTTTGCGGCCTACGGAAATGACGATCTCTTTTGTATGATTTTTTTCTGCCAGAATTTCCAACATTTTTCGAATAATGCTGGAGTTGAATGAACCACATAAACCTCTATTCGAAGTCATAAAAATATAACCAACATTCTTCACTTTATCGCGTCTTTCCATCAATTTATGCTTGAGCTGTGGGTTTTGTAAGTACAACAAATGCGCAATAATTTCTGTAAGTTTCTTCAGATAAGGACGGCCTTTTAAGGCTTGTGATTGAGCACGTTTCATCTTTGACGCAGCCACCATTTCCATGGCCTTAGTGATTTTCTGCGTAGACTTAACAGACTTGATGCGAATTTTAATATCTCGGAGTGATGCCATAACGGTAAGTAATTTACAGAGCGAAAGCCATTCAACTATTTGCTAAAACCATCTTTAAATTCAGCCAAAACTTTCTTCAATTGCTCCTCAAGTTCTGGGGTAAGTTTCTTGGAAGTAACGAGTGATTCCTGTAAATCCTTATATTTCGCATCAAGGAAGTTATACAGTTTAGACTCAAAATCAGCTACCTGGCTCAATTCAATGCTATCAAGTACACCGGCATTTACCGCGTAAATAATAACAATCTGTTTAGCAACCGGGATTGGGCGATATTGAGGTTGTTTCAAAACTTCCACTACACGCTGACCACGGTGGATTGCAGCCTTAGTTTGGGGATCAAGATCAGAACCGATTTGAGCAAAGCTTTCAAGTTCACGGAACTGAGCAAGACTCAAACGAAGGTTACCGGCAACTTTCTTCATCACAGGAATCTGAGCAGAACCACCTACGCGGGATACGGAAATACCAGGGTTTACAGCCGGACGTTTACCTGAGTAGAACATGCTGCTTTCAAGGAAGAGCTGACCGTCTGTAATAGAAATTACGTTAGTAGGAATATAAGCAGAAACATCGTTCGCCTGTGTTTCAATAATTGGTAGTGCTGTCATAGAACCGCCACCGATATCATCGGAAAGACGTGAAGCACGTTCCAACAAACGGCTGTGAAGATAGAATACATCACCCGGATACGCTTCACGGCCTGGTGGGCGTCGTAACAAGAGTGAAACTTCACGATATGCCCATGCATGTTTTGTTAAATCGTCGTAAATAATCAAAGCATCTTTCCCGGCATACATAACATCTTCAGCCATGGCACAGCCGGCATAAGGAGCGATGAAGTTGAGCGCAGCAGCATCAGAAGAAGTACCAACAACGACAGTTGTATATTCCATAGCCCCATACTCCTCAAGTTTCTTCACGATACCGGCAACAGTAGATTGTTTCTGACCGATAGCCACATAAAAACACTGAACCCCCAAACCTTTCTGGTTGATAATTGTATCAATCGCGATCGCAGTTTTACCAAGCTGGCGGTCACCGATGATAAGTTCACGTTGGCCACGACCAATTGGGATCATCGCATCAATAGCTTTGATACCAGTTTGGAGAGGTACACCAACAGATTTACGGTGGATAACGCCCTCGGCTTTGTGCTCAATAGGAGCAAATTTCTTAGTATTAATAGCACCTTTACCGTCAATAGGCTGACCCAAAGCATTTACTACGCGTCCAGTAAGCTCAGGACCAACCGGTACTTCCATAACGCGACCGGTACTCTTGGCAGTATCTCCCTCTTTCAAAGTACCGCCCTGGTCAAACAAAATACAACCCACAGTGTCGTGAGAAAGGTTGATGGCCATACCATAAATGCCACCTGGAAACTCCACCATTTCTCCCATTTTCACATCTTCAAGCCCACTTACCTGAGCAACACCGTCACCAAGTGAAACAATGGTACCAATACCGACTTTTTCAGGTTTGAAGTGAAGATCCTTTAACTGTTTTTCAAGGAGTTCAGTAATCTCCTGCGCGTTCATTTGCATAACCTAAGTGCTTAATTATTAATTTTTGAAAACAAAATTAGTGAGAGAGGAGGTGCTTCTTAAGCGTCTCCAGGTAATTTTTCACGGAATAATCTGAAAGCTTGCTGCCTTCAAAAATCTGAACACCGCCAATGAGTGACGGATCCTCTTCAAAACGAACATCAAGACTCTTTTTCAATTTCTCTTCCAGAGATTTCATTAATTTTTGCGTTTCCTCCGGCGCAAGCTTACGCGCGGAGCGAACAGTTACCGCCTGAATACCTTTCATCTCATGATAGGTTTTGCGGTATATCTCAGCCACTTGAGGCACAAGCGAAAGTTTTTTCGCTCGCACCAACAACACCAATAAATTCATAGTAATCTCCTGCACTTTCCCATGGAAAGTAACACTCAGAACCTTTTCCTGGGCGCTCGCTGCAAGGTAGCAAACCTCAACCATCAGTTTGCGGAGAGCACCATTCTCAAAAGCATGAGCCAGTGACTCCATGTCATTCAACACTTTATCCTCAACATTGGCATCCTTAGCCACGTTGTATAAAGCTTTTCCATATTTTAAATGGGATGTGGATGCAATCATGAAGCGAAGCTCTTAAGATTTTCTTCAATAAGTTTTGCATCTTTCGATGCATCAAGTTTTTCACGGAGAATTTTTTCTGTAGCGCCAACAATCAGGTTCACAGCCTTTGCTTTTAATTCCTGTGCAACCTTATCTTTTTCCATATCAATCAAACTGTGGCCGGCCTTCACAATTTTTCCAGCTTCCTGATGAGCATCCTGAAGAATTGAGTTCTTCAAAGTCTCACCGGATTTGCGAGCCTTTTCCAGCGTCTCGTTTGCCTCAACCTGTGTGGATTTCATCATATCATGACGAACCTGTTGAGTTTCCTTCAGCATAACTTCAGCCTTATCCGCATTCTCAACGCCCTCTTTGATCTTTTTAGCGCGCTCATCCAAAAGAGTGGTGAGTGGCTTATAAAGAATCAAATAAAGAATAACGATAAGAGCCAGAAAGTTCAGACCTTGAAAAGCGACAGTTGTTGGTTGAATTTCAATACCGCCGGAATGAGCAGCTGTGGTCTCCTCGTGAGTTGCTGACTCAGTTTCCTTGCCGGCAGTGGTTGCAACTTCCGTTTCATGGCTCTCAGTCACTTCAGAAGAGGTGGTAGCAAAAGCCAATGGAATAAATAATAAATCAGACATAGCGTATCAAAATAAGTTAAAAAGCTCTTCGCGTGAGCCGATAAAATAACTTATTTGTTGAGAATAAGGATTGCGATAACGAAAGAGAAAATACCAAGACCTTCAGCGAAAGCAGCAGCCAAGATCATATTCAACTGGATCTTAGAAGCAGCTTCTGGCTGACGAGCGATAGAATCTACAGCCTTAGCACCGATTCGGCCGATTGAGAAAGCTGGCATAAGTACGCCGGCAGCGATAGCGATAGCGGCAGCAAGAGTATTCATATAAAAATGAATTAAAAAATAATAGTGGTTGAGATAGTCTCTCATGGTTGATTCTTCACATAAGCGGCGAGGCTTAAAACAAAGAACCAACCACGAAAAACTAGCCCACCTGTACCTGAACGGCAGGTGGAGTCTCTTGTTTTGAAGGAGCAATAACTTCGTGGTCTTCCTCTTCATGAGCAGTGTTCAGCGCGGTAAATGTAAGGAACAAAGTTGAAAATACAAACGCTTGAATCAAACCGATGATAAATTCAAGTCCCATGAACGGCAGAGGGAAAAGAGGAGCTACAAGAAGGAATGCTACAGTCAGCACAATTTCACCACCAAAAATATTACCAAAAAGACGAAGAGCCAGGGCTGTCGGACGAACAAGTTCAGACACAATGTGAAGAATCCCCACAAAAAAGTCTACCGCGCCCATAGGACCTTTTGTTAAAAGAGCTTTAATATTCACAAAATGTCCCAGATGCCCAAAAACACCATGAGCCTTCATACCCTGATACTCGAAGTATAAAAACGCTACTATGGCCAGAGCCAAAGTAGTATTCACATCACTGGTCGGGGCGCGCAAAAAGCCTGCTTCTTCAGCCACAACTCCCATAGCGATACCCAGCCAGTTGGAAAAAAGAATAGTTAAAAAGAACGTAATAAATATAGGAAAATGTCTCTTGGCCGATTCTCCGCCAACTTCAGACATAAAATTTCTCATACCTCCAAGCGCCCATTCGGCAAAATTCTGAAAACCGCTTGGCAGATATTTCATTCTTAAACGCAAAACCACAGCCAGGGCAATCAATATCGCTGAAACAATCCACAAAGTAATCATCGTATTCGTAACGGGAACACCGGGTGCCAGTTCAAAAACCGTTTTAGGTGCGAGATGGATTTGTAGATCAGAAATACCCATGGGGTGCAGGTGCCAGAAAATAAAAACAACTTAAATCATCTAGATTTAAGCTTTCATTAATCCAAAATTTAAACGCACCTATTCTAGGAATATAAAGCAAAAAGTCAACTTCCCGCACCTTGATACATATTGGTTTTCATAGTATAATAATACTCTATGGAAGCAATTTGCTTCAC
The DNA here is from genome assembly GCA_020851415.1 of Candidatus Peregrinibacteria bacterium. Classification (GTDB taxonomy): domain Bacteria; phylum Patescibacteriota; class Gracilibacteria; order UBA1369; family UBA1369; genus JADZCU01. Next base: position 24,980 of record JADZCU010000044.1, on the reverse strand, counting down.
GTAACATCATAACCTCTGCTATAAGCTATGGTTCACAGAAGCCCCTCTAGCAAAGATTCCGCAATGCAAGATACCGAACGCCGTCTGCTTGATTTTAACTACGCCCAAAGTCAATCGTTCAAGACTGATACCAAAAATTTGAACAATGGAACCCCGGATCAAAAGGTTGACCATGCACTTCTTGAGCAAGCTCAACATCTAAGCACCAGTACAACTTCCAGTTTGAGAAGCATTGTCGAAGATCTCGCACAGCTGGGTTACGAGGAAGGTCGTCTACTAGGAGATGAGTTTTTAGAAAAATTCTACAGTTTTAACATTGCCGGAATACTTGCGGCCAATTTTGCAGCTCAACTGAAAAACGATAATCTGTTACTGGTAAAGGTAAGCCCGGATATATCTGGACGTATCGAACAAGAAGATGACCAACCGCAAGCAGAGCCAGAGGAAGAAAGTGATGAGTTCGAATTAGAAGAGCGTCACGTTTTCAACCATGAATCGGACGAAGAATACCAAAATGCCCGTGAAGAACTGATAAGCTTTTTGAAAGAGTACGCCAAGGATAATGGAAGAACCTTAAGCTCATTTTTACAAAGCGCAAAAAGGCAATATCCAAATGTGAACTTCGCGCAAATGTTCACGGAAAATCCCGAAGCCGATGCAGAAGTAAACATGAGAGGAACTCACAGCAGAAAAACCGATGGTGGTCTAAAACCAAACTCGGTGCGCGCTTTATTGGAAGATCAAATCAATAAAGCGGCGGCACTGGTTGTGGGACAAAAATACCGCTCACTTTTTGAAGGAGTGCCCGATAATAGAGATGACGAAAAAAAGAAAAAAAATCGAAAAACAAGTTTCATTCTGGACTATATTTTTAGGAGAGTGATTAAAGTTGATGAAGAAAATAACGTAGGCGCAGATCCGGGATCAGCCGAAAAATTGGTAAACTTTTTAAGTAAACAGGGCTATCCACTGGAGAACCTCTACATGGTCCTATACAAAGAAATAAATGAGATGCGCAAAATGAAATCTCACATGAAAAATACTCGGGATTCAGTTAAGAAAAAAATCTCGGGGATCATTTTGGAAGACACTCAGTACCCGTTTTTAGAGGAAAATTTCAATTTTGATGCATTTTTTCACGGAAACATCACGCCACTAATACTTGCAGCCAGAGCAAAAAAAATACCTGCGGATAATCTGCGCCTTGTCGATATAACCAAAATTAACCCTCAGGGAATGGCAGAGGTAATAGTGCCTGAAAGAGGCCTAAAACCGGTGAAAGAAAAATATGAAGATATTTCCGAAAGCGAAGGGCATTTTATTGCCGAACTCAGAAAATACTTCAACTATGAAGATACACCAAACGCAAAACTCTCTGACGAAGAAGTTTTAAATATTTTGCAGGGGCAACTCGGCAAAGTAAGAGATCTCATTCAGTTTGTTGTTGGCAATGCACTGAAAATAAGAAAACCGGACGATCCAATCCGTGAAGACTGTAAGTTTATGGATGAAATCATCAATTGCCATGACATACGAAAACTCATTCGCTGGATGATTGCGCCAAAACTTTTCATCGAAGCAAACCCACAGCACGAAGACACTCCATACAAGTTGATTCGGCATCAGGCACGCAAAATGTTTGAACTCCTCCTATTCTATCGCAAGCATGCCTTTGCAGAACAATTTAAGCAGGCACCGGAGCATCGTGATGAGTTGGAGCAGCACATGCGCGACCGTCTGAAAATAAAAAACGAAAAACCCAAAGAGTATGTATTCCGCATAGTTGTGCCCCTTGATGAAGATGGAAATGAGATGAGCGTTGTCGATGAAAAAGGCAGAGCAAAACCAGCATACGAGGTATCATTTATCCCTACTGAAATTGAAGAAAATGATGGCAAAGAAACTATCGTATCTCGCGAAAGACCTGATGGCACATTCCAAAAATATCATGCCTATCCTGTAGAAACCAAGAAATTTATCGTCGCAGATGCAGAAATTCCAAACGGTCCAGACGGCCCGGGTCAAAAAGTAAAACTCATTGTATACGCCGGCAAGGAAGAAGGAAATCTAATGCACTGCAAATCAGAGATGTCATATCTCTCCAGCCTTTTGAGAGGCAAACTTCCAACAGATCTCATTCGCTGGTCCATAGTTGCAAACAACGCTGAAACAAGTATGTACATACGCACATTCCTTTATGAAAACTACTCATCTTCCGGCTCACAAAAAATCAGCGACCGAGCCGAGGGGCGTGACATGAGCGAAAAACAACAACTCGGCAGAAGTGAAGGATCAGCTGCACTCAACGGCGAAAGAGAGTTCACAAGTGCCATGTATGCAACTCTTCCAGAAAGAGTAATCATACTCAACAAAGACGGCACACCTAAAATAGACTCGGCAACAGGTAAACCGGTAGAAAGAATAGATCATCATCATATCGGCTTTGAAACTCAAATCTATGATCTCAACAGCATGCTTATCTACAACATCAGCGATTACACCGTGAGCTCACATGGCAACGTATACACGCCTGAACGTGAATTCGGTTCGCTCTTTGAACAACTTTTCCCACCGGTTCTCTACGGAGAAAAGTTCGCAAAACACCAATTGGAAGGCTTCAATTACCAATTCGAAAAAGATCAAGATGCCGCAGTCGCATAAGCGTAAACGCACACTGATTCCGCCCGCATATTTGATATGTCTTGACATATCACGAATTTTTCATATACTGATCGCCGTATGACAACCCAATGCAACAATCAGATTATTAAAAACAACGAAGTACTTTGCCTTCCAATGACAAAGAACTTCTGCGTGCTTGCGTGCAAGGTGAAGCGGTCATAGAGAAAAATGGTTCAGAACAAACTCTCTAAAGACCCCTTCACCACGAAGGGGTCTTTTTTCAGGCCACTGCGGGGTATCCAAAAAAACACGATACCGCAAAACCCTAAAGTTCATACGCTCCAATCCAAAAGTTCCTTGAAAATCAGTTGGTAAACAATCACATCCCTTTCTGCAGATAAGTATCTTTCTGGTGTCGCTATCATGAGCCAGGCATCTGTCCAACACCACAAAATCTTCAGAAAGGGGTGTGGTTTCAAACCTATCCCTAAAACCTCAACGCAGTTTTAACCAAGAAAGGTACGCGCCACGTGGCAAAGAAAGATCCGAAGCCCAAGTCCAGCCTCACCCATTCCGACGTCGCCGCGCTCGAGCTCACCGGTTTGCCCTACGGCGAGCCGGAAGTGATCTCGGTGCGCAGCACCATCAGGGCGAAGTCTCTGAACGCTCAGAAGGGCGGTCAGTTCTACGAACTGATGGACGACTCTCTGTGGTCCGACGTCGATCCGGATGAGCTGGACCAGAGGCTCTTCGCTTGCGTCAGGCTCGTCGTCGAGTACGACAGCCCGGCTGGCAAGCAAGTCCACGACAAGATTCGGCGGCGCGCAGCCCTCATCGGGCTCATCGAGCGCATCGCCGAGTCGCGGAAAAACCAGAGGGCTCTCGAGAATCTCGAGATCCTCCGGAAGGCCGGAGACAAGAGCGCTCCCAACGCGGAGTAACGGACAGAACAAGGAAAAAGGGAAAGGAAAACGAAATCACACGGGCCGAAAGTCGTGCTCAGCGTCGCCGCATCGCGGGGGGCGCACCCAGGATAGATATGCCGTTACGGGTGCTTGGAATTTGGGGGCGGCCTTCTGACAAAATATCGTCAGAAGGCCCCCGCACACTTTCTCAGGCGAAGTCGGTCAACTTGAAACCACTCTACAAAAAAAACTTTCCAATCGAAGAATTAACGTATGTCCAACACTTCACACAACAATTCAGCCATTATTATGAAGGCTCCAGTACTCGTGACACTCTGTCTCGTGTGCCGTTTTGTTGTGATGAGGTGTACTGCGTAAAATTTTTACTCTGCAGTAATCATAAACCTCTTCACAACCTGAAGAGGCTTTTTAAAAATTGAAAAATCCCCCCTAAAAATATTATTGCTCCTTGAAAACTCGATCACAAAACCACGCCCGGTAATCATCGCAAACATTTTGCGGTAACCACCGGGCGTGGTTCTGACACCACACCTGAGCTGAAACAAAAGTTTTAGCTATCTCTCAACCCGAAAGGAAACTCACACAACGCACGTACGCTCGATTTCAAGCCGACAACCGCACAAATGTGTACTTCGTGTAGCAACCGTTCCATCGTTCACCTCGCAGTTCGCCAAAAAGGAAAACACCGCAAATGACGACCTCCCGTTCTTCCGTCCCCGCCGTCCTCTCCCACGCGTCCGCCCCGCCCGCCCCCGACTCCATCAGCGGAGCGGCCGCCAACGCCAAGACCGACAAGGTCCAGCAGCTCAAGCGCCACTGGGCCACGGCCTCCGCCGACACGCTTTTCCCTCAGGATCAGCTCGAAGCGCTGTGCCTGGCTCTCCAGAACCGCGGCCCGCAGAACAAGTCCCGCCTGGAGTACACGCTCAAGGCGGTCGGCGAGTTCGCTGCTCCTCACGCGCGTGTTTGCACGCTCACGTTCCTCCTCCACGACTACGCCAGTCGCCGCGCCGGTTCCGCCGCCGCGAACGAGAAGTGGGTACTCGCCAAGAGGGGTGTTCTCACCCTCCGCGAGAGCCTGCCCAAGGATCTCCAGAACGCCCCTATTTTCAGCAAGCTGGAGGGGACCAGCGATTCGCGCCCGCGCAAGCCCGTCACGGAGCTCAGCTGGCGCGACCGGTGACATCGACCTCTCCGCAAGTTCTGCGCTGAGAAGTTCATGCCACCGGGGGAAGAGCAGCAGGGTCGTGTCAGAACCACGCAGACCGACAGAAGTGTCTCGATCGATTGCCAAGCAATACGGTCGCCGACTCCATTCCGACAGTTACGACAGACACGACCCTGCTGCTCCCGGTGGAACATCGCAAGATGGATACCCCGGGAGCTCTTCCTTTTGCAATTAATTCACAACAAAAAAGGCCACCATCCAGGCAGCCTTTCTTCAACAGACAAAAATTTACAAACTCCTCATCTGAATCTCCTCAAACAGCTTCACCGCAAATTCTTCAGCACCCATCACAACCTGTTCTTTCGTCTTACGGTTGCGGACAGAAACAGTATTATCAGCCACTTCTTTTTCACCAATAATCAAACTATATGGGATTTTTTTCATCTCGGCACTTCGAATTTTTTTACCAAGACTTTCAGCTGCGTCATCAACTTCAACACGTACACCTTTCTCAAAAAGCATAGCTTCAATTTCACGCGCATAATCCAGGAACTTATCCGAAACCGGTAACACACGAACCTGAACAGGGGACAACCACACAGGGAACGCGCCACCAAAATGTTCAATCAAAAAGCCGATAAAGCGTTCATGAGTTCCAAGCGGCGCACGATGGATTGCCAAAGGAACCTGCTCGGAACCGTCCTTATCAACGAAAGATAATCCCATACGTTTTGGTACCGCAAAGTCCACCTGGTTCGTAGCCAAAGTAAACTCACGACCAATCGCGCTCCATACTTGAACATCAATTTTAGGTCCGTAAAAAGCCGCTTCATCAGGCACCTCAATTGTAGGCACACCTGCTTTTTTCATCGCGCTGCGAACCATTTCTTCTGTCTTAACCCAAAGTTCCGGCTCATCAACATATTTTTTACCCAGACCTTCCTTAGAATGCAAACTCAGACGCATCACATATTTTTCAATACCGAACATTTTGAAATAGTTCAGGTACATTTGAGCAACGGCAATAAACTCCTTTTCAAACTGCTCTTCAGTACAATAAATATGAGCGTCATTCATCTGCAACGCACGCACGCGCATGAGGCCAAAAAGCGCTCCGGAATCCTCATAACGGTAGCAAGTACCATATTCAGCCAAACGAAGAGGCAAGTCGCGGTAACTCTTTGGAGTAGCCGCATAAATCATATGATGATGCGGACAGTTCATCGGTTTCAAATAATACTCCTCTTCATCAATCATCATTGGCGCATACATAGAATCTTTATAGTAAGGCAAATGGCCAGACTTCAAATACAAAGTACCCTTGGTGATGTGCGGAGTACGAACACGTTTATACCCACCTCGGAACTCAACATCCTTCGCAAGTTTCTCCAGCTCTTCAACCATGGCAGCACCATTCGGCATCCAAAGTGGCAGACCCGGGCCAACATGTTCGCTGAACGTAAACAGTTCAAGTTCCTGACCAAGTTTCCTATGATCACGTTTCTTGGCCTCCTCCAGCATCATTAAATAATCGTTCAGCTCCTTTTTATCGTTAAAACAAAGCCCATAAATACGCTGTAACATAGGACGTTTTTCATCACCGCGCCAATATGCACCGGCGATCTTAAACAACTTAAACGCTCCGGTCTTTCCGGTATTTTCCGTATGTCCTCCACGGCACAAATCATAAAATCTCACATCACCCGGTGCACCATTTGTACCCTTATAATGTTCAGGCAAACGGTTCTCATAAAAGCTCACGGTGGTTTCACCCTGAGTCTTCAAATCCGCTGCAATTTCAGCTTTATAAGGCTGTCCGGCTTTGGTATAAAACTCCACGGCTTCATCAACAGGCTCTTCACGACGCTCAAAAGTCTGGCGTTCGTTGGCAATTTTCACCATCTTTTCCTGCAACAAATCCAGATCTTCAGGAATCAAAGTTCGAGGCAATTCAAAATCATAATAGAAACCATTATCCGTAGTTGGACCAATGCCAAGCTTAGCATCTGGAAACATATCCAGTACCGCCTGAGCCAGCATGTGAGCACAGCTATGACGCATATGATCCAGTTCTTGGTCATCACTTCGGACAACCTCACTTCGTTCTTTTTTAGACATAAAAACAATATAAAAATACTAAAAGCAGTGTATAGAAAGCGCCGCAGTACGTCAAAGGGCTACCCTACAATAAAATCACACTCGCCACCGAGAAATAAATCACTAAAGTCAGAATATCCTGCAGAATATTAATAAACGGTCCACCGGAAACGGCAGGATCTTTTTTGAATTTAAACAAAGTCAGTGGTACAAAAACACCGATCAAAGTTGCCGTCATGACACCGATCAAAAGCGAAATACCAATAGTCAAAGCCACCAGGTGTGACTTAAACCAGAAAAAGACCACGCAGAACATAAGTCCTCCAACCAGAGCCGCAATAATCGACCCGATCAAAAGTTCACGAATAACATATTTATGAATCTTCACCTCCTCTGTAGCTAGAGTGCGAACCAAAATCGTTCCAGTCTGGGTTCCCACAGCCGCGCAGATATACAACATCACCGGAATAAAAAACGCTAGAACCAACTCCTCCTCAAGAGATTTTTCAAAAAACTCCACAACAGAAGTTGCAAAAAGACCACCTAAAACTCCAATCAATATGGAAGGAAGACGCGCCTTCGACATGCTAAAAACGCCGGACTTCACAAAGTTACGAAGTTTTTCACCCCTTCCGCGTACGCCGGAAAAACGCAACAAATCTTCAGTATGTTCCCATTCCAAAATATTCAAAATCGTATCCGAAGGAACCACACCCAAAAATTTATGATCCTTATCCACCACAGGAACCGCCTTAATGTTTTCACGCAGCGCAATAAAAGCAACGCGCTCCTGATCCGTTGAGGGATGAACAGTCCGGACTTTTGTATGCATAATATCCGCTACCCTGACAGAATCATTCGCATGTAAAAGCTCCTTAATGGAAACCACACCGGCAATTCTCTGATCATGGTGCAGCACAAAAGTATAATCCACAGTATCAAAAGTTGCCTTTCCATTCTGCAGCCTTTTTAAAATATCTCCGACCGTCTCATGTAAACTTGCCGTGGAAACACGTTTTACCATATGGCTCAAAGCCGTTTCAGCATGAGATTTTCCATGTTTTTCTGGAATATTTTTTTTCATACTAATGCAAAATGAGTGAAGCAACCGTAAAATAAATCATTAAACTAAAAATATCCTGAAGAACAGTCGTAAACGGTCCGCCGGAAATTGCAGGATCTTTTTTCAAAAGAAAAAGCGTATACGGAACAGCTATGGCGGTAACAGTCGCGCTGGTCACACCGATCAAAAGTGAAAGACCGATAGTGGCAGCCAAAATTGCTTCATTGTGCCAAACCAGAGTAATGGAAAAAGCAAGAAAACCTACAACAAGTCCCATAAAAAAACCTGTCCCCAATTCGCGCAAAAAATATTTCCAAATACTCACTTTTTCCGTGCCAAGAAGTCGCACCAAAATAGTTTCAGTCTGCGTTCCTACAGCATCATTCATGTACACAATCAGCGGAATAAAAAACGCCAAAATCAAATTCTTCTCGAGAGAAACCTCATAATAGTTCACAACCGAAGTTGCCAGCATGCCACCCACAAGCCCAACTAAAATAGAAGGAATGCGCAATAGACCCATTTTAAAAGAACTCACATGTGAAATATCACGGTATGTGGTACCGCCGCCGTGGATACCTGAAAGCCTCAACATATCCTCAGTATGTTCCCATTTGAGAATAGAAAGAATAATGTCCGAAGGAACAACACCCAAAAGGTGATGATGCTTATCAACAACAGGGACACACTTAATATTCCCGTTCAAAGCAACATTGGCAACATGCTCCTGGTCTGAATGTTGATGCACTACCATCAGCTTTCTTGTCATCAATTTGCTGATCTTTACACCGGATTTACTATTTAAAAGCTGTTTGATCGAAACCACGCCATCCAGCACACCATCAGCACGCAAAACATAAGTATAATCAACGCACTCATACTGACTTTTAGGATCTTGCAAACGCAGCAAAACATCACCAACAGTTTCATGTAAACTGGCTGTGGAAACCAGTTTCACCATATGGCTATGCGCCGACTCTTTATGAATTTTAGTTTGCTTTTGCATCATAATATCTGCTTATTATAGCATAAGCGACACATAAATGCGTAGCTAAAACAGCGGTTTTCTTCCCGTCAACCACCCCATGCGTCTCACCCATCTCACTCTCCAACAATATCGCAATCACGCTTCCGTGGATCTTGATTTTGACCTTGAGCGTCCTTTGCAATATCTCGTTGGGCCAAACGCGCACGGCAAAACCAACATTCTCGAGGCTATCTATCTACTCGCCCTCACCAAATCTTTTCGCACATCAACTCAGGAAGACCTTATCCAGTGGGATCAAGAATACGCACGCGTTAAAGCCACTCTCCAGACCAACCGCGACACGCTTGAACTCGAAATTTTCCTTGGAAATCCACCACAACCAAAACGCCAACTCAAAAAAAACGGCGTCAAAATAACTGCTGAAGATTTCATCGGGAACTGCCAGATAGTTTTCTTCCATCCCGAAGATCTCAACATTTTATACCTGGGGCCGGATCTCCGGCGCCGCTATTTGGATGTCATGAATATCCAGTTATTTAAGCCATATTTCCGCGCTCTTAAAAACTACCGCCGAGTCCATCAACAAAGAAATGCTCTCCTCAAAAATATCAAAGACGGCCTCGCGAGCCCGCAAGATTTGGAAATCTGGGACGAACAACTCGTCGAGCACGGCGCGCTGATCACGGCTTACCGCCGCTATACGCTCAGTTTTATCAACAGGCATTTGCAAAACGAATACCAAAGCATTGCCCAAAAAAATGAAGCTGCATCGGTAAAATACGTTTCAAATATTTGGCAAAATCAATACGCCGAACTACCCGACGATCTGTCTCTACCAAACGAATCAGAGTTAGAAGAGATCAAAGGAATGTTCACAAAGGCTCTCTACCAGGCCCGCCCCCGCGATCTCCACTCCCTGCACACCAGCGTGGGCCCCCACCGCGACGACATGGAACTCACGCTCAAAGACCGCCCCATCGCCAGCCACGCCTCCCGCGGCGAAGTCCGTTCACTCCTGCTCGCCCTCAAACTCCTGGAGCTCACCTATCACGAGCACCACACCCAAGAAAAACCGCTACTCTTACTGGATGACGTCTTCTCCGAACTCGACGAAGACCGCCAAAAAATGCTCATGCAAACCGCCGAAAAAGGCGGCCATCAAACCATCATTACTACCACGCACCTAGACCAACGCGACCCAACCACAAACGTGAACCCAAGCTCCGCCGCCGCCTCCCGCCCCCACCAAAAACTCAACATTTTGGATATAACAAAGCAGGCACCAAAAGAGCTTCGATATTAAGAAATCAGCAAAATATTGCTCAAAACAAACAGTTATTAAAAAAACTGCTCTTTGTTTCAAATTTGTTATCCAAATAGAAAACCGCAAATCGACAAAACACAAAAAATATGCTAATATAGACAGAACATAAAAAAGGTTCAAAAAACAAAAAAACATGACCCTCGCTCTCTTCAGAGTCGCACTCGCGTTCATCCTTGCAGTAGTTCCAGCTTGTATCTGGGGGTTTATTTTTTATAAAAAACAGCACGGCCAAAAAAGCATGATGCTCAAAACATTCATTGCGGGAGCCCTGTTTGTAACACCATTACTGGCTTATAAAGCCCTTTGGCAATACTTTCCATGGATCAATGCTTTTGAATACACTCACCAATTCAAAGACGATTTAATCGGATTTTCAACATTCGGAATGATCCCGTTAGACGTTCTCATAACCTTTATGATCGTGGGAGTAATCGAAGAAATGACCAAACTGTGGGCCGTAAAAGCCACAGATAAAAAAGTCATTTGCTCAATCGATGACGCCATAGAAATGGCCGTAACTGCAGCGCTTGGCTTTGCCTTCGTCGAAAACATACTCTATTTCTACAACATCATCTCAAGTCGGGGTTTTGAAGACATAGTCTATCCATTCGTCTTCCGTTCGCTCTTCTCGAGCTTCGCCCACATCATGTTCTCGGGAATCCTCGGCTACTATTACGGTGTTGCCATCTTTGCCACTGACGTTATGAAAGAAGAACACGAAAACAAAAAATGGCGCTTTGGGAAATGGGTATCACAAATAATGCACTGGAAAAAAGGCACAGTCTTCCACGAAGAAAAAATGGCAGAAGGTTTAATTATCGCCATCACACTTCACGCTTTCTTCAATATTTTCCTGGAAATGAACTGGGTCTTCTTGCTCGTCCCATACCTCACAGCAGGCTTCATCTACCTCAGCTATCTCATGGAAAAGAATGAGTCACACAAGGCTTACTGCACGGTGGATAACAACCGTAACGATTAAAGCTTTCATCTCTTAACTTACTGAGTCCTGCAGTGGCAGGTTCTTTGTTCAAGCTTCGATCTTCCAGCTAACACCGCTTTACAGTACAATGCAGCCATGCCGACTGCGTCTCTTCAAAAAATACTCAAATCCAAAAAATATTTCATCCTGGATTTAGACGGAACTCTCTACAAAGGAAGTGACATTTTCCCGTTTACACTGCCATTTTTAAAACAGTTACGCGCAACCGATCGAACCCCGATTTTCCTCACCAACAACTCCTCAAAAAGCACTCAGGAGTATTTTGCCAAACTCAAAAAACTGAAATTCACAAAAAATATAAACGAAATCTACACCAGCGGTCTGGCAACTATCGAATACCTCAAAGCAAAAAAAATTAAAAACATTTTCCTGCTTGCAACACCAGCAGTAGAAAAAGAGTTTCAGGATGCAGGGTTATTTTTAGTGAAAAACTCTCGCAACTTTCCCATTGCCACTCCTGATTTTGAACATCAAAATGGCTTTAATAAAACAAAAAACACCACAAAAAGTCTGCACGTGCAGACGCAAAATGTCACCATTTCAAAGCACGTCAATGCGCCATCAGCTCTGCCCGTCAAAGATCCCGCTGCAGCGGTGGGGCAGACTCGCGCAAAAAAATCGATGCCCGGCCATAACCGCACCACCCTCCCCCAAGCCGTAGTCCTCACATTCGACAAAACTTTCACCTACGCTAAATTCACTCAAGCCTACGAATACATCATGGCCGGCGTACCTTTTTACGCCTCCCACCCGGACACCCACCTCCCGCTCGAAGGCAACAATTTCCACCCCGACATTGGCACACTCATCAGCGCTTTTCAAACAGCAACGGGCAAACTCCCAACAGTAATCGGAAAGCCGGAAAAAACCATCTACCAACAACTCCAAACCCATCTCAACTGCAAAAAATCAGAAATGGTCATGATAGGGGACAGGCTCTACACAGACATCAAAGGAGCAAAAGATTATGGCATCACTTCGGTGCTCACTTTAAGCGGCGAAACCACACCTGCAATGCTGAAAAAATCCAAAACAAAACCGGAGTTTGTAATAAAAGATGTTGGCGAAACAGTAAAATTCCTCTAACAAATATCCACACATAATTCCAAAATCACACATCGTCCACGCATGCCCACCACCCCAGTTGATATGAAATCCCTCGCTCAAACTCACTTCGACCTCATCATTATCGGTGGCGGCATCAACGGCGCAGGCATAGCCCGTGATGCATCCCTCCGCGGTTTAAAGGTCCTACTCCTGGATAAATCCGACTTCGCTTCCGGCACCAGCAGTCGATCCACAAAACTCATTCACGGCGGCATCCGTTACTTGGAAAACTACGAATTCAAACTCGTTTGGGAAGCACTTCACGAAAGAAAAACACTCACCCAAATCGCTCCACAACTCGTCCACCCGATCCCGTTCATCATTCCCGTTTACAAAGGAGACAAGCGCCCCCTCTGGCTTATAAAACTCGGAATGTTGTTGTACGACCTTATGGCTGGATTCAAAAACATCAAGTGGCACACAACATTATCCGCAAAAAAACTTCATCAAATAGAACCGCACCTGGGTACAAAAAACCTCCAGGGAGGCGGCATATATTACGACTGCCAGACAAACGATGCACGTCTCACTTTAGCCAATATCCAGGACGCAGCTACCAACGGAGCAATCGTAAAAAACTACACCGAAGTAGCAAGAATTCACAACCACGCCAAAGGTGTGGAAATAGAAACTCAAGACACACACACCAACGAAAAACAAATCTACACCGCAGAATTTATTGTGAACGTCACAGGCCCCTGGCTCGACGAAAATCTCGCAAAGTGGCATTTAGAAAATTTGAAAAACGCCGCCACCAATAACCAAAAATCAGAAAAATTACAACATGAAACCCACCCCAAAAAACACCTCCGTCTCACCAAAGGCATTCATTTTTTCGTTCCAAAACTCACAACAGACTACGCCGTCCTCATCTCCGCCAAAAAAGATAACCGTGTCTTTTTCGTCATTCCCCACGGCAAATTCTCACTCGTCGGCACAACTGATACCGACTACACCCAAGATCCCGACAAAGTCACCGCAACCGAAGAGGACATCAAATATCTGCTCACCGAACTCAATCGAGTTTTTCCAAATGAACCCCGCACCCGCAAAGACGTAACCGGAATTTACGCAGGCCTCCGCCCACTTCTCAATCAGGAAAACAAAAAAGCCGGTCAAGTCTCCCGCGAATATCACATCGAAACAGTCACCATTGGAAACGCCAAACTCCTCAACGTCATTGGCGGAAAACTCACCACATACCGAAGTCTATCCCAGAAAGTCACAGATATAATTTTTCATGCTCTGTCCAAAACTTCTCCACTTTGCACCACCGCGACGAAGAGACTCCCAGGTAGCGCGTTTGCAGAACCAACCCTCGAAGAATTTACGCAAACCCAATTAAAAATGAACCACCAACTCCAAACCCTTCCCCAAGAAATAGCTAAAAACCTCATCACCACCTACGGCAGCGAAATCAAAAACGTCCTGCCGTACCTAAACCTGTCTCATCTCCCCACCCCCCACGCCCCAACAACCCGCCTCATCCCAACCTCCCCAACCATCTGGGCCGAGCTCTCCTACTGCATCGACCACGAATACGTAAAAAACCCCGAAGACTTCCTCTGCCGCCGCACTGAACTCTACAAATGCCTTACAGAAGAGCAAAAAGCAGTTCTTGGCGAAAAGATCAGTCAAGAAATTCATAAAACAAAATCTCAACACAGTCCAAAAGCCTAAAGATATAACACCTGCATGTTACAGAAATTCATCTTTTAGCTTTTCAGCATGCTCGTTTCCCCTTATAAAAAAATCCAAAATATGTTATAATAGCAAGATAAAAATAAACCCAAAAACCATGACTCACGAAGACTTCGCAAAACTCGTAAAAAACTCACCTGTCTACAAAAACCTTTCTGCGGACATGAAAAAGCAAATTCTGAGCTCAACAGGCGAAGAGCGCATGAACTATGAGCACATTTTCAACGTGGAAGCAGAAGGTATTCGTGCAGCCAAACAACAGTTTGTTGACCGCAATCAGGAAATCGTCCGCGAATTCAACGGCGAGGTAAAGGCCGTCCAAAAACAAAAATTCCACGACGAAGAAAGCGAGACGCAACGTGAAGAAGAAGCCACAACCAAGACACTTCTTAAAAAGCTCGACGACGTATAAGCGCCGCCACGCACCGCCCCAATAAACTTACAAAAACTACTAAAACAAACCCCTCATGAAATTCACAAATTTCAAAAACAAAGAACTCTCGGTGTTCAAATCAAAGCGCCTGGTCTACATGGCCAACGCCGAAGAGTTAACCAACACAGCAACCAAAGAAATGGCTGAAGCTGCGGAAAAAGTCGAAAGTCAGGTCAAACTCGACAAAATGGATCCATACAAAGCCATGAAAGAAGCCAAAGAAAAGATTTTTGTTACCTGGCAATTGGCCAGCGAACGAGTGGCTCCTACGCCAAGCATGAAATACAAAGCGGACATCATCAAACTCCTTGATCGTCTGAACACGGCCAAAAAAGAAGCAAACAAAAAATTGGATGATAATCTGAACCACTATGTGGAGGTTGCAGCATTTATCAAAAAACGCACCGAACTTGAGTTACTGCTCGAAGGAAATAAAACTTCCATGGGAGGTGTAGAAGCAAACATGCTTTTCATTGGAGTAGAAGCCCTGGATTCAGCAATAACCGCATTTGAAGCGGAAGCTAAAACACTTGGCGCAATGCCGGATGTCGGCCTGGAAGAGGACAAAAAATCCCTTATCGAGAAAGTACAGGCACAGAAAAAAGACATGGAAAAACTCAAGAAAAAACTCATCGACTACCACAAGGAAAAAATTTCCATGCACGATGAAACCCTCGAGGCCATCAAAAAACATTTTGAACCAAATTACATGGGGCCAAGTGTCATATCCGAAAGAACAGTACGTGATCTCTACGCACACCTCTATTACCTGGACGGGTTGCGCGTAAATTCAGCCGGTGGACTCGAAATTGCAGGTCTCACCCAGGACGTAGAAAAACACTGCAAAGATTTTGAAGAAACAATCGCCAGAGCAGAAAAAAGCACGCCAATGGACAGTACCCTCAAGGAGGATCACAAGCCTTTCTGGGAAAGATATAAGCTCTCACGTGACAACTACATGCGGGCTCAAGAGAACTACAATAGAGTGAGCAGCAATCCAAAAAGTACTCAGGCCGAAAAACGTAAGGCGGAATCATGGCTTGCCGGTGCTCAGCAAACAGCCAGCAAACAGTTGGATGATCTTAAACAGAAATATGTAGAATTCCGTGAAGGTGAGGGCAACATGAAAGCATTTGATCGTGATAAACAGTCAGTTGAACGTGGTGCCGACCGCAATGAAACATTCGCTTCAGCCACTATCAAGCAAATGAAAGAAGCATGGGATAAATATGAGCAGCTCAATGCGCAGGTTCTGGCAGCACAAGCCGAAGTAGAGGCTACAGCACCAAAGGGTAAAGCCAGCAAGGCAAACCAGGAAGCCCAGGTAAAACTGTTTCAAGCCAAAAAGAAATTCAGCGAGCATGAACAAAAAATACGTAAAGAATACGCTGGAATGGGCCCCGACGACGTTACTCAAGACCTCTACGAGGAAAAATTCTACGACGGTACTTTGCGTATAGGAACAACGACAGTAGAACACTACAGGCCACAAAAACCGGAAGCTCCAGAAGAAAAACCGGAACCACCACCGGAAAAAAAGCCTATGCCTGCAGACTTCCCGGTCGCGGCTGCCAAGAAGCCAGGTCCAACCAAAAAAGCATAGTTCCACAGGTTCAGTCCCATACCCTTGCCAAATCTACAAAAGTCTGCTAGCGTTCATAAGCTAGATATAAGACTTAATTTGTAGAATTTTCGTATGTCACTCGACAAAATCATTGTAAAGGGAGCACGCATCCACAACCTCAAAAACGTAAGCGTAGAAATACCTCGAAACAAACTCACCGTATTTACTGGCTTATCCGGTTCCGGAAAATCATCTCTCGCCTTCGATACAATATATGCGGAAGGTCAGCGCCGCTACGTGGAAAGCCTCTCCACCTATGCCCGCCAGTTTCTCCAGTTAATGGAGAAACCGGATGTAGATTCAATTGATGGCTTATCCCCATCGATTTCCATCGATCAAAAAACAGCCAGCCGTAACCCGCGTTCGACAGTTGGTACAGTAACCGAGATTTACGACTATCTTCGCTTATTGTTTGCCAAAGTTGGTACGCCACATTGTCCTAAATGCGGAAAAACCATCAAACGTCAAACAGCCAGTCAGATCGTGGATCTCGTTGGCCAAATGCCTGAAGGTAAAAAAATACTTCTCATGGCTCCGGTCGTAAAAGACCGAAAAGGAAGCCACGTAAAGGTTTTTGAGAAAATCAAAAAGGACGGCTTTGTTCGCGTACGTGTAGATGGCGAAGTATTAAGCGTTACAGATGTACCTGAACTTGATGAGAATAAAAAACACACTATCGAAATAGTAGTAGATCGTCTGGTCGTAAAAAACTTCAAAAAAATAATCAAAAAACTTTCCAGCGGTGAAGAGATCGAAATGCCAAATCCAGACCGCACACGTCTGGCCGATTCCATTGAAACTGCCCTCAAACACGGCGAAGGAGTCATGATTATCGCTGAGCATGAAAGCAAAAACGAAGATATCTACTCCGAACATTTTGCCTGTGCAGATTGTGGCATCAGCATAGAGGAAATCTCTCCAAGAAGTTTTTCATTCAATAGCCCTCACGGTGCATGTCCTAAATGTCATGGTCTAGGCACAAAGCTCGTTATCGACTCAAAACTGGTGATCCCAAACGAAAACCTTACGCTCGCCGAAGGTGCCATCATGCCATGGTCAGCCACAACTTCGCACTTAACCTGGTATAACAGAATTCTTGAAGCGGTAGCTAAAAAACATGGTTTCTCCATGAACACGCCAATCAAAAATCTCAACGCCGAATCCATGCAAATTGTTTTGTACGGAAGTGGAGAAAACAAATATTCAGTAAAAATGGGAACCAAAGGAGAAGGTCCGTTCCAGGGCGAATATGCCATGAGTTTTGAAGGCGTAATTCCAAATCTTGAACGTCGTTATTTGGAAACCGACTCAGACTATATCCGCAAAAAGATCGAGAAATACATGCAGATTCTTGAATGTCCTGTCTGTAACGGCAAACGTTTAAAGCCAGAAGTACTTTCCGTACTGATCAACAAAAAATCCATTATCGATGTGACACAGATGTCAGTAAAGCAGTGCCAGAATTTTTTCCAGAATATGAATCTCACCGAAATGGAAAAGCAGATTGCCAACCTGATACTGAAAGAAATCGGCAATCGTTTGCAGTTTTTGGACGATGTAGGTTTGTCCTATCTCACACTTGATCGTGCAGCAAACACGCTATCCGGTGGTGAAGCCCAACGCATACGTCTCGCTACGCAAATCGGTTCAAAGTTGTCGGGTGTGGTGTATGTTTTGGATGAACCATCCATTGGCTTGCATCAGAACGACAATGCCAAATTGATAAAAACCCTGGTACATCTTCGTGATCTCGGGAATACAGTAATAGTAGTGGAGCACGATGTAGATACCATGCTCGCCTCGGATCATATTTTGGATATCGGTCCTGGCGCCGGAAAAGAAGGCGGAAGAGTAATCGCAGAAGGAACACCGGATCAAATCATGAAACATCCAAACTCAGTTACCGGCGCATACCTAAGCGGTAAAAAAGAGATAACAATTCCAAAGAAACGCCGCAAAGGCAATGGCAATTTCCTTACTATTGTCAAAGCAACCGAGCATAATCTAAAAGATGTAACCTGCAAACTTCCACTCGGTATTTTCATCGGAATCACAGGAGTGTCCGGTTCAGGAAAATCCACTCTCATCAATGACATCCTTGTAAAAGCCGTTGAATCAAATCTCTACGGCAGCAAACACAACATCGGCAAACATCAAAAAATCGAAGGCCTGGAACACTTGGATAAAATCATCGACATCGACCAATCACCAATCGGTCGTACGCCGCGCAGCAATCCTGCAACCTACACAGGCGTATTTACAGACATCCGCGAACTATTTGCCGGCACGCCCGAATCCAAGCTGCGCGGCTACAAATCAGGACGCTTCAGCTTCAATGTAAAAGGTGGCCGTTGTGAAGCCTGCGCCGGTGACGGTATCAAAAAAATCGAAATGCACTTCCTCCCAGATATCTATGTCCCATGCGAAATATGTAAAGGAAAACGCTACAACGCAGAAGCTCTGGAAGTAACATACCGCGGCAAAAACATTTCAGACGTCCTGGAAATGACAGTAGCCGAAGCCCTTGAGTTCTTTGATGCTATTCCAAACATCAAAGTAAAACTCCAAACCCTCTTTGAAGTAGGTCTTTCCTACATTCATATCGGTCAGTCCGCCACAACACTCTCCGGAGGTGAAGCCCAGCGTATTAAGCTCGCAACAGAGCTTTCTAAGCGCTCAACGGGTAAAACCCTCTATATTCTGGACGAACCCACAACCGGCTTACATTTCGAAGATGTGAAGAAGCTATTAGATGTCCTCCAGCAGTTGGTAGACAAGGGAAACACCGTACTTACCATTGAGCACAACCTCGACGTTATAAAGTCCGTAGATTATATCGTAGATTTAGGACCGGACGGTGGAGAAGGCGGCGGTGAAATCATCGCAACCGGAACTCCCGAGCAGGTAGCCAAAGTCAAAGGATCCTACACCGGAATTTGGCTCAAGAAATACTACAACATGTAGCCACGCCTAGGATTAGCAGAACTCACACTACAGCAGTTTGACAAAAATGGGGCATCGTGGCAATATATGCTCCATTTTTATTATTGAGCACTAGGAATGTTGCAACACCAACTTGAAGCAGGAGATGAAGCTCTTTCATATGAGGTATTTGATGAGTTGGAAGTTGAAAACGCTAAGGCAGAATCCAATGAGGACACCAGGCCACTCCGGGAACGCCTTCTTCAAAGACAGTACATTGAGGAGATTGGAGTTGGTCCATATCGCTCAACCAAATTAAAACGTACGGTACCAACATTTGTAGGAAAACTTGTAAACATGGTAAAACGAAATCGAAGGGCTTTTGCGGCAATTGGAATGGTTGCAAGTGTAAGTCTGGCTGCAAAACAGGGAAATGAACTACTAAAAGTGATCGATCTACAGAGCAGTTCGAACGTTACCAAACCCACTTCAAATCCGGCAGATCAAGTTTTAGTACCATATGCTGTAATAGGCGGAGTGAACATGGAGGTTTCTCCTGCAAACTGTTTTGGGCCACTTGCTTCCGATTGCCAAATCAATCTTGGAAGCGGACCTAAAAAACTTACTCAAATTACTCCGACCTCAATACCGCTCCCAACAAACAATATGGGCGGGCCAAATAATCAAACATCTAAGTTCAAATAACATTTAACTCCCCCTGCAATGCCAGAAACACCTTCCTCAGAAGAAATACGTCCAAGCACAGCAATGAACACCGCCGGCTCAAAAATAGAGCAAGATACTGCAAATGATCGCGCAGCACGCCTTAGTAAGATGTTAGCTGCTGCTACCAGAGATGTAAATTATCACGCCGGCGAAACAATGCTCCGCGGTAAGTTTGGGGACACAGTCTACAGCCTGCTTCAAACAAAAAATGGCTATCACATTGCCATGGCCTGTGTTGAGACAGCCGTCCACATAGATATAGCCTTAACCGGGGAAGTAGTAAAAGCAGAAGAGTGCCCACAAAAACCTAAAGTTGAACCTGGCACAGAAGATCAAATCTTGTCTGAGTTGGAAAAAGGTCAAAACAGATTCGCGAACCCATATGCAAACGTCGATGGGCTCATTGGTGTAATAGAAGACGACCAAAACAATGGTTAAATAGTATTCAATATCACTCAATACACTGAAGAGGTTCATATCCACATATGAGCCTCTTATTTTTGATGATTTTGTCCAAATTCATCAAAAATAGGGTCATATAAGGTCAATTTTCACTGAATTTAAATCAATGAGTTTTGAACAATCTATAAACACTCAAAGCAGTGCAAAAGATGAAAATGTTTAATAAAGTTTAATAAAATTGCCTAAAATTTACTAAAAAGTAATAATAAGGAGCTTAAGTCAATGTTCAAAAAATGTTTAAAAGAGTTTAATAGAATTGTATAGATTAAGAATAACTTGCCAAAAGTATTGAAAAATATTTTATATTATGATATAAATGGGCTCGCCTAGGTTGATAGGTACACAAAGGTATATATTGTTGTTCGATAATTAAAAACATGGTAAACTTTAATGAGTTAAGTGCTACTCACATGAAGCACTCCTAAATTAAAGATACTACCATGGAAGAAACCATTCTTACGGTTGAGCAGGTCGCCCAAATTCTTCAGGTTCACCCCTTCACGGTTCTAAAATTTATCAAGAAGGACAAGCTGAAAGCGGCAAAACTCGGTAGGGTATACCGAATTCGTCGCTCAGATGTGGACAAGTTCCTGGACGAGCTCACAAACGGCGGCAAATCGGAAAGCCCGGTTGAGCCAAAGCCGGCTCGTAAGAAAAAAGTTGCTTCGACTAAAGAAACTTCTGCGGATTCTGCTCTCACGGCTGAGTCTGGTGAAGACGCTTTACCGCAAGCTCCTCGCATGGAGGAACATGCAACGACTACTGAACCCGGGGATCGGGATAATGACCATTACGAAATTAACTTCACTATTTAATTCTCATGATTTTTAACTGCCTGGGCTGTGGCGTATCTATCTCCAGCAACCGACACAATTGCCCATACTGCAAAAAAAACAATGCCGAGAGCATAACCATGCTCACTGGCAAGACAGCAGTCCAGGAAAAGACACAATGGAGAGAACGTGTTAAAGGAACGATCCTCTCCTATGTACTCCGCTAAAAATTCGACCAGCGGATATGGCGAACAGCCAGAAAGAACTTTCACTTACAAGCCCTAGAAAAGCCTAAGAAAACTCCTAAGATCAGGGGTTTTCTTTTGTGTAAAATTCAAAATCAAAAGGTATCCGTCACCAGAGGAGGCGGCCACCAAAAATATGGGTCAGTATCAAAACTCTAACACTGTTTATCCTTAATCGACTTAACACATTGAGTGGTCTGATTTACATAAGGATATGTTGCAATAATAATTTTATTAAGCAAATCCATCCGATCAAGAATCTCTCCAGTGAAAACATCTTTCGTTTCACCATACAAACTTTGATATTGCGTCAAAAAATCCTGCTCCAGTTTTTGACCATCATATCTTTGTGACTCAAGTTGGGTCGCAGCCTGAAGTTCACTAAAGGTGTAACCTTGTGGTGAATTTTTTTCAAATTCTGCTTTTATTTGTTCCAAACCCAATTTTGGTGAAAGTCCGTTAACTCTTGCATCTAAAAATCCGCCAATAAAATCACGACCCAGATTCAACGGAGTATTTGCCATACGTTTCCAATGTTTCTCAATATCTGCTCCGGCCTGAGTAATGGAAGGTCCAAGTCCGGCCATTGTCTCCGTAAACTCTTTCCACTTTAATGTCAACTGCTCCCATCCTGGATCTTTACAATTCTTGTAACCATCAAGCTTGGCACCATATTTTTGTTTGAAACCCTCAAAAAACTCCATGATCTGATCATCACCATAATGATCACCAAGGTAACTACGCAAATCTTTGAGTACCTCATCATCCGGGGTGGAATAAAACGAACCGTTATTAACATTAATAAATTTACGAACATAAGAAAGTTCAGCCTCCAGTTTGTAGTAACTGTCTTTCATCTTTGTTGTATCTGCACAAACATAGAACGCTTTTCGTATCTGTTCACGAACCTTAACAATACGCTGACGCAGAGTTTCAATATCCTGATATTGGCAGATGTTAGAGGAGTATCTTACTAAAATATCTTTCCAGTACTCAATAAAGTCATCATACCCGATAACCGAAGAGAGGAAAGTGACATAGTCGCGGGCGCACCTCATTGGGTTAACACCCGTCCCGGCCGTTGAATTAAACAACTGTGCGTGAGCCGGCAAAGTTAAAGTCATCAGCTGCAAAGCCATAATAACGGATAGGCCAAATTTTTTGAGTATATGTTTCATAGTTTTAGGTACATTTCTTTTTACTCTTAAGATCAGTACATGCTTGCGGACCCGGCATAGTATCAACCTTCTCATGTAAGCTTTGTAAAATATCGCTGAAATTGATGAAGTAAGAGTTCATGTTATCCATTTCAGTTTTGATTGGGCCGAAAAATGAAGCACCCTGATCACTTTTTACACCCGCATCCACACGTGCTGGACCAACGGAACGTTCTAAGCTGTAGGCATCAATACCTTTTTGAATATCAGCATTCACGTTCCCAAATGAAGAATTTTCTGAAGTCTGGGCAGTTACTTTTGCAGCTACAGTCTCGGAAATAATCGGAGGGAGTGTGTATTCAACTTTATTGGAATCGGTTGGAGCCTTTTCTTTACGGCAGCCAAAAGGGAACGCTACCGCATTGCAATAGTTGTACCAGTCATCCTCAATGTTGGTACCAAAAATAATGTCATCATTTTGTGGAGTACGGATCGGCATTGGTGAAGCATAAAAATTCATACTCACTGAGCCAAATCCCGTAGACATTGCCTTTTTACACTTACCGGACTCCATCATATTTCCCGGAGCCTTATTGGGAACCAGACTGTGAGTAATCACATTTTTCAGAACATCATTGATTTTCTCAGCGTGGCAGGCAATACAGTTATCTGAGCTTGAAAAAGAAGAGCCGGCCGGAACTGTAACGGATTTAATAAAAAGACAGAAAACATCTTCACAAATATCTTCCTGTAGCCAGTCACCAGCTTCCGCTGGCTCAATTGGTGGAGTACTTGGAGGGGGTTGAACCGGAAAGAAATCATCCGAGGCGGAGAGGGCGGAAGAATTTGAACCTGTTTTTTCATCGCCAGGTTTTTTTGAATCATCTTTGTCACTCCCATCTTTCAATTTAGGGTCGGTTGCGGCGTCCTTTTCAAATTTACTCAATGCGTCACTATAAATATCGCCAGCAAAACAGGTATTAGGATCAAGTTCGTCGCTTGCAAGCGTTTCCGCAGATGCTGATTCTTGTGTGCCCGAGTCAGATTCTTGGCTTCCCTTAACCCCCTGGGATGAGCTGCCAACTGGGGAATCATCAACCACAATTTCATCTACGTCTGCAGGCGGGTTAACTCCATCTCCTTGATCGGCACTTGCGGGTTCATCACTAGAATCATCATCTGATGAATATCCGGCGCCAATATCAATTGGGTGGGTTTTCAAGAAAAGGATTTTTTCGATAATATCCAGGTCATTGATAAGATCAAAACCGGAATCCTCCAGGTCTCCATTGGCAAAAATTTCACTTGGTTCTACAGCGGATTTAACGTTTGCCTCCAGGCTTTGAAGTTCAGCCTCTTCTTTAAAAAGCTGCTGTATTTCAGATAGTTTCTTTTGCGCTTCCTCCTGACTTAAACTTTTTTTCTTCTCAAAAAGTTGCGTGTAATCACCGTGTAAAATACGATTAAGTTCTGTTTCAGACATACCGTATTTGGCGGCAATGTTTTTCAAAGCCTTCTGTTGTGGATCAACATTTACTTTACGATAAACCATTAAGTAGAGATCCTTTCCTACGTCTTCTTCATTGGATTGTCCAAAAGAGGTACCCCAGTCGGCATTTGGATTCATACCTGCTGCAGACACAATCTTGGAAAAAACACGCGCTGAAGAATAGGGAACATCCTCGTCTTTACCTGAAAAAGCTTCGCCTTCACCAAGCACGACAGCCGGTCGCACAATGATTGATGCGAACATCAGGAATCCCAAAATGTAGAGGAATTTTTTCAGCATTAGGTACATTTGGTAGTAGTAGCATCGATAAATTTATTTGGAAGTTCTTCAACCTGGTGGCGAACTTCCACAAGTTTATCGCGGTATTTTACAAGACTTTCATAAATTTGAACGTAACGTTTATGCATAGGCCAAGCCGTTTTCAGTTCTTCATAAGCCACAAGCGTTTTATCAAGAGCCTGTTTTGCAACATCAATTTCCGTATCTGTAGCTTTCAAGCGTGCACTAACATCCAAAACGCGCGCACCTTGTGAGCGGTTTAGGGCATTCTCCTCATTTTTTTCACCAATGATCATAGCTCGGGTATAAGCCTCACTGAGTTTTGATTGATCTTTCGCGCTACTAAACAAATTTTGTTTTCTGCAGCCCAGCGATTTTCGGTATTCCATATATCCGAAAGATTTATCACTCAAAAGTGTAGTCGCAACACAATAAGTACTGTAATTATTGGCATCACACTCAAGCGGAAGGCCTGTTGTTTCATCCTTTTCAGGAGGCAAACCGTTTGGATCAGGTTCGTTTTTCTTTACCGCCTCTGCCTGTGCCTGAATCATCTTTTTTATGTACTCATTAAACTTTGTATTTTGCGTTTTGTGATACAGCTCCATAACTTGTTCTGTATCCAAATCAAAATTTGAGTATGGCGAATCCGGATTAAGTTCATAACCGTAATAAGTACAAAAATTTATGAATGATTGTTGTTCTTCGCTTGCAGCACGCAGTTTCATAAAAACCAAACCACTCGCTATCAAAGCGATACCTACAAGAACCGGAAATATTTTAAGAAATTTTATCTTCATAATTAACCTTTATTGCAAGAATCTTTTAGGTAGCAGGGAAGTTTTTGTGA
>JADZCU010000043.1 GCA_020851415.1 Candidatus Peregrinibacteria bacterium | reverse complement strand
GACGTAGCGCGTTTGATGTGAGATCAAAAATTGCGGCTGAGGCTGCATTCCAACCGTTTGATTCCAAGGAAGCCTGGTATAGTTCGTAAAGTTTGCAGGCGTCTTTGTCTACGACAATTACGTGTGCATCAGATCCGTTTTCGATCTGTGCAGTTGGTGGAATGGGATAAGGTCCCTGATCACTTTCTTCCGGATAGTCTGTAATGTTTACCGGAACCATTGACTGACCGCTCCCGACAACTATGTATGGAATTCCGTATTCTCCGTTGCCACCAAAATCGGCATGGAGGTTTTGGTTTCCTCCCAAACCGTTTATGTAGGAAATGAATTTATCTGAATCCTGGTGTAGCGGAGCGCTGCTAATGTCCTGATTCCATGGGTTATCTGAAGGAAAAATCTGACAACTGCCAATTTTTGGAGGGTTTGTACCGCTTGTGCCCGGGGTTGGCTCTTCAATTGGATCCGGCGTTGTGTTTACCTGCTCTGGCGTAATCCAGCCGTTTACCAAAGCGATAACTTTTGCTGCTTCGGCTCTGGTGATATTTTTATCCGGACCAAAGTATCCTGTTAGGACACCACTGTTATTTTTGTATCCACTGATAAAGTTTTTTTCCACGGCAAAACTTACGAAGTTGTAATACCAGGCGCTTTTATAGACATCTTTAAAATTGGAATCGGCAGAGTCGTTGATCTGCTCTTGTGTGAATTTTGTTAATGTCATCATTTTTACCGCTTCGGCTCTGTTTACATTATTGTTTGGCAAGAAGGTGTTATCGCTGTAGCCGCTTACCCACCCTTCAACTTTTGCTTTATTGACTGCTGCAGTATACCATTGGCCATTTTCTACATCCGAAAAGTATGTATTTCCATCTTCTGCAACGCCTTCAGGATAAGCACATTTTACGAGCATCTGGCTCAGTTCTGCTCTGGTAACTGATGCGTCTGGCTTAAAGAGATTGAGTGGAGTTCCGCTTTGATCGGTATAACCTTTGATTTGGCAGTTATCAGCCAGTGCGTCTATGGCTAATTTGCCCCAATGATTTTGGGTATCGGTAAAACCACCTTCGGGTGGAAGCAGCAGAGCATTTGTAAGAGTGCTGCTGAATACGAATACGGCGAATATACTGATCGTCGTTATCTTGCCGATCAGCGGTGAGTTATTTCTCATGGTGATGAGGTTAAAAATTATCGTGAACCTTAATTTTCACGCAGGCTTTAATCTTCTTATCCAGATTGGTTAGCTTGGTGATGTCCGCGGCCGTAACTGTTAGGAGTTCCGGATCCCGCTGAGTATCAGGATACACGATAGTATAAAACTCTGGGAAGAGTGGATTTATAGCTTCCTCCACGCCAATTTCCTTGGATTCTTCAATGAGTAGTGGCCAAGTGTCTTTGTGCCCGTATAAAATGAGATCTAATCCTGTTGCAGGGATCATTTCGTTATTTGGACCTTCCATGAAGGCTATAACCATGTCTCCGCCCAACTCTTTTGTCTGTGCACGCGCGCATACCTCTATACTGCGGTAGTTCTGATAATCTACCTGTAAACGCAGGTAGGCATCTTTCATATAGGTAAGGTAGTTTACCTGGCTGAATCCTCCCAAACATTTGAGTCCGTAGTAGAAACTTAAAACGATGTATGTGAGCATCATTCCCGGGATGAGTTCTTTGCTTTCGAGACCTTTTCTAATTGCATCCGGTGTTAATTCAATTTTGTATGTGCCGTCTTCTGATACTAAATATTTATCCTGTTTCCATAATTGGATGCGGTATTTTGCGTTAGGCGGCATTGCCCAAAACATATAGGTTCCGTATTTTTCCTGTCGTTCGAAGGCGCCCTGAATTCCTTCGAAATATTTGTTGATGAGCGGTGAGTAGTTGTCGTCGAACAGGAAGTGATTGACGATAGTATCTTTGTGCAAATGGAAATCTATCAATAATCTTGCGACTATCCATTCTTGTTCGATGTAGATTAGATCAGGTGCTTTGTCCTGGTGTGGACCGAAAAACTTTTTCCAAAGTTTAAAATTGGTTTTTGTATTCTGTACTGAATAGTTTTCCGCGCTCAATACTTCCGGATCCATGTAAATTTCATCTATGAGCTGATTGAGTTTTTCAGCCTCTTCGGGATGAATTTCCTGACTTCTCACTTTTTCATCTACAGCTTTTTTGAAACGCTCAATCTCCTCTTTTGTATAACTGCGATAGTTGTACACAGGACTCAAGCGATCTTTTGCCGGTAAAAACGGAATGCGGTGTTCCGTAATTTTTCCTTTTGCGTAACTGTGGAATAAAAGGCCACGGGGAAATGATGAGTTGTTTAACGATACATTCGCGCATGGAAGCACGATAACGCTGGTGAGTGATGGGTCACTGTGTTCAAAAAATGGTGCTGCTGAAAGCAGATTCCCATTTATAAAGAACGGATGACAGACCGGTCCGTGGTGATCAACAGTCGATACATAGTAGTGATGTTCCAGTTGGAGAGCGGCCTTTTCCGCCACTTCTTTGCCTAAACGTAATTCCACTTCATTTTTAAAAGCGCCAATAAACTCTTCTCGGCGCTTTTTAATAGGATTATTTAAATTTACGCTAATATATTCTTTAGCATACTCATATAAACTTTTCTTGCCGCGTTTCCTGAGTATTTCGGCAAGAACCTGTTTTTTTTCGAGTACTTTCCCTTTGAGTTTCTCAAAATTCTCTTGTAACTGCGAATTCATAAGTTTGGGGGACTTTGTTGGCAAGGATATTACCCTTTTTGTTTTGAAAGGCAATTCTTGATATATTGACCTTTCTCTATTTCATTACATTATAGCATATCTTCCGACTATTTCACAGGAGGCATTGATGAAATAAGGCTTAAAGCCAAATAAAAGACCCCTAATATTGGGGTCTTTATCGTTATTTTTGTTGTTTCATCCATTTAGCTCCCAGGTCTGTGGTGAGTTGCTTTTCCTGGCGGCGTTTGTGTTCAATGAATGCCGATTCAATTAAACGGTCTATGATCTGTTTATAACTGATATTTACTTTGCTCATAAGGGTGGCAAAACAACTTTCTCGACGGAAACTTGGGATAGTGTTGAGCTCATTGAAATAGAGTTTTCCGGTTTTTCCATCCATGAGAAAGTCGATGCGCGCCAAACCTGATCCATCTATGGCGTTAAACACACGACGTGCCAAAGTTCTGATCTCTTCCCATTTGCTTTTTGGCATTTTTGGAGGGATGTCGATTTCCCAATATTCGGAAACGTATTTAGCGTGATAGTCGTAAAACTCACCGTCGTAATGTACTTCACCCGGAAGGGATACTGTTAGATTATCAAGAGTCCCGAGCACGGCACATTCCAACTCACGCAAGTTTTCCACACTTTTTTCCACAACTATATAGCGGTCATATTTTAGGGCTTCCAAAACTGCAGCAGCCAGTTTTTCTTTTTGCTTTACCTTGGAGATACCAATACTTGAACCACAACTTGCCGGTTTTACAAAACAAGGCAGGCCGAGTTTCTTTAAAATTTCCGCTGAGATTTTTTTGGAGTCGCGTTTCCAATCATCTTTGTTGAAAGCGAGATGTGGGACTTGAGGAATGTCTGCCGCAGCCATAACTGCTTTTGTTTTTGCTTTATCAAATCCTGCGGCGGAAGCAAACACGTTGCATCCTACGTATGGAATGTCAGCAATTTCAAAGAGTCCCTGGAGTGTGCCGTCTTCCCCTGTCGGGCCGAGTACCCAGGCGAATGCTACGTCGATTTTTTTTCTGCTGATGCGGTTTTTTCCTTCAAAAATGAGAAGTTCGTGTGATGTATCTGTTGAGAGTAGCGCCGGCGTGAGACCTTTGTAGTTATTGCTTTTAAACCCTTCCACTACGTTTTTGCCGGTCAACCATTTGCCTTGCCGGGTCACCCCAACACAAATAACATTGTATTTTTTATCTTTTTTTAGTTCTTCAATAACGTGACTTGTTGAAATAACGGAAACTTCATGTTCCTGCGATCGGCCTCCGAAGAGAGCCAGGATGTTCATTTTTTTCATAAGAAAAATTATGGTTTGTCTTAATTTACGCCTGTTAAATTTGCTAATCAAGACACTTATGAGCGCTATTTAGAAGATGCTGGCCATTACTGTTTGCCATTCAGTTAATGCTTTTAGGGTAAACCAAAGGCCATAACCGATTAAAAGAACCGATCCTATCATTACGAGTCTTTGCAATGTGCGTTTATTGAAAAATTTTCTGAACGCAAATGTGCAAACGACAATTATTATTGAACCAAATAATCCGCCGAAAATTATATTTGAGGTGAACAGAAGTGGAGTAATTTGGTTTAGGTATTGTGAGTACATACTTCCGGCTATCATTACCCAAAAAATTATTGATATCGGGTTTAGCAAACCGACCATAAATCCCTGCCCAAAGCTTGTATCTGCAACATGTAAATGGTGTCGATGTGTTCGGTGATAGGAAATTTTTTTCTTTTTTTTGTTTGTTAATGAGTTCAATCCCATCATGGTCAGCATGAAGGCGGCGCACGTCCACATTACGGCTTGAACTCTTATGTCGTTGATAAAAAATACGGCGCCGTGAAGTGCCAGCAGTAAATATAATGTGTCGACAATTGTTCCTGCGGCCACAACCTGGATCTGATAAAAGATGCCCCGTTTTGGATTGAGACCTTCGCGGATGGCCAATAAAGTGAGTGGTCCGATTACAAAACTTTGAGTAAATCCGAAAATAAACGCTTCTTCAACAAATAACATATTATTCAATTACCTTGTGTGTATCATAAAATTATAGCATATTACTGCCGTTTTATGAAATACACCCTCTATGGATTGGTATAAAAAACCGCTGATTTTGACTGAAAATTGTTCGAATAACGCTTTGAGCTATAATGAGCGTTTGGCTTTAAATAGCGGAAAATCTCCTCAACTTTATCTGCCAGAATTGGTTAATGGTGCTCTTGGTGATGTTGCGCTGGGTGATGAGGTAGTTTTTGAGGATTTTGACGATGAGGGAATATTGAGATCCTGTAAGGGTTTGAGGCAGTATATTCAAACTGCACTTGTGTGTGATGTTCCCGCTGATACGGAAATTTCTGAAGGAGAGAACACGGGAACCGTGAAAATTCCGGTGTATATTTTTGATAATCATAATCACTCATTTTCTTTTTGGAGTGCTGAACGGGCGAATGGTCATTTGCGTGATGGGGCGTTACTGATTCATGTGGATCAACATAAGGATGCACGAATTCCGCCATCGTTTTTATCCCCTGATGACGCGAAGGATCTTGATAAGGTTTTTGAGTTTACCAATCGGGTTTTGAATGTTGGAAATTTTATTCCCGCCGCTCAACACACCGGCCTTGTGAAAGATATTATTTTTATTGATTCGGAACGTTCTATTGATGAGTTTGATCCGAAAGTGATGGTTGGCAGAGATATTATTTTGGACATTGATCTGGATTTTTTTGTTCCAGATCTGGATTATATAGGGAATGAGAAGAAACTTTCCCTGCTGAAAAAAGTGATACCTTTTTCAAAAGTTATCACTTTTGCTACGTCACCTTTCTTTATTGATCAGAAACTTGCACTTGACTGGCTGGTACGAATTGCAGGGTGAGTAAAAATCCTTGGCTTTGATTTTATCTTTAATAAGCCATTTTTTAATTTTTCGCAGGGGTACTTGATTCCATCAAGTAGATTGTGTAATTTACAGCGCGGTGGGGCAAAGATTATTATACACAATCTTATTGTCCCCACCTTTTTTTGTGTGCGGGTTTTGTTTGAATTATCTGTCCTGAATTGTTGTGCCCGCACGGTACTTGCCTATTTGTGATATTTATGTTATAATTTCGTGAACGTGTTATTTTATTTACTTAACAAAAACAAATATGCACAAAACGTTGGAGGAACTTAAAAATAAAAAGTTCAATATAAAACATATGGCAGGATCTTTCTTTGGGGGATTCCTGGTTGCCGTTTTAGCGGTGTACGGAGTTTCCGGTACACAGTCACAGGGATATTTGCGTGTTAATGATATTACGGCGCTTAATCCTGCTGCTTTAGAGGTTAATAAAAATATACCTGGTGTTGCTTGTAAGGTTACCAACTGTGATATTAATGCTAAGTTGGATAAAATTTTGGAACAGGTAACTATTAAGAGCGGTGGTAATAAGACTCTTGCTGCATATGTTGTAGAACAGTTTACTGATACTCGTAATAGCTTCCAATTCTTAGCTGGTCAATTTACTGAAGGCAATAATATGCTTACTCAGATTTTGAATAGTGGTACAGGTGGTGGTCCAAATGTTGATACCCTTTTAGCTAATCATTTGACTGCAGTTAATAGCAAACTTGATCTGATCAAGGATAAAGTTATGACCATTGAACAATATTTCTTCCCAGGTGTTTATACTGACTTAATGGGCAAGATTGAGGCTATTAAGAATGATACTTTTGAAATCCGTTCTGCAACTTCATTCCTTGGTGCTTATATTCCATCAACGTTCACTGGTGTTATGAATAAATTGGATGCGGTTAAGGAGGACACATTCTGGGCTCGAAGCTATATGCCTCCAGTATTCACGGATGTCATGAATAAACTCAATGCTCTTCTTGCTAAATAGTTTGATCCGGAACAAGTAAAATTTAGACATTCAATAAAAGGGCTCTCGAAATATGAGAGCCCTTTTTGTTTGAATAAACTATTGGGCAAAGGAACTATAGTATTCTGCTTTTTGCGGATCGCCGCTTTGTTTATAGAGGCTTGCGGTAAACAGGAGTGCTTCCTGTATGATCGGATTTGTTTTCATAAAGATACGATGCTCCTCTTTTGTTTTGAAATCTTCGGCATTATTTTTTTCCCAGGTGTCCGGAATCATTGTGAAAAAAGTTTCCAGATGGGTAATTGCTTTTTGAGGGTTGTTTGATTCTGCGTACACCTTTGCCTTGAGGAATTGGATGAGTGGCACCTGCGGTGCTAATTTTTGTGCTTCGTTGTAGTAATCTAAAGCTTCGTCGTAACGTTTTTGTGACTCTAACCATTGCCCGATATTTAGATAGTCCTGGTAATACTTGCTTCCATTGAACTCTACCGATTGTTTAAATAGTTCTAGTGCGGTGCTGCTGAACAGTTGATCTGCGGACTCAGGAATGTTCATATAACTGAGGGCTGCCAGTGTACTGATGGTGGATTGATGCGGGTTTATTTTTATTGCCTCGGCAAGGCCTTTGGCAGTTTGCGAGGTGTTTTTGTTGGCCATACCGTCAATAGCACCGCTTAATGCCATATCACTTCGAATGAGCGTTGTGCTGAAATATGCCAATGCAGTGACTGTTACTAGTCCAAATGTCAGTGCAATAATTTTTGAAACGGTACTTGAAGCTTTTGTTGATTTGGCGTGACTCGCCATGAGTGCCAAGAATGTGTAGGCCATGAGCGCGTCCGAGGTCGCCGGGAAACTGAAGAAGCAGGTGGTAAAAGATGCGAGCAGTGCAATATAGACGAATTGAATTTCTTTTTGTTTTTCTTTTGTCCGGGAAACTATTTTGAAAATTCCATATATGACGGCTCCCAATATTACGAGTCCAAAAATTCCCTGAGTGAGCAGTATTTCCAGAGGCATGTTGTGGGCGTTATCCGCCAGGCTGTTGATAGACTCATATTTGGCAATAGAAGGGTTGTGAAACCTTGGATATGTGAGTGCTATGGTTTCGAGGCCGTTACCAAAGATTGGATTAGCCGGAATTACCTGGACCAGCGATTGCCACAAAAAAAATCTTGTTTGGAGTGACCTGGTTGTTGGAGCTATAAAGACAATGAATGCTGTGAATAAAGCTATTAGTAAGCCAATAATCAGGTATTTGAATTTTTTGAGTTTATGCTCATGCGCGACTAAAAATCCGACGCTGATGACGAATGCCAACCATGATGCGCGGTTTTCCGTCAGTACAAATGAGCTGAGTAATATTACCGACGTAATAGCGAGCAGGTATTTTGGGTATGTTTTCTTTTGAAAGAAGTAGTAGCTTATCCAGATGGGGAAAAGTAAAAATTGTCCCAGAAAATTTGGCTGCCCTAAGCTAGAAAATACTCTTCCCACAAATGCTGGATTTTCTTCGCCGCTGAACAGGTATATGTCGATTTTTTGGAAAAAGGAGTAGCATGCGGCAATTACGCCAACCCAAAATATAACTTTGAGAACTTTTGCGTATTTTTTTTCAGAAGTGAGATATTGTTGAAGTAAAAACCAATGTGAGAGGTAAGCTGCCATGGTGATGAAACCTTGAACTCTTTCGTATGAGCCCCATAAACTTCTTTCGGGAGCTATGGAGAGCATGGTGGAAATTATCAAGCTCATGAGCCATAATCCGGCCACGAGCATTGAACTTTTATTGTAATGGATTGAGGATTTTTTTTGGGTCAGCAGCCAGATGAGCCAGACAAAACTACTGAGCGCCAAAAAGATGGTAATGAATGAAACTTTTGGCAGCTCGAAATAACTAAAACCCCACGGGTTGATAATTAGGGGTGTGAGAAAAATGAGCAGGTAAAGATCGCTCCAGCTAAAATTTTTTAGAAAAGATTTGAGTTTTTGTTTCATGCTGGAATTCGGGTTCGTGCGGCGGGTATTTGTTTGGATGGCGATTGGTGACGAAATTTCATGGCGCGTCTGTAGTTCTGCTTGCGATGCAGATTAAAATGATGTCGTGATTTTTCCTGATTTTACTGCTTCTTTCTCGCTGTCGCCATAGGTACTCATTTCTTTGAGGAAACTTTCTTTTTG
>JADZCU010000042.1 GCA_020851415.1 Candidatus Peregrinibacteria bacterium | reverse complement strand
TGAAAATTGTTTTTTTGGGGTGATTTTGAAGGTTTTGGTTGGGCTTGTGGCCGATCGTTTAGGCTTCCACCTTTTCCAGTTTATTGAGTGCTGTGATGTTGTCGCTGTCGTTTAAGATATCCATGACAAATTTGTCGTTGCACTTGAGGCGATAGAGATACTCTTCCCTGCCCATGATGGTGAATCTGACCGGGCGAGTGGTTTCTAGCTCATCACTGAAATACTCTTCCAGCTGTCTGCGGTCTACATTTCCAACTAAAAGCAGATCGATAGGGGTTTCTTTATCTATGAACATTCCGGAAAGTACAATGACGTCAACGTCGCCAAAACTGATGATTTTTTTAGCGATGGTCTCTTTATCACTCATCGCCTTGAGAATGATGTTCCGGAGTTCGTGAAAGGCTACAAAATTTTTGTTCACCACATAGAATTTTTTGCGGTTGCGGGATTTTGTCTTTAAAAGTCCCATTTTCTTGAGATTGTCCAGCTCTCGGCGAATGGAATTGATCTGCTCATCCAGTTTTCTGGTGAGTTCACGAATGAAATATTCGTTGTCGGGATTGAGCAGGAAAAGCGTTAAAAGCTTCACCCTGGTATTGGAGGTAAAAAGCCGTTTTAGCATTGGGTATTAACCAAAAGCATTAGAAAAAGCTGTATAAGTTATTTATACAACCGCGTGCATACTAATGGGTTTGTATACTGCTTGCAAGAGTTTGTTCAATTTTTTTATACTAAAAAAGCTCCGACCTTACGGCGGAGCTTTTTGCATACTGATTTTACCACTCGTTCCCCGGAGCTTCTTCCTCGTCTTTTCCACTATTGAGGATGCTGGCAACAAGGCCCGAATAGAACACTCCCGTGACGATTCCAATAAAGCTCAAGAGCAACACCATGAAGAATGAGGAGTCCAGCTCTGTGAATAAAAACATGAATCCACTGCAGGTAGCGCCCAGATTGCCGAACGCCATGATCAGAATGATGACTGTGGAGATGATCGATCCCGTGATAAAAAAAGGTTTCATACTGAGTTTGCTACAGGGTGTTGAACAGAAAAACTGATCAACAGATTATCATTTACCAATATATTTTTCAAATAGCTTGTCCATTTTGAGCTTATTTTCCAGACGGCGCATGAGGTAGCTGCCCTCCGTGTACTCTTTTCTCATACGAGCCTGCTCATTTGCAGGATACAGACCTATAACATGCTCCATCTCTTTTTTGATGTCGTCGGGAGTTACTTCGATTTTGTCCTGTTCAAAAATTTGCTGCAAACCAAAGCGCAGAGTGAGGCGTTTTGTAGCTTCCTTGCGGCGTTCTTCACGAAGATCTTTTATCTCTTTTTGGGTTTGAGCTAAAAATTGTTCCATGGTAATCCCCTTTCCTTCGAGCTCGTTTTTGAATTCGTCGACCATGCCATCTATTTCTTCTTCAATCAGAGATTCCGGAACGTCTACTTTTGTTGATTCAACAATATGTTCCAGGAATTTGTTTTCACGGCGAACCGTTTCGCTGTGAGTTTTTTCTTCCTGAAGGTTGTTTTGAATTGTCTGCTTTACTTCATCGAGTGTTTTTTCTTCACCTACCACCTGTTTGATGAATTCTGGTGTCCATTCAGGTAAAATTGGCTCCTGAACGCGGTTCATGGTGGCCTTGAATTTTACGTTTTTGCCCTGGAACGGTTTGTGGAAATAGTCTTTTGGGAATGTGACGGTGAACTCTTTGGTTTCGCCTTTGTTCATGCCAATCAGTGCGTCTTCAAAACCTGGTACCAGGCTGCCTTCTCCAATCACTACGGGATGATTTTTGCTTTCGGTGTTTTCGAGCGGGGCACCGCCTTCGTCAAACCCCTGAAAGTCAATTTCTACACGGTCACTCTTTTGGGCTGCACGTTCAACTTCCTTTGAAGTTGCGCGGTGCTTTTGGATCTCCGCAAGGACGTCTTCGATCTCCTTGTTTTCAACTTTTGCCTCTTTTTTGTCGATTTTCACTTTTTCGTATCCTGAAACCTTCACTTCAGGGTAAACCGCTACTACTGCCTCGTATTTGAGCGGACTTTGTTGTAAAACGGTGATTTTTGGGCGGGAAATTGCTTTTACTTGCTCTTTTTGTACTGCTTCACCATAAGTTTCCGGTACGGCAATATCAACCAGGTGGCCGTCGAAAGCCTCTTCACGCACATGCTTTTTGAGCACGTCCAGCGGAGCATGGCCAGGTCTGAAGCCTGGGATTTTCACCATCTGAGAGATCTGTTTTGCCGCTTTCTGAAGGTATTTCTGCATTTGTTCTTCAGTGAGTTCGACTGTAATTTTTACTTCAGATTTTGGAAGTGAGCTGACCGTAACGTTCATGGGAGTTGTGGATTATTTACAAAGCCTGGATATGTTAGCGGCCTGCGGGCTTTTTTTCAATACGGTTTTGTGCTATAATAGCTAGATATTTTTGAGGCAATTGCCCTGACCCTGAAATGTGAAAATAATTTATGAATAATTTTCTTCATTGCTCTGGAAACAAAAGTTTTGATTCGGCCATACGTTTGCTGCCGAAAAGAGCTGTGTTGTTGAAAAAGAAAGTCGACGAAGATGCTCCGCTCAACATGGAAGAGTTTCGTGTAACGGAAGCTCTTCGACGTTCCGGTGAACTGGCAGAGAATGTAAAAGAACGCCAGGGGTTTTTGCAACTTGGCGATCAGGCGACTGATCGTGAACGTTTGGGTGTTCGCCGGGAGTTCAGCAAAGTGAATGCTCAGCTTTTGGACGAACGTGTGACGCAAAGGTTTTTGAAGGAGGTTTTTCCGGATGAGCAAAAGGAGGAAGCAGGTATGGGTGTTAAGCGAAAAATCAATGTTCCAGAGGAGCAGCTGGATGATGGCGTTGAACGCGGTCGTTTGGGAAAAATTTTCCACCTGGGGAAACATGCTTTTAAAAAACTCACGAATTTTATTTCTCCAAAGACTGATCCAGAAAAACGCTTTCTGGAGGCTTTTGATGATCAAAAAACTATTGCCGGGATGTCGATGAGACTGGCCAACCGTGCTCTGGAAGATTTGAATGATGCGCAGCGCAGTATTGTGCAGAGCTCTCTTCAAACACTGGGAGTTGAGTTACCACCGGTTCCGGCGAATTTACCCCGAGGATTTACACCGCAAACAGCTTTGCGTTATCAACAGGCTGTCCAGCTGGCTTCTGCAAGACCGTGGGAATTGGCGCAGATGCGGGATTTGGCTTATCAGCAAGATCCGAATATTTTGGATCATTTTGTGACCCGTGCCGTTGGTTTGACGCACGAGATATTTGCTCGAAGGGCTGCCAGCCCACCGTTGTCACCATTTGACCGATTACTGCAGTTCAAAAAAATTGAAGGCCAGGAACGTCATGAGATGGTTTCAAGTACCGTCTATGATCCACAGCGTTTAGCAAATTTTATTCGGGATCTTGAGCATTCGAACCATGATGTTCATCATCTTTTGTTACATGAAGTTTTGGAACATGATGCTTTGTATAAGCTTGAGCATAATGCCGAGGCGATGGCTTTGGTACATTATTTGGAGAGCCGCATGAGTGATCCGAATGCTCCGGATTTGAAACCGGAACTTGAGGATCTGGTGAAAAAATTGAAGGATATAAAGATTAAAGAAAGTCATGGCCACGGTCATGACGATCATCATGAGGAAGGGAAAGAAAAGCCGGAGGATAAGAAGAAAAAAATTGAGGAAGCGAATGAGCTATTGGCTACGAAATATAGTGGTTTGAATGATTTGTATACGGAGGCGGCGACACTTGGTAAAGAACTGTTGGAAGAGTCGATGGCATTGGCAAAATATAACCAAAATTTGGAGACTATTTTAGCAGCTGCTGCGACGGCGAGAGCTAATCCTGCTCCTGGTGGTAACAGGGGTGGAAACAATCAACAGGACTCTTCTGCCAATACCGTTAAAGATCTTATTAAAGAAACAAAGGCTTCAATTACCGCTAAACAGGCTGTCAAAAAACAGATGTTTACTTCTGTTCGTGAAGCGGAGACCGCTTTTTTGAAGAGTGCGACAGATTTGAAAAAATTATTGGATGACAGTAAAGCACTTCCGGCAGTTGCGACTCCCGACCCAGTGTCTAATTTGCGCGTGATGATTACAAGAATTGTGGATACCGAACCTGATCGTTCTAAGGAGAAAGGTGTTTTTGGTATAACAAATGCTGAGGAAGCTGCAGCTGCAATAGCAGAAGCGGCAAGAGCGCCAGCCGCTAGTCGTACTGCAGATCCTACAGGCCCTTCTGATGACGAATCTCCTTTACGTAAGATTTTCCGGGATCATTTTAAACCGGAGAATGCTAAGAAAGCGAAGAAGGAAGTTATTGATGAATGTTTGAAAGTGTTTAAATTGAAAACTCAGTTGAAACCTTATGAACTGTTGGTTGAACTTATGCGTGGTGAAGCTGTCCGTGTTGGTATTATGGATCCGGCTATGGCTTACGCGGACGCAGAGGCTTCAGCTGATATGTTGGTAGACGAAGCTGGTGTTATGCTGCAGGTACACCGTTCTACTAATCTTGAACATCAGCAATGGTTGAGCAAAGATCATGGAAAAATGAGCCGTGCGAAACAGTGGGTGAAAGACTGGTATCAGAATCGTAAAGTTTATCGTGGAAAAGATTTGATTAATTATATTGCCGGCATGGATAAAAACTTTTCCGTGTTTAAAGATATGCCACCTGATATTCAGGAGTCGGATATTATTGATCGAATCAGTCGTGTTGGAGATATTCGCAGCCCGGAAATGTATAAGACTTTGTTCGATTATTCGATGAGACTGCGTTCTTCGTATTTGAAGTTTGAAAGCGCTCATCATGAAGGAAAAATAGAGCTTGATGACCGCGATGCGGAAGCTATGGAAAAATTGATACGCACACTGCTGAAGGTTCGTGCTGTGTTGCGTGCGAGTGCACGCCAGGAAAAAGTGAATACTATGCACGGCAATAAAGCGGAAATTGTTTTGAATATGTTGCGTGAAAAATATGAAACTCAGATGAAAGATGAACGTACCATTTTCCAGAAAGTGACGGATAAACTGGCCGACTGGAAAAATATGTTCAGTAAGAAATTTTTGAAGGATAAATTCCTGGATAAAATTCACGAAAAGAAAAAAGAGGCGAAAGCCAGCGGTATGTCCGATGGTGATTTTGAGCACTCGATTGAGGAAAGTGGTTTGAGTACCGCTTATAAGGCTTTATCTACGGCGCTTGCCATGAAAGAGGCTTATGACGTGGCGAAGGTTGCGGCAGGAGTTGGTAAGTCCGCGCTTGGGGCTGTGGCTGATAAAGGCGGTAAGGTTGCCAGCGTTGGAGTGAATAAAGTCGCGAAACCTGTGGTTCGACATGGAATTGTCCGACCAATTAAATGGATTGGCGGGACTGCATTGAAGATTGCTAAAGCACCATTTGTTCTGGCGGGAAATATTGTGGGACCTATGTGGAAATGGGCATTTACACCTTCGAAGGCAGGTGGTCACGGAGGCGGGCATGGCGGGGGCGGCCACGGTGGGGGGCATCATTAGGAAGGCATCGGCGCCCAAAACCACTAAGCGTTTTACAAAAATAATAATTATTAATTCTCAAAGGTATGTCAGATCAAAAGAAAACTCTGTACTTTAATCCAACCGAGTTTGGTGACCGTGTTATTCAGGATATGCAACTGGGCGAGGTTCGTCCGGAAACTCTTGAAGCGTTGCATGATCAGATTGAAACGATGCTTACGGAACGCATTTTGGATACTGTTATCGGTGCGTTTACGAAGCGTGATCTGGAGCTGTTTGAAAAGATGCTCGAGGATCATCCGGAACTGGATGAAGTTGATGCGTTGATGGTTCTTGCGAGCAGTATTGACGGACTGAAAGAGCAGTTGGAGCGTGCCATTAATTCTTTGTATTCGGAACTGGTTGGCGAAGCGAGCATGGTGGAACGTGCCATGAAGCAGCCTTTGGCGGTTTAATTATTTATATATATGTCTGAAACACATTCTGAACATACTGAAGGGCACGGCCATGATGAACATCATGGTGAACATGGAGAAGGTCATGGTGACTCGCATGGAGGGCACGGGGCCGGACATGGCGGCCATGGTGCCGAACATGGACATGGTGGCGGACACGGGCATGGACATGATGAGTTTGCACAGTACTTGCATGATGCGCCAAAACAGGCAACTCCGGAACAATTGTCAGCACTTAAAAGGATTGCGACTGAGAGTGCAAAAAAATTGAGAGCTAAAACTCGTGTTGAAGCGGTTAAGGCCATTGCGGCTTTGCAAAAAGATCACGAAATACAACATGAATTGGGACCGTTAATCATCCGATTACGGGTTGAGATCATCAAAATTCTCGAAAAAAAATAAAAAACTAAAATAAAAAAATATGGCTGATAGAATTTCTCAGACTGAGCAGCAGTATTATCAGGAGGTGGTTGAGTCCACAGTGAAACAGGCGGCAAAACTTCCGAAGGATAAAGCTGAGGCTGCGGATAAATTGGTGGAGGATGTCCTAAAAAAGGAGACGATCCACAGTGAACTGCAATTGCGTTTTCGACGTGAAGTTATGAAACGTGTGGCGGATCTTCGGGCTAAGGTTAAAACTGAACAGGAAGAAAAAATTCTGAATAAATTTGAGGATCAGGTTGATGTGGTAAACGGGAAATTTAAGCCGGTGGGTGTTGATGAAAAGTTTAGTGTTCGAGTGAAAGCGGGGAATGTTTTTCGAAGAGTTTTTGGTAAAAATGTTGATGCGGATGAACTTGATTCGATCATGCGAGAGACTCAGGAGATTGAAGATCGTATTGAAGCGAACAAAGCGCAATTGGCTGTTTTGACAGCGGCAAAAGAGTCTACTTCTAATGTTCTTGGTATGGCGCGCGATATTTTTAAGGCTCGAATGGAGGCGCGCGGGACCTGGAACACGATTTTCTCTACGGATTTGAACAGTGTGGAGAGTCTTGGGGCGGCCTGGAACCAACGGCAGCGCGCCCGTGAGGAGTATGATCTTCACGCCAAGGACAAAATTAAAAAACTGAAGGAAGATACTAAAACGCTTGAGGATCATAAAAAGGTTTTGGAAGCGACACTGGCAAAAGTTCAGGTTTTACGCGAAAAGGGTCGCGCACTTTTTCAGAAAAGTTTTGGGACGACGGTTGAAACGTTACAGGCGCATAAGGATGATATGGATGAGACTGCTTATAATGAGCAATTGGCGAACATCCGTAAGCAGGTAGCCGCTTTTGGTAAAGATGTGGGAATTACTCACATGGAGTTTTTTCTGAATGAAGCTATTGGTATTAAACCTGCTCATGCACGATCATTGAATGATGTTTATCTTGCGCCAACAACCGCGCTTGAAAAGTCCAGAGAGAAGGCGCAGATTGCACGCTGGTGGAAGGAAATGTTTGATAAAGATCCTTCCGAACAGGAGATCTCGGGATTTCTTGAAACCATGCGTAAAGACCAGCCTGGAATTTTGCGTGATTTGATTAAAACTCAGCGAGTTGATGCTTATATGGGAAAATATCTTCGGTTCTTTTTCAGCGGGAAACTGGATGGCAAACTTTTATTGAAAGAGTCACGCGTGGCTCAGCTTACGCCGGAAAATGTTGTGAAGTTTATGGGTATGGCTAAAGAGTATGCCAAGGATCCAACAACTGCGGATCGTATTTTGGCGGATTATGCCAACTTATGGCCCGATCACTATAAGTCAGAGGATTTTGATTCGATTTATGATCAAATTGTTCTGAACAGTAAACGTCCGGAACTTTCGGATCAGTTGAGGGAAGATTTTGAGCCGGTGTGGAAAGAGTTGACCGGAAAGCTTGATTTGGACGGTAAACAGTACGATGAGATTTTGGCTTTCATTGCACGGTCTCCTCATTTTACCGAAGGTCCGCAAATTTTCCTGGAAAAATTGAAACAGCTTTCTCCTGAACGAAAGAGAATGATGCGATTTTTCTTTGACGGTAAGTTTGACGGCACAACTTTCATTGCCGATGGAGGCAAACTTATGGGGGCTTTGACTGAAGATTTTTTTAAGGTGTATCGAACGGTTGAGGAGCTTTCCAAAGAGAAGGCCGATATGGGTGAGATGAAAGGTGTTTTGGAGGCTTTCAAAGCTACGCCCGAATATGAGAGTGAAGGTGTGCGTGGATTTACACCCGATGTGTATAAGCGTCTTTTGGCGGAGTACCGCAAACGTGCGGCCGACAAAAAGAAAAATAAAAATGTAAATCCCAACGGTGGGGCACAAGCTACAGTTAACTAATACCACTACTCTTCAATTTTATGGATACTACTTCTCTTCAAAATTTTCTTCTGGCGCTTGAGACTTCCGGACTTCCGGCGGATCGAAAGGCTTATTGGATCTCAAAATTGAGCTCAAATGATGCCAGCGCGGGCGACGAGGACCAGTTTATGGCAGAAATGACACAGCACTTGCAAATGCTGGATAGTTCGATTGAGTTTGTTGAAGGGGCTCTTGCTTCTGATGAAGCCAGACTCAGGGCTTTGAAGGAACAGTCACTTCCCTATCTTGAACGTCTTACAGAGACTCAGGATGACTACAATAATAGCCAATATAAGGCTTTTACAGGGGAAATCCTTGGCGCCGAGAAGGAAATGATGGCATCGCTTGAGGGAATGAGAAAAACGGGAGAAACTGATGAAATTGCCGCCCTGAGGGCAAAGTTGCTTACGAAAAAGCCTTAATGGCTTTCTGAAGGCTTTTGTGATATAATAATTAGATATTTTTGTTCGTAAACCATGGGAGATTATCTGCAGGTCCTGGGTGAATATAGAGGAAAGGACGAAAAAACTCAGCAAGGTGAAGCAATTCCTGAAAAGGAGACGCTCAATAATGCCCGACTTCGGGATTTTTTGGATAAGGGCGGATATACTGCCGACAATTTTGATACTCGTTTTAACCAGCGTGTTGCTTTG
Organism: Candidatus Peregrinibacteria bacterium; assembly: GCA_020851415.1. Lineage (GTDB taxonomy): Bacteria > Patescibacteriota > Gracilibacteria > UBA1369 > UBA1369 > JADZCU01. The sequence continues at coordinate 27,984 of JADZCU010000042.1, read as the reverse complement.
GAAATTTTGGATAAGGGAGGAACGAAAGGTGAGTTGGAAATGGCTCACATGATTCGTGAAGGACAGACTTATTTTGAGAAAATCGGCCTGACTGACTTTATGCTGGAAACGAATGAAAATACTTTTAATTCGAATTTACAAAAAGAGTTGATGCGCCGTAATGAACTGGATAAGGAAGGAAAACTTCGCCAGGCGCATCTTTGTTATATGACTGTCCGTGATCTTGCTTACCGCTCACTGCGTTTGCGTGAACGTTTTGTGGGTGAACGCGAGGATGAGAAAATTTCTGCTGAAAAGGGCATTAAGGAGCAGTTTACTGATACTTTGAGAGATATTAAGAAAAATTACGCGAAAATGTCTTCCGGTGAAAAACTGGTTACTGTCGGTGGTATTTTGGCCGGTGCAATATGGTTTGGTACCAGCGAAAAGACTGCCGGTATGCGTGAGAAACTTTGGGGTGCTTTGAAATTTACGGGTGGAATGGCTGCCGGTGGAATTACTTTAAATTATCTGGTGAAACTTTTTACCGGTAAATCTGGTGTAGATACTTTGAAGGATTGGAGCAAAAATAATGTTGATACGGATTCTTTTTGGACTGAAACTTTTAAGACAACACCTGAAAATGCAGAGTGTTTGAGAAAGAGTACTGTCTACATGGGAACCCAGGATTTTAATGATCTGGCAAAGAAATACCAGGATGCTAAAGCATCCGGTGAAAAGAAAGTTTCGGTGGTTACTGTGAAAAACAGTGATATGACACCGGAAGAGATTTATATAGCGCTTGATACTTTTTTCAGCCGTTATCCGGTAGAAAAACTGGTTCCTAAATATAGAAACGTAAAACAGAAGCTCAACTGGACACAGGTTATTTCCACGGAAATGTCTGAGGACGGCATGCTTGATTTTAAAGGTAATCTGGCTGCGCGAACTGTTGACGGTGTTCGGGAGTACGGCAATAGAATTTGGAACGGTTTTTGGGTTACTACTGAAGGGCTTGGTGTTATGAGACCTTTGTATTTGAAGGTTCGTGGTACGAAAGGCAGTGATCAGGAGGTTCGTGAATGGGGTGAAAAATATTTTAAGGAAGATTTCCAAAATGAGGTAATGAAAGATGGTGATGTTCCTGGATTTATTGATAAGAAATTTTCTCCTCAGTCTGCACCGCATTTTAAACGTGCTGCTTCTGAAGGAACGAAAGATTCGGTTGCTCCAAACATCCGATTTGTTGAAGTCCCAGGTGACTCACTTTATATCGTGAATGAAACTTCTATCGATATGGCTACCGCCGACGAGAAGAAGATTGGTGAAATGGTGAACGGTATTTTGACCCAAACTGAAGATTTTTTGAAACGTAAATATCCTGACATTAAAGATACTATTTTTAGATTTCTGGAAGTTGGTCACGGTGTCCGTGTTGCAGAAGGCGCAAAGTATTTGAAATTCTTCCGCGTACCGATTAAAGGCAGCCCTGAATATAGCCGTAAAGCTGTTATTCTTGATAAACCTCCGGCTCGTGAAGAAAAAGCAACAGCCGAAGTTTTTGGACCTGAAAGTAAAATAAATTACAGTGAATGGGCTGAAAAATTCCCATGGAGAGCCGAGCGTTTGCGAACACGCTTCATGATGGATGCTACTCAAACCGAAGAGTTACAGAAAATATGTCAGTGGTTTACTGATAAGTATAAACTCCGTGGAATGAAACCGGCAGATGTTTTGACGAAAATTTTTGAAAGTGAAGAGGATCGAAAGGCTGTTCTTGATGAAGTAAAATTGAATCCAAAGTTGGCCGCAAACGAAGGTGTATTTAGAGATGTTGAAACGAAACTTATTGATATTGAAAAAAGCGCTGCTGAAAGGTTTGATACTTCTACTTTGGGACAGTTGTATCCGCCGAACTGGTTTAAGGATGCTTCTACAGCCCAGCAGATGCTGGTTGAACAGATGCGAAAAGATTTAGGTTATAAAGTTCGTTTGGCTGTTCTTGGTGACAGTGCTGCAATCGCCTACTTTAAATCTCTGGATCCGGTGAAATATGATCCGGCTCGCCGTGAATCTTGGATTGGATCAAAGATCAGCAAAATTACCGGCTCTAACTGGATGTCAGATCTTATTTCTGACTATGAGGAACGCTGCATTCAATTCACAAAAGATTACAGTACGGGTACTAAAAAAATAGAGTTGTAGAGGTAATTTCTTTGCGTAACTTTCTTTCTGTTTCTGGAAGGTGTTTTTGAGAGTGTCTTTATTTGACAATTCAGCTTATTTATTGTATCCTACAATGCTTGTTCTTTGACATATCGAACAGGGAGTCATTTGCTCGCTCGGACTTTAAAAAAGTGCCAAGTGGGTAGATGTACTCTCTGCTCTTACAGTGGCTTCGCCACGTTGTTGAAAGACCGTGGCTTGAGGCCACACAACTCCAATGCTCCACTTCGGTGGAGAGAAAGTTCAAGGTTCCAAGTGACCAAATTGCACGCACTGTTCGCACGCTTCATGATCGTTCTGTCCCTGGCCTTCATGGCTGCCCCGCTCGCCGGGTGCAGCGAGAACAAGTTGCCCCAGATCTCCATGCCGACCGGCAGCGGAACGGCGGCGACTGGCCAGTACAACATCACCAACGCCCTGGAGCGGAACTGGTACGCCGCCGGAAATCGCGGTGGGTTCCTGCTCTGCTGGCTGGTGATTCTGGCCGTTCCATGGGGAATCTTCTTCGGGGTCTCGGGCTGGATGTTCGGGAAGCGCGAGAAGCCGTTCGAGATCATCGGACTGCTGATCGGCGCTGCCTTGATGTACAACTGGGCCACGGCGCACGATCTGGAGCCCTGGTTGCTCCTCACGTGGGTGGTGCCTTGCGCGATCTACCTCTTCCTTAAGGGGGAGGATGGAAAGTTCAAGGTGTTTGGCGGCTTCGCAGTCGCCTTCCTGATGTGGAGCCTGTGGATGGCCGGAAAGGCGATCGTGTCCGGCTTCACCTACCACCCCGTGATCATGCTGATCGGCACCGTGCTGATCCTGGTCGTCGTCGCGTCAGCGCTGAACAGCCCGGACGAACCGGCTGCGGCACATGCCAAGGCCGACGACCACGGTGGAGGCCACCACTGAACAACAACCAATAGAAAGGAGGTGTGAGCCTTGAGTCACCGGATTCAGGGCGCACTACAAAAAGAGCAGAGAGGGGTTACCGGGGGTACCAATGAGATTCGCGATTGACTGTCACATGACGGGTCACTCGCAACTCGGTATCCCCTCTTTGCTATATTTATTTTGTTTCGAGTGCTTTGAGTGTGCGGTCAGATGCTGCCTGAATTTCCGCTTTGAGTTCGGCTTGTCGCTTGAGGATTTTTGCTTTTTCCGGCAGTTGATCGTTTTGATCTGCTTCTAATAGCAGCATTTGTATACTCTCGACTTCTTCAGATGAAGTTATGAGTTCCGGCTTGAGTCTTTCTACATTTGCTAATGCACTACTCAGTGACGCAGAGCATTTTGCCAATTCAGCAAAATCTTCCGCTGTTGTGGCATTGGTCGCTCCTTCCGACATGGTTTTTCGTAATCTACTGATCTTTTTTTCTTCATCTGAAACACTTCTTTTTAATTGCTCATGTTTCTGATTGGCAAGTCTGTATTTCCCTTCGATTTCGTCTTTTTTCCTTTCTATCTCCAAACATTCGTTCAGCTTTATATCTAACTCGGCCAGTTCACTTTCCAGTGCGAAAAATGCATCTATCACTGTAGCGACTGCTTTAAAGCTTGGTTTGCTGAGCTGATCAAGCTTAGTTCCAACTGAATCTAAACTTTCCCGTTGTTCCTGAATTATGCTTTCCGCGTATTTTTTTATAAATTTCGCATCACGCACAGCCAGGCCACCGTGAAACTCATTGTTTAAATGTTCGATCATTCTTTTGAGCCGGCCGTGGGGAATCTCTTCCGCCGATGCTACATCACAATTCGTGATGCTTTTACTGAGATATTCGTACTCGGCAACGCCTACTCTTATGTTATCTCTTGAGCCGTTCCCTTCTTTTATTGCCGCGATCTTTTCGCCAAGAAATTTTTCGGCTAATGCTTTTTCCAGGGTGTCACCACTGAGAATCGGGGTCCCCTCTATCTTGTGAAATTGTTTGATATCCAAACTCATCATTGCTAATGCAATTGATTCAGTATTTACCTCATCCAAAGCAGCCTGTACTTGCGGGGAACGATTTTTGGCAGGACTTTTGATCTTTTGCTCTATGCTTTCCAGCATTCTTAAGAGCTTATCCTGCAGTGTAGGAAAATTTATATCTGCACTTTCTTCCGCCGACTTTTCCAAATCCTGTTTTAAGGCGTTGAGGTCATCGACTATGGCGGTTGTTGCACTGACAATGCTTGTTAACATTGATTTGCTGTACTCGCCATCATTACTGTTAAGCTTTTGTTGAAGTTTGCTGATTGTGTCCTGATACCAGTTTAAGAGGAGCGCACTGATTTTTCCGACTATTTTTTCTACAGTCTGATTCATGGTTTCCAGATGAGAAAAGACTGAATCTTCTGCCAGAACCTTTGGTTTATTTTGGCCGTTTTTTTGAGCTTTTTTTTCTGGGAGCGCATATTCTTGTTTAATTGCATCCAGGGCTTTTGATCTTTCCCCATCCACTAATTGGCGGAAGCTGAGAGCTATTTTTGAGAGACCAGGTGCGTGATTGAATATACCATCCGCGGTTTCTTTTTTGATGTCGCTGATGGCCTGGCAGATAGTGGCTAACTCTTCGAGGCTGGCGATAGTATCTCCTTCAAAACTATCAATCGCCTTGAGTACTTTTGCCTGAAAATCGACGACAACTTTTTGAAGATCTCCACTCGTGATCATGCGATACCTTTCGCCAGTCGCTTGAGCGAAAGTGTTAAAAGCCGGCTGACTATTGACTAAACGTTGCTTTAAATAAGCTTTCGGGACACCTATTTGTGCTGACATAAAATTCGATTAAGGGCGGTATTATAGGACGTTTGCTCGCACTGTCAATTGGCTGACAGGTTTGTTTATCTGACAACGATATGTTCGGGAAACCCCTTACAGCCTTCACTCTATCGGTATTGACAAAATCATTTAATCTGCTATACTTCACCTCCTGTCTGGAAGAAATTGTTTGATTCCAGAACGGATAAAAGGTTCAAAATTCCGACATTTCGTAAAACAAAAACACAAGTACAGCCCTGTAATTATGTTTTTGTCTTTATGAAACGATCTATTACATTCTTCAATCTCGCGGCTCTGATTACTACGCTTCTGAATCTTTCAGGCCAATCAAATGAGTTTATGAACTCACTCATGGAGAGTAAACGTTTGAACTCACAGATGGTTGTTGAAACTCAAACTACTGCACTGACAGAAGAAGAAGCGGCTGCAAAGTTGAGTGAACTTGGAGTGAAACTTCATCCGGGCACGGATTTTGAGTCCAGTGATCCGAAACCTACTGAATCTTCTTTGAATCATTGTAAATCTTTGGTTTATAAAACTTTGGCAAGTTTGCCTCCACGGCACGCTTCTCAATTGAAAAATCTTACTTTATATTTTTCCGATAGCGGTCGCCGCGGTCTTGGTGGTGGATCGACCATTATTTTGAGATGCCAAAATGTGACCGATGAGGAATTGATCAGTGTGCTTGTCCATGAGATGGGTCATGTTGTTGATACCGGGTCTTTACAGGGTTCCGCTGAAAATGGCGCCAGTGGATTTGTAGACGGTACTGCTCCTGTTTATAGCGATGATCCAAGTGCTGAGTTTTATTCTTTGAGTTTTAAGAATGAAAACACGCTGCGGGATGATATGACTGATCTGGATTTTGTTTCCGGGTATTCCAAGAGTGATGTATTTGAAGATTTTGCAGAGTCATACGCCTATTATGTACTTCATGGAAATGAGTTCCGCGAACTTGCGTACAATAATGGCACACTTGCGGTGAAGTATGATTTCTTAAAAAATAAAGTGTTTAATGGTAAAGAGTATTTTACTGGGGATGAGCAAAAAAAGGTTGATGTATTGGCTCGCAATTACGATGTTACGATTCTTCCGTATAACATGAAAAGTTTTCTTGCTCTCTAGAGCATATCGTGTATAATAACTCAGCATAAGGTTTACACCTTACACACAATTAGTTTTAGGATATTAAGGCTTTTCTAGGGCGTTGATACTCCTAAGACCCTAAAGGAGGCGCTGGCAAGTTCTGGCGCCTTCTTGGTATTTAAAATCATTTTATTGCAAAATTGTGGGGCTCTGGTACAATCGGCGGGCGTGCGGAAGCGCGCTGAACACCACAGCAAAACTGGCCTACACATAATTTCCATGGTGGTCTTAGCTCAGCTGGCAGAGCATCGGGTTGTGGTCCCGAGGGTCATGGGTTCGAGCCCCATAGATCACCCCATTAGAACTTTAAGCCAGGTCGCTCTGGATGGTTGGTCGCGCAAAGGAGTTGCCGACGAGCTGGTCGGGTTTTACATTTTGGATACTGACATCCACCTCTTCACTGCTGTTTGTTATGGTTGCCAAAAGAACAGTGCCGTCCGGATTTACGTTATTCAGGATTGTGGAAACCTGGGCGCCTCCAACACAGCTGTTTCCGTCGTAATAATCCCATGATGTGAATTCGCTCAGTTTCCGGCCACCTTCCTGGGAATATTTTGCGATGAGATTCATAAGGGTAGTAAACTCCATAACTCCGGAGCCTGGGGATTTTTGAAGATCGTCGGTGAATTTGTAACTTCCATTGGTTGCGTTGCGTTCACGGCCTTGGGGAGAAAATTTGTACCCCACAACGCGTACTGTTGGGAGCTGGGTGAGGTGTTTTGGACGGGCTTTTTTTATTGATGCTGCTGATTTTGGGTTTCCTACTTTTTGAGGTGCTATTGGAAGTGCTTCGCCTACCTCTGCTTCAATTGCTTTGCCAAAATGTGCCTGGTACATGTCTTCGTTGTTCAGTCGGGCGTCGTCGATCATCACGCTGTCTATTCGATTTTCAGCAAAAGCTTTTTCAAAAGCCTGCATGGCACCTTCACTAATTTCCGGTATTGGTAATGAGTATTTTTCTTTATCGGCCATTTGTCCTGCCTGCACCAGCATTCTTCTGAAATTTTTGTTCGAAGTGTAGAAATGTTCCCACTCTGCACTAACTTTTTGAATATCTATGCCAAGTTTCTGAAAACGTTCTTTCATTTCCTGCTCAGGGAGTATGCGGTCAACGGATCTTTCACGTGCACTGTCTACCATTTCACGTACCAGTGTTTGCACTTGTGAGATTGGCTCAACTTTTCCGCGGAGTTCCAGATCTTTCCAAACAGAATAAGCATCCATTGCTTTGTCGTAGTTGTTGAATAAATCGCCGGATGTAACTTCCTGCCATTCTTGATCCAGAAGTAGATCTTCCAATTCCGGAGAATCTTTTACAGCTCTGCCGCTTGCTCTGGCTTTTGTTTGTTTGATTTGGCTTTTCCTGAGGTTGTTATAGTATTTGAGGAACTGTCTGAATTTTGGGCTTTTTACCATCTCCCAAACGGTGTCACAGATTTGATCCGGCACGTTGAAGACATCCTGTGTTTCGATAGTATCTTTAGGCATATTGTGATGTTAAATTGGGAGGTACTTTACCCTTTTGACCTGTAAAAAGTCAATAAAAGGTAAGGTTCCTGTATTTATTCCCCGCGAAGCTCTTTTTGGTTTTTGACCATGTCATCGAGTTTTTTGAAGATGCCCTGAAGCATAACTTCCATGAAGTCGCGGAGGCGGTCATATTCCGCTGGCTGCGACTGGTTTTCCATGAAGTCGCGTAAACAGAATGTGGATAACTGAATAATGGTGAGTTTGATGTTTCCTTCCTGGTCGATGCCGGTTTTGATGATGCGATGTGGGTTTTCGCTGGCTCGTTTAAAGATTTCCTGAACCCAGGCGTCTATGGCGATCTTGATTTTTAACGGAAGAATATCCCCGTGCATATAGTGGTCGGGCAGGGTTTCTTTTTTTGGTGGATCTGTAGTCCCTTCCAGGAGTACTTTTTCTGACTCAGCTGCGGCATGCTTGGCTAAATCATCGGGCTCCGGCAGGAGTTTGAGGCCGATTTGGTTTTGGATCTCTTCGTAGGCGATGGCGATGAGGGCAACGATGAAACCTGCCGGGACATTGTCTTCCAGCAGGTGTGATATCAATAGGAGTACGTCTCTATTTTGACCGGACTGTATGAATTTGAGGAGGATTTTGATGAGTTCGTCCTCTTTTTTCTTTTGTTTCTGCTCACCGGCTTGAATTGCTTTCAGCTGGGCAGATGCAGCTTTCATGCGTTCTTTGAATCGTTCAAACGCGGCGGGATCATACGCCTCGTTACCGTCAAAGCCTGAAAATGATTCGAGATCGGACATTCAGGAATTAAGCAGCTACAACATTGACGAACTTGTCTTTGAAGACACGACCGTCATACTTGCGCAATTGCTTCTCCTGGAACTCAACTTTGCCGTCTGTGAGAGCAAAAAGGGTATGGTCGGTGCCAATACCTACGTTTTTACCAGGATGGAATTTTGTACCGCGTTGGCGAACAATAATGTTTCCGGCGCGAACCACCTGACCACCATATACCTTGATACCAAGGCGTTTGGCCTGCGAATCTCGTCCGTTACTTGTACTACCTGCGGCTTTCTTATGAGCCATATATTTACGTCAAAATTTAAAAAGCAGGGTGATTGTACTGAAATAGAACCGTGGTTGCAAGAGTAAGTAGAGCTTTATTGCCTCAAAACAGGCCTGTTTTTGGTGCTTTGCGGTTTGAAATGATGATTTTACATAAATTTTCGCTTTACGCAACCACCTTTTGGCTTTGGTGAGCGCTGAGAGCGTTGTTTGATTGGGTAAATTTTGCTATAATTACCTGATATGCAAAGTACTAAAAATCCAGTCCTTACCGTAATGTTATTGCTCGCATTTGTGGCCATGTTTGTGGACACAGGTGTTTTGTTGGCTGAAACCCAGGAGGGTGGGACCGGGACTTCGTCTGAAGTTATGAACTCTCAAACTGTGCCGGATGCCCTGTTTGGGGCAACACAAGCGCTGGAGACAGAATTGAGCCAGCAAGTAGATGAACGTGCACTGAAGCGAGCGCAGTTTTTGCAGAATATTCGCGATGAGTTAAAGGCTACCCAGCATGATTATGCCAACGTGACCCGAAGTGTGGATGAAGCGAGCGGGCGCGTGGAGCATGTTGAAGATGAAATTAAGACTTTGAATGAGCAACTTGCGAACCTGGATTCCCTGATTTCCCAGACGGCAAATCTTATTTCAAACGTTGAGTTACAAATTAATGAAAAGGAAAGTTTATTGATTCAACTCTATAACGATATTGAAACTAAAAAATTGGAGATTGAGAACCAGAAAAATATGTTGATGGATTATCTGGAGACTATATATATACAGGAAAGTAGTGTTACCAACACTTTATTGGAGAATGATCAGATTAGTGTGGCGAAACTTTTGCTGTCTGATGACAGCATTGGTGATCAGCTTCAACAGATGAAGTATTTTAATATTTTGGAAAATACCGGACATGAGATTTTTGATCGTTTGGAGTCTTTGATTGTGGAGCTGCATGAGGATGAAGATTTGGTGATTGAACAAAAGAACCGCTTATTGATGCTCCACGAAAGATTAGATCAGGAACAGATGAATTTGGATATTCAAAAGAATGCCAAGACTGAACTTTTGGAGCAGACAAAGGGTGAACAGAAAATTTATGAACAGTTATTGGCTGAATCCAAGCTTCAACAGGAGCAGGTTCAACTTGATTTGCAAACTCTGCGGGATAATTTGAAATTTATTGAGGAAAAAGTTCAGGAACTGGGTGATGATTTTGATCCGGAAAATTACGAGGCTTTGATTCATGGAGATAAGACTTCCGTGTACCAATTTATTCGTGATACTCAAAATCAGGGAGATTTTTCACCAAGCTGGCCGGTAAGTCCAGGGCGCGGTATCAGTGCTTACTATCATGATCCGAGTTATGTTGCTGTGTTTGGTGTAGGTCATAATGCCATTGATATTCCTACCCATCAGGGCACACCTATTCGTGCGCCGGAAGACGGCATTGCTTATAAAGTCCGTGATAACGGTTATGGTTACAGTTATTTGATTGTTGCCCATAAGGGTGGATTTATGACTATTTATGGTCACGTTTCCGAATTCCGCGTGAAGGAAGGTGAACGGGTTTATCGTGGGCAGACTGTAGCTTTATCTGGTGGTACCCCTGGTACAAAGGGTGCCGGTTATATGACTACTGGGGCGCACTTGCACTTTGAGGTTTTGAAAGGTGGAAAGCATGTTGATCCTTTGGATTATTTGCCACTGAGCTATTTGCCTTTTGATGCGTTACCGAAAAAATATCAAGACCGCATAACCGGTGATTTGAAAAAGGTTAAGCGTGAAGACCCAGAAGCTCCCAAATTTTAGTTATCAGATTTTTTCTGATTCGGCTGTCATGGTACGACGCAGATCTGGAGTTAGTGCTTTCGCATTGTCCGAGCCAATTTGGGTTGGACTCTTTTTTTTGCGGAGGTATGGAATGGCAACGACTGCCGAAGCTGTTGTCACGTGCAGCACGATCATGCTGACGGTGAAAATATCGATGAGATATTTGGGAAAATCAGGACGAAGGATATCTATGAATGAGCCAAGGAAACGGTCTGAATAGTCTTTTGCGGCAAAATAGCCAAAGATCAATGCGTATTGATAGATCGGGAGTTTTTTGATGTCTGAAAACAGAATGAGTGATTGGATTGCGTAGCATGTAACCCAAATGATGTTGCCAACGAGACGGAATTTTACGCCGTCCCAGGACATGTAGAACGGGTAATAAATGTAGGCCATGATGCCGTAACTGACGATGGCCATGAAGATAAATGTTGTGAGCCAGGCAGGGACTTTTTTGTCTAAATATTTGAGACCGAATACGATGGCGAGCACCAGTGGATAGAGCGAACAGATTGGGGCGAACAGTAAAAGGCGCCAATCGACGCTGCTCAGCCATGGCCAGTCGGCGATATTGGATCCGACGGCTAGAAAAATATCTACACCAATTAAAATAAGGAGGGATTTTTTATTATTTTTGAGACCATCCATCCAGTGATAAAATTTTGAGAGGTGTACCATGTGGTATGATTCGTATACCTCTTATTTGTATATGAAAAAGTCACTGAAAATCAATCGAAAAGATCTTTCGCCGCACGTGGTGAAAGTGATTAAAATTTTGAGGAAGGCTTATCCTGATGCCAAATGTGCTTTATATTTTTCGAATCCGCTGGAGATTTTGGTGGCGACGATTTTGTCTGCGCAGTGCACGGATGTGCGTGTGAATATGGTGACACCTGGGCTTTTTCGGAAGTATAAGAGTTGTGCGGATTATGCGAAAGCGAAGCCTGAAGATTTGCAAAAAGATATTAAATCTACGGGGTTTTATAGAAATAAGGCGAAGAGTATTCAGGGCGCGTGCCGGATGATTCTGGAAAAATTTGGGGGCGAGGTTCCGAGGACGATGAAAGAGATTTTGGAGTTGCCGGGGGTGGCGAGAAAAACTGCGAATGTGGTTTTACATAATGCTTATGGGGTTGTTGAGGGTATTGTCGTGGATACGCATGTGAGAAGATTGAGCCGGCGTTTGGGATTTACGGTGCTCAATGTGCCGGAAAAAATTGAACAGGACCTTTTGAAAATTGTTCCGCGCAAGGATTGGGGGGATCTTTCGTATTTGTTGATTGATCATGGACGCGCGGTTTGCAAAGCGCAAAAACCGGATTGCCGGGCTTGCCCGGTGAGTCAGGTTTGTCCTTCGGCATTTAGTTTTGACGCGAAGGGTAGATGGATCGGGGTGAAATAACGTGGATGAAAAGTTTCACAGGTGATTTGGGTCGCTGCTGGGATTTTTATTTTCGTTGGTAGATGCCAACTGTTTCTGACTGGTCTATGATGTGGTTTTTCATGGCTTCTTCAACTTCTGCTTTTTTGAAGGTGGCCGGGATTTCCAGCATGGTGTCGAGGGCGTAGATTTTGAAATGGTAATGATGCGATCCGGATGGAGGGCAGGGGCCGTCCCATTTGTTTTGGCCGAAATCTGTTTGCCCCTGTGTGCCGGACGGGACACTGTTTTCTTTGATTGTGGTGGTTTTTGGATCGATGTTCCAAACCAGCCAATGTACCCAATCCCCGGATGGGGCGTCCGGATCGTCTACTATCAGTACAAGGCTCTTGGCATTTTCAGGTGTTTCGGAAATGACGAGTGGGGGGTTTATGTTTTCGGCGTCGCAGGTGTATTTGGATGGTAAGTTTTGATTGTTTTCGAACGCTGTGCTGAATATTTTCATGTTATTTGAGTTAATGGCTTGTTGTTTTAGGTCTTCCTGATGCTGCATTGTGGTGAAAAACAGATACCAGGCAAAAATGTTCACACAGGCAAAGCCCCCCAGAATGCTGAGAATGAGTCGGACATTTTTTTGGCTTTCCATGGTCAAAATCTTAGGAGTGTGATAAAAATATTGTAGATGTAAAGTTCACTTTTTGAAACAAAATATGAAAAAACTTCTTTCGATCTTGGTTGGTTTGATGATTTTTGCCGTGCCTTTTTTGAGCCAGGCGATGACTGTGAGGGGCGAAGGGAATGTGGGGCAGACGGAAGTTGTTTTTGGTAATTTGTATTTGAGTGGAGGAGCACCGGTTGTGGCCGGCAACGTGCAGGGTGATTTGATTGCGTTTGGAGGTACTATTGTTTTGACGGGAGTTGTGGATGAGGACGCGTTGATCATGGCAGGTAATACAAATATTTCCGGAAAGGTTTTGGGAGATCTGCGTGTGTTTGGCGGGAGCGTTTTTGTTGATGGTACCGTGAACGGCGAAGTGGTTGCGACCGGTGGTGATGTGAGAATTGGTCCGAATGCCATCATTCAGGGTGATTTGCTTGGCTCAGGAGGTTCTGTGACTGTGAATCCACAAGCGAAGATTTTTGGGAAAACCACTATTCAATCAGAAAGCCAGGATGGCGGTAACGGCCAGTGGAAAAAGGGGTTTGAGAAGTTTTTGCAGGTGGCGTTTTTGCTTGGCCAGGTGATGACTATCATTGGTCTTTTGTTGATTGGGATGGCGTTCTTTGGTTTGTTCCCGAATATTGTGAATAAGGTTGTTCATTTGAGTTTGCAGAAGGGACAGTTTTGGAAGAACGTGGGGCTTGGTTTGATTATGATGATCGGGATTCCTATTTCGTCGATTCTTTGTTTTATGAGTGGTATCGGCGTGATGTTGGGTGTTATTTTGGCGGTTATTTTTGTGCTTTTTATGATGATCAATATGGTGACTGCGGGTTATATTTTTGGCGCGCTTTTGTATAAATTGGTGAAACGTCCAAAAAAGCTCCAAATGGGCTGGGGTATTGTTGTTACCGGTATTGCATTGCTACATTTGGTGAGTCTTGTTCCTTATGTCGGTTTTTTGGTTGCGCTTACGTTTATGTTGTTGAGTTGGGGTTCGCTGGCGAAAGTTCAGTGGGCTTTGGCGAAAGGTATTAAATAAAAGTGTCGGAGCTACGGCGGCAGCCCCAAAAAATATTGATGTTTTATCAACGAGTGGATGCGGCCTTTTATTTGGCCATGAATTTGTTGAGGTCTTTGATAGTATAACCGCTTATTTCTATCCCCTCCTGCTGGAGAATTTCTTTCTTTTTGTTGAGACCCCAGGCGAAGCCCCGAAGCCAACCGTCGCTGCTGACGATCCTATGACACGGGACGAGAGGACTGCGGTTTTTGTTCATGATGGCCCCTACTGCGCGTGAAGCCAGAGGATTTCCGGCAAGAGTTGCTACCTGTTTGTAGGTCATGATTTTTCCTTTGGGAATTTTGCTGACGATTTCTAAAACTTTTGTACGAAATTGACTAGTATTTTTTGCTCTGGTTTTGTTTATTTCTTTTGCCATAGTGGTAATTAGGATTGATTATTAACTGTCACGTTTGCCGTGCATCAGCATTTCTACTGCATGTTTGAATGATCCGGCGCGGGTTATTTGTCCTGAATTGACGAAGAAGATTTCGTTGGCGTTTTCGATGGTGTTTAGACGGTGCGCAATGATAACACGTGTTGTTGTTTTTGGAAGTTTTTGCAGAATTCCTTCAAGTAATTGTTCGGTTACTGTGTCGATGTTGGCGGTGGCTTCATCCAAAATGAGGAGTTCCGGTTTGCGCAGCACCGCGCGTATGAAGGCGATGAGCTGTTTTTGGCCGAGACTAATGGTTTCACCGCTTCCGCTTACTTCGGTATCTAAACCTTTTTCGAATCTTACGATGAGGTCTTCGAGTTGTTCTTTTTTGAGTACTTCATAAAGTTGTTCCGAGGTATGGTTCTGGTACTCTTCGTTCCCGTAGAGAATATTGTCTTTTACCGTACCTGTGAAAAGGAATGGTTCCTGTAAAATGAATCCTATTTTTTGGGTTCTTTCGGCCGGCTTGTATGAACGAATATCTTTACCGTTGAAGAATATTGTTCCTTCCACCGGATCGTAGAGGCGGGCCATGAGTGATGCTGTTGTTGTTTTTCCGCCACCGGTCGGGCCGACAAGCGCGTATGTTTTCCCATACTGAAGATTGAGGCTTACGTTGTGCAGGATTTCCTGACCTTCGGTGTATCCGAAGTGTACATTTTGGAATTCGAGAATCGAATTGGGTAATTTTCCCTGTGGTTGATGTTTTACGATTTTTGATTCTGGCAAAACAACCAGGTCGGTTTTCATGGATAGTATGTCGGTAATGCGATCCCAGGCCGCCACTGCGACCTGAAACTGTGCCCAGAGTGAGGCGATTTGTCTGAGTGGGTCGTAGAATCTGCTGACGAATGTCAGGAAGGTTATGAGTAAGCCTACAGAGAATTGTCCTATTGAGATGAGGTAAATGCCAAGCGCCAGAACGATGAGTTGCGCAGAAGCGGATATAAGACCGTAGAGAGGGAGTAGAAATACTGTGTTTACTATGCCGGCCTGCATGGAGGCTTTGTAGTTTTTTTCGTTTACTTCGTTGAATTTTTTTCTGAAATAATCGCGACGATTGAAGGCAACAATCACTTTGAAATTATTGAGACTTTCTTGTATTTCCGAGCTCATGCTGCCTGTGCTTTCAAGACTGAGGGCGTTTTTTCTTTTTACATAGCCGGAGATTGCCACTGTAAACACGAGTAAAGCTTCGGCTGGAAGGAGTGTGGCTCCGCCAAGACGGATGTTTAGATACAAAATGAAAATTCCTGCGCCCAAGATCATGAAAGCGTTGTTCACAAATTGCAGGAGAGCGTGAGAAAAAAATTGATTGAGTTTATCTGTGTCGTTATTGATACGTGAAATTAAATCCCCCGCTTTGTTTTGATTGAAGAAAGACACTGGTAAATCTTGCAGTTTGTTGAATACAGCGTTTCGCAAATTGAAAAGTGTGCGCTGACCGACGCCTCCCATGGTTTTGGTTTGAATGTAGCTTGCGACCAGAGAAACGGCATACATGATAAAGAGCAAACCTGAAAACTTTATAACGCCATCATAGTCATGCGACTGTATGAATGTGTCGATTGCGTAACCTACAGCAACCGGGGCGAGCAGGTTCATGGATGAATTTATAAGTATGGCGATGAATGCTATCACCATTTTCATTTTTTCATCTTTCAACAAAGGCAGGAACGCTTTGATCGCTGACATCAGTCCGGTGCCATCGGTTTTTCTGCTTGTTGTGGTATTAAGAGCGTAATTCATAGTGATTGGTACTTTGTTGTGAGTTGTGAATCTGCACGTATTCCGGAGATGTTTTGAGCAGTTCCTGATGTTTACCGGCCGCCAGTACTTCACCTTCCATAAGGAGAATGATCTGGTCGTAGTGTTCTACGGAAGATATTTTTTGTGTTACGGAGATCAGGGTAATGTCCGGATAGTTTTTATGAATGTTATTGAGAATTTTTTGTTCTGTTTGGCGATCTACACGTGCGGTAAAGTCATCTAAAAGGAGAATCTTGGGATTGAGAGCCAGTGCCCGAGCCAACATAATGCGCTGTTTTTGTCCCCCGGATAGGCTGGTTCCACGCTCTGAAACTATTGTGTTCAGTTTGTCAGGTAGCGCATTGATGAAATCCTGGAGCTCAGCCGTATCTATGGCTTTTTTTAGATCTTTATCTGTAACGGTGTCACTGAAGGCGATATTTTCACGCAGACTCATGTTAAAGATAATGCTGTCCTGAAAAACGAATCCGATCTGATTGTGCAGCGAAGATTTGACGTACTCATTGAGGTTTTTCCCGTCGTATTCGATTGTTCCTGAATTTGGGTTGAATAAACCTACCAACAAATAGAGTAATTGTGTTTTTCCGGCTGCCGTTGGACCGATAATTGCCGTTTTTTTGCCAGATTTTATGCTGAGTGTTACGTTTTTGAGTACAGGTTTTTCGCCGTAATTTACGGTAATGTTTTTTATATCTATGTCGCCGTGTAGTTTTTTTGTAATTGTTCCGGTATCTTTTTTTTCTTCTGCGGAAATCATTTCACCTACGCGAGCATATGAAGCGCTTGCGTGTGCGATGATGTTGCTCATAAAACCCAGGATGAGAATGGGGAAGATAAAAATCAGCAGGTAGCTGTTGAAAGCGGCCAGTCCACCCAGTGTCATTTCATTGTTGATGACAAAATATCCACCCAGCAGAAGGATGGCGATATTGGCCATCCCAGCGACGAAAGTGATGAGCGGGATGAGGCCTGCAAACAGTTTGAGAATGCTTAACCCAATATCTTTGGCCTTGGTGTTTGCATCAAGAAATTTTTTATGTTCTTTATTTTGTGAATTCAGAACACGGATGAGTGCCGCCCCCAGAATGCTTTCGTTGATCACTTTATTGAGCCAGTCGATTACAAGGCGGGATTCTCCAAAAAATGCTCTTACTTTTTTTAATACAACAAAGAATGTTATTCCGATAATTGGGATTACCGTCAGCACAACTATTGCCAACTTCCATTCTATAAGAAGCAGCATAATGCTTGATCCGACTATGAGTACTACTGAAGAAACAATTGAAACTACGGCAAGCGATACGAACTGTTTTATGGAGTCGATATCGGAAGTCAGATTTGTCAAAAGACGTCCCGGGGTTATTTGTTGTATATATTCTGTACTTTGACGGGAAATTTTTGCGGCGAGTTCTTGGCGGAGATTTTTTGCGACAACTTCTGCTGTATAGTTTTGGACTATGCTTTGCAGAACTGCAAAAGCAAAAACACAAATTGCAGCAGCTGAAAATTCTAAAATAACTGTGTTTAAAACAAAGGTTCCGGCCTGGTAGTTATCTATTGAATTTGCGACCAGTTTTGGCAAAATTAAGTTTAAACCGTTACTGACAAAAGATAGAAATATAAGTATGTAAATCCACTTTTTGTATGGTACGAGTAAATCGATTAGGCTTGGTCCCTTTTTGAGTTTTGGAGTTTTACCCTGCCCGGGTGTGGAGCTTTTTTTATCTGGCAGTTGCTGACTTTCATGCTCTGATTTTTTCGCTTGTTTCATGGTTACTCGAGGTTTTTGATTATTTTCTGCTGAATATTTTTTAGTTGTATGAGTTCTTGGTCACTTAATGGAGCCAGCATCTTTGTAAGAGAAGCGAGATGAAGCTTTTTAGCTTTTTTAATAATTTTCTTACCTTTTTCCGTGAGTTCTATGTATATTTTCCGGCGATCCGCTTTGTCTTCTTTCCTCTCTACAAAAGCGTTTTTCACCAGTTGATTTACGAATTGCGTAGCTGCACTGGGGGTCATGCAAAACTTTTCGGCCAGGTCTTTAATTCCCTGAGGATGGCTTTGAGCTATCATTATCAGGAATCTGACCTCTGCGTGAGTGGGGAGCCCCTCATGGCTATGATCTTTTCCCTTTGCAGCAATAAAGGTTTTGCGCATATGGGACATCTTTTCCATAAAGTCGGCTATGATCTTTTGTCGATTCACAAAATATTAGTTAAGTTACTTAACTATATAGATACACATTGAATTGGTCAATGCCGAGTTAAACAGCAGTAAAAGACCTTCAGCGCCTTTTTAAAAGGCTTTCCATGATCTTTTTTAAAACAGGGAACTCTATAGTTTATTTTTTGTATCTCTTGTCTTTGAATAGAAAAAATTTTTCCTGAAAATTGCGATCAATAATATGCAGTTCAAAGTGATGAGGTATGCAGAGAAGGCGTATTCGGTAAATGACCAGGTATTTATTATTGAGAAAGTTGTTGCGGCACTGATCAGTCCTGCAAAAAATGGAGTCCATGTTTCTGTTTCCGGTTTTTTCCAACATTTAACCACGGTAGGTACCCCAGCAAAAGCGTCACTCGCTATGGCAAAAACTATTGCTACTGTTGGGTTTTGAGTTATTGCCCAGAGTATCAGGGCCAAAATAGAAAAAAGACCGCACAGATAATCGAACATTCCGAGTCTCCAGTACGATTTGGGGTTCCAAAATGATGACAAAAAAACAAGAAACGGGCTAAAGCCTGACATAAACACTGGTAATGCAGCCCACGTTACCCCGCTGCTCAGTGCTGCTGCCGTAGCTATAAATGGTGCTACAGACCACATGAACCATGTTATCCGATTTGGTTTGGTTTTACCTTTTATTGTTTCACGAATGTAGAAAAATATTCCAAAAAGCGAAACGAGTGCACCAAAGATGACTAAATAATTTTCCATCAATGAACTAGATGTGATGGGCTCTTTCTTTTCTTATCATAGCACCAATTTCAACTTCTTCAGGTAACTCGATTAAAACTTTATCCTTCTGGCCGGGATGAACTACTTTTAGTTCTTCTCCATTTAAATTCATGATTTTTACCATTTCATATTTGAAACTTTTTGATGGAGAGAATACTTCAACTGTATCAGGAACATCTATTCTTCCTTTCACCTCAACCTCGTAGAGTTTTTGGTGATCCCTTTCATGAATATTTCTTATAATCCCAACGAATTCGTGGGTTTGATGAGTGATATTCTTCTTGTATTCCTGAGCCTTTTCTCTTGGGTTGGCCATGAGGAACCCCGGAATGAATCCTCTGTTTGATGTTTTTGCCAATTCAGTTATATGTTCTGGATTGAATGGTTTTCCTGCCTCCATGTCATCGATGGCCTGGCGGTATGTTTTTGCTACTGTAGCAACGTAAAAGACCGTTTTATTTCTTCCTTCAACTTTGAAGCTGCAAACACCGGCGTCTTTTAGATCTTTCAGATACTCGACTAAACACATATCACGGGAGTTCATAATGTATGTGCCGTGCTCATCTTCAGCAATTTCCATGTATTCTCCGGGTCTGCTTATTTCTTCA
Source organism: Candidatus Peregrinibacteria bacterium (assembly GCA_020851415.1). Taxonomy (GTDB): domain Bacteria; phylum Patescibacteriota; class Gracilibacteria; order UBA1369; family UBA1369; genus JADZCU01. The sequence goes on along the minus strand of JADZCU010000042.1, from coordinate 8,627 downwards.
AGATAATAGTCGTGATCAAGTTCTTTGAATCCTCTTTTTTCGGCTTCTTCCTGATCAATTTCCCGTTTTGAATGCGCTTCATGGACTTTGTATTGCCAGCGACAACTGTGAGCACAAGTTCCCTGATTGGCATCCCTGTAGGAAAAGTAGTTTGAGAGCAAGCATCGCCCAGAATAAGCCATACAAATGGAGCCATGTACAAAAAATTCTAATTCCAGATTTGGATTCATTTCGTGAATGCCTTTGACTTCTGCCAAGGAAATTTCACGAGAAAGTATTATTCGCTCAATCCCCTGTTTATGCCAAAACTTTGCTGATGCCCAGTTGACGTTATTTGCCTGTACTGAAAGGTGGATTGGTATTTCTGGGGCTATTTCCTTGCTCAGCATAATGACGCCTGGATCTGCCATGATAAAAGCGTCTGGTTTGAGTTCAGCCAACGGTTTAAGGGCATTTTTGAGAGCAGGGATTTTGTAATTATGTGGGAAAATATTGAGTGTTAGATAAATCTTTTTCCCGAGTGATCTGGTGTAATCCACAGCCTCTTTTACGCTTTTGATGTTGAACATTTGTTCACGGGCACGCAGAGAAAACATTGGTACGCCTGCGTAAACAGCATCTGCCCCGTATTGAAATGCTGTTTTCAATTTTTCCATATCTCCTGCGGGCATGAGGAGTTCAGGTTTCATAAAAGTTGAGTTATTTGCAGAGGCATTCAAATCCTATTTGTGTACTGTAGTCAACTCAAAAGAGCATCCTTGTAAATGCGGCTTCTGAGATATGGCTGGGGAGGAAGGGATCGAACCTTCGAATGCCGCCTCCAAAGGGCGGTGCCTTACCACTTGGCGACTCCCCAACGTTTGGGTGATTTTTTTGCAACGGACAAAATGTAAGAAAAAAGCCAGGGAAAGTCAAATCGGTTGCGTTGACTTTCCTCGCTCTAATTTCAAAAAAGGTCCCGCGTTGGCGAGACCTTTTTTTGTTTTTTGCAATGAGTTGTTATTTATTTTTTACCGATCCGAATACCTTGCGACGGAAGAAGTAGAGCTGTCCTACTGCAAGGCCGATGAGGTAGATATATACTTCCGGACCTGTTGGAGTGATGGTTGGAGGTACTTCTTTTTCTGGGACTACCACCGGAGGTATTACTTCAGGTGCTGAAGAGTGTACTACCGGGGCGCCTGGAGCTACCGGGGTTACGGCTACCGGTTTTGTAGTTGTAGCTATCACCGGAGCACTTGGTGTTGTGATTGGAAGGGACACTGGTGTACTTGGAGAAGGTGTCGGACTTGCAATCGGAGATGATGGTGATGGTGGAGCTATAGCCGGTGCGGTTGGAGGAGGGGTTGGCGGTGTCACAGCCGGGATTGCTGCAGATGCCGGAGGTGGAGTTGGGGTTGGGCTGGATACCGGAGATGGTGGTGTTGGTGGAGCTATAGCCGGTGCGGTTGGAGGAGGTGTCGGTGCTGGCGCTGGAGCTGGGGTCGGACCTGGTACTGGAGCTGTTGGTGGTGGTGGCTGGACAGGTGATATTGGAGTTACATTTGTACTGCACGTTGCTCTGAGTGATGGGTCACCTGCTATTGAAGCTACTACCAAGACGTTCTTTTCACCTTCTGTATTATATGTAGCTGTTACAGATTCTCCAGTTCCAATGGCATCTTCGCTCCATTCGTAGGTAACGCTATTTTTATCAAGTACGCCATCGACTGTTGCAGTCCAGGTCACAACCTGGCCTGTGGTTGCGTTCCTTGTAGAAGGTTCACAAGTGAGCGTTGGGTTCTCAGGTATAAATTCACGTGTTGGCGTAAGACAACGATTTAATTGATCTTGAACTTCCGGAGAGACATCCAGCGTTGTAACCAGTGAGCTGTTTTGTGGAGTTGAGCTATCAAGGTTGTATCTCTTCAAAAGTTCTTCACAAGTGAGCTCCGGCTTTTGACAGTATTTGTCGTAGTATTCTTTATCGTCTTCGAATACTTCGCTTGGAGTTAACTCGTAGTTGATTCTGTCCGTCAGATATACCTCACTGTATTCAAGATTCAAAGGCGCGAGTTCCATATTGGCGTATTCAGTAATTCTGAATGTTTCGGCGTTTGTTTCATCGAGCATCGTTACGGTAGTATCCTCTTTTGTACGAGTTGCTTCGATCTCTGTACAACGATTGTCGTCACGACATTCTTCGTTGCTGTAATATTCACCTCTTAATTCTTCCATGCGTGCTTTGTATTTTTCTTCAAGTTCGGTGTTTCCCTGAACCATGTCCTGGACACGCTTTACAAGGCTTCCCTCTGCGAGGGTACGTTGGCATGAGTTTACTTCCCTTCCACAATCTGCAGAAAGTAGTTTCATGCTAATGCTAATGTATGCGTCATAGTTTTTTTCACTGAGGGCTTTTTGAGCATCTTCTTCATAGGTCTGACATATTGTTTTTTCTTCAGGGATTTCACATTGATTTTTTGCCGCAAGATCCATGAATTCATTGAGCTGTTTTTCTGTTTCAGGAGTTTTTGTCGGTGAATCACGGAGTGAAATTATTGAGTTCACAATCTTCTTACAATCAAATGTACATTTTTGTGTTGATTCATCTAGGTAAGAGTAAGCAGGACATTCGCAAACACCATCTGATGTAAGTACCTGATCTTCTGCACATTTTACAGTTGGCTTTTTGCATCCATATTTTTCTGCAATCTGATTTAACCTGTCGATACGTGCCTGCAGAGCTACTTTCATTGTTTCATCAGTTTCAGTAGCGAGTTGAGTTTGGTATTTTTCAAGATAGCCGTTTATGTCATCACAATTCATACATCTGCTTCTTGTGTTTATGCTGTCTGTGTACAGTAATCTTGTGCCTTCCAATGGGGCTTCCAACATCATTTTGTCTGTGATTTCAGCGTATGAGAACGTTTCTGCAACTACCTCATCTGTGGTTGCCAGTGTGTCTGTTTTTTCCATATCTGCGACTTCAGCGCCGATATCAAAGTATCCTTCTTTACATACGCATTCGTTTGTTTCTTTGGAATAATCTTCATTTACTCCACATTGTACTTCTGTTTTTGGGTGACACATCTGATACCATTCTTCGAGATGTTGTTTTGTGACATCGTTCAATAAGTATCCTGTTGGGTCTGCGTAGAGAAGATCAATCGCTTCACACTCTCTTTCACCCGGGATGAGATTGTCATGTGGAATGTCCTTACAAGTAACTTCATATTCAGGGGCAACCTGCATTGTTGCCTGGTATTGATTATTGAGGTTGTACTGTAATGATGGAGCAAGTTCCATTGTTGCCTGGTATTGGTTGATATCGTATTGTAATGGCACTAACTCGTTGCTTGCTTGAAACTCTGTGTTCAGAGTGTCGGCAGTTGTATCTACAGTGTTTACCTCATTTAGCAAACGACTTGCATCTTGCAGATTTATGCTTGTTGCTTTATCAAGAATTCTTACGTCTGAAAGTTCCGTGTTAATTGCTGACTGAGCGTTGGCAGGGACGAATGCCGATTCAACTAATTTCAATGCTGTGTCTGTTTGCTTTGGCATATATTGATCGTCCGGACAGAGCGTTAACGCAACAAAACGCGTTGCTTCGTTTACCGCGGTCAGCTCGCCTTTGAACGGCCATCCGTTTTGTCCGAAAAATACGGCTGCTACTACAGCGCCAACTGCAACTACTGAACCGGCAATAATTAGACCGGTTTTGAGAAATGATTTTTTAGGTGCTACTACATCGGTTGTGCCGGCTGCCGTCATTTCAGATCCATTGAGCGACGCATCTCCTGATGTGAGTTGAACTTTTTCTGTTTCAGAAGAAGCCGGAGCAGCGGTTGAAGGTGCTGATGTTTGTTGCTGATTTGATGAACCGATTGAATCTAGACTAAACGCTGTCGGTGCAGTCGAAGCTGCAGGAGTAGCAGGAACAACCGGTGTTTCCGGTGTTACACTTGGAACTTTTGGGTCTGGGTTTTCTGATCCCAGTGTTTTGATATTCAGTTCATCCATAGTTTTTTGGTTTTAGTTTTAAATTTAATATTCTTTAAATTATATCATTTTTATTGCTATAGGTCAATTATGTTTTATAATTTAAACATACGGGATTATGTTCAATTGCTCATGGGGACGTAACCAAAAAAAAACTCATGGATTACGAAAAAAGCCCTCCTTGTACAGTGGAAGGCTTTTGAGATTTATGACGATCAATTTTTACTGGATGCTGAGGTATGGAGCTACGATGCCGATGACCACCGCCGATATGGTGAGAATGGCAATTACCTGCATGGTTAAACGCTGTTTTTTTGTCATGTGACTCATACTAGATAGTTCCGGTTACTAATATACTTTTTGTGAATGTATCGAGAACGTTTTGCGCGTCTGATACTTCCAGAGTTACTTCGTAGCTGCCTGCTTTGGTAAAAGTATGTGTCGGTTTTCGAGTTTTTGATGTTTCTCCGTCACCGAAATCCCAACTGTATTTTGCTACTGTGCCGGTTGAACAGCGAGGGTCGAATTCTACTGTTAGCGGAGCCGGACCTGTTTCCGTGCTGGCCTCATAACATGATGTTAATGGTACCGGACGCACGTTTACCGGTGTTTGAGATGCTGAACGAGTGTTGTCGGATGCGATGGCTGTTACTGAAGCCGTGAAGGTTCCGATCTTTGTGTATTTGTATGTAACCTTTGATACATCGATGCGTTTTGGTGTTCCATCACCGAAATCCCATTCGTAACTTACGATTTGTCCGTTTGGATATGATGATGAACTGGCGTCGAATATAACTGTTAATGGAACTACTCCTTCAACTGGTTCTGCGACGATGCGGGCTTGCAATGGCTGTGAGCCAACTTTTACGACCAGGATTGCACTGCCTTCGTTGTTTTCAGCATCGATCACTGTAAGTGTTGCGTTGAATGTGCCTGGTTCTTTATAAACGTAGGTTGTTTTTTCGCCGGTGTTGTCACTTGTGCCGTCGCCGTCGAAATCCCATTTGTAGTCAACGATGTTGTTGTCCGGGTCTTTACTGCTTGTCGCGTCAAAGATCACTTCAAACGGCATTGTTCCTGCTATGAAATTTTCATCTTTTCCAGGTGCCGGAACTGTTGTGAATGATGCGATCGGTGCGGATTCCGCAACTTCGACTTTGATGGTGTTGGTACTGTCGCCGGTTGCTCCGGTTTCATCTGTGATTGTGAGTTTTACTTCGTAACTTCCAGGATTTTTATATATGTGATTTGCTGTTCTTGTATTTGCCTTTGGTGATCCGTCACCGAAATCCCATTCGTATTTTTTTATTTCACCGTTTGGACTTGTGGATTTTTCACCGAGGAATGTGTATTGGGTTCCCGTGAAATATTTTCCACTTGTTGTTGGGATACTGATCATGGCGACCGGTACATTTGGCGGTGTTACGGTAATTTCTTTTGATCCGACTTCAAACTGTCCGGTGTTGTCGGTAACACGGAGGTTTACTTTGTATTTGCCTTCCTGTTCAAATGTATGTGTTGCGGTTGAGCCGGTTGCGTCTGTGAATACATTGTTGTTATCGAAATCCCATTCGTAATTTACAATGTCTCCGGCTGGTGCTGTTGATGCTGATGCATCGAACTGTACTTCAAGCGGACCTGATCCTGTTTCAGGTGTTGCGTTTATCACCGGATTGATTTTTACGTTGGCGATTGTGACGATAGTTGCATAGGTGCTTGATGTTTCTTCTTTGGTCTTTTTGTCACGTTTCATGACGTCCAGAGTCACGTCAAAACGGCCGTTGTTTGCTCCTTTGTCCGGATATGTATGAGTTGCTACCGGGACTGTTGATGTTTGTCCGTCACCAAAACTCCAATTGTATGAAAGAATATCGTACTGTTTGGCGTCTATTGGGAGCTGTGAACCGTCAAATTTAATAGTGGCCGGTGCTGTGAGCTGCAGTGTATTGGCCGGCTCGGTGATGATTCCTATAGTAGTGTTTGCCTTTTGAACCGGTACTTTTTTTGCACTCAAGAAGAGATAAATTCCTACCCACATGATAGCGAACACCAATAGCAATAACCCTGATACTCCAGCCTGGGTGACACCACGTCTTTTGGCTTCTTTATCATCTTTTCTTGCCATAAAGAGGCGGAAGAATCCGATGATCATAACCATGAACAAACCAACGGAAATTACTCCGAAGATGAGGTTTACCAGTAAGATCAGCGTGTTGATGAAGCTTCCAGTATCAACGCCAAGTGAACGTGCCAATGGGTTTTCACCGGACGCTGTGGTTTGCCCAACAAAGATAAGAACGAAAATTATGAAAAACAGCAGTGCCGCGCCTGAACATCCTAAACATCCAAAGAGAAGTTTTTTGGGATTTGGCGGTTTGCGCACAACTGGGGGTCTTTGACCCGGGCGAAGAGGTTGCTGTGGCATACCTGGACGAACCGGTTGTTGCACGCCCTGCATTGGTCTTGCGGGTGACTGACTTGGCATTGGCGCCTGCTGAACTGGTTGAACAGGTTGTACCGGCATCTGAGGAACGGCCTGGATTGGTTGTCCCGGTTGAGGCTGTTGTACCATTGGTTGTACTGGCTGAACTGGTACTTGTTGCACCGGTGCTTGCTGGACAACAGGAGGTTGAACAGGTTGTGGTACCGGTTGAACCGGAGCCTGTGGAACGGCCTGGATTGGCTGTAGCGGTTGGGGCTGCTGTACTGGCTGAACCGGCTGAGTTGGCACAGGTTGAGCCGTAGGCTGACCTACCGGCTGGTTCGGATTTGTTGGATTTGGTTGGTTTTCAGGCATTTGGTTTTTTGTTTTTACGGCGATATAAATTTAAGCTCAGTATACCAAAACTAGCAGCAGAAACAAGAAGTATCACTGCCGTGTCGGTTTCCACGTCGAAGACACTGACTGCACCTAGTGATGTGGTTGTTGCAGCAGCTGCTTCTTTATCGAAGACGATTTCCTTTTCTACATAATCTTTTTTACCGTCTTCACCCACAACTGTCAGACGTACTTTTATTTGACCGTATGATTTGAAGAACTCTGTTACCCACTTACCTGGTGATGTGGATTTGTAATCTTCATCATCTTCTTTGACGTTGTTACCGTTGGTGTCGTAGAAAACGTTTTTATCGATGATGTATGTTTTGATTTTTCCTGTTGATGAAGAGTAATCCAAAGTTACTGTGGCACTTTCACCTTTTACGTGAATTTTACCATCATTGAAACTTGTTTCTGGAATAGTGAGCAGTCTGGCGTCGAGCACAACTGTTGATGCTGGAGACGGTGTTGGTGTTGGAGCAGGGGCTGGAGCTGGTGCTGGTGGAGGAACTACCGGCGGTGGAGCTGGTGCTGGTGCCGGAGCTTTTACATTCACGAAATTTGTTACTTGTGAGGTTGCACCATTGCTGTCCGTTACTGTGAGTTTTGCTCTGTAGATTCCGTAGTCAGGGTATTCATAAGTAACCTGATCTGTAACTTTTGCGTCCTGGTCGTTATCTTTTTTGCCGTCGCCGTTGGAATCGATATTCACGTCGTAATCCCAAACCGCTGCGGTGAGATTTACACCACTTTCTTTATCGACTGTTGAGTTATTTTTGAGAGTCATTTTTTTTGTCGTACCGTCCTGGGTAGAAGTAAATGCTGCAACCGGTGGTTGCGCTTTGCTGTCTACATAGATAACAACAGGGTCGGAAATTGCCGGAGATTCATTGCTATCAATAACCTGTAGTCTTACTTTTATTCCGTCTTTTGCCGGTGCATCAAAAACGTGTGTTACGTTTGGACCTTCGTCTTTATTGTTGTTGGCAAAACCGTCACCTTCCCAATCCCAGTAGTAGGCTTTGATTGTTCCATCCGGGTCGCTTGAGCTGCTGCTAAATTGAGCAGATTCTCCAACGAACAGGTTAGTGCGATCTACGTTGAATTTAGCGATTGGGGCTTTGTTTGGGCCGTTGGTTACGGTTAATTCTGTTGTTTTTGGATCGATGAGATCTACACTTGATACTGTGTTGTTTTCATCGTCGGTTAATTCAACACCAAAGTAGTATGGAACTTCCGCGCCTTCTTCACCGCGTGTACCGATGGTGATGTTTGCCGTTGGCGTAGTTGTTACCTGTACCCCAAGTTGATCGTCCGGTGCGCTTGGTGAGAAATACCACCAGCGATAGCGGATTACTTTTCCGTCCAAATCCTCTGCTCCGACTGCTGTTGTTGCCACTGTTACCGGGGTTGTAAGTGTTGTGCCTGTTGGTACTGCAGTGATTGTTTTAAGTGTTGGTTTTTCACCGATTACCGTGATCTTGAGTGTGTCGTTTCCTGCAGGCATGCTGAGATCGTTGGCGTTTTTAGCTGCGAGTTTTATTTCATAGTCGCCAAGATTTTTGTATGCTTTTGTTACTGACTCTTTGGCACTTAATTCGCTGTCACCCAGATTCCAACTGTATACAAGGCGGCGTCCTGTACCATCTACGTTGCGTGATTGCGCACCGCTTAATGTGAGAACGTCTTTGCGATTGATAACCAGTGGATCTACTGCATCCGGAATAATATCTTCACCGTTGAGTTTTACGCTGATTGCAGCAATAGGTTGATTATCTGAACCAACATATACTTTGCGTGTTACGAAGTTTTCTTCGTCGTCTTTATC
>JADZCU010000041.1 GCA_020851415.1 Candidatus Peregrinibacteria bacterium | reverse complement strand
GCAGCCGTACTCTTAGGATTATAAGCGAATCAGGTTCCAAATTGATCAAAAAAAGACTATAATCGTCCCCAGGGTGAAAGTTTACTCAGGGACGCTTATAGTTTAGTCACCCGTCATAATCTCAATTTAATGAACGAAACGGTTGCCGAAGTTCTAATAGTCATTGCCCTCATTTTGCTCAATGGTTTTTTCTCAGGAACGGAAATGGCGCTCATTTCCCTCAGGAAATCCAGACTGAAGCAATTGGTAAAAGAAGGAAACAAAAAAGCTCTCATAGCTGAAAAACTCCTCCAAAACCCGGAAGAGTTTTTAGCAACCATACAGGTGGGCATAACACTCGTCAGTACCATAGCTTCAGCTTTTGCCGGTGCCAATATGGCGCGTGTACTAAACCCATTACTGGAGCACTCATCCTGGCCAGTGATATCACAAAATGCCGAAACCATCAGCTTTGCCTTTATCGTAATCGTGGTAACGTACCTCACCGTAATTTTAGGAGAACTGATACCAAAATCACTAGGTATCAAATTCTCTGAAAAATTTTCGCTTTTTGTGGTGTACCCAATGTACCTGCTTTCAAAAATCTCCTTTCCTATAACCAAACTATTAACTCTCTCCAGCAACGTTGTTCTAAAATTATTTGGGGACAAAACCAGTTTCATGGAATCAAAAATCACTGAAGAAGAGCTCCGAACCATACTTTATGAAAGCCACAAAGCCGGTACTTTAAAAAAGTACGAACACGAAATCCTGGATAACATTTTTGATTTTTCCGACATTGCCGTTGGCCAGATTATGACACCTCGGTCAAAAATTTTCGCGGTTGATATTAGTGAATCCAGTGAAAAAAACATTAAAGCAATTATCGAATCTGGATACACTCGAATTCCCTTTTTTAGAGACAATATCGACAACGTCATAGGTATTTTAAACATCAAATATTTGCTTGGTGAACTGCAAAAAAATCACCACCCAAATCTGTCGGAACTCATGAAAAAACCATACTTTGTTCCAAACACTCAACGCATCAGCGACCTTTTAAAGAAATTTCAAAAAGAAAAAATCCACATGGCTATCGTCACGGACGAACATGGTGACATAGATGGATTGGTAACTATTGAAGACATTCTTGAAGAAATCGTTGGAGATATCGACGACGAAAGCGATGAAGATAAAAAACTCATATCACGCCAAAAAGATGGCGGTTACCAGGTGGACGGAAGCGTAAGCATAGTAGACTTCAATCGCTATTTCAAAACCGATTTTCCTGAAGACGAACAGTACATCACGGTATCCGGTTTACTCCTGGATCAGTTGGAAAAAATTCCCGACGTTGGAACCAAAACTATTATCGGAAATGTTGAGTTTACTATCAAAGAAAAAACCGAACGCATGATCAAACTGCTGGGAATTAAAAAACTCAGCAAAGAGTAAATGCCGATGATAAGTCATTCACAACGACGGGTTCCAAAACTAATCACCAATATCAAATTGAGGAGAAGCCCCGCTCTCAAGGCTTTCAACGTAATCCTTTGCCTCTTTTAACCCCAATCCACGCTGCATACGCAGAAGTTTTATAGCCTCAATTTTTTGCTTTCTGGCCAATAGATCCATAATTTGGGCATGGACGGCACTTTTACTCATTCGAGCACCAACATTGTCCATTGTGAGTGGTGAATTTGATCTACCAAAAGAAGACCCGGGCATCAATGGCGTTTGATTTGTCGAACCTTTGGAACTTCTTCCGATCAAGTAGCCAACCACAAAAGCTACGATCCCAATAAATAGAAATACAGTATAGGAAGCTTGCATATTAAGTTCTTAAACCAATACCTTTCTTGAGCAAATAAAGACTAACCAAAATAAACGTAAACGTAAACCCAAGGAGCACGGCAATACTCATCCAAATACTCACATCGGAAAAACCGTAAAAGCCATAACGAAACCCATCCACCATATAAAGAATAGGGTTAAACTGCGATATTGTCTGCATTAATGGAGGCAAATCTTTTATCGAATAAAACACTCCTCCCAAATATGTAAGTGGAGTTAAAACAAAAGTTGGAATAAGACTGATATCGTCAAATTTAGTGGCAAACACAGCATTCACCAAACCTGCCAAAGAAAAAACCAGAGCAGTTAACAAAATAAACAAAATAATCGCAAAGAAATTATGGATTTGCAGCGGAACAAAGATCGCACAAATAACCAAAACAATAAGTCCAACCAAAAGTCCGCGCAACACACCACCAAAAACATACCCCGCCACAATAACCCAATCCGGAGTCGGCGAAACCATCCACTCTTCATGATTACGCTGAAATTTTGCGCCGAAAAACGAACCGACAACATTGGCAAAAGAACTACTGATAACAGCCATCATTACAAGCCCCGGCACAAGAAAAGCCATATAGGGGATCCCGTTCACAGCGCGCACCTGAGAACCGATAAACGCACCAAAAATCAAAAAATACAAAGATTGCGTAATGACCGGCGGCAAAAGCGTCTGAGTCCAGATACGCAAAAATCTCACCACCTCACGGCGCACGATCGTATGTAATGAAATGAGTGATGTTCGTGCAACCATAACTTAAGATTTGCCGTTAAGAATATTCAAAAAAAGCTGTTCTAGACGGTTTCCCTTTGGTCTTAGATCGTTGACAATAATACCGTGGTCATTCAAAACGTTCACCAAATCATTCACGGTCTGATGCATACCAAGGTCTATTTCGATAGTATTTTCGTCAATCTGCTTCACATCATAGCCGTTCACTTTTTTGTCCGTAAAATTATTAACGCTTAAAACATACGTTTGCTTATCCAAAGAACCGATGAGTTTTTTAACAGACCCGGTCTTAACAATGGCACCTTCCTTAATAATAGCCACGTCCCTGCAAAGCTGTTCAGCTTCTTCCAAATAGTGTGTCGTTAAAAGAATAGTCGTCCCCTCCTTGTTCTTTTGCTGTAAATACTGCCACATGCCATGACGCAGCTCCACATCAACGCCTGCGGTTGGTTCATCCAAAATCAAAAATTCAGGATCATTGATAAGCGCCCTGGCAATCATAAGTCTGCGCTTCATACCTCCGGAAAGCGTTCGTGAAGCCTGATCTCTTTTTTCCCACAATTCCAGGCTTTTCAAAATCGGCTCCGCTCTTTTTAAAGCTACTTTTCTCGGTACACCAAAATACCCCGCCTGCTGAACTACAATATCTATAACCTTTTCAAAAATATTGAAGTTAAACTCCTGAGGCACAACTCCAATTTTCCGTTTGGCCGCATTGTGATCTTTATCAATATCAATTCCAAAAACCTTCACAGACCCGGAAGTTTTATTTACCAACCCGGTCGTAATACCAATTATCGTGGTTTTACCGGCTCCATTTGCACCCAACAGTGCAAAAAAATCACCCTTTTTTATGGTGAGATCCACCCCTTTTAGGGCTTTGGTACCGCTTTCATAAACTTTCGTCAAATTTTGTATCTCAATTGCATTCATAGTGAAAACAGCATACAGAAAAACGACAAAAAATCCACTATTTACCTTCAAGACCTCATTGCACTTTCAAAAAGAGAAACACTCTATTAAGATCTACCCCGATACTTTGTTTTAAAAGTCCAAATGAACATTCAAACTCTGCACAACAAATTCATCGAATTCAGTAAAAATTATCAAATCAGTTTTTCCCGCATTGCACTGTTTATTATTTTTTTCTGGTTTGGAATTCTCAAAGTCATCGGCACAAGTCCGGCTAATCCGCTGGTTGCTGAACTTCTTTCCAAAACACTGTGGTTTATTGGCCCAAACGAGTTTTTTATTCTTTTCGGTATTTTCGAAATACTTATCGGAATATGTTTCTTATTCCGCAAATTAAATCCAATTGGCATTCTGCTACTTATTCCACACATGTTCACCACGGTTATGCCACTCATACTGCTCCCGCAAATCACTTGGCAGGGATTTATGACTCCAACATTGGAAGGCCAATATATCATCAAAAACCTGGTGATTATAACCACCGCCATGGGACTTGGCGCAAATTTCAGCAGAAGCACCAAAATACCGAAAAATAAATAAGCACTTATTTACTACGTTGCTTCTTCGGAACGTACCGCTTGCACTCCAAACATTCAGGATCAAGTTTTTTATTGAGATACCACAAAGTTCCCAGCAAAAGTGACAGGCTGAGAATTTTAAATATAACACCGTACTGGTTAAAAAGCTCTAAAACAACGGAAGTGCCCCCTATAGCAAAAATCGGCAAAGCACATACTGGGCAAAAAACAGTCAATGTTCCCAATCCTACTCCGAGGCCCGAAACAGCCGCCATAGATGTTTTTCGCTGCGTACTTCGCATAACCAACAATGCCATAAGGCCTGCTATCACAATTCCGGTAAGCAAACTCACCAAGATACTAAAAATAATGTTACCAGGCGTTAAATTAATGTTCATCACGCACATTTCGTCGCGGCTACCCGGAAACGAAGCCATAAAATAATAATCAATATCAAAAAGAACAAAAGCTATTCCCAGTGCAGTCAATAAATACGTCGGCTTTTTGAGCTGATCAAGAAGATGCAACTTCATAACAAAAAGTTTATGAGTTTAACAGCGCATCAATGGCAGTTTGAAATTTAGAAAGTGGTTGAGCTCCTGAAACAACCTTAATTTTACCCGTTTTGTTGTTCACAATAATATTTCCTGGAGTTCCATCTACGCCCGCTTTTTCACCTTCAGCAATATCGTTCTGAACTTTGCTCAAATATTTTTGGCTTGTAACGCATTCTTTGAAAGATGCCTCATTCAAACCAAGTTCTTTAGCGAATGCATACAATTGATCCATAGTTAAACCATCTCCATTCGAAGAAGTTTTCTCATAAATCATATCCGTATAAGACCAGAACTTATCATTACCACCAAGCTCAGCGACACATTCAGAAGCCATAGCCTCTGTTGTAGCCATTGGATCATGGAAGCTCAACGGATAATGACGGTATACCCAGTTAATTTTGTCGCCATATACACCCATCACTTTGTTGCCGGTTGGATGAAATTTTTTGCAGAAAGGGCATTCATAATCTGAATAAGTAATCATCGTGATTTCCGCATCCGGATTACCACGTACATGATCCCTGGTTTTATCTACAGGCTTAACATTTTTTGCCATTTCTTCAGCCAGCTTATCACCCTGAGCCTCCTGCTGTTGAGCCAAATCCAGCTGTTGTTGCTGCTGCTTTTTTGCAAAACTATTAAAAGCCTGCTCAATCTTATCAACTGAAACATCACCACCTCCACCATTCAGGCGCATACCAAAAAACACAAGTGAACCGGAAACGGCTGCGGAAGCAAAAACAATTGCCAGAACCAGCCCAAGATCTTTTTTCTCAATCATAAAAAAAGTTAAGATATCGAAAACATTATAGCTTAAATATCAAATTATCGAAAGACACAGACTCAAAACTTCACATGCAAAAATTTCTATCTCCATTTAATTGAACACCCCATCGAAGGCCTTTGCTCGTCCAACGGCCTCTTTCCGGCAATTAAAAGCCTCAAAGCTGCGTCCAATTCCCGGCTGGTAACCTGAGTTTCATCTTTCCAGTTATCATCAACTCTGCCATGGTAAGCCAGTAGACGATCCATGTCATATACATAAATATCTGGCGTGCACTGCGCTTCATAAAGTTTTGCCGCCTCCTGCCCTGGGTCTTCCAAATAAGGAAAATTCATCCCATATCTCTCAGCATACACTTTCATAAGATCAAAAGTTTCTTCCGCGTAATCGGGATTATTCACATTTGGGTTAATCCCCACAAACTGAACCGCCTGACCTTTATATTTTTCCTGCAAAGCATTTAAACGTGACCAAACAGCCTGAACATAAGGACAATGATTACACATAAAAACAATAACCAGGATTTTTTTATCTGCAAAACTTGTAAGTGAATACATTTCGCCATCAATCCCCTTGAGCGCAAAATCAGGAGCCGGTAAGCCCAGTTTCAATTTGAGAGATTCAAGCAATGTCATAGGAAGCTGTTAAATTCTTTCAAAGTTATGCTACCATAAACGCATGAACGATTGGAATTTCTCACCGGTAATGTTTCAAATAGGTCCATTCCAGGCTCACTGGTACGGATTTATGTATGCGCTTGGGTTTGCCATCGGATACCTGTACTTACTCTTTTCAAAAAGGGGAAAACAGTTAAATGCGGCGGAAAGAGATTCTCTGGTTTTATATGTTATCCTGGGCGTGGTCCTGGGTGGTCGAATTGGTTACATACTGATTTACAATCTGGCTTACTACGTTGCAAACCCCGAAAAACTTCTGGCAGTATGGGAAGGCGGAATGTCCTTTCACGGTGGGCTTATTGGGGTTGCCATCGCCGTTTGGCTATTTCGAAAAAAATATAAAAAAACGTATCTGCAAATCGGAGACATCATCTGCAGCATAGCTCCGGTCGGACTATTTTTTGCCAAAATTGGAAACTTCATCAACGCTGAGCTCTACG
>JADZCU010000040.1 GCA_020851415.1 Candidatus Peregrinibacteria bacterium | reverse complement strand
GCAGGTCCGTAATTGGAGATATGATTTGCTCATGGGGAGCTTGCCCAGAAAGAAATTAAAAAGACCCACAATCGTGGGTCTTTTTATTGTTGTTTTTCAGTTTGAATGAGCGATGTTTTATTGATTGAGATTTTCTTGTGATGTGCTTCCCTGATCTGTGGTTACCACAGCTTTTGGTTCTGATGGCTCTACCGTGGTTGCAACGTCACGAACGCAGGCTGCTTTTGTATCTGCGTT
This sequence comes from Candidatus Peregrinibacteria bacterium, assembly GCA_020851415.1. GTDB lineage: Bacteria > Patescibacteriota > Gracilibacteria > UBA1369 > UBA1369 > JADZCU01. Next base: position 7,837 of record JADZCU010000040.1, on the reverse strand, counting down.
GATAATTAGTTCACAAATTTTTGGGTCGCTATTTCTTACTGCTGTTGCGTATTTTTTTTGATCTGTTGATTCTACGCTTAGCGGTTCGTTTTTTTGTACACCGGCCGAGGTTGTTTCCTGAGTTACCAGGGGAACTTTTGTTGGATCGCTTTCACTAAGGATATTTGTTAAATCGCTGCTTTCAAGGGTTGGTGTGGGGATTTTTATCTGGCTTGAGACGCCCGGCACATTTTGGGTTGGTGGCGGGGTTGGTTGTGTTGGTTCCGCTGGTTGTGTGCAGCCAGCCAAAGCCAGTGCCATAAGGGTTAATGCTGATACGTATTTTTTGTTCATGTTGATGGTTTTAGGGATTTTTATTGGTTGATTTGTATTTTACCCTACTTTTGCCGCAGATAACAATTTTGTACTCTACCTGCTTTCTGTTGGGTATTTGATCAATATTGATAGTTGTGATATAATAATACGATAATTTTATATTTAAAAAATACATTCAAAACATTCCATATGAAAAAACAAAACTTTTTTTCTAGTTTGCTTGTTAGCGCGGTAGCACTTACGATTGCTGTACCGTCTTTAGTAAATGCTGATCCTGCCGGATCTCCACCGGGTGGAAATGTGGATGCAAATTTTAATACGGTTACTTCTAACAGCGTTACAGCCGGTGGTGGATATTTTGTTCAAGCTGATATTACGAATTGGCTTTATAACTCAGGTGGAACTTATGGTGGCTCTGTTGCGGTAAACGATCCGAATGGTTTTATTTCAACGGGAACTTCCCTTGTTGCCGGTACTTTTCAGGGTGGAACCAAGGGTGTGGATGGATCATGTAATGTAGGAGCCTGCGCGGCTGGCTATTTTTCTGCTACTGGTGCAGGAGGCGTTGGAGTTTCAGCTAGTAGCACGAATGGGGTCGCTGGCACTTTCAATGGAACCAACGGTGGTGTGTCTGTCACCACTACAAATTTTAATGCAGGCGACTTTACTACTTTTGATCCGAGTTCTTATGCTCTTATTAGTTCGGGATCAAACAACTTTAGAGGTAAAATTTTAAATACTGATGCATCCGTTAACGGTGGTAGAGTTCAAATTTCTGATGATAATGGGTTCCGCATTGCTAATACAGCAGGTTCTGCTCAGTTTGACGTTTCAGGTACTACTGGTGACATTTCTGACCCTGTTGGTGCGGTTACGGTTAAGGATGATAATGGTTTGGAACTTTGGCGTGCGGCGGGCGGGTCAGCGGATATTACATTGACACCAGCAGTACCTCCGAGACTTACAACGAACCATAACTTAACTTTAAATTTGAATTCAGGTAATGGAACAATGTTTTTCATGGATGGCCTGAATAATGCTACTTTGGGCATGAACCAATGGGGTATCTATAATGCTGGTGTTGGGCCATCTCCTAGTTTCTCACCTCAACCACTTAAAATTATTGACTCAGAAGGATTGGGAATTTCTGACAATGCAGGAAATGTACGTCTTTTGATTGATGACACTGGTGACATTTCTGATCTTAACAGTGATGTCATGATTACAGATAACATGCAATCTACAGGGTATATTGCATCCGGTTGGGACGGCACTCTAGCTGATACATCTTTTGCTGCTATTTATAACAATGGTGCTATGTATGGAACGGGAGCGATTTGGAACTCCCCAACAATGGGTGGATTAACTCTTAATGCGATTTCACCTGGAGGTATGACTCTAAACTCTTGTTTGAATCATACGGATACTACCCCTGCTAACGGTCAATGTGACACGATTAGCGGTAATGCAGGTTTTACTATCAACACTCAATCTGGTGGTCAAACAATTAATGCGACTACCGGTGGGTTCACAGTGAATGCTACATCCGGAGGTATTGCGCTGAATAGTGACACAGGGGGTATTGCAAACCAGAAAGCTGGGTTGCCGGTGAGAGTTCAGGATAATCTGGAAGTTAGTGGGAGTACGCTGGTTAGTGGGAATATAGATTTAAGAACATGGCTTTACGACGGATCTGATTGGCTTATTAGTGTCTTTGGTGACTTTAATGCAACAGGAAAGATTACCGCAACCAGTATTGGAAGTTACTACTACAGGTATAGCGGTGTTGCAAGCAGGACTTCTGGAGCGTGGGTAGGTTGTGACTCAACTACGACAGGTGGCGCAACGTGCATATTAAATGCATATTGCGATGGAACAGATCCTGCGGTTGACGTTCATACCAGTTGGATGATAAACGGTACCACGTCAACTTATCAGCTTTTTGATTATCTCAGTGATTCATCCGGCTCAGTTTACATGACATCGGCTGGTATTAAACCTGACTACTGGCGAATTCGCGTTAAATGTTTTGATACAAATGTCTAAAATTGTTTCGGCTTAATTCTTTTTCAAAATATTTATCTCACATGAGGTTTTGAGATCGGCGTCCTTGATCTCTTCGCATAGTTTTACATTTTTTTCCTGTAGAGCTTTGGCGTAGATTTCATTTTCTTCATCTGTAGGAAGGCCACCACCACTTTTTGCCTGTTTTGCTGCTTCCACTTCTTGCTTGCAGACAACCTTCTTTTCTTGAGTAGTTAGTTTATCGCATAATGCTAGGTCCATGTACTGAATGGCTTTCTCTTGATTCACTTTCTCTTCTTCGTTCAGTGATAATACTTCCTGTTGTGAAGTTACGGTTTCATTTTGATCCTGAGATATGGCTTGTTCAGATTTACCAACAGTTAGAGCAGCACTTTGATCGTTTTTTTTCTGTTCGACTGTTGTGCCGGTTTGGGTTGTGTTCGTTTTTGGGGTTGAAGTTGATGGCGCAGCTGTATCTGTGCAGGCAGATACGAGGAAAAGCAAAGTGAGGGAAGATCCTAGGGCCAGGGTTATTTTTTTCATGTGAAAAGAGATGAAGATTTATTTGAGTTTGTGTGGTGCGTGAATTTTATAAACCGAGCTTTTTGCGGATTTCTTCGGCTTTGGCTTCGTCTTCGGATTTTTTGTCGGTGGCTTTTTGGCTGAGCTCGATGTCTTGCCAGTCTGCCTGGTGTTGTTTTTCGAGTTTTTTGAGCTGGTCTACGTGTTTGGCTGAGAGTTCGGCGAACTTGCGGCGTTCTTCTTCGAAGATGCGGATGAGTTCGTCTACCTGTGCCTGGCGAAGACGAGGGATTGAATCAATAATTCTTTGTTTCTCTTCTTTGGTGAGAGATATGGATCCTGCCAGTAAATGGAGGAAACTTTGTTCGTCAAATTGGAGGCTGTGCGCCGGGAGTTTGACGGCGATTACCTTTGGTAAATGCTGGCCGATTTGATAATTGGCCGGGGTGTTGTCTTCTGGAGGTGGGGGTGGAGGTGTTGGCATACCGCTGCCAGGGAAACCGCCAAATGGACCACCGAATTGATCGCCTTGTGAACCGCCTTGTTGTGGATTGAAACCACCTTGTTGATCGTCTGCCATAACCGTCTTTGTTAACTCAGTATAGGATTTTAATCAAAAAGTAACTATTTGTACAGCGTTGCTTCGTTTTTGCTTCTGTTTCAGCTCGTCGAAATGTTTTTTTGGTGGAGATGAGTGGATTCGAACCACCGACCTCAACAATGTCAATGTTGCGCTCTAACCAACTGAGCTACATCTCCACAATTAGTGTGTTTCTCTTTAACTTTTTTTCATGCCTTTGGAGCAGGGTAACTATAGCAAAAAAAACTTTAGAGTAAAGAGATTTTGGCTCTGATCAGGGAATTCTCATAGCTGACTGAATTTTGCTTCGATTCATTTATCTATATTTTCATGAGTAAATATTCTGAATATATGCCAACGGCATTCAGTAAAGTGGATGGGAAGGTGTTGGAAAAATACCATTGGAAAGGGCTGAATTTGTGGAAATGTTTTTTGGATATTTTGTACCCGCCATTTTGTGTCGGTTGTGGTGCAGATGGTTTGTGGGCTTGTGATACGTGTGTCAGGGGAATGAAATTTTTAGGAGAACAGGTTTGCCCGGTTTGCAGGCATGATGAGACGGGTGGATTTTTGTGTAGTGAGTGCTTTGCGAAGGATGAGTTCTTTTTAACCGGTCTTTGGGCTGGTGTCAGGTATCGGGAAGCGGAGATTGAAAGTCGGTTGATTCATACTTTGAAATACGATTTTGTGACGGATATTGTGCCGACTGTTTGTGAAATAATGGTCAATGCCTTACCCGACATTGATGTTGATGAATTTGTTTTGAGTTATGTGCCGTTGCATAGAAAGAGATATCGTTGGCGTGGCTTTAATCAGGCACAACTTATGGCTGAATATATTGGGAAAGCTTTGGATATGGAGGTTGTTGAACTGCTAGAGCGAATCAATTTTTCGAAACCGCAAATGGAGTTGGGGCGTGATGAACGAGTAGAGAATGTGAAAGATGCTTTTTGTGTGAAACGGAGTGATCTGCCGAAGAAAGTTATTTTGATTGATGATGTTGCGACGACTTTGAGTACCTTAAATGAGTGTGCCAGAGTTTTGAGTGATGCTGGCGTGGAAGAGGTTTTTGGTTTTGTTTTTGCACGGGCGGTTTGAGGATGGGTATTGTGTGTTATAATGGTCTCCTGTTACTAATTTTATGATTGTTGGTATAGATGTATCCAGGTACGGGCATAGTGAATCCACAGGGGTTGAGTGGTATTCTTACCATTTGCTGAATGAACTTTTTCCGATGCTGGGGAGGGAGCATAACGCCGAGGTTCGTTTGTATAGCCCCAAGGATTTTATTCCGGCGGTCGAACTTCCGTTTAATGTTCATAAGCATATTTTACCGTTTCAGAAGTATTGGACTTTGCTTCGTTTGAGTTATGAATTGCTGGTAAAGCCCGTTGATAGACTGTTTGTGCCTTCGCATACGCTTCCGCTGGTTCTCCCAAAAAAATCTGTGATTACTATTCATGATGTCGCGTTTAAGAAAATCCCTGAAGTGTATAGTAAAAAACAGTTTCGAATGCTGGAATGGAGTACCAGGCGCGCGGTGAAAAAGGCCTGGAGAATTATTGTTCCAAGTGCGGCGACGAAACAGGATTTGATTGATCTGTATGGGTGTGATGAGAAAAAGATTCGGGTAATTTTTCATGGGGCGCCGAAGGTGCCGGTGTTGCATCAATGGAAAGATGCGGAGAAAAAGGTGATGTTTGAGCGGTTTCAATTGAATGAACGTGATCTGGTTATTTTGTTTGTGGGCAGGCTTGAAGCGAAAAAAAATCTGGTGCGATTGGTTGAGGCTTTCTCGAGATTTAGTAAGGAATATCCGGGTTGGAAATTGTTTTTGGCTGGGAAACCCGGGGTTGGTTTTGATTTGATTGAAGCGAAAATTAAGGAATTGGGCATGGAGAAAGATGTGGTGATGCCGGGGTATATTACCGAAGCGGAGAAAATGTTTTTGTATGAAAAATGCCGCATGGTGGCGTTTCCGAGTTTATATGAAGGGTTCGGATTGCCTGTGCTGGAGGCGTTTGCGCACCGACGACCGATTCTTACGTCGAAAGTTTCTTCTATGCCGGAAGTGGCCGGGAATGCGGCTTATTTGATCAATCCGGAGAAGGTGGAAGAGATTGGCGTGGGTTTGAAACGATTGGCTTCTGATGGGATGATGGTGAGCCAATTGATTGGGAAACAGGAAGCTCAGCTGAAAAAATTTGATTGGGAAAAAGCGGCACAGCAGACGTTTGATGTGTTGTTTGAGTAAGGTTTATATTCAGTGCTTTACCCCTTGATGGCTTTTTGAAGAGCAGTGAATTTTTCTTTTAAAGTTTTTTCGATGTATTCCCAATCTTTTTGTGAAGATCTGGGAAGTTCTTTTGGATATTGAACAGTGAACTTGCAGTTTTGCTGAATTGCTGTTGGCAAGATGTTGGCGTACGGGCCGTACCATGAACCGAAACCGCTGCTGGTTCCTGTTTTGGGATCAATATAAAGTACTTTGAAGTATTTGTGGGCTGCAATATCCTCTGCATTATAGGCGACTCCATTTTGATCGCAGGGGAAAGCTGCAAGCATGATGGTTGAGCCTTCAGGATATATTTTTCGCATTTGGGTGTATTCGTCGATCGCTTTCATGCTTGGATCTACATTTGCGGAAGCTCTGAAAATCGCTTTTTGTATTTGAGCTAAATATGACGTAAGACATTCGTCCGTGAGGACTTCACCTTCGAGTTCTTGAAAGGCACCCTGAAACATGAGAGGATCTAGAGGTTTTACTGCGGCAACGTCGTCTGCCGTGTATTCGGTTTTTGAATTTTGGCGCAGGTTTTTTTCCTCGGTTATTTTACCGATTTTGTCTGCAACTTCTGAAAGCATGATGTGTTCGTTTACTTCACTCATAGGTGTGTTTAATTGTAATTGTTTTTAGGGGAATGATAAAGCGGTTTGTGAAATCCAAACATTGACCTGACTTAACGGAATATATAGTGGATCACGTCCGTGGGCCGGGTTATTTCCATAGTACTCGTATGGGTGCTGGCTTGCGGCCATAAGCCCGCTGGAGAGATATTGCAGATACAGAGCTTGAGGTGGAGCATTTGCTGTCAGGTTACCATTTGCATCTATCATCCCTTTTGAGACCAAGAAGAATTGGAGTGAGCGGCCAACCGCAAATTTATCACCTATATCAAGCGGTAACTCTCCTCTTACGCTTGCCGCTAAAAGGTGACCATTATTGTAGGTTGGATCTTGTCCAACCCAGTCGGCTTTTTCGGTTCCTCCTTTTCCTTGGGTTACATAATGCGACAGTGGGACACCAAATGAGGAATGATCCCTGATTTGTACTTTCCCGGAATTAATATCGTTGACGCTTACTTTGCTACCGATATCTATGAGAATGCCTCCTTCAGGTCCGACTACTATGTTTCCCGGTTTGAAGTCGTTATGACTTATACCGTGTTGCTGCATGAAGGCCAAACCTTCTACTCCTCCGGCAAATTGTAAAAGCCAGTCGCGGGAAGTCATATCTGCTACACCTTTTTCCAGATTTGAGGTTTTACCGTTTCTATCCATGGCTTTTTCGTACACTATGGCTGAATCTGAAACGAAAACAGGCTTAATAAGATGCTGAGCACCAAGCTCCGGGTATTGTGAATGTAGATCTAATATTGCTTTTGCGGCAGAACCTTCGTGGGCAAAATTTTCTCTGGCGGCCTCAGTGTTATGAGGGTTTTTCATAACACCGGATTTGAGCTGCGTTGAGCCTTTTTCAACGTACGACACCTCTACTACGACGCCGTATGCTCCCTGTCCAAGTTCCCTGCCTCCGTACGTGCGAATTGTTTTTGTCACAGTTTCTCCTTTTTCGTTGACACTGGTCTGGGTTAAATCAACTCCGCCGCGTACCATTGATGCCTGTATTTCCGGGCTTACCGTAGGATTTGCATTGAGCACGGCAAAATCTTCCGGAGCCATTTTTGATTTCATGGCTTCTACGTGTTCCGGATTATTGAGATCAAGCTTCACTTCACCGGAGGCAATCTTGTAGTACAGTTTTTCTGTCGGCGGTGCACTTTCTCTTTGAGCACTGGCTTTTGCCATTTCGTATTTTAGAGCAGCCATACTTTCTACCGTGCGAGTAATTCCTGTTCCTTCCAATTGTAAAATAACTTTTCCGTTTGCATCGACTCCTTTTACGACAAATGTTTCAACTACGCCGTCCAGCGGAGAGACAAGTTCTACTTTTTGGCCTACTTGAGGCTCTGGTTGATCGGGTTTCACTTCTGGTTTTGGTTCTGGTTTTGGTTCGGGTTTTGGCTCTGGCTTTGGTTCCGGTTTAATCTCAGGTTTTGATTTTGCTTTTTGCTCCGGTTTTGGTTCGGGCTTAATTTCCGGTTTTGATTTTGC
>JADZCU010000039.1 GCA_020851415.1 Candidatus Peregrinibacteria bacterium | reverse complement strand
GAGATCGGTTCAACACAGGCAACCAGCAGCGGAACTTTCAATTTTCAAACTTCTCCTCTTTCTGACGGCGAGCATGAAATTTATGTTGTTGTTTTAGATGCATCACAAGAGGTTTCCGGTACATCCGCGACTGTATCTGTAGTTATTGATACCGTTCCTCCGACAGTTGATGATGTTGTGCTTGAGCCATCTACAGGTATTAAGCCTGGCGATTTGATCAATCTCTCTATGATTAGTGAGGAAAACTTGCAACAGGTTGCTGCTACTTTTAATAATGAAATTATCGAACTTCAACCTTCTCCGGGACAAAGCGGGAAGTATATTGGTTCTTTTGCCGCACCGGCAAATCCAGGTATTTATCCAATCGGTTTTACAGTTGTGGATCAACTTAGCAACGAGGCTACTTATGAAAATAAGGCCACTTTAACTATTGATGAAAATGGTGGTTCAGCAATTGTTGAGCCAACTCAGGAGGTTGTTCCTACACAGGAAGTACCTCAGCCGACTCAAGAGGTAGTGCAACCGGTAAATCAACCACCTACTCAGGTCTTCGGCGTTACTCCATATGGTACGGATAAAAAGGTTAACCTTTTGTGGGAAGCTGCCAACGATGACCAGTATGTTGATCATTATCGTATTTATTATGGTCTTGAACCAAGTACTTTGGATAAGATTGTTGATACCAAAGACGCTACACCAAAGTGGTATGTTCCTGAACTGATCAATGGGAAGGAGTACTATTTTGCCATCACCGCTGTGGATAATGAAGGTGTGGAGAGTTTGAATCGTAGTGAACTTGTAAGCGCAATTCCATTCACTCTTGAGGTAACTGTCAGCGTTCCACAGGTTCCAACTGCTCCGCTCGCTCCACCTCCTGCACCTCCAATTCTTCATGATGCTGCGATTGAGGATTTCCCTCCGAAAGTAAGTGATCAGGGTCCTGAAGTTTTAGGTTTAGTAGCTGCATCTGGTATGTTCTCAAGTATCGGCTATGAATGGACCCGAAGACGACGTAAATTGAGGAAGTAGATTCTTTACATTATCTTTATAAAAAGCCAGAACCTAGATTCTGGCTTTTTCGTTGGGGCGTTGTTATACTTTCCCCGATTTTTTACGTTATATGCTGAAAACTTACCTCGCAACTTTTATCAATATTTTCGCGGAGATTATGAACTTTGCCTTGTTGGCGAGGGTTATTTTGTCCTGGTTGCCGCAAGCCGCTCATTCAAAGCCGGCTCAGATTATTAAAGATGTTACGGATCCTTTTTTGAAACCTTTGAAAAGAGCGATACCGCCGGTAGGTATGATGGATATTAGCCCGATTGTCGCGTTTTTCCTGATAGAGATTATTCGAAGCGCTCTTCTGTATCTGATTACCTTGTTGCCATAGTTTATGCAGATTTATAATACTTTCACCCAAAAGAAGGAGGATTTTAAACCGGTTAAAAAGGGACATGTGGGTATGTATGTGTGCGGCCCGACGGTTTATGATCTTGGGCATCTTGGTCATGGCAGGTCAGCGGTTTCTTTTGATGTTATTCGAAAATATTTTATCTACAAAGGTTTTACGACAACCTTTGTTACGAACTATACGGATATTGACGATAAAATGATTACCCGCGCTGAACTTATGAAAATCACGGTTCCTGAGCTGGCTGCGAAAATTATTCCGGAGTATCGCAAAGATTATGATGCATTGGGTGTTATGCCTGGCGACGTTCAGCCTAAAGCGACAGATCACATCCCGGAAATGGTTCAGATTATTGAGGAATTGGAACGCAAGGGACAGACTTATGTCATTCAGGGTGATGGTGTCTATTTTGATGTATCGACGTTTAAAAATTACGGAAAACTTTCGAAACAAAAGCTGGATGAACTTAAAAGCGGGATTCGAGTTGCCGTTAAGGAGCAGAAACGTAATCCTCAGGATTTTGTTTTGTGGAAGTTTTCTAAACCAGGTGAGCCTTTATGGGATAGTCCTTGGGGCGAGGGAAGGCCGGGATGGCATATTGAATGTAGCGCCATGAGTTCTAAATATTTGGGTGAAACTTTTGATATACATGGTGGCGGGGCGGATTTAACTTTTCCGCATCATGAATGTGAAATTGCTCAAAGTGAATCTTTTACGGGTAAGGTTTTTTCCAAGTATTGGCTGCATAACGGTTTTATTCAGGTGAATAATGAAAAAATGTCCAAGTCACTGGGTAACTTTTTTACTTTGCGCGATGTGTTTCAGAAGTTTGATCCGCAGGTTGTGAGGTATCTTTTTTTGCAAACACACTATCGTTCCCCTATTGAGTTTTCGGACGCACTTTTGGAACAATCAAAGAATAGTCTGGAGCGTGTGCATAATTTTTATCATCGCTTGATGGCGTATCAGCCGGCGGAGGGTAGTGGGACGGTTTCGACTATGGCTGGATTGCTTGATATGACACTGAAGGATTTTGAGCAGGCTCTGGATAACGATTTTGAAACACCCGTTGCTCTGGCTGCGTGCTTTGATTTGATCAAGGAGGTGAATAAGTTTATGGATCAGAAAACACTTACGCGATTGGATAAGGAGCAATTGGTTACTTTTTTGGAACGTATCGATGCGGTGCTTGGTATTTTTGTTCCTACTTCATCTGCTGCTGTGGATGTTGATGTGGAAAGGCTTATTCTAGAGCGTGATGAGGCACGTAATACTAAAAACTGGAAACGGGCAGATGAAATTCGTGATGAGCTTTTGGCTAAAGGCATTAAACTTGAGGACAGTG
>JADZCU010000038.1 GCA_020851415.1 Candidatus Peregrinibacteria bacterium | reverse complement strand
CGTAAAATAGCTTTTTCGACGTTTATACAGTATGCCGGGAAACTGGTTCAGCTGGTGCTTGCGATGATTACCGTGAGATTGATTGCGCGATTCTTGAGTGAAACGGATTATGGTATTTATTCGGCAATTGGTGAATTTACTTTGTTTTTTTCCGTTGCTGCGAATTTGGGAATTTTTGGCAATGTGGTGAAACGGATGGCGGATGCACCAACAGACCGGAATCTTTTTGTGAATGCGCTGGTGTTACGTGTAGGGAGCGCGCTGGTGTTTTTTGGGGTGGGGTTGGTGACTTTGGTGGCCACAGGGAGTTCGAGTGGGTTTTTGCTTGGGAGCGCGCTCTTTTTTGGGTCATTACTTTTTGATTATGTGACTTCGGTTTGTGACGGTATGTTGCAGGCAAACTATATGATGGGGCGGGCTATGGTTGCTTCTATTGCGGGGCGGGTTGTTCACACCGGTGTGGTTTTTGTTTTGGTGAATGGTTATTTGTTTAGTACTGATTATGCGTTGATGTTTTTGGCGCCGCTTATTGGCAGCGTGGTCACCATGGTTCTTACGTTTATTTTTTCGTGGAGAGTTTTGGAAGGCGATTTTACTTTTGATAAAAATTTGATGGTGAAAATTTTTTGGCTGAGTTTGCCATTTGGAATTATCAATATTTTTAATAATCTGTATTTTCGCTTTTTGCCTGATTTCTTTGCACATCAACATTTGTCGCAAGAACAGTTTGCGGGGTTTAGCGTTTCTTTTCGTATGGCTCAGGTTTTGAGCCTGGCTTCCACGTTTTTGATGTTTTCAGTTCTTCCTGGACTTAAGCAATATATTGATCAAAAGCATTTTGAAAAGGCGCGAAAACTGTTGAGATTTATTCTGCTGTTGATGGCAGCCTTGGGACTTTTGATAGTGGTTGCCGGCTCATTGTCACAACTGTTTTTGGTAGATCTGCTCACTGACAAAAAATATTTCCTACCAGACTTCCCTTTTCTGTTTCCGATGATGCTGGTGCTGGCAGCCATCTCTTATGGATATGATGTTATTTTGCTAAGCCTGTTTGCGCTTGATGAGGATAAATGGTTATTGAAGCGTGAGGCTATGGCTGTTTGTCTGGCAGGAGTTTTTTTTATTTTGTCTTTGGGAATGTTTTCTGCGCAAAGTAAAATTGCGTGTGTTCTTTTGGGAGCACTATTGGGAGAAACTTTTATGGTGGTGAGTGGATATGTGAAATTGAAGCGAACTTTGCTGGCCAAGCATATTGAGCATCATTCCACGTGATGTACGCGTTTGGCCATGAGTCCGCGGGGTCCCTCTTCCAAGTCGAACTCTACGATCTGGCCTATTTTATATGAGCTAAACGGGCCATCCACTTCGCTGACATGAAAAAAGATGGAATTGAGCTGATTTTCGATCTGTATCTGCCCGAAACCGTTATTGAGGGTTATGATTGAGCCTTTTTTGCGTTCCATATACTTACTGTTGAAATTTTTATCGGGTTCCGCTAAATTACCCCTGCCTATATAATATGCGGGTGTAGCTCAGTTGGCTAGAGCGCAACCTTGCCAAGGTTGAGGTCAGGGGTTCGAGCCCCCTTACCCGCTCCAAATTTTGACACATTTAATAAAATGTGTTATTTTGTTGTCTATTATTTTTCAGGCATGGAGAAGTTTGATCTTTATGTAGTCACCGGTAATGCTGGTACTGGAAAAACAACCTTGGCTCAGAGAATAGCTGAACCTTTAGGCATTCAGGTGCTTGACCCTGATTTGATGAGACGTGAAATGGGCATAAAGCATTATGACCCTTCCGATACTCCTCGAGTTATGGGAGAAATTTTTGAAAGAATTGAGCGTTCTATACGCTCCAGAGAATCGGCAATTTTGGCCACTGCATATGTTCGTAGAAGATCACGTGAACAAAGTTATCAACAACTTATCGAAATTGGTTCTGATATTGGTCGACAACTCAATGCGGTTTTAATCGAATGCATATGTGATGAAAAAACGGCAAAAGCACGCATTAGTTCAAGAGTTTCACGAGATGATTTGCATTCAGCAGGGAACGATCCAGCTATATATGACAAATATGTAAAAATGGCTGAGCCAATCACTCAAGATGAAATTTTACAAAACCCTAATTTTTCTTTCATGACTTATGATTCTGGGATCAACCAGGTTAAAAGAATTGCTATAAGGGAACAGCACTCTCATGCTTTTGAAATACTTGAAACTCAAATGAGGGTTGAAGAAAAGACGCACCTTGAAACAAGAACTGAAAAACTTGCCCGCCTTCACGAGGCTGGTGAAGTTATTGAAAAAGATTCTGATTTAAATGATATTTTCATGTTTGTTCGCAGTAATAAGGTGTTAACACGGGAACATTTTTCAGAGCGTTTCCCGAAGGCCCAAGCACTTGTTATTACCCAAGAACAATTATGGACAATTGAAGCTCTTGTTGATCGTGATCTAAGTTGTTGCAATAACCGCTTTACATATCTTACTGCAAGTGGACAAAAGAGATCGATCGAAGGTGATTATTTAGGTGAACCTTTCGTTCTTTTTCTTGAAGACTTAGGTGATTGAGATATCTTCAAGACTTTAGTTTGAACATCGCGTCATAAGGAGCATTCTAAACAGCTTATGCGAGCTGTCTTTTGTTTATCCGCTGGGATATTGTTTTGTTTTTCTTTTGCTCATGTTATTTTTATGTAAAGCTTAGTGCTTAGTTCATAATAACTCCTCATGAAAACTCTCAAGTGTGATTTATGTGAAGTAACGGCTGTTGGTGAAACATTCGAAGAATGGATGAAAGCACTTCGACCTCATTATATGCAAGCTCATGCAGAATTTATGAACGACCCGAGTCACACCCAAGAAGACATGGGGAAATGGATGGCTGAGAATAAAGCACGATTTGAAGCTGCATAATTAAAAATTCAGGATTTTCATGGTTTAACGGACACTTTTAGAACTTTTATATTTATGATTCAAAATTATCTTTTTCTTGTTTTCACGGTTACGATTTTGGGGTTTCTTGTCGTTGACCTTGGTTTCCTTAATCGTAGTGCTCATAGAGTAGGTCCAAAATCTGCTTTGATACAGTCATTATTCTGGATTGCGATTTCTTTTGCTTTTGCGTTTCTTGTTTTTCTGTTTATTAGTAAAGAGGCGGCAGCTGAGTTTATGAGTGCTTATGTCACGGAGAAAATGCTGTCTGTCGACAACCTGTTTGTGATAATGCTCATCTTTAACTTTTTTAAGATTGATGAGAAGTATCATCATAAAGTTCTGTTTTGGGGTATTTTGGGGGCTGTTATTTTTCGCGGGATTTTTATTACTTCCGGTGCATTTATTATCAGTCAGTTTCATTGGGTACTTTATATTTTTGGCGCTGTTCTTATTTTCACTGGTATTAAGCTTTTTCGTGATAAGAAAGAAGAGCATATCGATTTTAACAGCAGCAAGGTTGTAAAGGTTATAAGGAAGGTTCTTCCTTTTACGGCCAGTCATCACAATGGAAAATTTATTGTTCGGGAAAATGGTAAGACGCTTTTCACGACACTTTTTTTAATTGTGTTACTGGTTGAAACGACCGATATTATTTTTGCGATTGATTCAATTCCTGCGGCTTTTGCGATATCTCAAGATCCGTTTATTGTTTTCACGTCTAATATTTTTGCCGTTATGGGCTTACGTGCATTGTTTTTCCTGATTGAAAACATTCTTCATAAATTTCATCATCTGCAGAAAGGACTTTCATTTATCCTTATTTTTATTGGT
>JADZCU010000037.1 GCA_020851415.1 Candidatus Peregrinibacteria bacterium | reverse complement strand
TTTCCTGCTCCGTGGCTTTGCTGCTGTTCTTCATAAAGCGGGCAAGCTTAACGGACACCGTCTGGAGAATGCCGTTTTCAACTTTAATATCCTGCTGAGCTTTTTGTTGAAATTTAAAGATTTGGGAAGAGTTTTCCCTTTTTTCTGATTTTACGGATTTCTTCTTCTTGGAGTTACTTTCTGGTCTTTCTTCCGGGATAAGCTTAAGCATGAGTGTTTTGTTTTTATTTTATTTTTTGTGTTTAGCTATTTAATTCGCTTCGGCGGTGGCAAAGCCACGCGCCTACGCCCTCGCGCCGTGCGCTCGGAGTTATTATTTAACATCTGAGATGTTTGCGAGTTCTACTCCTTTGAAGAAATACTTGATAATTTCGTCGTATTTTTTACCCTGATCGGCGAGGTATTTTGCACCACATCCGCTTAAACCTACGCCGTGGCCGGCCATTTTCTTGCCTTCACAACCGGGGTCTTTCACGCTGACGAGCCATGGTGTGTCTGTCCAGCCCCATACTTCCTGGGCGCTGCGGGTACGGCCGTCATCGGAACTGAAATATGGTGTTTTGATAATTTTGCCGTTATAGGTAACGATTTTACCAAGTGTTGCTTCCACGGCTCTCACACCTGTTGGGTTGCGTTTGTGGAATCCATAGCCAAGATATTTTTGGCTGCGCTCAGGATCGTCAGTGAGGTCGTATGGGGCGCCCGGGAATTTCTGCGCCACGTTGCTGTAGTAGGTTGCGTAGGAACGAGCGAGTGTGATGACCGATTTGATTTTTTCAAAAGGTTCATCGGCGTCTATTTCTGCCAAACCTTTTAAGTAGTCTTCCGTTTTGAGGTCGTTTACAACCACAAGTGCGTCGTTAAATCTTTGAACTTCTAAAGTACCCAGATATTCATTGTCATTATATTTCGTGTTCCATGCTGGACGATGTTCATAGTTGTCTATGCGAAGAACCGCGCCGGAAGTGGCTACGAATTTCGGGCCGCTACTTAACGCGAACGCTACTTTGTTTCCTTTCACCTTGAATTTACCAGACTCGTACGTAACCGTTACTTTTTCATCCTTCAGAAAATTTGCGAGATTTGTGGCACCGTCATATACGGAGAACCCACCGTCCGCAGAAATTATCGGATCTCCGGTGAAGCTTATCGCCACACGGATTGTTTGATCCACTTTTCCGGTAGTTGTCGGATTTTGTTCACTCTTTGGATTCTTGCTTACCAGAACTGTTATCTGTTGACCTTCTTTTAAGAGATTTGTTGAACCAAGTTTTGGCGTGAGGAGAAGTTTGTATGTTCCTTCCTTTGATGGTGTTTGAATAGAGACAGTGACCTTGGCAGTTTGACCCGGCAAGATCTGACTTTGTTCGATTTTTACATCTTTTACTTTGATGGCTTTTTCCGCGCCAACTTCTACGCTCAATTTGTCTTTACCACTCTTGGCCCAAGTTGCCCCGCCAAGATTCTGGAATTCGAAAGTGAACTTTTTGGTATCGCCAGGGAGTGCGTAATAGCTATTTCCACTGAGGAATTTTGCTGAATACAATGAGTCATATACATAGAGCTCAAAGTATTTTTGTTTGTATGGTAACCAGGTCTGGCCTTCGATTACCGGAGCGAAATATTCGCGATATATGCCCTCGGTTTTTGGCGCTTTGACCTTAAAGTTGAATGTTGCCGTTTCTCCGGGCTGAACTTCCTTTTTATCCAGTCCCGCAAAACGGGTGCTTGGTCTTGTGAGAATCATGCTGATGCGATCCTGTGGTTGCTGTGTTCCGAGCATCATTTTATTTAGGCCATCACGTACCCAGGTTACGTTTCCGGTATTTTTTATTGCAATTGATACTTCGCTTTCTTCACCTTTTTTGAGATTGGATTTTTTTACGGAAACTTTTGTGACTTCATAATCGTACTTGGCCGTTTCTACCTGGAATGGAATGCTGAGATATTTTTCAACCTTGGTTTTCCCGTCGATAAGCGGGAAGACGTCAAACATGCCTACGCCTCCTTTGTAACCGGCTTTTACTTCCAGAGTGAATGTTGCCGATTCACCTTTTTTTACGGTTTTTCCAAGTGGTTTTGAACTGATGAGTTTATCTGACGCCAGGAATTTTTGAACGGTGCTGTCACGGTTCACTACCAGCGTTGTTTCTTTTCCCCAGCTTTTTGTTCCTTTGTTCTTGAGAGTCAGTGTAATTTTTTGCGTACCTCCCGGGCCAAAACTTACTTTTTCCGGATTTTTGGTTACGGAGAAATCGTAATTTTTCGCGTCAGTGGATGTGCGTTTGTCCAGTACCTTTGGTTTAAATCCTTCTTTTGCCGCAGTACGAATGAGCGGAAGGAGATCGTAGAGATTTTTTCCCGGACAGCTTGTGGACATTACGTCGCGGTGACCGAAAACGTTTTCTCTTTCTACACCTCTAAACTCACTGGTACCGGTTGGATCTATATTGTACAGCTCGGCTTTTGCTCTGATGAGTTTTGTTAATGAATCAACTACCGGTTGTGGGACTTCGTTGTCTTGATAGTTACCGAGAACGGCGATACCAATACTTCCGATGTTGCCCTGTCCGGCGTGTGCGCCCACCACCATTTCGCCACCGGCACGACCTTCATAGATATTCCCTTCAGTGTCGATGATATAGTTGTAACCTATGTCTCCCCAGCCGCGAGTCATGGTATGCCAATAGTAAATATTGCGAATAGCGGCCTTTGGATTATCTAGGTCTTTTGTGGTCGCGGTGTGATGAATGATTATTTTGGAAATTTTTTCCGGATATTCCAAGGGCCAGGTATAAGTTTTTCCGTCGCTGTCTGCCGTTACTTTTTTTACAATTTTTAATTCATCCGCGAACTTTTCTTTGTAACCGCTGTCGTCTTTGATGAGTTGTGGTTCCGGGCGATCTTCTGTATAGAGGCGGAGACTTTCGTCAGCTCCCCACGAGCTGCGTGAAATAATTTTTACGGTATCTGAACTGCTTGCATCTGTTTTTTTGCGGGCAACTTTGGTTGTGGATGTTGTTGTGGTTGTTCCGGCAACCAGGACAGAGGCTGCGCCTATGGATGATGCCGAAATTTTTGTGTCGTTTACCGTGCTTACACTGCCGATACTTGCAAAGATGCTTTCCGGACTGTTGACGGTGTCTTCGGCGTTGAGATAGGTGAATTCTATATTTTCAATGACTGGAGTTATGTTGGAATTTGTTGTTGCGAGTACTACTTTGTACTGGAGTTTGTTTGATTCGTTCAGTGCCATGAAAGATGTTGGATATTCCGGATCCCCACCGTCGTCACCGTCTATATCACCATGCATCTCAAACCACTGACTCCAGTTATTGTTTGATTGTGTTCTGACCCACAATTCCGCACTTGTTCCTTCGGGTTGAATTTGATGCCAGCGGACACCAAGACCTGTAAAGACTATTGGTGACTCTTTGGTCTGTGACATATAGGTACTGCTTGGCATGTAATGTTCCGAACTTTGAGCCATAGCACCCGGTGCGATCACCATAAGATTTGCCATGACCAAAAAACTGGTGGTAACTGAACGAATGAGTTGAATTGTAGTTTTTCGAATGCTCATTGGATTTGTTAAAAAATTCAATTGGGACCGTGTTGTATTTATTACTACTCTTTTAACACAGGGATATTACGAAATTATACCATTTTTTGCCTGTTTTCTCAATGGACATAAGCCAAATTTTTCTGCGTTGTTACTTGAAAATAATCGTTTATATAGTGAAATCATATTTTTAGTTGCTTTTTTTGTTAGAATGACTATGATTAGCACGTTTTTCCAGTTGGGTAGCGAAAGGGCGAAAATGTTTACCCACGGCCACAAGTACTTGATCCGTGGCATGTCTCTTTTGGTTTAGATCTATATGGCACTTACGTATAGCTTGCGTTATCAGAAGCTGAACGCCTTCAATAAGATGGTTCTTGAAAAAGAAGGTGAGGTTGTGATTGAACGCCAATCATTTCG
>JADZCU010000036.1 GCA_020851415.1 Candidatus Peregrinibacteria bacterium | reverse complement strand
TCTACAAAAGTAGAAATCTAATAGGGGTATTAGAGTTTTTGGGAACCAGGTTTTCATTTCGATCTACAAAAGTAGAAATCTAATAGGGGTATTAGAGGTAAAAATCGCGTATCGAGCGCAGCAAGATCTACAAAAGTAGAAATCTAATAGGGGTATTAGAGTGACTCAGGGATCAACACCGAATTTTTATCTACAAAAGTAGAAATCTAATAGGGGTATTAGAGTGAAAACATAGTACGAAATCATAGTTATCTACAAAAGTAGAAATCTAATAGGGGTATTAGAGCGTCAGAGTGGCTAATTTAAGCCCTAAAAGATGCAAATAGGTCATAAATGACTCTACGACTTCTGGGCTTAAAATAGCAGTCCCAGGTAAATAGGGACTAAGGTTTGGGGTTTTTCTAATATCCATACAAAAATTTCCACTTAGATTTCTGTCGAGTTGTTAAAGATCATTCCAGGAAGAAGACATCCACATCTTCATTTTTCGCGTATCCGTACCGTAAAACTTTTTTATCACACGACTCACAGATACTGAAAATCAAGATGCTGTCTAACCCTGTAAAAGTCTTCTGATATTTCAATTCTATCTCCTTGAGCAGATTTTGCAACACTCTTTTGCTGTTCCTGATCATAAAAACTGAATATTGGATCCGGTATCCATATTTTTTCAGAAATTTAGCAAACTTAGTTCTCTTTTTATCATTGGCAAAATCGTAAGCAACAATCAACATATTATCTATTCATATTTATAAAATGGATAATCAGCAGTTTCATTCAAGACACAAAAGTAAAATTGCTTAATGTATTTAAAAATATCATCTTTATTTTTCATTATTTCATCTAAAAATAGCGTCATATATTCGCGGTTTTTATCAAAACTTATAATGTACCGTCCTTTCACTTGCTTAAAATCACTATTCTTGATTTTCCCCAAGTTATAACCCTTTACCAAAGCTTTATCGATAAGACATCTAAAAGGCTCCATTACATCACAAGTGAGAGATTTTCTTTGGAAAAACAACTGGTGATATATGCCCTTATATGTGTCAAAACCATGTAGACGAAGTATTGAATCAACAAAGTTAAAAAGCTGCGTATAACCTAAATCCAACATGAAATTCGGTACATCAACCTTTGTTCGAGGCATACGTTTGAACCAATTTATATCTCTAAAATAGTTTTGAAAGAAAATTTTTGAATTGTTACCCTCCAAACCCAGCAACTCATCAAGAGATTTTGCATTATCAACTTTCTCAGAAAGAATTTTATAAACCTGATGGCGACTTTTGGCACCAAAATAATCTGGTACCTTTTCCCATAACAACGTGAGTTGATTGCTAAATTTATTTTTTATAAGATTTTTTGCAAAGGGAAGGGGATTCGAAAGCTCATATTGTTTGTATCTTAAAGCATAATTTCCTTCAGCCATTGCCCCAATAGTTGCATATGTATCTAGATTTTGCTTCATCAAAAAAAGCGAAATACCGTAGCTTAAAGCTTTCCGAATTAAAGTTGTAGTGATAGTGGCATCTCCAATAATAAATACAGCAAACACTTTATGGCATGAAACCTGATTTAAGACTTTGCCATCCCGACTTAACGCAACATTATCATTTTTAAAATGTATCTCAGGAAGTTTTTCTCCCTGCTCAGCCCTTACAATAACTATCTGTTTTTCTTCAAAATCAGGTAACTGAAGCATATTAGTGACATAAAGGCTTATATATACACATCGCACATTTAGCGGGTGGCGCAAAATAGTGACTTTTTAATATATCGAAAGACCTGACTTCATGAATAAAATCTTCAAATATTTTTATTTCATCAACAGTAGGCAAATCGATTGGATACCTCTTATTATCAGAAAGTGAATGAATAAAGAGTTTATTTACTCTATACCCCATTTCTTGAAGACAAAACATTTGGGCATAAAGTTGGTAAATATAGCCTTGATAGATCTTTTTTACTTTATATTTCCGTTCTATAAGAATTCCCTCATCTTTATCATAAATATCAATTTTGCCACACAGTGAATATTTATCAGAAAAGATCTCAAGACCCTGAAGATACTTTTTGAGCGATGAATATTGTCCTTTGTCTATAATCTCATGACTAATTTTACCTACAGTTTGAGGAGTATCATGGTAAGTTTTCTGATCAAAACTCTCAAAAAGACTATGAAAATAGAGAGACTTCGGACAAAAAATAAAATCGTTAAGCTTTGAAATTTGGATGTAGTCTTCCATTAGTTTTAGCGGCATTTATACTGACACAACAAAAAAGTGTATCTTACAATTATACACCTTTTTGCCCAGCATCCTCAGTATTTAAACTTCGTTTGTCATTATTTTGTCCCGAAGAGCCATTTATCCCAATCGACGTCAGAAACAAACAAATCATATTCAATTTTTTCTTTTCCATCCTTGCCAATTTGAGCATTTTTCAAAGCATTTTGAATCTTCCCAAATGTCATCAAACCTTTTCTGGCAATATTGTAAGCACCATTTGCATCTCCATTTGGAACTATCGCTCCCTTTTCACGGCTATCAAAATGGTCGCCGTTTTTGTCCCTCACTGGTGATAAAATAAAATCATCATCTTTAGTTGGTTTTCCATCCTGATCCTTAGCGCCACTATTCCTGATTTGTTGAATCAATTCAATTGCATATTTCAATTTGGAAACTTCGGAATTATCTAATTTCCCTTCATCCAAAATCTGATCTCGCAAACTCTTTTTCTTATCAAAACCTTTAAAAGCCTCATTCAGTAATTTAACAATATCTTCCCGTGCAATCTCCCAAACTCCCTGCATATTTTTTCTCCCTCTATATCTATCCAAACTTTTCCCATCTTTCCCGCTCCAAAGAGTCCAAGTTTTACCAGTTTGAATGTAACTTTTACCTCTTTTTTCTGTGTTTTTTTCGTATTTCGTAGTGTAAGTAAAAAAATAGTCTTTCCCATCAAAACGAATTTCATCGAATTTATCGCAAATCTCCGCTTTCAAATCCTCTTGTTTCGAACAATTGAAATAAATTGTTTTCCTCCAACCGGTTATTGGGTCAGTCTGCGAAGTATAATTCGCTCGGATATAAATCATAATTCCGCATTGAGTGCCGATATCTTGAAAATTATCAATCTGTGGAGTGAGTTGGAGAGCGTCTTGAACACTTTGAATTTCACCGTCCTTGGCTTTTTTATCAACCAAAAAATTTAGCTTTTTTGCCAAAGCTAATTCTAATTTTTGATACACTTGCTTTTCAATTTTTTGGCGACCTCGTTTGAAACCAACGTTTAAATTTTCCAAAACAATGTAAGCATTATGTTTTACTGCTAAATCAACAATTTTACGCACTACCAGCGAGATATAACCTTCTTTTAACTCTTTAATCGAACCAATAGTTTGCCAGTTTTTACGTGCCTCATCTCTATTTCCAGCTCTTTCTTCTAATTTAGCTGCATAGTCATGACCATAAATTGTATTCAAACTGTCTTGCTCAATAATTTTTCCACTTTGGTCAATCACCGAATAATAAGCCAAGTGTTTTTCACCTCGATCAATACCAATAAAACAAACCTTATCTTTATGTTGAGCCATAGCTTTATTGATTTCATCGTTCAGTTTATATGATTTTGCACCAAAATTTAATGTAAGCGGACAATGTAAAATAAATTTTTCTTTAGAAAAGCGATAATTTTTCATTGCAGTTTGCCCATTTTTTAATTTAACTTCAATCTCATTCCCATTCTTATCTTTTTTCACTGCCTTCATCATTTTCTCAATAGATATAGCTGGACGATAAAATATCTCTGCTTCTCCATTTAACTTTGGGTGATTTTCTCTATTGGCAAAAATAGCATTCCAATAAATAGTGTGTAAATTTGGTGAGCCAGTTTTTGATATACCATCTTTTAAATTATTATCTTTATTGCAGATTTGAAAGAGATAGATTTCACCATTTTTAATTTTTTCATCTAACAAAGTTTTATCGATATTTGACCAACCGAGTTTATAACCCTGTTTTTCAACTTCAAGATAGAATTGATCGATGCTCTTGTAATCGGAAGTTTTTGAAAAATTAAAGCCAAAAGTTTCTTGCCAACTACTTTTAGGATCAGGATAAATCTTCAATCCATTTTTGAAAAAATCGATGACTATTTCAAGTTTATCTTTATTAACCTGTTTAGTTACGCTATCTATTTTAAATCCACCTTCATCGTAAATCTTTAAAATTTCATCAGTTGCGCCAAATTTTTTACGATCTTTTTTCGGCAACAAAACTTTTGGTAACATCTTGTTTGGCCCTGGGACAAGTTTGTAATCCATTTTTTGCCAGCTGGAATTATTTGTTTGATAAATTAAATTGTTCTTTTCTTTTTTGAAAAATTTTTTAGTTTTATCCGTTAAAACTGCCAAATATTTGTTATCATTCTTATCTTTCAAGATAATACACCAGCGCTCCGGTTCCTTATTTACATCCCATCCACCTGCCAAAACAGAATTATCAAAATTTAACTTCAACCTATTTAATACTTCTTGAGGTTTTCTAGTTAAATAATTACGAACAATGTCATAAGCACGTATAGGATTGTCTTCATTCAATAAAATAATCCTTAATGCTTCAGCTAAAGTCGGATCTACAGCAAATTTATCTTTCACTTTCCAATATTTTAGGATCTGGTTCACATACAAGACATCATCTAACCATTGCTTAATTTTCTGAACATGCTCATGTTTTTGAAAATCACTATCAAAAGCCAAAACCTCATCTTTTAAATTTGCAAAATCATAAGCCATCTTCTTCACATCCAAAAAAATCATTTTAAGCAGAGCTTCACTCGGTTTCTTAGCCACATCAATAAGTTGTCTCTTTTCACTATCTTCAAACAAACTATCTTTAAATATGCCGCCTTTTGATTGCCAATTAGCAGTTATATCTAAAACAGCAAAAAGCTCACTCAATACAACTGCCTGCGGGATCTTAATGTCTACAACATCGTTTTTCTTACCCATAAAAACCCCACCATCTTTAAGAGCTTTTTTCAATATAAACCAATTTGCAAAATATTTCGATGAAACAGTATTAATAGCTTTGTCACTCCAAAACACACCTTCATTTCCGGCATTATCCATCATCCATGCACAAAATTCACCAATTGTATCTATTTTACCCGCAATTCCAATATTGAAATCACCAAAAAATTTTTCACCGTTAATCGCCACATCTTTTAAAATTTCTTTCAATTCATCATCACTTTTGATTGCTTGAATGAACTCTTTTCTTTCACCACAGCCTATCTGTTTATACAAAGCTTTGAATATCCGTAATTTTTTACCTTTTTCATTCTGTTGTTGATTATATCTATTGATGAGATTATTCGCATTCCCCAACTGTAAATTGTACTTTTCAATTTCTGGTTGTGACAAACAATTTACAAAATGCTCAATTATAAAAATATCTTCTATAATAGGTTCTAGATCGATATTCTGACCATCGTGGCTTTTCCCAATTAACTCTATCCCTTTTTCCTCCAAAAATTTATAAACTCCTAAATATTCAATTTTTCTCTTCTGGAAATCTAAAATATTATCACAAAACTTTGGTAAATTTTCTTGTACAATTCTATTCGCAACAGCAGTAGCTTTTTCATCTGTAGAATAATAATTCTCACGATTTTCATTAAAACCACTCAAATAAGTGAAAAAGCCTTCAAAAACACCTTTTGAATCAGCAGTCCCTAATGCTTTCTCTAAATCTGATTTTTCAACCATCTTCCCCTCATGGGTTTTTAATTTCATAGCTACGAAGCCATCAATCCTAGATTTGATATATTTCAAAATGCCCGCCTCAGTCAAAACCTTGAAACTTTTCTCGTTTAAGAACACCAGCTTCTTAATTTCTTTTTCTATTTTCTTCTTTTCTTTATCATCAGTAGCATTAGACAATTTAGCATCAAGTATGCTTTTCGCTTTTTGATCAATCGCATCTATCTTAAATTGCTCTCCTAATTGTTCATAAATTGCACCAAATAATTTTCGTAGTTTCCCTTCTGACTTTTCAATATCCTTTTCAATAACGCGTTTCTTATCTTTATCTTGCTCCGCACGCATTTTTTTAAACATCCCAAAATATTCATTAATATCCAATTTCTTCGCAGTACTACACTCTAAACTTTTGGTAATAAATTCCTCGTGCAATTTATCAAACACAGGCTTTAAAACTTGATACGCATCTTTGATTTCCTGATCATGAATAAATTGGGGATTCGCAATCTCAATATTTGCACGAGTATTCCGCACTGGTCTCAACTCGAACCTTAACGTCTTCGATAATGAATATTTTCTTGTAAAATCATCAAAAACACTTGCCATAAAAATTAAAATAGCAAACTAAACAGCTAAATTATATGCTCACAAGAAGCTTCTTCACAGCCAATATTCAAATGTACTCAAAATGTCATTATTTCGTCTACTCCGTCTACGCCGCCTCCCCCTTAAACACCTCAAAATCATAAATATACTTATCCTTCTCGTAGTTCATATTTGAGATCGCCATCAACACTGAACCCGGAGAAAAATCCTTAAACTCTCTCCAGCACATACCTTCCATCACAATCGCGTCGTCCGGGCCTTCCATCTTGAACTCATGCCACTCTTTTCCATCGTGGATTCTTGCCGTCATCGTTCCTTGCATGCAAACGTAAATTTTCTTTTCACCGCGTACGGCGTGGCCGCCGCGATCCAGTGTCACATCCGTCACGTAATACACTCGCTTTACTTCCCAATCCACAAAATCTTTTATTTCAATAGCACTCAGTTTTCCACGTGGGTCGGCATGAGTCGGGATCTTGGTACGGTTAAATTTTGCCATAAGGTAAAGAAAAAATCATAAATTCCAAAAACATCTTATTATAGAAATTTCCGAATTCAAAGGTGAAGTGATGCACCAATTATCACAGAGTAACCGCAGAAATTTGGCATTTTCATCAAAATTTGGTAGTATTCCCGCGCTTTCATTTTTATTTTTTAACTTACCCTAAATGAAAATCAAAAAAGGTATGGCTATGGTGCTCACAAGCGCTGTACTCATGTCATTTGCGGTTGGCGTTTCCATGGCGGAAACTACAACAACTCCACTGTTCACGGATGTGAACTCATCAACACCACACTATACAGCCATTAAATACCTCAAGGAGCATGGCGTTATCGGTGGTTACCCGGACGGTTCTTTCAAACCTGATCAGGTGGTAAACCGCGCTGAAGCACTCAAAATTATTCTCCTGGGTTCAGGTGAAACAGTAGCAGCATCAGCAAGTGAAGATCCTTTTGTGGATGTTCCAGCAGCTGAATGGTTTGCTCCATATATAGTAAAAGCAAAATCTTTGGGCGTAGTTGAAGGTTATGAAGATGGCACTTTCAAGCCAGCTCAAACGGTAAACCTGGTTGAAAACCTCAAGATGCTTCTCCTCACAAAGAAAATCGATGTAAGTACTCTTTTGGTAACATCAAACCCGTACGCAGACGCATTCATGGGTGAGTGGTACGCAAAATATGTTCAGTACGCTAAAAACAAGAACCTCATCGATGCCAACAGCGACAACATGATCTTCCCTGCACAGGGTATGACTCGTGCCAAGCTCGCTGAAGCTATGTATCGCTTGGTATACATCCAGGAAAACGATATGGAAATGTACGTACCGGGCAGCGAACAGACAACTGAGGAAACAACAGAACAAACAACTCAGGAACCAACAACAACTGAAGAAACTACACAAGAGACAACACAGGAAACTCCAGTACCAACTGAAGAAGTGGTTTCTTGCAAAACAGGTTACAAAACCAGCACTGCAGCCGAACTGACAGGATTGGTAAACGACACAGACACATCTATCGATTTGGATTTCACGGACGGTACGGAAGATGAACTCACCGGTGACGTAATCGCTCCAGGTCAGGTTCTCCTCATTGACGAAGAAATGATGGTGGTAACTGCATACGATGAACCATCAAACGTTGCAGAAGTTGTTCGTGGTTTTGCCAAAACAACAAAAGCGACACACGCTATGGGCGCAGCAGTAAGAGTTTCATCAATCGCTTCAAAAATCACCAACATCCGCAGCGGTTCAACTCAATTCGACAGCGAAACAGGCATCTCCGTTGAAGACAACACCGGCTTAGTAGCAGGTCGTGACATTGCCGTACTTTCTGACACTACAGATCTTGAGTACGAAAATCTCACCAGCTTCAACGCAGGTACAAACTGGAACGTAACACGTGGTCTCTATGGCACAACAGCTATGGAACATCCAGAATTAACAACCATGGTAATCCAGTTCTCTGGCGCCTGTGGTGTAAACGCTTTATAAGAAATTGCCAGACCGGCAAATTTCAAATATGCAAAATCAAAAGGCCTCTCCCAATCGGAGAGGCCTTTTTTTGTCAGAGTCGCCCAGAACAAGTAACCCAAAATCCAATTATGGAACAACCCACCCTCCGGGTGAGCGTAAAGACGCAACCACCTTTCCCTTCAAAACCTTTCGTCCTATTCCATGGACTCATCAGTACTGTACAAAACAGTAGAGGTCGAGGGGTGCACCGAAGTGTGCAGTCCCTCGTCGAGAATTGAGCCTTCCTCCGCGTTGCCGCAAAAGAGGCTACATCAAACTCGACATGGCGACCGGATAAATAGCTCAGCCGGTTGACCAGCATCCGCCCCAGAGCAATCTGATCCAGAACAGCGTGAACAGCTTCCTCCAGCGGACTCTTGTCCGGCAGCAGCACGCTGATCATGTTCGGTTCAAACTGCCACATCAGGCAGGTCCAGTCCAGGTTCGCGATCAGGTACCGCTCGCGGGCACCACCCTGCTGCTTGCCGACAGCATAAAACCAGGCGTCGATCTGCTCCTTCTGACTCAAAAACGACTTCGCCAGCTTCAGGCCATCCGAAAAAAGCTTGTGGCCATCCGTGTAAAACGCAAAGACGGGGCTGCCAACAGGAGCAGCGCCTTCGGTCTGGTTGCGCGAGTTGGTGATGCACCGGTCAAAGTTGGAAATCATCTGCTCAGCGGTGATCACATACTGCTCAAGCGCGCTCCAGAAAAAGGCCTCGGGATGGGTGATTGGTTGAGAAGAATCGTGAGTAGTCATAGAAAAACTCCAGCAAAATCCCTGCGCACATTGCGCAGGATGCAGTCCGTACACAACGTAACTGCAGGAAAGTGTGTAAAAATACAAACCATTCTGCAGCCACGTTGCTACCATGTCGAAAGTTTCAAAGATCGAACGAAGCCCACAACACTTTCTCAAGCAGGCTTGAAATTACTCGCACCTTTTATCACAAACGGAAAATTTGTCAACGGACGATGCTCAACCAAAGCCCACCCCCTCCGGGTGTACGTAATGGCGTAGCCAAGACAACCTCAATTCAGAGCACCAAAAAAGGCAATAGGTTACCACCCACCGCCTCCATGTATCAAAAAAATCAAATACTTTATACTGGTTCACAGCCCTAACCCCTTTATACCCTATACCGAGCCTCAGCTCTTAAAGCGTTCTCACTCGTTTCTCCATCTTATAAGCTTCCAGAACATCACCTTCAACCAGCGGCATAAATCCGGTGTACATAATTCCACATTCGTTTCCCTCGGTCACTTCGTTCACATTCTTATCAAAATGTTTGAGAGTCGTAATGTTTCCATCACCAACTTTTTCATCCTTGCGGAACACCCGAACTTTCACACGTTCCACATGGCCGCTGATAATCTTACAACCAACGATCATCTGTTTTTTCTCTGTCATAAACACTTTGCGGACTTCAGCTTTACCCAAAATTGTCTCAATCTC